>NZ_JBCIYT010000007.1:0-234990 GCF_050455485.1 Neorhizobium sp. BT27B | reverse complement strand
GGGTGAAGCGATTCGAACGCTCGACCCTAACCTTGGCAAGGTTATGCTCTACCCCTGAGCTACACCCGCTCATAATCCACCGGTCCGGGGTAGTTATGCTGAACCGTGGGCCACATCGCTGCGACGAGGCGGTGTATCGCTCAAACCATTTTCAAATGCAACACCTTTGTGACGAGGCTGGAGCATTTTTCTGATGGTGTTTGTGGAAAAAGCCGGTGCGCCATTCGTGGCCGCATGCCGATTACGCCAGCGCGAAAACAGTCATGTCGAAAGCGATCACGCTGAGCGTGTGCTATCGTGTCTCAATTCGGCTTGAAGAGAAAATGGAGCGGGTGAAGCGATTCGAACGCTCGACCCTAACCTTGGCAAGGTTATGCTCTACCCCTGAGCTACACCCGCTCATAATCCATCGGTTCGGGGTAGTTATGCTGAACCGTGGGCCGCATCGCTGCGACGAGGCGGTGTATCGCTCAAACCATTTTCAAATGCAACAGGGAAATTGTCTGCACGCGAAGAAAATGGTGAGGCGGTTGATAAAAAGCTCAATGCTCGAGCGAGCAGGCGGGTCCGATCATGTCGCTTGCAGACCTTGTTGCCACCGGATGCGCTGTCTAATGTCGCGAAAACATTCAATGGAACAGCACGACATGACCGAGACTGAACAGCCCGTGACACTGCCCGCCACCGCCGCCGATCTTTTTGAATTTCTGGATGGCCTCGGCATCCCGCATGCGACCAAAACCCATGCGCCGGTCTTCACCGTTGCCGAGTCGGAAAGCCTGCGCGACGAAATTCCCGGCGCTCACACCAAGAACCTGTTCGTGAAGGACAAGAAGGACCAGTATTTTGTCGTGACCGTGGAGGAGCGGGCCGAGGTGGACCTGAAGACCATTCACAAGGTCATCGGTGCTTCCAGTCGCGTCTCTTTTGGCCGCCCGGAAAAGATGATCGAGTTTCTAGGGGTCATTCCCGGCTCGGTGACGGTGTTTGCCGCCTTCAACGACAAGGACAACAACGTCACCTTCGTGCTGGACGAGGCGCTGATGGCATCCGAGATCATCAACGGCCACCCGCTTTCGAACGACGCGACGACCTCGGTTTCGACGACTGATCTGATCCGCTTCTTCAAGGCCACGGGGCATGAGCCGCTTGTCTTGAAAGTAACGGGCTGACATACGATCTTTTCAGCCTACATATAGAAGACATTCAAAGACCTTCGGGGAGACCATCATGAGCGACACGAACAATCCTTATGGCGGCAGCCAGTATGGCGGCTCCTATGGCCAGTCTTACGGCGGCCAGGGCGGGGCTTCGGTCTCCTATGGCGGCGCTCCTGCCGCACCGGCACCTGTTGCCGCAGCTTCTGCGCCTGCACCGGCCGGCGATGTCATCGTCGATACGACGACGGCCGGTTTCACCAGGGATGTTCTGGAGGAATCGCGTCTCCGCCCGGTTCTCGTGGATTTCTGGGCGCCCTGGTGCGGGCCGTGCAAGCAGTTGACGCCAGTCATCGAAAAGGTCGTCAACGAGGCGGGCGGCGCGGTGCGTCTGGTCAAGCTCAATATCGATGATCACCCGTCCATTCCCGGCCAGCTCGGCATTCAGTCCATCCCGGCCGTCATCGCCTTTGTCGATGGTCGCCCGGTCGATGGTTTCATGGGTGCGGTGCCGGAAAGCCAGGTGCGTGAATTCGTCGAAAAGCTGGCCGGCCCTCCCGGCGCCGATCAGGCGGCCGAAATCGAGGCTGTGCTGACAGAAGCCGAAGGCCTGCTGGTCGCCGGTCAGGTTCAGGATGCTGCCCAGCTTTACAGTGCCGTGCTTCAGGCCGATCCGGAAAATGCAAAGGCCGCTGCCGGCATGATGCAGTGCCTGATCGCACTTGGCGAAACCGCGCGTGCCGGCCAGATGCTGGCCTCGCTGCCGGAAGAAATGAGCGCCGATCCTGCCATTCAGGCAGTAAAAACCAAGCTGGAGCAGATCGAGGAAGCCCGCAAGCTCGGTGATCCCGTGGCGCTTGAGCAGGCGCTTGCCGCCAATCCGGACGATCACGAAGCGCGCATGAACCTTGCAAAAATCCTCAACGTGCAGGGCGATCGTGAAGCGGCCGCCGAGCACCTTCTGACGATCATGCGCAAGGATCGTACATTCGATGAGGATGGCGCGCGCCGCCAGCTTCTGCAGTTTTTCGAAGTCTGGGGTCCAAAAGATCCGGCGACGATTTCGGCGCGCCGACGTCTGTCGTCCATTCTGTTTTCCTGATCAAATCTTGCACTTGCGTTTCGGCATGACCGCCCCACATTACTCGTGAGGCGGTCAGCCGGCATGAAACAGAGCCGCGGGAGAGACCGCCGGAACTTCCGGAGGTTAGGCATGCATGTTGGCAACGCGCGATATCTGAAACTCGAGGACCTGCCCGAAAAAGTCCCCGTTTTCCCTTTGACCGGCGCGCTTCTTCTGCCCGGCGGCCAGTTGCCTCTCAATATTTTCGAGCCGCGTTATCTCGCCATGTTCGATGCCGCCATTTCCGGCAACCGGTTGATCGGTATCGTGCAGCCCGCCATGGGCGAACATGAGGGCGAAGAGGGAGTACGCTCCGCGCTCAGCCATATCGGCTGTATCGGGCGCATCACCTCCTTCGGCGAAACGGGCGACGGCCGTTACATCACCTCTCTCAGCGGCATCTGCCGCTTTCGCCTGATCGAGGAAGTTGGCGACGGGCACCCGTTCCGCAGCTTCAAGATTTCGCCATTCCTTTCGGACCTGACCGACGAGGATGAGGCATCCGTCGATCGCGATGCCCTGCTGCGGGTGTTTCGCGCCTATCTCGATGCCAACAAGCTGGAAGCGGACTGGGAAAGTGTGGAGCGCGCCGGAAATCGCACGCTGGTCAATTCCCTGTCGATGATGTCCCCTTTCGGTCCGGCCGAAAAACAGGCATTGCTGGAAGCCCCGGACCTGAAATCCCGCGCCGACACGTTGATCGCGATCACCGAGATCCTGCTGGCGCGCGGTTTTGGCGAGGCTGATACGACAAGGCTGCAATAGGCGAGACGATGGACGAGAGACTGAGCAAGGTTGATCCAAGGCTGCTGGAACTGCTGGTTTGCCCGCTATCCAAGGGGCGGCTGGTGTTTCAGCGCGATACCAATGAACTCGTGTCGGAAGGGCCGCGGCTCGCCTATCCGATCCGCGACGGTATTCCGATCATGCTTGTCTCCGAAGCCCGCAAGCTCGAAGGCTGAGTTTTGTCGGTTAGATCGCCTGACCGGACAGCAGGCGTGGCCCGCCTTTTTCCGAGGTGCCAGCAGCTTCCCCGATGAAATAGGATTTCACACCCGGCAGGCGCTCGACGATGCCCATTCCCAGATCGCGCGCGATACGGATCGGGCCGACATCGTTGGAAAACAGCCGGTTCAGAACATCAGTGGTGACGCCCATTCTGAATGTGTCGAAGCGGCGCCAGGACTGGTAACGTTCCAGCACGTTGAGCGAGCCGATATCCAGACCGAGCCTGTCGGCCTCGACCACGGTCTCCGCCAGCGCTGCCACATCCTTGAAGCCCAGATTGAGGCCCTGGCCGGAAATCGGGTGGATGCCATGGGCAGCATCGCCCGCCAATGCAAACCGTTGGGCGACGAAGGATCGTGACAGGGTAAGGCCGAGCGGAAATGCCTTGCGTCCGCCCAGAACGCGCAATTCTCCCAGTTTGTGGCCAAAGCGACGCTGCAATTCTTCCTCGAACACCAGATCGTCCGATGCGACCAGCCGGTCGGCATCGGCGGTGCGCTCGGTCCAGACCAGCGACGAACGGTTGCCGGTGAGCGGCAGGATGGCGAACGGGCCGGACGGCAAAAAGTGTTCTTCGGCCACGCCTTCGTGCGAACGTTCATGTTCGACGGTGGCGACAATGCCCGACTGGTCGTATTTCCAGCTCACCGTCTTGATGCCGGCCATATCGCGCAGCTTTGAGCGTACGCCGTCGCAGGCAACCAGAAGGCGGGTCTCGACCGTCGAGCCATCCGAGAGTGAGAGGGTGGTCGCCGTGTTGCCGGTCACGAAACCGGTGCCGGAAACGCCGTGGCGGATGCTGATGCCGAGGCGTGCGCAGGCATTGCGCAGCGCCCGCACCATCGAGACGTTGGGAATCATGTGGGCAAATGGCCGGCCTTCCTCGACGTCTCCATCGAAGGTGAGGAAAACGGGACGAACCGGATCGGAGGTGCGCGAATCGGTGACGATCATGCGGTTTATCGGCTGCGCATCCGGCAAGATTTCCTGCCAGGCGCCAAACACGTCGAGCATGCGGCTAGCGGCGGCAATCACCGCAGAAGCGCGCTCATCCTTTTCCCACACGCCTTCCGGCGCTGCCTCGATCACCTCGACCGCCAGATGCGGCGCTGCCTGCTTGACGGCCACCGCGGCGCTGAGGCCCACATAGCCGCCTCCGACGATCAGCATGTCCAGCATATCAGGCTCCGTTTTCTATTCTGCTTCTTCGTCTATATAGAGCATGCCTCTTCGGCTTCCTATCACCGGGACTGATCAAAATGCCGCATAACGACGATTCCGCACGCTCCGCCATGGATGGCCTGCTCGCCACGCTCGATCTCGAAAAGCTCGAGGAAAACCTGTTTCGTGGCAAAAGCCCGAAGGTTGGCTGGCAGCGCGTTTTTGGCGGGCAGGTGATCGCGCAGGCACTGGTTGCCGCCCAGCGCACCGTCGATGCGGATCGTTTCACCCATTCGCTGCATGCCTATTTTCTGCGCCCCGGCGATCCGGCCGTGCCGATCGTCTACCAGGTGGAGCGCATGCGTGACGGCTCCAGTTTCACCACCCGCAGTGTCGTCGCCGTCCAGCATGGCCGGCCAATCTTCACGATGACGGCGTCCTTCCAGGTGGATGAGCCCGGTTTCGACCATCAGATCGACATGCCGAACGTGCCGCCGCCGGAACAGTTGCTGGGTGAGGAGGATTTCCAGAAGCAGGTCCTGTCGCATGCGCCCGAGGCGATCCAGAAATATTGGGGCCAGAAGCGACCGGTCGAATTCCGTCCCGTCTCTCTGCGCCACTACATGACGCGCGAAAAACTCGAGCCCGAGCAGCAGATCTGGGTGCGCACGACTGGGCCGGTGCCGATGGATCGTGGCGTGCAGGCCGCTGTGCTGGCCTATCTGTCCGATATGACGCTGCTCGATACCTCGCTCTACGCGCATGGCTCGACGATCTTCGATCCGAATATCCAGGCGGCAAGCATCGACCACGCCATGTGGTTTCATCGCCCGGTCGATTTCGCCGACTGGCTTCTCTACACGCAGGACAGCCCGAACGCCCGAAATGCCCGCGGAATGACCCGTGGCAGCCTTTTTACGCGTTCCGGCGTGCTGATTGCGTCCGTCGCGCAGGAAGGTCTGATTCGCAAACGGGCAAATGACTAAATAATAGTCATTTTTTGAAAAGCGCCGTTAATTTGGGCGCTTTTGTGGCAATCAGTTGCCGCAAGTTTAACGCGCTGATCTTTAATCTTTACATTTCAATAACTTATTTCTCGTTTCGAATCTGGCACGCGCCTTGAATGGTGAGTGGCAGTCGATGCGCCTGATCAGCCGTCGATCAGGGAACATCGGCCGTTGGCGCCGAGATAACAAAGGATGGGAAACCACATGAAAATCGTGATGGCCATTATCAAGCCGTTCAAGCTCGATGAGGTGCGCGAAGCTCTCACGGCAGTCGGTATCCAGGGCCTGACCGTAACCGAGGTCAAGGGTTACGGGCGCCAGAAGGGACATACCGAAATCTATCGTGGCACCGAATACGCCGTCAGCTTCCTGCCGAAGTTGAAAATCGAAATCGCCGTCGCAGCCGATGTGGTTGAAAAGGCCGTAGAAGCCATCGCGTCGTCCGCAAAGACGGGCCAGATCGGCGATGGCAAGATTTTTGTCTACTCGATCGAACAGGCCGTGCGCATCCGTACCGGCGAAACCAACACAGAAGCGCTTTAAGCAGGGCGGTCAGGGGAGTTTTCCAGCTATGTCGTTTACAAAAATTTCCAACCTTGGACGCGTTGGGGCCGCAGCAACTGCGCTTTTCGCTCCGGCCGTCGCGTTTGCGCAGGAAGCAGCACCTGCTGCCGCTGCCGCAGCACCGATTCCGGACAAGGCCGATACCGCCTTCATGTTCATCTGCACGCTTCTCGTGCTGTTCATGCTGATGCCGGGCATTGCGCTGTTCTACGGCGGTCTCGTCCGCGCCAAGAACATGCTGTCCGTCCTGATGCAGTGCACGGTCGCTGGTGCGGCCATCATGCTGATCTGGGTCACCTACGGTTACTCGTTCGCCTTCGGTGGCAGCACGTCTGCCTTCTGGGGCGGCACGGCCAAGATGTTCCTCTCCGGCGTCGGCGTCGATTCGACGGCCGCAACCTTCTCTGACGGCGTCGTCATTCCGGAATTCATCTTCGTGATGTTCCAGATGACCTTCGCAGCACTGACGCCTGCACTGATCATCGGCGCCTTTGCCGAACGCATCAAGTTCTCGGCTTCGATCCTGTTCTGCATCCTGTGGGTCACCTTCGTCTACTTCCCGATCGCTCACATGGTCTGGGACGCAAACGGCCTGATCTTCGGCTGGGGCGCACTTGACTTCGCTGGCGGCACGGTCGTTCACATCAATGCGGGTCTCGCTGGCCTCATCGGTGCGATCATGGTCGGCAAGCGTACCGGCTACGGCAAGGACATGATGGCTCCGCATTCGATGACGCTGACGCTCGTCGGCGCCGCCATGCTGTGGGTCGGCTGGTTCGGCTTCAACGCCGGTTCCAACCTCGAAGCCTCCGGCGGCGCGATGCTCGCAACCGTCAACACCTTCGTTGCCACCGCTGCTGCCATCATCTCGTGGTGCATCGTCGAAACGTTTACCCGCGGCAAGGCTTCGCTGCTCGGTGCCGTTTCGGGCATGATCGCCGGCCTCGTTGCCATCACGCCTGCTGCCGGCATTGCCGGCCCGATGGGCGCCATCGTCATGGGCCTGATCGTTTCGCCGCTGTGCTACTTCTTCGTTGCCGTCATCAAGAACAAGTTCGGCTACGACGACACGGCTGACGTGTTCGGCGTCCACGGCATTGGCGGCCTCTTCGGCGCGCTTGCCACCGGCATCTTCGCTTCTGCGTCGCTCGGCGGCATCGGTTATGCCGAAGGCGTCACCATGGGCGGCCAGTTCATGACGCAGGTCTATGCCGTTCTCGTCACCATCGCATGGTGCGGTATCGGCTCCTTCATCATCTACAAGATCGTCGACATCATCGTCGGCCTGCGCGTCACGGTCGAAGCCGAACGCGAAGGTCTCGACCTTGCCTCGCACGGCGAAGCTGCCTACCACGATTGATGACTTTTGCGCGGCGGGCCTGCCCGCCGCGTGATGTTCTCAACCTCCAAACGTTTCAAAGGCCCGGCGCGATCCCGCTCCGGGCCTTTTTGCCGGGGTAAATTTTGCCCTTACAGGCGTGGTTAAAGTTGCGTTAACCTGCTTTCGTTAGCTTGCTCTCATCTGGGCGCATTGCGTGTCGGGCCGCCGGACCGACCGCCATGCCCAAAACTGGTTACAGGCTGGTGATAATGAGCAGAAGCAATTCGGCAGCCATGGCGCATAGATCGACGCGCCTCGTGCTTACCGCTTTCGTCATGCGTCAGGTTCTGGCGCTTCTCGGTTTCGGGATCTTTCTCGGGCTCGCGCTGGCCATTGCCGCGCTGGCGACGTGGAACGTCGCCGATCCGAGTTTCTCCTATGCCACAGACAACCAGCCGAGCAATCTTCTCGGGTCCGCGGGTGCGGCCTTTGCCGACTTGATGATGCAGTTTTTAGGCTTGTCCAGCGTGCTGGCGCTGCTGCCAATCCTGGCCTGGGCCATGGCGCTGATCACCGGCCGGCATATCGATCGTCTGCCTGCCCGTATTGCCGCCTGGTTCGGCGCGGCTCTTGCGGGTGCCGCCACTCTCGGCTGCTTTCCGGCGCCGCTCACCTGGCCGATCCCCAACGGTATCGGCGGGGTTCTGGGCGACATGATCCTGCGTTTTCCGGCGCTTTTCGTCGGCGCTTATCCGACCGGCATGCTCGCCACCATTCTCGGCTGCATCTTTGCGCTGCCGACGGCCTGGCTGATGCTGTTTTCTTCCGGCGTCATCGGCCATCGCGATGTGGTCGAGGTCGATGAGGACGACGTTCCTGCACCGCCGCGCCGCAATGCTGCGCAGGATGACGACGAAGACGATGAGGGCGGTTTTGCCGGCTTCCTGGCCTTCGGCGCTCTCGCGCATTACTGGTATATGGGGCAGGCGCAGTTCCGCCGTCTGTTTGGCATCAAGTCGCGCAGTCGCATGGGCGGCCAGCATGAGCAGCCTTATGATTTCAACGATGACGAATTCGGCGGCCTGAACGAGCCGGTGCGCGCCAAGGCGGTGAATCGTGGCGAGCGCCGTGAGCCCTCCATGGATGGCGGCGAGTTTGCCAATCGCACCATGGCGCGCCGCGCCATCTCCGCGCCGGCATCGTCTCACGATGACGACGAGGATGACGACGACATCGGTATGCGCCGTCCGGCCGGCATCCTGCCGGATGATGATGAATTTGTTTCCGGTACCCGCGGCCGCGGCAACAGTTCGCGTGTCACGCCGGCAGCGGCCGCGCCGAAGCCGAGCGCCCGTGTCGGCCGCGAAGCACAGTCCTCGTTCATCGATCCCGAAGGTTTCCAGCTCCCCTCCGTCCATCTGCTGACGGAGCCGAAAGCCGTTGCCCGCGATGCATCGCTGTCGGCCGATGCGCTGGAGCAGAATGCCCGCATGCTGGAAGGCGTGCTGGAAGATTTTGGTGTCAAGGGTGAGATCATCCATGTTCGCCCAGGTCCCGTCGTCACGCTTTACGAACTGGAGCCGGCCCCCGGCATCAAGTCGTCGCGCGTCATCGGCCTTGCCGACGATATCGCCCGCTCAATGAGTGCGATCGCCGCCCGTGTTGCCGTCGTGCCCGGCCGCAATGCGATCGGCATCGAGCTGCCCAATTCCACCCGCGAAACCGTCTATCTGCGAGAAATGATCGGCAGCCGCGATTTCGAAGGCAGCAAGGCCAAGCTCGCCATGGCGCTCGGCAAGACGATCGGCGGCGAACCGGTCATCGCCGATCTCGCCAAGATGCCGCATCTTCTCGTCGCCGGTACCACCGGTTCGGGTAAATCGGTCGCCATCAACACCATGATCCTGTCCCTGCTTTACCGGCACAGCCCGGAAAAGTGCCGCCTGATCATGATCGATCCAAAGATGCTGGAATTGTCGATCTATGATGGCATCCCGCATCTGCTGTCGCCTGTCGTCACCGATCCGAAAAAGGCCGTTGTCGCGCTCAAATGGACCGTCCGCGAGATGGAAGAGCGCTACAAGAAGATGTCGAAGATCGGCGTGCGCAATATCGACGGCTTCAACACCCGCGTCGAACAGGCGCTGGCCAAGGGCGAAGTGCTGACCCGCACCGTGCAGACCGGCTTCGACCGCCAGACCGGCGAGGCGATGTACGAGACGGAAGAGTTCGATCTCAAGCCGCTGCCTTATATCGTCGTCGTCATCGATGAAATGGCCGACCTGATGATGGTCGCCGGCAAGGATATCGAAGGCGCGGTGCAGCGACTGGCGCAGATGGCGCGTGCCGCCGGCATCCATGTCATCATGGCCACCCAGCGCCCGTCTGTCGATGTCATCACCGGTACGATCAAGGCCAACTTCCCGACCCGTATTTCCTTCCAGGTTACCTCGAAGATCGACAGCCGCACGATCCTTGGCGAACAGGGTGCAGAACAGCTGCTTGGCATGGGCGACATGCTTTACATGGCCGGTGGTGGTCGCATCCAGCGTGTCCATGGTCCGTTCGTGTCGGATAACGAAGTCGAGGAAATCGTCTCCTACTTGAAAAGCCAGGGCTCGCCCCAATATCTCGAAGCAATTACGGCAGACGACGAGGATGACGACGAAGGCGGCCCGGCGGGCACATCCAATCTTTCCGATTCGGATGACCCTTACGATCAGGCGGTGGCAATCGTGCTGCGTGACGGAAAGGCCTCAACATCCTACATCCAGCGTCGTCTGGGGATCGGTTATAACCGCGCTGCGTCGCTGATCGAGCGGATGGAGCAGGAAGGGCTGATCGGCCCGGCAAACCATGCCGGCAAACGCGAGATACTGGTGCCGACGGAGAACGATATTCTCGATCGGTAACCGCGCTGTGAAGAGGCGCGGCCACGAAGCCGCCGCCTTTGACAGTAAGGAAGAGACTGAAGGAGAATATTGAATGACAGTTAAGACCATGCCGCAGATTTTGACACCCTCCCTCAGCCGCCGCGGTTTCGTCACCGGCGTCACGGCCATGGCGCTTGGCAGTCTCACAGGCGTTCCGGCTTTCGCGCAGGGCAATGCGTCCGCGCAGAAGATCGCCGATCACTTTTCCTCCGTCAAAACCATGATGGGCGAATTCGTGCAGTTCGGCCCGCGCGGCGAACAGACCGGCGGAAAATTCTTCATCGAACGTCCCGGAAAACTGCGTTTCAATTTCGAGGATCCGTCGCCGATCCGCGTCATTGCCGACGGCAAGAATGTCGTCATCGGCAATCTGAAGCTGAAGACCTGGGATATCTATCCGCTCTCCAAGACGCCGCTCAGCCTGCTTCTGTCCGAAAAGATCGACCTGCAGAACCAGACAGTACGTGATGTCAAGGAAGAGTCGGACCTGATCACCATCGTGCTCGGCAACAAGAGCATCTTTGGCGATTCGACGATCACCATGATGTTCGATCCGAAAACCTATGACCTGCGTCAGTGGACCATTACCGACCTTCAGAACAAGGAGACGTCGGTGATGATCTATAACGTCCAGAACGGCACGCAGTTCGACAACAAGGTCTTTCAGATCGATTACGACGCGGTCCGCCGCCGATAAGCTGTTTACAGCATGATGAGATTGCGGAAGGTCGCCGAAAAGGCGGCCTTTCTGCTTTTCAGGAGATTGGAAATTGCCTAGACCCTTGGCCATCAGCAGGGGATCGCTCGCATGTCATTTTCCGTCACCACCTGGAACATCAATTCCGTGCGGCTGCGCATGCCGATCGTCGAGCAGTTCATCGTCCGTCACCAGCCGGATATCCTCTGCCTGCAGGAGATCAAGTGCCAGGAGCCGGAATTCCCGCTCGCGCCCCTGAAGGCGCTCGGTTACGAGCACATAATCATCCACGGACAGAAGGGTTATCACGGCGTGGCAATCGCCTCGCGCATTCCCCTGTCGGAAGATCATCGCCAGAACTACTGTAATGTCGGTGATGCCCGCCACATTTCGGCGATCTTCGAGCGCGGTTCGCGCCGCATCCGCCTGCACAATTTCTACGTTCCCGCCGGTGGCGACGAGCCGGATCGCACCATCAATCCGAAATTCGGCCACAAGCTCGATTTTCTCGAAGAGATGAAGGCGCTGAAGGCGGATATGCCGGGTGTGTCATCCATCCTTGTCGGCGACCTCAATATCGCGCCGCTGGAACACGATGTCTGGTCGCACAAGCAGCTTTTGAAGATCGTCAGTCATACGCCGGTGGAAACCGACGGCATGAAGGAGGTCATAGCCAAGGGCGGCTGGCTGGACCTGATGCGTCAGTACACGCCGGAACCGGAAAAGATCTATACGTGGTGGAGCTACCGCGCCAAGGACTGGGAAGCCGCCAACAAGGGCCGTCGTCTCGACCATATCTGGTCGTCGCCGGAGCTCGGGCCGTTCCTGGACAGAATAGAAGTGCTGAAGGAAGCCCGCGGCTGGAACCAGCCGTCGGACCATGTGCCGGTGACCGCGACGTTCAAGTTCTGAGTGGGGGAAAGTAAGGCCAGGCTGCTTGGGTTTGGATCCTCGGGTCAAGCCCGAGGATGACGACGGTAGGGAGGCGTGAGGGGGCCTCAATCAATGCTGCGGCGAGCCGATAAGTCCCGAGCGGTTGAAAATTCTGAGATCGTTTCCGTGTGAGGAAATGGGTGCTTGTGGCATCCTCGCTCCTTCAGTTTGGCCATCCTCGGGCTTGACCCGAGGATCCACCCCCCAAACCCGCTGAGCCAACCGTCCTTACTGGAACCGGCTTTCCATCGCCGCTGCCGCCTGCGCCATGCGCACCAGATTGTCGCGGATGCGGGCCTGCAAGATCTGCGCCGCGCGCGGATATTCCTCTAGCAGGCGGTGAAACAGGGTGCGCGTCACTTTCAGCACGTCGCTGTCCTGCAGCGCCACAGCCGTGTATTTGCGCTCCACCATCGTCACCAGCGCCAGTTCGGAGAGTAGCGCTCCGGCGCCCACTTCCTTTTCCACCTGCTGGTGCCCATCACGGCCAAGCGTCGACAGTTGAAAACGGCCGCTGGCGATCACGAAGGCGCATTCGGCGGGGGAGTGTTCGCGAAACAGGGCCTGGCCTTCGCCGATGGTGCGGCGTTCGGCGCCGAAGGCGATCAGCCGCAGCTGGTCGCCATCCATGTCGGAAAACAACGGCACCTGCGAGAGCAGGCGGATATCGTCGGCAAGTGCCATTGTTGTTCCAGTCCTTACGGTACGATCTTGTAACCGCCGTTTTCCGTCACGAGGATTTCCGCGTTGGACGGGTCGCGCTCGATCTTTTGGCGCAGGCGGTAGACATGGGTTTCCAGCGTGTGCGTGGTGACGCCGGAATTATAACCCCAGACCTCTTCCAGCAACACGTCTCTGGTAACCACCTTCTGCCCGGCGCGGTAGAGATAACGGATGATCGCCGCTTCTTTTTCAGTCAGGCGGATTTTTTTGCCGTCGTCGGTGGTCAGCAGCTTCTGGCTCGGCTTGAACACGTAAGGCCCGACGGTGAATGTCGCGTCCTCGCTCTGTTCGAACTGGCGCAACTGGCCGCGGATACGCGCCAGAAGAACCGCAAAGCGGAATGGCTTGGTCACATAGTCGTTGGCGCCGGCTTCGAGGCCGAGAATGGTGTCGCTGTCGGTGTCATGACCGGTAAGCATGATGATCGGCGCCTTGAAACCGCTCTTGCGCAGGAGCTTCACGGCCTCGCGGCCATCCATGTCCGGCAGGCCGACATCCATGATCAGCAGGTCGATCTGGGAAGCCTTGGCCGCCTGCATCGCCTTGGTGGCGTTGCTTTCCTGCAGAATGTTGAATTCTTCATAGAAGGAAAGCTGCTCGACCAGCGTCTCGCGAAGATCGTTGTCGTCATCGACCAGAAGGATGGTGCGTGCTGCCATGTAGAACTTGCCTCTTTGTTGTCGCGTGCCGTCACGGTTGTGAAAGCGCACGCGGCCGACTGTTTCGGGCACTTGATGTAAGTGCTAGCTTGCTATGAATTCAAATAAAATCATGAGCAAAGCAAAAACTTGTGAGGAAAATGCGAGCAAAAGCCGAAAAGACAAGGCGTGGACCTGTCATTGTGGTCCGTCCGGCGCCCGGAAAACGGTCGCGGGCGCTCGTTCAGCTTGGCCCGGTCACCGTTCCGGCGGCGATCGGTCGATCCGGGCGCACCGGTTTCAAGCGCGAGGGGGATGGTGCCACGCCGATCGCTGCCATGCCCGTCCTTCACGGTTTTGTCCGCGGCGATCGTGTTCGCGCGCTGCCGACCGCACTCCCCATGCGCCGCATCCGCCCCGATATGCTGTGGTGCGACCAGCCGGAGCACCCGAGCTATAATCGTCTGGTGAAGGCGCCGTTCAAGCCCAGCCATGAGGAGATGACGCGGGAGGACGGGCTTTACGATGTGTGCCTCGTGCTCGACTGGAACATCTCTTCGCGCAAGCGGCATCGCGGCTCGGCCATCTTCTTTCATCTCATCCGCCCCGGCTACCAGCCGACGGCAGGATGCGTCGCGGTCAAGCTCAGGGACATGCAGCGTGTGCTGCGCTTCATCCGCAAGGGCACGGTCGTGAAAGTGCTCTGATCAGCGGCCGATCAGGATTGCACCGGCCGCTACGACCACGCAGGCAAAGATGCGTTTCGGCGTGAGCGCCTCGCCTAAAAAGATCCGGCCGATCAGAACGGCAAACACCACGCTCGTTTCGCGGATCGCCGTCACCGGTCCTGCCGGGCCGAGTGAATAGGCGGCGATCACGGCGGCATAGGCGATCAGCGCAAACACACCGCCACCCAGCGCCTTTTGCGCCTCACGCGATGTGAAGTCGATCCTCAGCCGGCCGCGCATGACGGTATAGACCGCCACCATCATCAGCCCGTAGACCAGCAGGACCCAGGCGGAATAGGTCATTGTCTCATCGACATGGCGAATGCCGGTGGAATCGATGAGTGCATAGGTGGAAATCAGCGCACCGGTCAAAAGCGCCAGCCCCAGTGATGTGGCGGACACGCCCGAGCGACCCAGCACGAGGCTCATGATGCCAAGGGTGATCAGCGCCACGCCCGTGATCTGCGGTGTCTCGAGGTGAACGCCGAGGAACAGGATGCCGATCAGCGTTACCAGCAATGGCACGGTGCCGCGAATGATCGGATAGACCTGACCGAGATCGCCATAACGGTAGGCGACCACCAGAAAGAAGCTGTAGGCCGTCTGCAGGGCCGAGGAGACGAAGATGAAGGCCAGCGCCGTTGGGGAGGGAAGCGGATAGATCAGGATCAGCGGCACGGCAATGACCGTGCCGGATATGCTCATCACCGTCACCGACCACATGCGGTCGGCACCCGAACGCAGAAAGGCGTTCCAGCTGGCGTGGAGAATGGCCGCAAACAGCGCCAGGCCGATCATTGTCAGGTTCACGGGGGAGGGCGCCTTGTGACGGAGCTGAAGAGTATCAGGACGCCAGCATAAAAGTCGCGGCTTGTCTGTCAATGAACAGCATCAGGAAGAAAGGGCCGGATTGATCCGGCCCCATCAAAATCATTTCCACTCGCGGATATCGACAAAATGCCCGGCAACTGCCGCCGCCGCCGCCATGGCGGGCGAGACGAGATGCGTGCGGCCCTTGTAGCCCTGACGACCCTCGAAATTGCGGTTCGAAGTTGAAGCGCAACGTTCATACGGGTTGAGGCGGTCGTCGTTCATGGCAAGGCACATGGAGCAGCCCGGCTCACGCCATTCGAAACCGGCTTCCTTGAAGATCACGTCGAGGCCCTCGGCTTCCGCCTGTTCCTTGACGAGACCGGAGCCCGGCACGATCATGGCATTGACCGTGGGTGCTACCTTCTTGCCCTCGACGACGATTGCCGCCGCACGCAGATCCTCGATACGGCCGTTGGTGCAGGAACCGATGAAGACGCGGTCGACGGTGATGTCGGTCATCTTCTGGCCGGGCTTCAGGCCCATATATTCCAGCGCCCGCCATTTCGAGGTGCGCTTGTTCTCTTCCGCGATATCGTCCGGGTTCGGAACAGTGCCCTGAACCGAGATGACATCTTCCGGCGAAGAACCCCAGGAGACGATCGGCGGCAGATTGGCGCCGTCGAGCACGATCACCTTGTCGTAATGGGCGCCTTCGTCGCTGTGCAGCGTCTTCCAGTAGTCGATCGCCATGTCGAGCGCCGCACCCTTGGGAGCGCGTGGCTTGCCCTTGATGTATTCGAACGTCGTTTCGTCCGGCGCGATCAGGCCGGCGCGGGCGCCGCCTTCGATCGTCATGTTGCAGACCGTCATGCGGCCTTCCATCGACAGCGAACGGATCGCCTCGCCGGCAAACTCGACCACGTGGCCGGTGCCGCCTGCCGTGCCGATCTCGCCGATGATGGCGAGGATCACGTCCTTGGCGGTGACGCCTTCCGGCAGCTTGCCATCGACACGCACCAGCATGTTCTTGGCCTTTTTCTGCACCAGCGTCTGGGTGGCGAGCACGTGCTCTACCTCGGACGTGCCGATGCCGTGCGCCAGCGCACCAAAAGCGCCGTGCGTGGACGTGTGGCTGTCACCACAGACGATGGTCATGCCCGGCAGGGTAAAGCCCTGTTCGGGGCCGACAATGTGCACGATGCCCTGACGGACATCCTTTTCGGAATAATATTCGACGCCGAAATCGGCGGCATTCTGCGCGAGCGCCTCCACCTGGATGCGGCTTTCCTCGTTCTTGATGCCGAGATGGCGGTCGCTGGTGGTCGGCACGTTGTGATCGACGACGGCGAGTGTGCGTTCCGGGGCGCGCACCTTGCGGCCGGCCAGACGCAGGCCTTCAAAAGCCTGCGGCGACGTCACTTCGTGAACGAGGTGACGGTCGATATAGAGAAGACAGGTTCCGTTTTCTTCCGAAACAACGTGGTCGTCCCAGATCTTGTCATAGAGGGTACGCGGTGCGCTCATGGCTGACATCCATTGCAAATGGTCATGTTTTGAAGAAGGGAATGCGGGCGGTCAAAATACCGCCGTGCCGGGCATGTCGGCCCGGTCAGCTAAGTCGGCTGCAAAGCGCCCCGGATACGCGCGCAAAGAAACGTGCCGGCAGACGCTTATGGTCCTGCAGCACAAAAACTTCCTTCGCGAGACATCCGAATTTCGATCCCATGACGGCGTATATAGCAGTTCCGTAAAATGTCGGCAATCCGGTGCGTGAAAGGATGATGACAGATGCCTGTTCTGTTGCCGGGTGGTGTCAGTAGCTGCTTTCGCGCGGTACGCATTGGCGACGCGGCCCGCCGTCGAACGGCTGATAGCTGTTGTCCTCGGCACGGTAGGATCGGTATTGCGCAAAACACCAGGATGTGTCGATGCTGCCGGAATCGGCGATCATCTGTGGTTCTTCCGCAGCGACCTGCTCCTCTGGCATGACATCCGCCGGGAGCGTCGCGTCACCCATGTCGTAAGCGGCGGCTACGGGCGTGCCTGTCTCATGCGGTGACTGGCATTGCTGGCGTTCCAGGGCATCGAACGGCTGGTAGCTGTTATCCTCGATCCGATAGGAGCGGTAGCGGGCAAAACACCAGTCGGTATGGGCCGCGCTCAATTCGATGCCGGCATCGGTCTCGTCACCCGGCAGCGATACTTGCGCCAACTGGCTGGTGGCGGGCAGACGCTGCGGCGATACTGCGTTGGCAGCGCTGGCGATCTCCGCACCCAGCGGCGTTTCCTGAGCCGGCACATCGGCACTGGCGACCATCGCCGGTAGACGTTCAAGCGCTTGCGCATTGCGATCGATGGCGACGGGCCTGTCGGTCCAGAGCGGCGCGTCCATATGCGCAAAATGGTGCGGTTTGTAATCGGTCACGACTAAGGATGCCGCGTAGGCCGCACCGATGATACCGGCGACGCCGATCGTCAGGCATGCTGCGAGTTTCATGGGTACGATGACGATCGGTTTCACGGGTTGGCTCCGGCTTTTGCAATCCGGTGTCAGAATGCTCAAGGGCGCCATCGGTTCCGTCGCAATGCCGTCAGCCTGTCGTATTGCCTGAAAAAGCTGTGCCGCAACAAAAAAGGCGACCCGAAGGCCGCCTTTTCAACATTGCCTTGTCGGCAAATCTTATTCTGCAGAAGCTTCTGCTGCCTTTGCTGCGGCTGCTTCTTCAGCGGCCTTGGCTTCAGCGGCTTCCTGAGCTGCCTTTTCGGCGGCCAGTGCCTGTGCTGCTGCTACCTTTTCGGCTTCCAGACGTGCCTTTTCCTCGGCCGCCGCAGCGCGCTCGGCGTCGTTCAGCTTGCGGGCGCGCGTACCGGTGTTTTCAACGATACGAGCCGACTTGCCGCGACGATCGCGCAGGTAGTACAGCTTGGCGCGACGGACCTTACCGCGGCGAACGATTTCGACGCCTTCGACCAGCGGCGAGTAAACCGGGAATACGCGCTCGACGCCTTCACCGTAGGAGATCTTACGAACCGTGAAGCTCTCGTTGATGCCGCCGCCCGAACGAGCGATGCAAACGCCTTCGTAAGCCTGAACACGGGTACGGGTACCTTCCGTCACGCGAACGTTGACGCGAAGGGTGTCGCCGGCTTCAAAAGCAGGGAGCTTGCGCTTGGCTTCGATCTTGGCGGCCTGTTCGGCCTCAAGCTGCTGGATGATGTTCATCGATATAACCTCTAGTTTTTCTGAAACAGCCAGAGCGCTCGATGATCATCCTCTGGTCCAGACTTTTAAGGGTCGTCGCCTCGGGATCAGCCTTTTCGGCAGAGCGGGTTCGCCATTCTTTGCTTATCGGTTACGGGCATTTGCCCATGTCCGAGCGGGCCAATACACCAAAGGGGACCGCTTGTCATCCCACCGGTCGCGTTTTTGTGCCGGAAATGCGGCGTTTGCGGCATGCAAGACACCGGTTGACGCTCGATATCAGTCCAAAAGGTCCGGTCGCCGCTCTTTCGTCAGCTTCAAGGCCTGTTGTTGCCGCCATTTTTCAATAGCCGCATGGTTTCCCGACGTCAGTACGGCGGGAATTTCCTGGCCTTCGAAAACCTGCGGCCGGGTGTAGTGCGGGTGTTCCAGCATGCCGGTCTCGAAGCTTTCATGCGTGCCGGACAGAACATTGCCCATCACACCGGGCAGAATGCGCACCACGGCATCGAGCAATATCAGCGCCGCAGGTTCGCCGCCGGAGAGAATGTAGTCCCCGACCGAAACCTCTTCGAGTGCGCGGCCATCGATCACCCGCTGATCCACGCCCTCGAAACGACCACAGACGATGACGACGCCATCGCCGGCCGCCAGTTCGCGCACGCGCTCCTGCGTCAGCGGTTTGCCACGCGGGCTCATCAGCAGGCGAGGGCGGTTGTCTGCCGCGACGGAATCGATCGCTTTTGCCAGAATGTCGGGCTTCAGCACCATGCCGGCGCCGCCGCCAGCCGGCGTGTCATCGACGGTGCGGTGCTTGTCTTCCGCAAAATCGCGAATCTGCACGGCTTCAACCGACCATTCACCACGCGCGGCGGCCTTACCGGCAAGCGAGGTGCCGAGATGGCCCGGAAACATTTCGGGGTAAAGCGTCAGAACGGTCGCGCGAAAGGTCATGGGTCAGTTGCCGCCGGGAAAGCCATCCTGGCCCTTGCCCTCATTGGGGTCCTCGATCAGGCCTGCCGCCATCGGATCGATCAGAATACGCCCGTTTTCGAGATCGATCTCCAGAACTGCCGCTTCCGAAAACGGAATGAGGGCAGGCCGCAGGCCCGGTCCCTTCAGTTCCAGCAGGTCGCCGGCGCCGAAATCGTGGACGGAGGTCACCTTGCCGTAACTCTTGCCATCGGCATCGACGGCTTCCAGGCCTTCGAGGTCGGCATAATAGAATTCGTCTTCTTCCAGTTCGTCGTCCGGCAGATTTTCGCGGTCGATGAACAGTTCCAGCCCGTTGAGCGCCTCGGCAGCATTGCGGTCGTTGATGCCGCGAAACCGCACGATGACGACAGTCTTGGCTTCGCGCAGGTCGAGGATCTCGAAGACGCGGCCATCGGCACTGTGCAGGTTGCCGTAATCACCAAGTGCCATCGGATCTTCGGTGAATGTGCGTACGCGCACTTCGCCGCGCAGGCCTTGGGCTGCGCCGATCGTGGCCATCAGGATTGGGTTTTCAAGCTTGGCCATACGGGCGTGCCGATCCTCGTTGTCGTTTCCGGTCTTTTACGGCGGCAGGCATTATCGGGCAAGCGCCGTTATCATGCTGCTGAAATACAAACGAAAACGGGTGGCATGTCGCCATGCCACCCGTTCCCAAGACCTTGCGGTCCGAAAAGATTATTCAGCGGAAGCGGAGGCTTCGGCAGCAGCTGCCTTGGCGTCTTCGATCTTCTGGGCCTTTTCAGCAGCGCGTTCGATTGCCTTCTTGCCCGGCTTTGCCTTGACCGGGTTGCTCTTGGCTTCGCGGGTAGCAATGTTGGCGTCGGCCAGGAAGCGCAGAACGCGGTCGGTCGGCTGTGCACCGTTTTCAATCCAATGCTGGATGCGCTCGGCGTTCAGTTCGATGCGGGCAGCGTTGTCCTTAGCCAGCATCGGGTTCCAGGAACCGAGCTTTTCCAGGAAGCGGCCGTCGCGCGGCGAACGGGCGTCAGCCAGAACGATCGTGTAGTAAGGACGCTTCTTGGAGCCACCGCGGGCCAGACGAATCTTCAGGGACATAGTTTTACTCCTAGGTTTGGGCCGCCATCCGGCGGGCCTTGATCTTGTTGGTTATGCAGTCTGTTTCGGACCGCCGTGTTCGGCGGCAATCGCTTCATGATGCCGGATGACTTCCTTGATGACGAAGTTCAAAAACGTCTCGGCGAAATCCGGGTCCAGATGAGCATCCTTTGCCAACTGGCGAAGGCGTTCGATCTGGAATTCTTCACGCGCCGGGTCGGCCGGCGGCAAATCGTATTGGGCCTTCAGGTGGCCCACTTCCTTGGTGCAGCGAAAACGTTCGGCCAGCATATGCACCAGCGCCGCATCGATATTGTCGATCGACTGGCGGTAGCTCAGAAGCTTTGCCTTCACTTCAGTGTCAACCATCTACGCGCTCCCTCTTACTTCTTCTTGCCCGGCAGGCCGGGCAGACCAGGAAAACCACCCAGACCCGGCAGGCCACCGCCGCCCAGGCCCGGAAGGCCACCCATTCCGCCCGGCAGGCCGCCGCCCGGCTTCAGGCCGGCGGCTTCCGCCTGCTTCTGCAGGGCTTCAAGCTGTTTCGGGTCGAGCTTGGAAAGGTCGGGCATGCCGCCCATACCACCCATTCCGCCCATACCACCCATTCCGCCCATGCCCATCTTCGAGGCAAGGCCGCCCATCATCTGCTTCATCATGCCGCCCTTGCCCTTGCCGCCCATCATTTTCATCATGTCGGCCATCTGGCGGTGCATTTTCAGAAGCTTGTTGATTTCCGCGGCATCAGAGCCGGAACCGGCAGCGATGCGCTTCTTGCGGGAATGTTTCAGCATGTCCGGGTTGGCGCGCTCGGCCTTGGTCATCGAGGAGATGATGGCGATCTGGCGGTCGAACGTCTTGTCGCTCATGCCGGATGCGGCGAGCTTGTCCTTCATGCCGGCCATGCCCGGCATCATGCCCATGATGCCACCCATGCCGCCGAGCGATTTCATCTGGCGCAACTGGTCGGCAAGGTCGTTCAGATCGAACTTGCCCGACTGCATCTTCTTGGCCATCGCCGCGGCTTTTTCCGCATCGATGTTTTCTGCAGCCTTTTCGACCAATGAGACGATATCGCCCATGCCGAGAATACGGTCGGCGATACGGCGGGGATGGAATTCCTCCATCTCCGTCATCTTTTCGCCGACACCGATCAGCTTGATCGGCTTGCCGGTGACGGCGCGCATCGAAAGCGCTGCACCGCCACGGCCATCGCCGTCCATACGGGTCAGAACGAGGCCGGTAATGCCGACGCGTTCATCGAAATTGCGCGCCAGATTGACGGCGTCCTGACCGGTCAGGCTATCGGCAACCAGCAGAATTTCATGCGGATTGGACTTGCGCTTGATCTCGGCCATTTCGGCCATCAGCGGTTCGTCGATATGGGTGCGGCCGGCGGTGTCGAGAATGACGACGTCATGGCCGCCGAGCTTGGCGGCCTGCACGGCGCGCGCGGCGATATCGGTCGGCGACTGGCCGGCGATGATCGGCAGCGTATCGACGCCGGTCTGGACGCCCAACTGGCGCAGCTGTTCCTGGGCTGCCGGACGACGCGTATCGAGCGACGCCATCAGCACCTTTTTCTTGTCGCGGTCGGTCAGCCGCTTGGCGATCTTGCCGGTGGTCGTGGTCTTACCAGAACCCTGCAGACCGACCATCATGATCACGACCGGGGCGGCGGCGTGCAGGCTGATGCCAACGCCTTCCGAACCCAGCATCTCGACCAGTTCGTCATGGACGATCTTGACGACCATCTGGCCGGGCTTGATCGATTTGAGAACTTCGGCACCAATGGCCTTTTCACGCACCTTGTCGGTGAAGGCGCGAACCACTTCGAGCGCCACGTCGGCTTCCAGAAGGGCACGGCGAACCTCGCGGAGCGCAGCGGAGACATCCGCCTCGCTCAACGCGCCACGGCCGGTCAGTCCATTCAGAATGGAGCCAAGACGGTCCTGCAGGTTCTCAAACATCGCAACTTCCTTCTTCGTTTCCGGGTGCCCGGAAACGTCGGGTCTTTTACCGCTGAAAACAAGACGCGAAGAGCGCGCAAAGCCAAAAAGCACCCGAGGGCGCAACGCGCTGTCGGGTGTTGACCTCCGGGCTCAGTATGGCGGCCCCGGTCGGCGGCTCCAAGTCGTGACTTGTCAGCAGATTTTCGGGCTTAAACAGGAAATGGGGGCGAGAGTCAAGGCAAGAGGCCGATTTGCAGGGGTAAAGGACGGGCCGACCAGGTGCCGGCGGCCCATCAAATATCATTTTTTCGCGTAACGGGCTGCGTATTCCGACTTGTATTTGCCGATGCCGTCAGTCCAGCCACTCACTTCGGCAGTTTTGCCCGACAGGCTCTTGTCGCGCAGCTGGCCGACCCAGTAGGCGCCGTCCTGGCTGTATTCGAACACGGTCAGCCCATGTTCTTCCAGCACCTTCTGCGGATCGATGCCGACATCGGTGGCGGCCTCCATGTGACCGGTGACACGGGCGTAATCGTCGAAGCTGGCAAGCTTGCGCTTCGTTTCCTGCGTGCTGGCGGCAAACCGGCCGGCATTCAGGTTGCTGAAGGCCTGACCGTAATAGGTGATCAGCTTGAAATCCTTGTCGTCCTTCAAGGCCTGGGTAAAGGTCTCATTGACTGCGTCGAACTGAGCCTTGTCGATCGCCAGCGTCTTGAAGACCTCGTCCTCACTTGTCCTGTTGGAAATACGGGCAGAGGCCGATGCCCATTCCTCGAAAGTGACGCCATGCACGGGCGGCGGCACATCCTGCGCTAAGGCGAAAACCGCGGAAAGCGACAATGCGCCGGCCATCATCAATATCTTCAAAAATCTCATGGTCCATCCAAAGCCGATTGGCGCATTCTCTCGCGCACGACATCACAACGCCGGCCTAAATAGGCGCGCCAGTGTTGATGCCAAGGTTTTGCTGTCGATTGCGGGAATATTCATTTGGTCTATACTGAATATTCCATCGCCCCTGCCGGAAGGTGACGTGCAATGTCTCTTTATATCCGTGATCCGAAGGTCAATGCACTGGCCGACGAGGTGATGCGCTACCTTGGCACCAAGACCAAGACGGAAGCCGTGCGTCTGGCGTTGGAGAGTGTGCTGAGAGAGGCGCATGAAAAGCCGTTGAAGGAGCGGATTAAACCCTTGCAGGAGCGATATGCCGCGCTCGGCCCCAAGGATCCTGATTTCGATGAAAAGGCGTTCATGGACGAGATGTGGGAAATCTGATGTTTGTCGATGCATCCGCCATCGTTGCAATCATCAGTGACGAAGATGGCGCGGCTGTGCTGCTCGAAAAGATCAATGCCGCGCAGTCTCCTATCCATTATTCTTCGCTGGTCATATTCGAAGCTGTGATCGGGCTGACTCGCAAGAAGAAGGCTTCTCTTTATGGTGAAAATTCGCCGATGCCTGCAGGTATGATCGAAGAAATGCAGAAACTCGTCGGCGATTTCCTTGACCAGATCAACGCCACCGAGATCGATCTCCCCGCCGGACTGCACGAGACCGCCCTCGATGCCGCGAAGACATTTGGCCGTTTCGTCGGGCATCCGGCAAAACTCAATTTCGGCGATTGTTTTACCTATGCCGCCGCCAAAACGTTCAAATCGCCACTTCTCTTCGTCGGCGAGGATTTTGCACAGACGGATATCGAAGTCGCCTGAGCACACCTCCCTGAAAACGTCTCCTTGAAAACTCCGACCATCGGACTGATCTCATGAACCGTCGCAATTTTTTCAAATGGACCGGTCTCGCCGCCATCGCGGCCCTTGCCGGCGGGTTCACGGCTAGGAGCGCCATGGCTGGCAATAAGTATTACAGCGGTCCCGTATCGGATCATTTCGACGGCACGCATTTCTTCAATCCGAATGGCGAAGAACCGGCGGGCATGACCGATCTCCTGCGCTGGAAACTCGGCAACGGCAATATTCCCTGGCCGGACACCTTTGCCAGCCCGTTTCCGCAAGCCGTCCCGGAAACCCGTATTGATGGAGACCGCGTCGTCGTCACCATGGTCGGCCATGCCTCCATGCTGATCCAGGTCGCCGGCCTCAACATCCTCACTGATCCCGTCTGGTCGGAGCGCACCAGCCCGTTTTCGTGGACCGGCCCGAAGCGCGTCAACCCACCCGGCATCCGCATCGGCGATCTGCCGCCGATCGATATCGTGCTCGTCACCCACAATCATTACGACCATCTCGATCTCGAAACGCTCTGGGTGCTGCAGGGGCGCGACAAGCCGCATTTCATCACCCCGCTCGGCAATGATGCGATCATCCGCACACGCGTGCCGGATGCAGGGATCACGGTGATGGATTGGGGAGCTCAGGAAACCGTCGCGCCGGGCGTCATTTTCCATTGCGAACCCTGCCATCACTGGTCGGCTCGCGGCCTCAATGATCGTCGGCAAGCGCTATGGGCGGCTTTCGTGTTCGAAACACCGGCCGGAAAAATCTATCATATCGGTGATACCGGCTTTCACAGCGGCATCAATTATCGCGCGGCACACGAAAAGCATGGCGGTTTCCGCCTCGCCAACCTGCCTTTCGGCGCTTATGAGCCGCGCTGGTTCATGAAGGCTCAGCACCAGAACCCGGAAGAAGCGGTGGAGGGCATGTTGCTTTGCGGCGCGTCCTTTGTTGCGGGCCACCATTGGGGCACCGTGAAACTCACCAATGAGGGCGTCGAGCAGCCTGTGGAGGCGCTTCATGCCGCGCTCGATGCGCGAAAAATTTCTCGCGATCGTTTTCGTCCCATGCGGCCGGGCGAGGTTTTCGACGTGCCCGCATCCATTTCCGCCAATACGCGCACTTGACGACACCCACTCCGATTTGCTTCATGCGAAACATGAGCTTGAGGGACAAGAAATGCTGATCGAACTCGAACGTCCGGCCGAATCCACCCGTATCCAGCGTCTGAAGGCGCTGACGGCGGGCACACATGATACGCTGGACAAGCGCATCATGTGTGCCGAACCCTTTGCTGACCGGGACCGTTACGCCCTGTTCCTCGAGGTTCAGCATCATTTCCATGCGGATGTCGCGCCGCTTTATGCGTCGTCGGAGCTGAATGCGAAACTTCCTGGCCTTGCCGATCGCTGCCGTCTGGAAGCCCTGCGTCAGGATATTGTCGATCTCGGTGACGTGGCTGAAAAGCTTGTTACCACAACAGGACCATTGAGCCCTGCCGCAGCACTCGGCTGGGTTTATGTGGCTGAAGGCTCCAATCTCGGCGCCGCCTTCCTGCGCAAGGAAGCCGCCAAGCTGGATCTGTCGGATGATTTTGGCGCCCGCCATCTCGCTGGTCATCCGGAAGGCCGTGGCCTGCATTGGCGCAATTTCGTTTCGGCCTATAACGACCTGCCGCTTTCCGAAGCCGAAGAAATGGAAGCCGCAGAAGGCGCCAAGGCCGCATTTCGGCGCGTGCATGGTCTGGTGGAGCGGATTTTCGGGTAAGCGGCGACCATTAGGCACCACTGGTAATTCCCGATACTTTCGGCCATATACGCCTTGAAGATAGGGGCGCAGGCCCGGGAATGGATCAGCATCATGACAGGACAGGTCGAATTCGCGCGCATGAACGGGCTTGGCAACAAGATCCTGGTCGTCGACATGCGAGGCCGTCCCGATATGGTGACGCCTGATGCGGCGATTGCGCTGAATGCCGATCCTGCCACCCAGTTCGACCAGATCATGGCCATCCATGATCCGAGGGCTGATGGCACCGATGCCTGGATCGACATTTTGAATTGCGATGGCACCAAGGCGCAGGCCTGCGGCAACGGCACGCGCTGCGTCGTGCAGGCATTGGCTGCCGAGACCGGACGCAAGACTTTTACCTTCCAGACGGTGGCCGGCATTCTGAATGCGGAAGAGCATGCGGACGGCACGATCTCGGTCGATATGGGAAAGCCGGTTTTCGCCTGGGATCGCATCCCGCTGGAGGAAGAGTTTTTCGACACCAGCCGTATCGAGCTGCAGATCGGCCCGATCGATGCGCCCGTGCTGCATTCGCCCTCGGCCATGTCGATGGGCAATCCGCATGCGGTCTTCTGGGTCGATCAGGACCCGATGACCTTCGATCTCGAGCGCTTTGGCCCGATGCTGGAAAATCATCCGATGTTCCCGGAAAAGGCCAATATCACGCTGGCGCAGGTCACATCCAACAGTTCCTTGCGCACCCGCACCTGGGAACGTGGTGCCGGGCTGACGCTCGCCTGCGGTTCCGCCGCCTGTGCCGCCGGCGTATCCGCTGCCCGCACCGGTCGCACAGGCCGCACGGTGACCATCGATGTGGCATCGGCACCGAGCCGCCAGCCGCTTGTCATCGAGTGGCGCGAAAACGATCACGTCGTCATGACCGGTCCTGCCGAATGGGAATGGTCCGGCAAGGTCGATCCGGTCACCGGCAGTTTTGTCCGGGATGAAAAACCCGAAGCGAGGGTGAATTGAGCGGCGTCGAGGTCATCACCTTCGGCTGTCGGCTGAACACCTATGAATCGGAAGTGATGCGGGCCGAAGCCGAAAAGGCTGGGCTCAACAATGCCGTGCTGGTCAATACCTGCGCCGTGACAGGCGAAGCGGTGCGTCAGGCGCGCCAGACCATCCGCCGTGTGCGCCGCGAAAACCCGCATGCCCGCATCATCGTCACCGGCTGTGCCGCGCAGACCGAAAAGCAGACCTTTGCCGATATGGCCGAAGTCGACATGGTGCTCGGCAACGAAGAAAAGCTGAAAAGCACCTCCTATCGCGCCCTGCCGGATTTCGGCGTGTCGGCGGAAGAAAAGCTGCGCGTCAACGATATCATGAGCGTCAAGGCGACAGCGCCGCAGATGATCAGGCATATCGATGGGCATGTGCGCGCCTTCATACAGGTACAGAACGGCTGCGATCACCGCTGCACCTTCTGCATCATCCCTTATGGACGCGGCAATTCCCGCTCCGTGCCGATGGGCGCGGTGGTTGAACAGGCGCGAAAACTGACGGAAAGCGGTTATCGCGAAATCGTGCTGACCGGCGTTGATGCCACCAGCTACGGCGCCGATCTGCCCGGTACCCCCACCTTGGGTTATCTCGCCAAGACGCTGCTGAAACAGGTTCCCGACATTCGTCGCCTGCGCCTGTCGTCGATCGACAGTATCGAGGCCGACAATCACCTCTGGGATCTGATTGCCGACGAACCACGTTTCATGCCGCATCTGCATCTGTCCTTGCAGCATGGGGACGACATGATCCTGAAGCGCATGAAACGCCGCCACAGCCGCGCCGAGGCGCTGGCCTTTACCGAACAGGCCCGCCGCCTGCGGCCTGATATCGCCTTCGGGGCGGATATGATCGCCGGTTTCCCGACAGAGACGGAAGAGATGTTCGAAGGTGCCGCAACGCTTGCAGAAGAAGCCGGCATCTCCTTCCTGCATGTCTTTCCCTACAGCCCGCGCCCCGGCACGCCGGCCGCCCGCATGCCGCAGGTGGATCGCGCGCTGGTCAAGGATCGTGCGGCACGGCTGCGCGCCCGTGGCGAAGCGCTGCACCGCGCCCATCTCGATCGCATGGTCGGCACCGAGCAGACCATCATCGTTGAGAACAACGGCTTGGCGCATACGGAAAACTTTTCGCTGGTTGCAGCCCCTGACCTTATTCCCCGCGACTTCAAGCGCGTTATGATAACAGGGCACAACGGCAAACATCTCGACATGACCGTCGTGGCCGATGCTCGTCACGAGCAGGCGGCCTGACCGGAACGGATATCACATATGGCATTGAGCTTCATCAAACGCGTCTTCACCTTCGGCGACAAGCCGGCAGAGGAACAGGTCGCGCATCCGGCCCCGGACGCGGCGGCCGACGTTGCTGCCGTTCAGGCCGAGCTGGAGCCGAAATCGCGTGATGAGGATCTGCCTGTTGCCGCTGACCCGGTCGCGGCTGTGGAAATGGAAACGGCGGGTGGGCCGTCCGGTGATGTCTTTGAGGAAGCTGCGGTCGAGACTCAGGTTGCCGAGGAAGAGCCTGTTGCCATTCTTCCGGGCGTCGAGGAAATTTCGGAACTTGGCGTCGTGCCGTTGTCGCTGCTGGAGGCGGAGGCTGCGGCCGAAACCGTCGATGTTCCGAGTGCAGAATCACCCCCCTCTGCCCTGCCGGGCATCTCCCCCTCAAGGGGGGAGATCACGGATGCGCCGGCTTCGGCCCCATCTGAAGAGGGCGTAAAAGGTGATGGTTCGCCTGCTCAAAAGTCCATCTCTGAGGCTTCGACGTCCGTTATAGAGCAGGGCGTAAGCCACGATTCGATCTCCCCCCTTGAGGGGGAGATGTCCGGCAGGACAGAGGGGGGTATTACCTCAACTGCTGATTCCAGCGGTGAAGTGGCAATCGTTCCAAGCGCAGCCCCATCCACACCAATCCTGCCCAAAGGTTTCTCCACTGCCAAGCCGGAAGCCGAACCGGTCGCGGTCGTCCCCCCGGCAAACCTTACGTGGTTCCAGCGCCTGCGCGCCGGCCTTGCCCGCACATCGTCGCAGCTGACCGGCCAGATCACTGCCCTGTTCACCAAGCGCAAGTTGGATGAACAGACGTTGGAAGAACTCGAAGACCTGTTGATCCAGGCCGATCTCGGTGTCGAAACCGCCATGCGTATTGCCGATACGCTGTCGTCGGAACGTTACGGCAAGGATGTCACCGGCGAAGACGTGTCACGCATCATGTCGGCGGAAATCACCAAGGTTCTGGCGCCGGTCGCCAAGCCGCTGCAGCTCGATCTCGATCACAAGCCGCATGTCATCCTCGTCGTCGGCGTCAACGGCACCGGCAAGACCACCACGATCGGCAAGCTGGCTGCAAAACTCTCTGGCTCGGGCCTGAAGGTCATGCTCGCCGCCGGCGACACTTTTCGCGCGGCAGCCATCGAGCAGCTTAAAATCTGGGCGGATCGTACCGGTTCGGAATTCATCGGCACCAAGCTTGGCGCGGATGCCGCGGGCCTTGCCTATGACGCTTTCGAGCAGGCACGCGCCAACAAGTCGGACGTGCTGATCATCGATACTGCCGGCCGTCTGCAGAACAAGGCCGAGCTGATGGCGGAACTGGAAAAGATCGTGCGTGTTCTGAACAAGCTCGACCCCGATGCACCGCATACCGTGTTGCAGACGCTTGATGCCACGACCGGCCAGAACGCCATGAACCAGGTGGAAATTTTCCGCAATGTCGCCGGCGTCAGCGGCCTGATCATGACCAAGCTCGATGGCACGGCGCGCGGCGGCATTCTGGTCGCCATTGCTGCCAAGCACAAATTGCCGGTCTATTTTATCGGTGTGGGTGAGGGCGTGGATGATCTGGAGCCGTTCGAGGCGCAGGATTTCGCCCATGCCATTGCCGGCCTGACGCATTGATGCCACGAAAAGCGTGTTTGGCTTCGCCAGCACAACCCGTTTGACGCTTAGCCCAAGAAGTTGGATCCCATGCAGATCGAAAGCGACACCACGCCGACCAAGGAAGAGAAACAGCATCCCGGCCTCAAGCTGGCGCTGGAAATCGGCCCTTTGCTGGTCTTTTTCTTCGGCAATCTTCGTGGCGAATGGCTGGCGGAAAAATTTCCGGCGCTGACCGCCATTGGCGGGCCGCTTTTGATTGCAACGGCGCTGTTCATGGTGGCGACCGTCGCGTCGCTGATTGTTTCAAAGATCGTCTTCAAGCACCTGCCGGTCATGCCCTTCGTTTCGGGCGTGGTGGTCATGGTGTTCGGCGGCCTGTCGATCTGGCTGCAGGATGAAACCTTCATCAAGATGAAGCCGACCATCGTAAATACCCTGTTTGGTGTCGTCCTGCTCGGCGGCCTCCTGTTCGGCAAGTCGCTGCTCGGTTACGTCTTCAACGCCGCCTTCCGGCTGGATGAGGAAGGCTGGCGAAAGCTGACGGTTCGCTGGGGCATCTTTTTCCTGTTCCTCGCCGTCATCAACGAAGTCGTCTGGCGTAATTTTTCCGATGCGTTCTGGATCAACTTCAAGGTATGGGGCACGATGCCGATTACCATCGCCTTCACGCTCTCGCAGATGCCGCTGATCATGCGCCACACGATCGAAGACACCGCGACGGATAACGGCAAGTGACGGCGACGGGCGCCTTCGAACCGGATTCTCAATCGCGCCGCTGGCTGCTGGGCGCGCTGGTTCTGTTCATCGCGCAGATCGGCATCCTGTATTTTATGGGCCGTATCCCGATCTGCGAATGCGGTTACATAAAACTTTTCGAGCCGGGGGTAAATTCGCCCGGCAATTCGCAGCATATCGCCGACTGGTATACGCCCTCCCACATCATCCACGGCTTTCTGTTTTACGGGCTTGGCTGGCTGGTATTGCGTCGCGCACCGCTGTCGGCCCGCTTCTCGCTGGCGGTGCTGATCGAAGCCGGTTGGGAAATTCTTGAGAACTCGCCTTTAATCATCGACCGCTATCGCTCGGCCACGATGGCACTCGGCTATAACGGCGACAGTATCTTGAACTCGGCGATGGACACTGTCTCCATGGCGCTCGGATTTTTCGTTGCGGCACGCCTGCCTGTCTGGATGACGGTGGCGATTGCGATTTTCTTCGAACTGCTCACCGGTTATCTGATCCGCGACAATCTGACGCTGAACGTGCTGATGCTGGTTTCCCCCGTGGATGCAGTGCGCGAATGGCAATCCGCGCTGTAAAGCCTGTGCACTTGCGTAAAAGCAATCAGGTTTCGTTAACAGTCGCGTCATAGAACCGGAATGTCAGTTCTTGAGGGGATGTACCCCTTAGGCCGCGTCGCGAGGACGACATGGAATCCCAGGATAATTTCGCCTATCTGCTGCCCTTCATTTTCCTGACCTTCGGTCTGGTGTTTTTCGGGGCGGCGCGCCTGGGCGACCGCAGTGCCCCTGCCTGGGGTTTTGGTTATATCGCCGCCGCTCTCGGCTTTGCCACGCCCTTGCTGCTTGGTTTCCTTCCGGCACGCGGACAGGCTGTTCTGGCGAATGCCTTCTTCTTCACCGGCTTCTATCTGTTCGGTGACGCGCTTCTCCTGCGTTTCCGCCGCCCGCGTCTTCGTAAAGCACGTATGGCGCTTTGGGCGATCGGGATGGTCGCCATCGGTTACTTCGTCCTGATCGCGGACAGCATGCGTGGCGAGTTGTTGTCCAGCGACGTCTTCTGCTTGGTTCTCATCGCCCTGCCGCTTGCCGCCGTGGTTCGCGATCTGCGCCGTCCAATCGATATCGCGTTGTTCGGTATCGTCAGCCTCGTGTTCATCGAGACCCTGGTGCGATTGGTTACCATGTCGTTCGTGCTGGCCGACCAGTCCTATATGGGCTTCGATCGCTTTCTGGCATCGGACTACGCCTTCTTCATGCAGGTCGGCGCCAGCATTATCGGTTTCCTGATGGCGCTGACGGCGCTTGCGGCAACGGTCCTCGATGTCATCGGAGGTCATCAGGATGCGGCCCATCGCGATCCGCTGACCAATGCGCTTAACCGCCGCGGTTTCGATCGTGCCATTGCCGAGCTTGGTGAATTAAGCGAGCGTGGCGTGGTCATCTGCAGCGATGTCGATCACTTCAAGCGGGTCAATGACGATTACGGCCATGCGGCCGGCGATGTGGTCATCACCATTCTGGTTGAAATGTTCCGCCGACAGTTGCCGGAAGGGGCGCTGATTGCCCGGTTCGGCGGGGAGGAATTCGTTGCCTTCCTGCCCGGCATGTCACTCACCGAGGGCGGTGTGCATGCGGAGGTCATCTGCCACGCCTTTGCCAACCGTCGCTGGGAAACAACCGGCATTCGTCGCAAGGTCACGGCAAGTTTTGGCGTATCCACCGTCTCACGCAACGACCGCTCGGTTCATGAGGCGATTTCGCGAGCCGATTCCTGCCTTTACGCTGCCAAGGACACCGGTCGTAACCGTGTCGTCATCGAAGGTCGTCAGCGGCCGGAAAGCTCGGCAAGCATTCACAGCATATCGGCGGCCTGAGCCGCCGGTCATCTGCGCTGTTCAGGATTTCGAGAGCGCTTTTTCCATGGCCGGCAGCAGGCCATTGGTCAGGCTTTGGCTGTCGAAGGGACCGACCTTCTTGTAGAGGATCGTGCCGTCCGGGCCGACCAGATAACTTTCCGGAATGCCGTAAACCCCCCAGTCAATCGCCGCCTTGCCGTTCGGATCGACGCCGATCGCCTTGTAGGGATTGCCGAGTTCGCCGAGGAAACGCAGCGCGTTGTCGTTGCGATCCTTGTAGTTGATGCCGACGATGTTCAACTGGCCTTGTTCGGCAAGGCTTTTCAGGATCGGATGTTCCTGCCGACACGGTACGCACCAGGATGCAAACACGTTGACCAGCGTCAGCTTGCCCTTGATGGCATCTGCGTTGAGCGCCGGCAGGTTTGAGCCGTCAAGTGCCGGCATCGCGAGCGTTGGTGCTTTCTGGCCGATCAGCGCTGAAGGAATTGCCGAGACGTCACGACCGTTCACGTCCTGATCGTAAAGCATCTTACCGGCAATGGCGGCAAAACCGGCAAAAACGGCAAGTGGGATGAGCGCCAGCGCATAACGGCCAAAACCGCGACGCTCACCTTCGCGCTGTTTCTGTTCCGTCGGTTGCGTGTTGGTCATGCCTTTTCGCCTTCTGGCTTCGGGGTCGAGCGGCGGCGAATGCCGGACGCTTCGAGTTCCGCCAGCTCTCTGCTCCGGGCCCGGCCATCCAGCCAGACCCAGGCGATCAGACAGAGGCTGATCAGGGCGGCGATGCCGTATGACATGGCGATGTAGAATGTATGGGTCATGTCACGCACCCTTCTCAGCGGTATTGTCCGTTTTCTGGCCGGCCATGCGAGCCGCCATTCGGCGCTGCGCGCTGACGCGGCGGCGCCAGATTTCATTGCGCATCGCAGCCACATGTAGCGTGAAAAACAGCATGGTGAAGGCAATGGCCATGATCAGCAACGGCCAGAGAAAGGTGCTGTCGATCGTTGAGCCGCCCATGCGGATGACGCTGGCCGGCTGGTGCAGCGTGTTCCACCAGTCGACCGAAAACTTGATGATCGGAATGTTGACGAAACCGACGAGGATCAGCACGGACGAAACACGCGCTGCCTTGCCCGGATCGTCCATGGCGCGGTTGAGCGCGATCAGGCCGAGATACATCAGGAACAGCACGAAAACGGAGGTGAGGCGTGCATCCCACACCCACCATGTGCCCCACATCGGCTTGCCCCACAGCGAACCGGTAGCGAGCGCGATCAGCGTGAAGGCCGCACCGAGCGGGGCGGCCGCCTTATGGGAAACATCGGCCAGCGGATGACGCCAGACCAGCGTGCCGATCGCCGACGCTGCCATCACCGAATAACACATCATCGACAGCCAGGCGGCCGGCACATGCACATACATGATGCGCACCGTCATGCCCTGCTGGTAATCGCCTTCGCCGGCAAAGCTCAGGTAAAGGCCGATCGCGAACAGGATCGCGGTGATCCCCGCCATCCATGGCAGGATGCGCGCAGCAAGGCTCAGAAACCGCGTCGGGTTGGCGAGATCTGTCAGCTTGGTCAAAACAGCAGTTTGAGGCATGGGGCTTTCTACTTGATGGGGCGGGCCACGGCTTTGCTTCTAGTCAATCGCCGGCGTTTCTCAAAGCCAGTGCCGCACCCAGCGGGCCAAGAACGGCAAAAAACATCGTGATCGCCACCAGTATCAGGAACGGCGGCATGAAGGGAGCGGGATCCTGCACGGCGGCATATGAAGCGCTGACGCCAAAAATCAGAACGGGGACGGCCAGCGGCAGGACCAGAATGGAAACCAGCAGGCCACCACGCGGCAGTGCGACGGCCACGGCGGCACCGACAGCACCGATAAAGGTGAGTGCCGGCGTGCCGACCAGAAGCGTCAGCATTGTCGCACCGATCGCCACCTCGTCCATGTTCATGAACAGACCGAGAAGCGGCGAGGCGATCACCAGCGGCAGGCCGTTGCCGAGCCAGTGCGCCAGGCATTTGACGAGCACGGTCAGCGCCAGCGGGTGTTCCTGCATGAGGATAAGGTCAAGCGAGCCATCTTCGCGATCGGTCTGGAACATGCGGTCTAGGCCAAGCAGCGACGATAAGAGCGCGCCGATCCAGACGATGGCCGGGCCGATGCGCGACAGCAGGTTGAGGTCAGGACCGACGCCGAACGGGATCACGGCGACCACCGTCATGAAGAACAGGACGCCGATCAGTGCCCCGCCACCGGCGCGGACGGAAAGTTTGACGTCGCGGAGGAGAAGGGCGATCATTGTGGCTGAGCCTCGTGGGTGCGGTTACCCCCCTCTGCCCTGCCGGGCATCTCCCCCTCAAGGGGGGAGATCACAAGGCGCCTGACTGTAATTTCTCCAAGAACCTTGTGTTGCACGGAAAGGCTAAAGTGGTTTGCGGGATGTGCGCCCAGCCGATCTCCCCCCTTGAGGGGGAGATGCCCGGCAGGGCAGAGGGGGGCTGCCGGGGGGAGGCGATAATGAAGCTGTATCACCACATGCTCTCCATAACACCGGCAAAGCCCGTCATCTTCAATTCCTGGGTATTCTCTAGCCCAAGCGGCTGATGGGTGGCCGCCAGCACGATGCCTCCCTTGCCGAGATGGGTCTTGATCAAGGCGGTAAAAACGCTTTCCGCACTCACATCAAGTGCTGCCGTCGGCTCATCGAGGATCCAGACCGGGCGCCAGGCGACAAGCAGCTTGGCGAAGGCCATGCGGCGCTGTTGGCCGGCGGACAGATATCCGAAGGGTAGGTGAGTTATGCCGCCGAGCCCGACCGCTTCCGCCGCCTCGCCGATCGACATGCCCTGACCGCCGGCAAAATCGCCGAAAAAGCTTTGCCAGAATTCGAGGTTTTCGCGCACTGACAATTCTGCCTTCATGGCGTTGCGGTGGCCGAGATAGTGGCAGGCTTCCGCCGCTCGCATACCGTCTTCCGCGCCGTCCGAAATCCAGATCACCCGTCCGCTTTCCGGGTGCAGCAATCCGGCGATGGCGCGCAGCAGGGTGGACTTGCCCGAGCCGTTGCGGCCGGTCAGGATCAGGCTTTCTCCTGCACCGAGCGTGAAGGAGATATCCTTGAAAATAAGGTCTTCTCCGCGTCGCGCGCTCAGGGCGTCTACCGTCAGTCGCATCTGCGGGCTTTCGTCAAGTTTTCAAACATCTGATCGCAAAAATGTTTCGTGCTCTGCGTCAAAGCATCTGGAAGGCTTCTTAGAAACTATCTATATACATGGCAACCACGCCAGCGGCCGGCGTGATTTCCACTCAGCGCCGGACCTGAAGACCATAAATCTTCTCGTGCGGACAGCGGAAATGGTCGCACCCGCATCCTATAGTGCATTTCCAAGTGCATAGGCGTCCGCACGCGCGTGTTGGCTCTTGATATCAGCGGGGTTATTTTCCGTGGCCAAATCTATTGATAGCTTTCAATGTCGTTCCGTCCTTACCGTAGGCGGTAAGGACTATGTCTATTACAGCCTGCCCAAAGCCGAAGCGAACGGCCTTGCAGGCGTTTCCAACCTGCCCTTTTCCATGAAGGTGCTGCTGGAAAACCTTCTGCGCTTCGAAGACGGCCAGTCCGTCACGAAGGAGCAGATCCTTTCCGTTGCCGCATGGCTCAACAACAAGGGCAAGGCCGAGGCTGAAATTGCCTATCGCCCCGCCCGTGTGCTGATGCAGGACTTTACCGGCGTGCCGGCGGTTGTCGATCTCGCCGCCATGCGCGACGGCATCAAGTCGCTCGGTGGCGATGCGCAGAAAATCAATCCGCTCGTGCCCGTCGACCTCGTCATCGACCACTCGGTCATCGTCGACGAATTCGGCACGCCGACCGCCTTTGCCCGCAATGTCGAGCTGGAATACCAGCGCAATGGCGAGCGTTACCGCTTCCTCAAGTGGGGCCAGCAGGCGTTCAAGAATTTCCGCGTCGTGCCGCCCGGCACCGGCATCTGCCATCAGGTGAATTTCGAATATCTTGGCCAGACGGTCTGGACCAATGAGGAAGATGGCGAAGTTACCGCCTATCCCGATACCTGCGTCGGCACCGACTCTCATACCACGATGATCAACGGCCTTGGCGTGCTCGGCTGGGGTGTCGGCGGCATCGAGGCCGAAGCCTCCATGCTCGGCCAGCCGGTTTCCATGCTTCTGCCGGAAGTCATTGGCTTCAAGCTGACCGGCAAGCTGAAGGAAGGCGTCACCGCGACCGACCTCGTGCTGACCGTCGTGCAGATGCTGCGCAAGAAGGGCGTCGTTTCCAAGTTCGTCGAATTTTTCGGTCCGGGCATGGACAACATGCCGGTCGCAGACCGTGCGACGATCGGCAATATGGGCCCGGAATACGGTGCTACCTGCGGCTTCTTCCCCGTCGATGCCGAAACCGTCAACTATCTCAACATGTCCGGCCGCACCAAGGAGCGCATCGCGCTCGTCGAAGCCTATTCCAAGGCGCAAGGCATGTGGCGCGACAATGACGGTGCCGATCTCGTCTTTACCGATACGCTGGAACTCGATCTCAACGACGTCGTGCCGTCCATGGCCGGCCCAAAACGTCCGGAAGGCCGTATTCCACTGGAAGGCATCGCCTCCGGTTTCGCCGGCTCGATGGACACCGAATACAAGAAGCCGGGTCAGCTGGAAAACCGCTATGCGGTCGAAGGCACCGATTTTGATCTCGGCCATGGCGACGTCGCGATTGCCGCCATTACGTCCTGCACCAACACGTCCAACCCCTCGGTTCTTATCGCTGCCGGCCTGCTGGCCCGCAACGCCGTTGCCAAGGGTCTGAAGACTGCGCCTTGGGTGAAAACCTCGCTTGCACCAGGATCCCAGGTCGTCGGCGAATATCTTGCCAAGTCCGGCCTGCAAAATGATCTCGATGCGCTCGGCTTCAACCTTGTCGGTTTCGGCTGCACCACCTGCATCGGCAATTCCGGCCCGCTGCCGGCGCCGATCTCGAAGACGATCAACGACAAGGGCCTGATCGTTTCGGGCGTGCTTTCGGGCAACCGCAATTTTGAAGGCCGTATCTCGCCGGACGTCCAGGCCAATTATCTGGCTTCGCCGCCGCTCGTTGTCGCTTATGCGCTGGCCGGCACGGTGCAGAAGGATCTGACGACGGAGCCGCTCGGCATTGGCAGCGATGGCCAGCCGGTCTTCCTCAAGGATGTCTGGCCGACCTCTGCCGAAGTGCAGGAGTTCATCCAGAAATACGTCACCCGCGAACTGTTCGAGAGCAAATACGCGGACGTTTTCAAGGGCGATGAAAACTGGCAGGCCGTACAGATCCCGGATGGTGATACCTATGCCTGGGACAACAACTCCACCTATGTGCAGAACCCGCCTTATTTTGTCGGCATGGGCAAAAAGGGAACCGGTCTCAAGGACATCAAGGGCGCCCGCGTCCTCGGTCTGTTCGGCGACAAGATCACCACCGACCACATTTCCCCGGCCGGTTCGATCAAGGCTTCGTCGCCGGCAGGCGCCTACCTCACGGAAAACGGCGTCGCTGTTGCCGACTTCAACCAGTACGGCACACGTCGCGGCAATCACGAAGTGATGATGCGCGGCACATTCGCCAACATCCGCATCCGCAATCACATGCTCGGCCCGAACGGCAAGGAAGGTGGCTACACCATTCACTACCCGTCCAAGGAAGAGCTGTCGATTTATGATGCGGCGATGAAGTACAAGGAAGAAGGCACGCCGCTGGTCATCTTCGCCGGTGTCGAATACGGCAACGGTTCGTCGCGTGACTGGGCTGCAAAGGGCACCAACCTGCTTGGCGTCAAGGCTGTGATTGCCCAGTCATTCGAGCGTATCCACCGCTCCAATCTGGTCGGCATGGGCGTGGTTCCCTTCACTTTCGAAGAGGGCACGACCTGGGCTTCGCTCAACCTCAAGGGTGATGAGACCGTCACCATCGAGGGGCTGGAAGGCGATATCAAGCCGCGTGAGTGGAAGATTGCCAAGATCGCGTACGCTGACGGCACGGAGAAGGACGTCAAGATCCTGTGCCGCATCGATACGCTCGACGAGGTCATCTACATGAACAATGGCGGCATTCTGCAGACGGTTCTTCGCGATCTGGCTGCCTGAGTTCGCCGATACAGCGCCCGCCGGTTCATTCGGCGGGCGTTTCTTTCAATCCATAAATCCGCATCGCATTTTCAGGTTTCCCACCCTTGTCCCTCATCATTTTCATCGGAATGGCAGTCACCGTCTTCCTGACGTCGCTGCTCTCCGGCATTTTCGGCATGGCAGGCGGGCTGATCCTGCTCTGGGTGCTGCTGTTTCTCTATCCCGTCGGCACGGCAATCGCGATTCAGGGCGTCATCCAGATGGTGTCGAACGGTTCCCGCGCATGGTTCTCGCGCGCGTATATCGACTGGAAAATCCTTGCCGTCCTGTGTTCCGGCGTGGCGCTGTCGGCCGTGATCCTGTTCCTGACCAGTTATACGCCCAACCTGATGGTGGTGCTGATCGGCGTCGGCCTGATGCCCATCCTCGTCTGGTTGCCGGTCAACAAGCTGAAGCTCGATGCATCGCGTCCTTCGCACGCCTTTCTGGCGGGGCTGCTTTCGGGCGGCATGACGATCAGCGTCGGCGTGGCGGGTCCTACGGTCGATATCTTCTTCATTCGCACCCAGATGGACCGCCGCAAGGTGATTGCGACAAAGGCATCCATTCAGACACTGTCACATATGGCGAAGATCGCCTTTTACTGGGATGCTGCTTCACAGCTTCCAACGGTCGATGCCATCGCTGTGTTGATCGCGGCTCCAATCGCCATACTCGGCGCGCGTGCCGGCAACGGTATCCTGCAGAAAATGACGGACGCAAACTTCCGAAGCTGGACCCGCTGGGTCGTGACAGCTGTCGGTGCCGTCTATTTGACCCAAGGCTTGCTGAAACTGATTTGACGCTCGTAGTTTTTTCAGCAATTCATGGCAAATCGTCAAGAAACATGACAGAGGCACCGATCACGTATCTGGTCCTCACCCTGTTGTGACTTCCGTTTGACTACATGGATTGACTATTTTGCAGGATGAGATGTGCGTGACCGTACTGTCACCGTTGTGATTGCCGGTTCGCCAGAGGGTTTTATTCGATGTTTTCGACTGTCCGTAGCGCCGCATTCCTGATCGGCCTGTTTTCTGCCGGTCTTGCCTGTGCTGGCGATATTGCGGAGCCGAAGGGCGTCGTTGAGCTGTTCACCTCGCAAGGCTGTGCCTCTTGTCCGCCGGCAGACGCCGCCTTGAAGAAGCTGGTCGAGCAGGGCGATGTCGTCGCGCTCTCCTATCATGTCGATTACTGGAACTATCTCGGCTGGACCGATACGCTGAGCTCCAAGGAAAACACCGAGCGCCAGTACGGTTATGCTCATGCCTTCGGGCGCAGCGGCGTCTATACCCCGCAGGCCGTCGTCAATGGCCGTGATCACCTGATCGGAACCGACCTTACCGCCATCAACGGAAAGATGGACGGCATGAAAACGGCCGGCCAGGGTCTGACAGTGCCGGTGAAGGCCGCCATGAACGGTGAAGAGATCGAGATCAATATCGGCGCCGGCACCGGCAAGGCCGATATCGTGATCGCTTATTTCACCAAGAAGGAAAAGGTCGAGGTCCAGAAGGGCGAGAACACCGGCAAGCAGATGGAATACTGGCACAGCGTTTACGATGTGCAGACCGTCGGCATGTGGGATGGCAAGGACATGAAGATCACTGTACCTGCCCGCACCATGGGCAAGGGCAAGAAGGATGGCTGCGCCATTCTGCTGCAGTCTTCCAAGCCAGGTGGCGAACCCGCAGCCATTGTCGGCGCAACCATGCTGATGGCCGGACGCAAGCGCGACTGACGCTTTCCATCAAAAAATGATTCGTGACGAGACCGGATATTGCTGATGTCTGGAAGGGTGTTGGTTGCCCGATCCGAGGCGTTGGGGGGCTGGGGGTAAGGGTCAGCGCTCCGGATCGGGCTTGTTTGACGCAAAGGCGTCAACCAACAAAGCCAATCTCGCCTCGGATTCGGGCGCTGTTTTGACCGAAATGCGGCGAGAAAAATAACCTTGGTCGATTGCATCCGCTGATTTTGTAAGGTGTCTCTGGCTCAACCGTCTGCGTCTTGCATTTTATGGCTGCTGAGGCACACTGTCATATCTCTGCAATAGTCGATCTGGAGCCGTGATGACTGATCAGCCGGATTTTCCGAGGGGATCAAAACCCGAAGACGGTACCGTTGTTGTCGATCTCAACCAGTATAGAAAAAATCTCGATCCGCTGCCCGTGACCTTTCACCGGCGCGAACTCGACGCCATCCTGTGGATCTATGGACGCATGGTGGGTGAGGGCGAGTGGAAGGATTATGCGATCGATCACACGAGCGAGAAAGCGATCTTTTCCGTCTTCAAGCGATCGGGTGAAATGCCGCTTTTCCGTATCGAGAAAAATCCGAAACTTGCCGCCAAGCAGGGCGCCTTTTCGGTGGTCAATACGCATGGAACGATCCTGAAACGTGGCCATGAGCTTCAGCAGGTGCTGAAGGTCTTCGACAAGGTGTTGAAGCTGGTCGATTGACCGGCTCGCTTTTGCTTATTCGCTAAAAAGCGAACCGGGATAGGTCGCAGGGTCCGGTGCGGTGTTCGTTCCATCGCCAAGTGCAATCTGCATGAACACCGTATCCAGCCATTTACCGTGCTTGAAACCGGTGCCTTTCATGGTACCCGTCATCTCGAAGCCTAGGCTTTTGTGGACCGCGACCGAGGCCGGGCTGGCGCCACCGATGACGGCTGCCATCTGGCGGAATCCGAGTGCTTCGCAGCGGATCAGCAATTCCTTCAAAAGCGCCTTGCCGACGCCTTTGCCACGGGCTTCCGGCGCCAGATAGATCGAATCTTCCACCAGCCAGCGATAGGCGGGGCGGGTACGGAAAGCCGAAGCGTAGGCATACCCCAGAAGCGTGCCGTCATCGTCCTCGGCAGTGATGTATGGATAGCCCTTGTCCCTGATGGCCTGAAAGCGGCCAGCCATTTCCGTCTGATCCGGCGGTGCAATTTCATAACTCGCCGTGCCGTTGAGAACGCTGTCACGGTAGATTTCCGTAATGGCGGCAAGATCGGCAGGCGTTGCGTCGCGCAGGCGAAAGGTCATGGAGAGGCCTGATGTTGTTCGGTGGGACCAAACCTATGCCCAGCCCCTAAGGGCGGCAATAAAAAGGCGGAGCCGAAGCCCCGCCTTTCCAGAATGGACGAATTCCTGATTAATCGCGGTTTCCAAGGAAGCGCAGCATGAACAGGAAGAGGTTGATGAAGTCGAGATACAGGGTCAGCGCGCCCATTATGGCCATGCGGCCGGTCGTGGTGGCGTCGTTGCCTTCGTAATACATTTCCTTGATCTTCTGCGTATCGTAGGCGGTGAGGCCCGCGAAGATCAGCACGCCGATTGCCGAGATGGCGAAGCCGAGTGCTGAAGATGCGAGGAAGATGTTGACGATCGAGGCGATGATCAGGCCGAACAGGCCCATGATCAGGAACGAACCCATTGCCGACAGGTTCTTCTTGGTGCTGTAGCCGTAAAGCGACAGCGCGCCGAAGGAAGCGGCGGTCACGAAGAACGTCTGAACGATGCTCTGGCCGGTATAGACCATGAAGATCGACGACAGTGAAAGACCCATCAGCGCCGCATAGATCCAGAACGTCGTCTGCGCTGCAGAAACGCTCATCTTATGGATGCGGAAGCTGAGGAAGAAGACGAGCGCGATCGGCGCCAGCATTACCACCCAGCGAAGCGGCGAGCCAAAGATGGCTTGTGCGAATGCCGGGCTGCTGAGCGCTGCGGTATAGGTGCCGTAGGCAGCCAGGCCGGTGATCGCAAGACCGAGCGCCATCAGGTTGTAGACCTTGAGCATATAGGACCGAAGGCCCTGATCGATCATCGCGCCCGACTGTACGCCGCCGCGTGCCATGCGGTTTTGGTAGTTGTAGGGATCAGCCATGGTTTCCTCTCAAAGCTCCCAGATCGTTTCGGTGTGCGGGCAAATGCCGGTCGCCGCTGCGGAGCTCCAGCAAGCATGAAGAGAATATGCTGGCAGTTGCGTTATCATTCAAGGCTTTGAAGCCCGAATCCTGAAAGTGGAGAAAATTTAATGCGCACATGCGGTCGGGGCCTGACGATCGTCAGGCCCATATATCAAAGTTCGCGCAATACGGGTGCCGCCTTCTGTCCCAGAATGCGCCACGTGCCGGCAAGACCGATACCGACCGTCAGCACCAGCGCGATCACCAGCGTCAGCACGGCGACATCCGGCATGAAGGTCGATTGCAGGCGCATGATCTTTGCCACCACATACCAGGCCGCACCGGTGCCGGCGAACAGGGCAAAGATGGCCGTTGCCGTGCCGAGGATCATGTATTCGTAGCTGAAGGCGCGGATCAGCATGGAGCGCGTGCCACCGAGCGTTTTGAGGATCACGGCATCATGGGTGCGGGCGCGGTTGCCGGCAGCAAGTGCGCCGGCCAGCACCAGCACGGAGGCGATCAGCGCCACGGCGGCGGCCGCGCGAATGGCAGTCGCGAGCTGTCCCACCAACTGATCGACAATGTCGATCGCGTCCTTGACGCGAACGCTGGTGATGGTCGGGAACGCGTTGGTCACTGTTCTGAGGATGGCGGCCTCGGCCTGCGGTGATGCGCCGGCATCCGTCAGCGTTGCCAGCCACGCATGTGGCGCGCCCCGAAACGTGTTGGGCGAAAAGACCATGACAAAGTTGATCGAAAGCGATTCCCACTCGATCTTACGGAAGTTGGCGATCCTGGCGGTGATGTTGCGGCCAAGCACGTTGACGGTAACTGTGTCTCCGATCTTCAGCCCCAGTTCGCCCGCTTCTTCCGCCGAGAAGGAAACGAGCGGTTCACCGGTATAATCTTCAGACCACCATTCGCCTTCGACCAGTTTCGAGCCGGTCGGCAGACTGGCGTCATAGGTGATGCCGCGATCGCCGCGCAGAACCCAGCGTCCCGATGGCGGCACGTTCATCTTGGCGACGTCCTCACCGTTGAAGGCGAGAATGCGTCCGCGCAACATCGGCACTTCGGTGATCGTGCCCTGCGGAGATTGCTGCTTCAGGATATCGACAAAACCCTGGCGCTCGGCGCTCTGGATATCGACGAAGAAGAAATTGGGGGCGTTCTGCGTCATCGTGCCGTTCAACTGGCGGCGCAGATTGCCGTCGATCAGCGTCAGTGTGACCAACAGCGCCAGGCCGAGGCCGAGCGACAGGACAACGGACGAAGTGAGCGCACCGGGACGATGGATGTTGCCGATCGCCAGTCGCAGGGCGGGCGAAGAGACACGCGGGCAATGGCGCGCCAGCGCCGATATGCCACCTGCAACAATGCGCAGCAGCACGAATGCCGCAGCAACCGCACCGAGGAAAATGGAGGCGATAAATCGGTCTTCGGCGGCGAAGATCGCCAGTGCCGCAAGGGCTGCCAAGGCAACGCCACCGGCCGCGAGGTAGGGCCAGGAGGGCAGGCGGGCCTGCTCAAAACCCTGTTCGCGGAAGAGCGCTGTGGCCGGTACTTCGCGGGCATGGCCAAGCGGCAGGATGGCAAAGGCAAAGGTCGTCAGAAGGCCGAACAGGGCTGCGATGCCGAGTGCGGACGGATAAAGCGTGACTTCGGCCGGAACGGGCAATGCGCCATCCAGAAAACGCAGGGCGATGAAGGGCGCGATGGCGCCGACGGCAAGGCCGATGGCAATGCCGACGCCGCCCAGAATGAGGATCTGGAACAGATAGGTGATGGTGACGACGAAAGCGGGTGCACCGAGGCATTTCAGCGTGGCGATGGTGGTGCGCTTGCTATCGAGGAAGGCGCGCACGGCGTTGGCGACGCCGACACCCCCGACGATGAGGGCGGTGAGGCCGACAAGCGTCAGGAACTGCGAAAAGCGGTCGACATTTTCCGTCAGCGACGGCGCTGCGCGATCGCTGCTGCGAACAGACCAGCCGGCACTCGGGAACTGTTTGTTGGCGCTGGCGACAACGGCCTTGCTTGTGGTCGGGTCTGCCAGCTTGATGCGGTAGGCATGTTCGACAAGGCTGCCGGTGGTGATCAGGCCGGATGCGGTAAGGGCATCACGGGCAATCAGCAGGCGCGGCGCAAAGCCAAAACCTTCAGAGACCGCATCCGGTTCGGTGACGATCGTGCCCTTGATCTTGATACGCGCGTTGCCGAGCAGCAATTCGTCGCCAACCGAGATGCCGAGACGATCGAGCAATAGCGGCGCAGCGATCGCGCCATACACGTTGTCCTCATGGGTGAGGAGATTGGTGATCGGCATGTTCGGCTCGGTCTTCAATTGACCATAGAGCGGATAAACGCCATCGACGGCCTTCACCTCGGCAAGCGTCTGGTCGGAGCCATCCGGCAGCCGCGCCATCGAGCGGAGGTTGGTGGAGACCGATACCGTGCCGAGGCCGTTGAGGAATGTACGCTCCTCCTCGCTTGCCTCGCGATTGTTCAGTTCGAAACGCACGTCGCCGGCTAGCAGGCTCTGGCCCTGGGTTGCGATCGCGCCGGTTATGGCGCGCGAAACGGAATTCACCGAGGCAATGGCGCCGGTGCCGAGCGCGATACAGGCGAGAAAGATGTAAAACCCGGAAAGGCCGCCGCGCATTTCGCGAAGGGCGAGGCGAAGTGCGATCGACAGGCGGGCGGACGTGCTGTTTCTCATGCGCGGATTGCTTCTCCGACACTACCGGGTGCTGCACCTTCGGCAACGATTTCGCCTGAGCGCACGCGTATCTGCCGCGAGCAGCGAGCTGCAAGTGCGTTGTCGTGGGTGACGAGCAGCATGGTCATGCCGCGTTCGGCCTGTTTTGAAAACAGGAGGTCGGCAATCTGACGGCCGGTCTCGGTGTCGAGATTGCCGGTCGGCTCGTCGGCGATCAGAACCGAAGGCGAGGGGGCAAGCGCACGGGCGATCGCCACGCGCTGCTGCTCACCGCCGGACAGCTGGCCGGGATAGTGATTGAGACGTTCACCGAGGCCGACTGCGATCAGCTCCTGGCGCGCGGTTTCGAACGGGTTCGGCGCATTGGCCAGTTCCAGCGGCACGGCAACGTTCTCGATTGCGGTCATGTTGGCGATCAGGTGAAACGACTGGAAGACGATACCGATATTGCGGCCGCGGAAATCCGCCAGGCCATCCTCGGAAAGCTGGTGGAGCGGGGTGTTGAGAATGACGATCTCGCCGCTATCGAGCCGTTCCAGGCCGGCGAGAACCATCAGCAGGGTCGATTTGCCCGAACCGGATGGGCCAACGATGCCGACGGCTTCGCCGCGGCCGATCTGGACGTCGATATTCTTCAATACATGCACGGATGCGGCGGCGCTGCCGAGGGTAAGATCAGCCTTCTTCAGCTCGATGATGGTTTTAGTCACGCGCAGGCGTCCTATATTGGCATGTACACAGCGGTCATGATGGGATGTCGGCAAGGGGCCGGCGAACAGGTTGGCAATCTAGGAAGGTCTTCATGGGATTGAAAGCGCTCGCACTTCACTTCACCGTCATAACCACGTTGTCGTTAACGGCCTTTTCTGCCGTGGCACAAAGCCCCGCACCAACCCAATCCGTCCAGATCGTCGGTTTTGGCGACAGCCTGATGGCGGGTTATCAATTGCCTCCAAACGAATCCTACACGGCGCAGCTGGAAGCGGCGCTAAAGGTCGAAGGGCTGAGCGTCACGATCACGAATGCCGGCGTTTCCGGTGATACAACATCCGGCGGACTGTCGCGCATCGACTGGTCGGTGCCGGATGGCACGGCAGGCGTGATCGTCGAACTCGGCGCCAATGACGCGTTGCGCGGTATTTCGCCTGAGCAGAGCGAAAAGAACCTCGACGGCATTCTGGCGCGGCTGAAAGAGCGAGGCATTCCTGTAGTTCTGGCGGGCATGATGGCGCCGCCGAACATGGGCGGCGAATATGCCGAGCGTTTCAATCCGATCTATAAAAAGCTTTCGGAAAAATATGATGTGCCGCTCTATCCATTCTTTCTCGATGGCGTTGCAGCCCAACAATCGCTGCAATTGGACGATGGCATGCATCCCAATGCAGAGGGTGTGAAGGTCATGGTCGAGCGCTCTCTGCCGGTTATGCAGAACTTTGTTCGCTCTATTCTTATGGAGAAGAAATAGTAGGTTGCACGGAACCGTCATGCATGTTCCGCTGTTGTCAGATCCGAGAGATTCGAGGAGGTCCCCATGCCGAGACTTTTCACCGCCCTCGAGATACCGCGCAATGTCGCGATGAGCCTGTCACTGCTGCGGGGCGGAATACCCGGAGCACGCTGGATCGATGTGGAGAACTATCACATCACTCTTCGCTTCATCGGCGATGTCGATAACCGCACTGCCGACGAAATCGTTGACCGGCTGGACCGGATCGACCGGCAGGAATTCCAGATCAGTATCAACGGTATCGGTTCCTTCGGCTCTAAGAAGCCGCATTCGGTCTGGGCAGGTGTCACGCCATCCCCCGAAATGGCTGCCTTGCAGGGTGAGATCGAACGGATCTGCCAGCGTATTGGCCTGCCTGCCGAGCCGAGAAAGTTCATGCCGCATGTGACGCTGGGACGGCTGAAATCCTGCCGCCTGGATGATGTCGTGCATTATCTCGGCGGTCGCGGGAATTTCCATGCCATGCCGTTTACGGCCGGCCGTTTCGTCCTTCTGTCATCGAAGGAATCTGTCGGTGGCGGACCTTACGTGACAGAGGAAATCTTTCCGCTGAACGAATCATGGGGGGCGAGCCATGCGGGCGGCGAGCTTCATGAGACCAGCCTCTACTGAAGGCTTCCGATCGATTTCAAAGGTGCATGATGCGACCCCAGAAACTCGAAGCAAAATCCATTGAAGGTGAACTGGCAAACCTTTCCGGCTGGGCCTTGCGGGATGATGGCAAGGCCATCGTCAGGACGTTCAAGTTCAAGACGTTTGTCGAGGCTTTCGGCTTCATGACGCAATGCGCGTTTTTTGCGGAGAAGCTCGATCATCATCCGGAATGGTTCAACGTCTACTCAAAGGTCGATGTGACGCTGTCGACGCATGATGCCGGTGGACTGACCGAGCTTGACTTCAAGCTGGCGCATTTGATGGATAGCGTTGCTGGCCAGGATTGAAGGTATGGCCTGTCATGGCCATATGAGGGGCTCCACGGGGTTCGCTTCGGAGACGCTTTTATGGATGACGTGAAAATCGGTGAGATACTGTTGGCCGGCGACGAGGAAACTCAAAATCGCCGCGAGACGCAGGTGAAAGCCAAATTCTGGCCGACGCTTCGCAAGGCGGCCCGCTACGTTCCGTTTTCGCGAGATCTGGTTGCCGCCTTCTATTGCGCCACCGATTCGAAAACGCCCACTCGGGCCAAGGGTGTATTGCTGGCGGCGCTCGGTTATTTCGTGTTGCCGATCGATATCATCCCGGATTTTCTTGTGGTGGCCGGCTTTACGGATGATGTCGCGGTGCTTGCGGCAGCGCTCAAGATGATCAGCGTCCACATCACCGACGAGCATTACGAGGCTGCCGACCGTGCCCTGGCTGACGAGACGGATGTCGCTGCAGCCTCCGCCGCCAAATAAAGATCCATTACGACGACAATCGATCTGAATTATCGAGCGCTTTGCGCAGGTGCTCGAACGCAAGTCGTATGCGCGATTTGACCGTGCCGAGCGGCAGGCCGGTGCAGGCGGCGATTTCGCTATGCGAATAACCGAGGAAAAACGAGGCGCGCACCAGCTCCATCTGCTCGCCGGGAATGCGGGTCAATGCCTCGCGCACTTGCGCCTCACGCTCCTCGCTTTCCAGCATGGTCTCCATGCCGGGCACGTCATCGATCTGTAGCAGCGGTTCCTTGCCGTCGATCATCCTGGTCTTGATGCGGCGTTGCAGGTCGATATGGCGATTGCGGGCAATGCGGAACAGCCATGTCGAAAGCGACGAGCGATTGACGTCGTAGAGTTGGGCGCGGTGCCAGAGAACCGTCATGACCTCCTGAACGATTTCCTCCGCTTCCTCATTGGCAAGGCCGCGGCGATGCAGCCAGTAATTCAGGCGTGGCGCGAAATGATCGAACAATTGGCGAAATGCAAGCTGGTCGCGATCTTCTGCGACAGCCCTTGCCAGAGCGGCGAAGCGATCTTTCTGGTCACTGTCGCTGAGCACTTCGTCCGTCATTCATCAAAAATCCGTCTCGTATTCAGCTATTCTAATGTCAAAACAGCGTATTGGAAGAGGACAAACTGTTGCCCCATTCCTTGTGTCAGTAAAATATGAGGGGCGCACAGGCCCACATTCGAACTTCAGGTGAAACAAAGTCAAAAACGTGGTTAAAACCGGGTTCAGGCGAAATGTCCCATGATGCCGGAAGTGGTACACCTCCTTCCCTTTCAGGACCGTTCTTCACGGTTTGGTAACCAGAATTTGGTCAAAATAGAGCGATCGCGACCACGCCCGCAGGGACTTCCGGTCGACCGTTCATAAAAAAATTGGCAGGAAACCCATGTTTGCAAGACAGATTGCCATTGCGCTGAGCCTCATGCTGGCAGGCACGAGCATTGCCGCCGCACAGGCGCCGAACCGTATTCAGCAGTTCAAGGCCTGGGGCGCATATTCCTACAAGCAGGGTAACGGCACGGTCTGCTACGTCCTGTCGGTTCCGACCACCAAGGAACCTGCTTCCGTCGATCATGGGGACATCTTCTTCATCGTTTCGCAGCGTCCGGGCCAGAACATCTCCTACGAACCGCAGGCAATGATGGGCTACACGATGCAGGCCAATTCCAAGGTCACTGTCACTATCGATGGCAAGAATTTTGTCATGTTCACCAAGGAAAAGGCTGCCTGGGTGGAGAATGCTGCCGAAGAGCCGGCCCTGGTCGCCGCCATGAAGACCGGCACGAACATGAGCGTCAGCGCCGTTTCCGGCCGCGGCACCAAGACGTCCTACGCCTATTCGCTCGCCGGTATTTCGGCTGCTCTCAAGCAGATCGAATCCTGCAAGTAAGAATTTTATTGCGCGTTTCAGAGAAAGGCCGGTCGCAAGACCGGCCTTCGTCGTTTTTCCAAGACAGGGTGACGCGGCGGCATTTTGATGATAAAGCCCGGCTCAACAGGGTCAGGCCACACGTTGCCGCGGCCGTTTCAGGTTTCACGAACAGACATGCCCCTAGCCTTATCCGCCTGTTTCGCGGTGGCGCTGGTCATGTGCTCGAACGGGATAGAACATGTCAGTCACAGAGGTTTTTGCGCCAGGCGTCGTCGCCAAGAAGCCGCTTGTCGCCAATCCGGATCTTTTCGGTTCCAAGCCATCGCTGATCGGTTTGTCGCGCGAACAGATGGGCGCGGCTCTGAAAGAAAAGGGCATTCCCGAAAAGCAGGTGCGTATGCGCGTCAGCCAGCTGTGGCATTGGCTTTACATTCGCGGCGTTTCCGATTTCGACGCGATGACCAATGTCGCCAAGGACATGCGCGAAATGCTGAAGGCGCATTTCACCATTGCCCGTCCGGAAATCGTCGAGGAGCAGATTTCCAACGATGGCACGCGCAAGTGGCTGCTGCGGTTTCCGCCGCGCGGTGCCGGTCGTCCGGTCGAGATCGAGACGGTCTATATTCCCGAAGAAGGCCGCGGCACGCTGTGCATTTCCAGCCAGGTCGGCTGTACGCTGACCTGTTCCTTCTGTCACACCGGTACGCAGCGCCTGGTTCGTAACCTGACTGCCGAGGAAATTCTCAGCCAGCTTCTTCTGGCCCGCGACCGGCTTGGCGACTTTCCGGGTGCCGACACGCCGCCTGGCGCTTTTGTGCCGACAGGTGACCGCAAGGTCACCAATATCGTCATGATGGGCATGGGCGAGCCGCTTTATAATTTCGACCACGTCAAGACGGCGCTTCTGATCGCCACGGATGGAGATGGTCTGTCCCTCTCCAAGCGTCGCGTGACGCTATCGACCTCGGGCGTCGTGCCGGAAATTTTCCGTACCGGTGACGAAATCGGCGTGATGCTGGCCATCTCGCTGCATGCCGTGCGCGACGAGCTGCGTGACATGCTGGTGCCGATCAACAAGAAATATCCGTTGAAGGAACTGATCGACGCCTGCCGCAACTATCCCGGCCTGTCGAATGCCCGCCGCATCACATTCGAATATGTGATGCTGAAGGACGTCAACGACAGCCTGGAAGACGCTAAGGCGATGGTTCAGTTGCTGAAGGGCGTGCCGGCCAAGATCAACCTGATCCCGTTCAACCCGTGGCCGGGCACAAACTACCAGTGCTCGGACTGGGCAACGATCGAAAAGTTTGCCGATTTCATCAATCAGGCCGGTTACGCGTCGCCGATCCGCACGCCGCGTGGTCGTGACATTCTGGCTGCCTGCGGGCAGCTGAAATCGGAATCGGAACGCATGCGCAAGACCGATCGCCTGGCTTTCGAGGCGATGATGATTGCGGGCCACGGCGAGGACGATTGAGTTCGTCCTTTCCGGTCAGCCTGCGCGCCTGAAGAAATCCTGATTGGCGGCCAGCAGGCCGGCGGTTTCGGTGAGGCCCGCGGCACTCTGCGGATCGATTTCTGTCAGGGTCTTTGCAGCCGTTCTTAAAAGCCGGGTCACGCGTTCCGGCTTTTCGGGCAGGGTGGCGACACTCGACAATGTCGCCTTCAGCGCGCGTCGCGATCCTGCGGACAGGGCCGGCCTTGCCGCCATGTCCCGCACATGCAGAAGCGTGTTGCCAAGTGCAAGTGCTGTCATTCCGCCATCGGATGCAAGGGAACCGGTGCCACCGCTGCGATGCGCCCATCGGGCCAGCAACATCAGCCGGTGATGAATGCGCAAACGCCAGTGTCGGCGGCGCTTCAAGTCGTCAAAATCCCCTTTCGCAATGGCCGTGAGTTCGGAGACGATCAGCCGGATGATGAAATCAAGCCGTCGACGCGGATCGATGGGGACTGCCAGAAACGCCAGATAGGCGCAGACCGGACCAAGCACGACGGCAACTGCCTGCAGCAGCGCGCGCGCAAGATTGTCATCGACCGGCAGGTTCGGGTTCATCATCAGCAGGTAGATGAGATTGTATTCCATGCCGGCCAGCGCCACCCGCCGATGCGCCATGACCGGTGCGCCAAGAAGAATGAGCGGCATGCTCAAAAGGGCTGCCAGCGTTGCGCTCATGGCCATCGGCAGGATGAACAGATGGGCGAACACTGCCGCCAGCGCGCCGGCAACCGAACCGCCAACCACCCAGCGCATCTGCAGGTGAGGGGTCGGAAAGGTTGAGAAGACCGACGTCATGATCGCCGCGCCCATCACCATGTAAGGCCCGAGCGGCCAGCCGGTGATCACCCAGAGCATACCCGTCGCGGCCACGGCGCCGGCCGAACGCAAGGCTGCACGACCTGCGCCGATCCGGTCGCGATGCCGAGGCAGGGCGGGGTGGGACGGGCGCTCCCTGTCGATCGTACCGGCGGTTGGATTGGCCTGCCGCCATGCCGCCGCCACTGCCGTCAGCGAGGCGGCCAGATGCGGTGATGATGATGCGACGTCCGCCGCCAGTGTCGCGATACGGTTTGCCACGGCGTCATCGCATAGCGGCGTGCCCGTCCGATCCGGCGTCGGCGGGATCTTGCCTGGTGCGTGTGGTTTCGGCTCCGTGAGGCATCCGATGATGGCTGCCAGCAATTGCCGGATATCGCGCGCTTGCCGGCGTGTACGCAGCGAGCCTGCGGATACGGCATCCAGTTTTTCGTCCAGCACGGCCATCGCCGCGATCAGCTGCGCACGCTGTTGGCGGTCGGGACCGCCGGCCGCGACATGATCGAGGAAGGTTTCGACAATGGCACGTGTGTCCTGGGCAATATCGGAGGGTTTCGTGGTGCTGAAAATTGCGGCGAGCGTCCCGATCAAGCCGCCGAGGCAGATCGTCAGGATACGATCGAGCGCAAGCGCCGCGATGGAGTCTTCATGCCCATGACCGAGTAGTGTGACCATGGCGGCGGAATATCCCGCCAGCAGGCTGACATAGGACAACGGGCCGGTCAGCAGATTGCCGGTGCCGGCGCAAAGGCCCAGCCACAGGGCAAGGCCGAGAACGATGCCGATTGGACTGCCGCCTGACAAAACGATGAAGCCGATGCCCGCCATCGCGCCTATCGTCGTCCCCGCAATACGCGCGAGGCTTCGTTCCAGACGCTGGCCACGCGTCGGCAGGGCGACGATCCAGACGGTCATTGCCGCCCATTGCGGGTGATCGAGGCCAATCAACGTGCCGAGGCCGAGGGCCACGCAGGAGGCAATGGCGGTGCGCGCCGTCGCCTGCAGGCGCGCGGGGTCGATATCGGTCAAGAAGGAAAGGAGATGTCTCACGGTTTGCCCGCCTTCTCCCTTGCCTGTTCAATCTTCGTCTCCACCCGTTCGAAGAGGTTCAGCATCGCGGCAATGTCGCCATTACCGAACTCTTCCAGCAGTTCGTGTTCGAGCGCCACCAGCCTTGCACGAATGGCCGTCGCGGCCTTTCTGCCTTCCTCTGTCAGATAAAGCCGGCGGGCGCGCCGATCGTTCGGATCAATGCGCCGCTCGACGAGATTGCGTTTCGACAGGATATCGAGGAGCCGGACAAGGCTCGAATCGTCGAGGCCAGACGCCGTTGCGAGTTCCTTTTGCAGCAGGCCATCGCCTTGACGGTAGAGATAGATGAGTGGCGTCCAGCTGGCGTCCGTGAGGCCGCTCTCGGCAAGTCTGTGGTCTATGAAATTTCGCCAGCGGCGGGCGAACACGACGACGGCGCCGCCAAAGACGGCTTTGGGATCATTCGAATTGATGCGCATTCAAATGATTTGCATCAAAACTAATTTGGACGATAGAGGTCTAACGGCATGACTGCCGTGCAGTTTCCGCAGGTCTATGATCGTTTTGACCGATGGCTCAGCGGGCCTGCGTCAGAAAGATTTTGGCGGCGAACACCGAAAAGACGCCGGCAAAAGTGTAATCCATGCCGCGCAGAAATTTTGGATTGGCCTGCAGCCAGCCGGCCAGCTTATCGGCAGCGAGCACTGCCGCCACGTTCACCGGCATGCAGATGATGATGAAGTACACGCCAAGGAAGATCAGTTTTCTGGTGACATGCGGATCGCCCGCCGTGACGAATTGCGGCAGAAAAGTCATGAAAAAGATAATGACTTTGGGGTTGAGGATATTCACCCAAAATCCCACGGAAATGTTGGCGAAGGGACTGCTTTCGGCCTTGTCCACCTTCTGAACGGACAGGCTTGAGCCGAAGCGGATCGCCTGGATTGCCAGCCAGAGCAGATAGGCGGCACCGCCGGTCTTGAGGAAAAAGAACGCGGTTGGCGATGCGGTGATCAGCGCCGAAACGCCGAAGGCGACGAGAAGCGTGTGGCAGACGACGCCAAGGCTGGTGCCGAGAACCACAAACATTGCCGGCTTGCGGCCCTGGCCAAGCGCGCGGCTGATGGACAGGGTCATGTCCGGGCCGGGGGTCAGTGCGAGAAGCAGGCCTGCGGCGGAGAAGGCAAGCAGGGTGGCAATGCTGGGCAGGAATTCCATGGGTGCACTCGAAAGCCGGATGGTCGATATGCTTGTGTACCCGGCTTTCGTGTTCCTGCCAATGGATCAGCGACCGCTGATGAATTCCTTGGAAGCCTCTGCATAGTCGGGATGCCAGCGCGACAGCGGCGGCCGGTTTTCGATGACGTCTCCGATCGCCCAGGCCATGCGGCGTTCGTCGGTGGCGCGATCGACATCATTGTCCGGGCAAAGGATGTAGAAGTCGCCGCGTTCGATGCTCCGGAGCATGAATTCGACCGTCTGTTCCGATGTCCATGCCCCCTCCGGTTTTTCCGTGCGGCCACCCGCAGCAAGGGGCGTGAACACGAAACCGGGGATCAGCAGGTGGGCTTCGACATTGCATTCCGGCGTGTTGCGCAATTCGTGCTGCAGGGCTTCGGTAAAGGCTTTCACGCCGGCCTTGGAGACATTGTAGGCCGGGTCGCCCGGCGGCGTGGTGATGCCCTGTTTCGAGCCGGTGTTGATGATCAAGGCCGGCTCCTTGTGCGCGATCATGCCGGGACCCAAAACGCGGCTGCCATTGATGATGCCCATCAGGTTGACGGCCAGAATGCTGTCCCAGTTTGCCTGCGGGCCGAAGACGCTGCTGCCCGGCTGGATACCGGCATTGTTCATCAGCACATGCACGCGGCCAAACCGCTGGATGACGGCGCGTTCCAGCGCTTCCAGCTGGTCGATACGCGAAACATCGGTCGGTATGGCGACGACATCGGCTTCTCCGTCTTCTGCGAAGCTTGTGACTTCGCTTGTGGCTTCGGCAAGGCGGTCGCCTTCCAGATCGACGAGTACGACACACATGCCAAGCCGGGCGAATTCTTTTGCGGCGGCAAGTCCGATACCGGAGGCCGCACCGGTGACGACGGCGACATTATCCTTCTTGATGGCAGGATGGGTAACGGCCATGACGGATCTCCTCTGCGAGGCTGCTGTTCAAAGGTGGGGACGCATATGGTACGGTGACGATACTGCGTCAACATGACGGAATGGCCAACCGGAGCAAGCCTGATGGGCGAGATCACATCGATCAGCGTGGATGAGGAATTGACGGCCTTCGTCAGGCAGCAGGTCGATGACGGCCGTTACCCGTCCGAGAGCGCGGTGATCGAAGACGCCCTGCGGATGCTCAAGGAGAGCGAAGAGGCGGCCATTGACGCGATCCGCACCGCGATCGAGGAGGGTGAGGCTTCGGGAGAGCCCGAGACGTTTGATCCGGATGCGTTTCTGGCCGAGATCCATCGTAAACATGGGCGATGAGCTGAGGCGCTACAAGCTTTCGCCACGAGCGAAGCGGGATCTCCTGGAAATCTGGCTTTATACCCGCGACACGTGGTCCATCGTCCAGGCGGACAGCTATTACCAAGAACTGATCAATTCGGTGGAAGCTTTGGCGACGGGCGTAAAGCGCGGCAAGCCGATTGACGATATCCATTACGGGTATCTCAGTTTTGCGTCCGGTTCGCATCGTATCATATACCGCCACGCGAACCGCCAGGTTCTTGTCATCCGCATCCTCCACCAGCGCATGAACGTTCGCCAGCATCTCTGATGCCGTTTCACCGGGTTTCCCTTGCGTGGCCCGCGAAACTCGCTAAAAAGTTCGGCGATCCAATTGGGCGGACTGCTGTCCGCCAACCACCCGCAGACGGATATTTTCGCCATGGCTCTCCCCAAAGACGTAAAGAAGGTCGTTCTCGCCTATTCCGGCGGTCTCGATACCTCGATCATCCTGAAATGGCTTCAGACCGAACTGAACGCTGAAGTCGTCACCTTCACCGCCGATCTCGGCCAGGGTGAAGAACTCGAGCCGGCCCGCAAGAAGGCCGAGATGATGGGCATCAAGGAAATCTATATCGAGGACGTCCGCGAAGAATTCGTGCGCGATTTCGTATTCCCGATGTTCCGTGCCAATGCCGTATACGAAGGCGTCTATCTGCTCGGCACTTCGATCGCCCGTCCGCTGATCTCCAAGCATCTGATCGACATCGCCAAAAAAACCGGCGCCGATGCGATCGCGCATGGCGCCACCGGCAAGGGCAATGACCAGGTTCGTTTCGAACTGTCGGCTTATGCGCTTAACCCGGATATCAAGATCATCGCTCCTTGGCGCGACTGGTCGTTCAAGAGCCGTACGGACCTCCTGAACTTCGCCGAACAGCACCAGATCCCGGTTGCCAAGGACAAGAAGGGCGAAGCGCCGTTTTCCGTCGATGCCAACCTCCTGCACTCCTCGTCCGAGGGCAAGGTTCTGGAAGACCCGGCCGTCGAGGCTCCGGAATACGTGCATATGCGCACGATCTCGCCGGAAGCTGCTCCCGACAAGGCCACCGTCATCAAGGTCGGTTTCCGCAAGGGTGATGCCTGCTCGATCAACGGTGTCGAAATGTCGCCGGCCACACTGCTGGCAGCACTCAACAACTATGGCCGCGACAACGGCATCGGCCGTCTCGATCTCGTCGAAAACCGCTTTGTCGGCATGAAGTCGCGTGGCGTCTACGAGACCCCCGGCGGCACGATCCTGCTCGCCGCTCACCGCGCCATCGAATCCATCACGCTTGACCGTGGCGCTGCCCACCTCAAGGACGAGATCATGCCGCGTTACGCCGAGCTGATCTATTACGGCTTCTGGTTCTCGCCGGAACGCGAAATGCTGCAGGCGCTGATCGACAAGAGCCAGGAGCATGTCGAAGGCGAAGTGACGCTGAAGCTCTACAAGGGCAATGTCATGGTCATCGGCCGCGAGAGCGACAAGTCCCTCTATTCCGACCAGCTGGTTACGTTCGAAGACGACCAGGGCGCCTATGACCAGAAGGACGCAGCCGGCTTCATCAAGCTGAACGCTCTGCGCCTGCGCACGCTCGGCAAGCGCAACAAGTAATTTCTCTGGCGGCTTCGGCCGCCAGATGTCTGATCTAAGAACCCGTCCTGCCTCGTGCAGGGCGGGTTTTTTATTGCCGCCTGTCAGCGACGCCGGTTGAGGGCGAGATAACCGAAATAGCTGGCAATGGCGATCAGTTCCATTGCCGGAATGATGATGCTGAAGGCCAAGACGGGTGATCCGAGTGCCGCCGCCGCAAGCCCTCCGGTAAAACCAAAGCCCATCTGGATGAAGCCCATGATCGCCGATGCCGAGCCGGCAATATGCGGGAAGGGGGCGAGCGCCATGGTGACCACCTGGGGCGTGATGAAGGAGAGGCCAAAGGTGCAGATGGCGACCGGTCCCATGATCGAGACTAGCGTTGCCGGTAAAAGCATGTTCCAGCTGAACATCAGAAGCGCGCCGAAGCCGATCAGGGCGAGGCCGATGCGCACGGCGCCGGGGCCACCGATCCGGCTGGAAACCCGCTTGAGAACGAGGGATCCGGTGAAATAGGCACCGGATTGCATCAGCATGGACAGGCCGAATTGCGTGGGCGTGAGGCCGACTGCGCCGATCAGCACGAAGGGCAGCATGGTCGACTGGGCGTAGAGCGCGCCGACCGAACCGCCGAGGATGAGTGCGGTGGTGAGGAAACGTGGTTCCGACAGCGTTTCCCGATAAGCGGAGATCAGCCGCGCGGGGCGGATGCGCGTGCGATCCGGGACCGTGGTTTCCTTCAGCAGAAAGAACACGCTGGCGACGATGCCGACACCGAACAGGACCATCAGGATGAAGACGGATTCCCAGCCGAAAGCCGAAAGAGCCAGGCCGCCGATGGTCGGTCCCATTGCAGGACCGATCGCCACCATGATGCCGACGAGGTTCATGATGCGCGCGGCCTCTGCGCCAATGAAGAGGTCGCGGACGATGGCGCGGGCGACGGTAACGCCTACAGAGGCGCCGATGCCCTGGATCAGGCGGCCGATCAGCAGCGCTTCCACCGATGTGGCGAAAACGGAGATCAACGCACCGAGAAGATATATGGCCATGAAGGCGATGGTGGTCTTGCGACGTCCAAAAGCATCCGATGCCGGCCCTGCCAGCAATTGCGCCATGGCAAAACCGCCGAAATAAAGTGACAGGCTAAGCTTGATCGCCGCTTCCGTCGTACCGAATGCTTTCACCATTTCCGGCATGGCGGGTGTGGAAATCGCCATGGAGATCGGGCCGATCGCCGTCAGCACCGCTCCAAAAATCGCCACCCGGCGCTCGCTCATGCGTTTCTTTTCGGGCGGCACCACGGAACTGGTCATCAGGGGGTATGATCTCGGCAGGAGGCTCAGGGCGTTTCGGCAAGAAGATTGTCATGCACGGTTTCGAGTACGCGCATGAAAATTTTAACATCGTTTTCGGCCAGACCTTCGGTCGCCTGTGCGATCAACTGGTCGAGTTCATGGCGGATACGCTTGATCAGATCGTGCGATTTCGGCGTCAGCACCACCTGCTTGGCGCGGCGGTCGGTGGGGTCCGGTTGGCGCTCGATCAGGCCGGCGGCCTGCAGCTTGTCGAGAAAGGCGCAGACCGTCATCGGTTCTATGCCCATGCGGGCAGCGATATCCAGTTGTCGGCCGTCCTTGAGGATTTCCACGTTCAACAGGGTCCGTGCTTCCGCCGGGGTTACCTCCAGCCCTGCCTGAACGATACGCCGCTCGAAAGCTGCCCGCAGCACGCGTGCGCTGTCGGAAATCAGGAAGGTCAAGGTGTCGGTGTTCTGCTTTGCGTCCATCGATCCTGCTGCCGTTGCCGCGGGCACCCTTACTCAGTTCCACCGTCAAGGAAAACCGAAAAGCCGAAAAAGCCGGTGTTTTCGTCTGATCGGGCCGCGACAGATGCGCGCTTTACTGCGCCTGTCGCAGATACCCTCCCAATCCTCGAAGGTTTCTCCTATGTAATACCGACGAGACTCACATCGATGCAGAGGAAAAGCGCGCATGGCGACCGAAACGCAAATCAATCCGGCCCTCATCGACTGGAACGGCCCCAATGGTCTTCCGAAATTCGAACTGGTGAAGGACGAGGATTTTGCCATCGCCTTCGATTCTGCGCTGACTGCGCATGAAGCGGAAATCGATGCGATTGCCGACAACACGGAAACACCGACCTTCGAGAACACAATCGCAGCACTGGAAATTGCCGGTGACGCGCTGTCACGCGTCTCGTCTCTGTTCTGGAACAAGGCGGGCGCACATACAAACGAGTTGATCCAGTCGCTGGAGCGCGAAATCGCGCCAAAAATGTCGCGGCATTATTCGAAGATCGGCATGAATGCTGCCTTGTTCGCGCGCGTCGATGCGCTGTGGGACGGCCGCTCGACACTGGAGCTCGATCTGGAGCAGACGCGTGTTCTCGAGCGCCACTGGAAAGGTTTTGTGAAAGCCGGTGCAAAGCTTTCCAGGGATGAGCAGCAGCGTCTTGCAAAAATCAACGAAACGCTGGCCGGCCTCGGCGCCAGCTTCGGTCAGAACGTGCTGGCCGACGAAAAGGACTGGTCGCTGATCCTGACGGATGAAGCGGACCTTGCCGGTCTGCCGGCGTTTGTGCGTGATGCGATGTCGTCGGCTGCGGAGGACCGCGGTTCGCCGGGTGCCTTTGCCGTGACCTTGTCCCGTTCGATCATCGAGCCGTTCCTGACGTTTTCCGAGCGTCGCGAATTGCGCGAACAGGCTTTTGCGGCATGGGCGGCGCGTGGCCGCAATGGTGGCGCCACCGACAATATCGGCATCGTCCGCGAAACGCTGGCGCTGCGCTTCGAAAAGGCAAAGCTGCTGGGCTATGCCGATTTTGCCGCCTTCAAGCTCGACAACACGATGGCCAAGACTTCCGAGGCCGTGAACGGCCTGCTGCATCAGGTGTGGGAAAAAGCGCGTACCAAGGCGCTGGAGGAAGAGGCGAGCCTGTCCGGGCTGATCGCCGAGGAAGGCAAAAATCATGCGGTCATGCCGTGGGACTGGCGTTTTTACGCGGAAAAGCTGCGTGAGCGGATGTTCGATTTTTCCGAGTCGGAACTGAAGCCGTATCTGCAGCTCGAAAAGATCATCGAGGCCTGCTTCGATGTTGCCACGCGCCTCTTCGGCGTCGAGATCAAGGAAGTCTCCGGTATTGCCGCCTATCATCCGGACGTGCGGGTATTCGAAGTGCGCGATGAGGAAGGCACGCTGAAGGCGATGTTCCTCGGTGATTATTTTGCCCGCTCTTCCAAGCGCTCGGGTGCGTGGATGAGCGCGTTCCAGTCGCAGCACAAGCTGACGCTGAAAAGCGGCGCAGAGGGCGAGCTGCCGATCATCTACAACGTCTGCAATTTTGCAAAGCCCGCCGCCGGCAAGCCGGCGCTGCTGTCGCTCGATGATGCCCGCACACTCTTCCACGAATTCGGCCATGCGCTGCATGGCATGTTGTCCAATGTCACTTATCCGTCGGTCTCGGGCACCGGTGTCTCGCGCGATTTCGTCGAACTGCCGTCGCAGCTTTACGAACATTGGCTGACCGTGCCGGAAATTCTCGAAAAATATGCCGTGCATCACGAGACCGGCAAACCGATGCCGAAAGCTTTGCTCGACAAGGTTCTGGCGGCACGCACCTTCAATGCCGGTTTCGCGACGGTGGAATTCACCTCGTCGGCGCTGGTCGACATGGCATTCCACACGCGTGGCCCGGTGGAGGATCCGCTCGCGGTTCAGGCTGAGGTGCTGGATGAGCTTGGCATGCCGGCCTCCATCGTCATGCGCCACGCCACGCCGCATTTCCAGCATGTCTTCTCTGGTGATGGTTATTCGGCCGGTTATTATTCCTACATGTGGTCTGAAGTGCTGGATGCCGATGCCTTTGCTGCTTTCGAGGAGACCGGCAATGCGTTTGATCCGGTGCTGGCGCGCAAGCTGAAGAACAATATTTATTCGGTTGGCGGCTCGATCGATCCGGAAGACACCTACAAGGCTTTCCGCGGCAAACTGCCTGATCCGACGGCAATGCTGAAGAAAAAAGGTCTGGCCGTTATGGGAGAGCTGTCGGGCAGCGATGGCTGAATTTTCGCCGGCGAATTGTCATCGGTTCTTCGCAGACGGGTCTTAAGGAGAGGCGAAAATCTTCGCCCCCTTTCGCAAACGGGAAAAACAGGCTAAGAGCGCGCCAACAGAAATTGGCGCCTTCTCCCAATAGTCGCGCCCCAGCCCCAGAGAAACTTGATATGGCACTTCGCAACATCGCGATCATCGCGCACGTTGACCATGGCAAAACAACGCTTGTCGACGAGCTCCTGAAGCAGTCCGGTTCGTTCCGTGAGAACCAGCGCGTTGCAGAACGCGTGATGGATTCGAACGATCTCGAAAAGGAACGCGGCATCACCATTCTCGCCAAGGCGACCTCGGTGGAGTGGAAGGGCGTTCGCATCAATATCGTCGACACCCCCGGCCACGCCGACTTCGGTGGCGAAGTTGAGCGTATCCTCTCGATGGTGGACGGCGCGATCGTTCTGGTCGACTCGTCGGAAGGCCCGATGCCGCAGACCAAGTTCGTGGTCGGCAAGGCGCTGAAGGTTGGTCTTCGCCCGATCGTCGCGATCAACAAGATCGACCGTCCGGACGGCCGCCACGAAGAAGTCATCAACGAAGTTTTCGACCTGTTCGCAAACCTCGACGCCACCGACGAGCAGCTCGACTTCCCGATCCTTTACGGTTCCGGTCGCGATGGCTGGATGAACGTCAACCCGGAAGGCCCGAAGGACGAAGGTCTGGCACCGCTGCTCGATCTGGTTCTCAAGCACGTTCCTGAGCCGACCGTCGAAGAAGGTCCGTTCCGCATGATCGGTACGCTTCTCGAAGCCAACCCGTTCCTCGGCCGCATCATCACCGGTCGCGTCGCTTCCGGCTCGATCAAGCCGAACCAGGCCGTCAAGGTTCTGGCTCAGGACGGCAAGACCGTTGAAACCGGCCGTATTTCCAAGATCCTCGCATTCCGCGGCATCGAGCGTACCGCTATCGATGAAGCAATCGCTGGCGACATCGTTGCCATCGCCGGTCTGTCCAAGGGTACCGTTGCCGATACGTTCTGCGATCCTTCGGTCTCGGAAGCGATGACGGCTCAGCCGATCGATCCGCCGACCGTCACCATGTCCTTCATCGTCAACGACAGCCCGCTTGCCGGCACCGAAGGCGACAAGGTCACCAGCCGCGTCATCCGCGATCGTCTGTTCAAGGAAGCCGAAGGCAACGTTGCACTGAAAATCGAAGAAGCCGAAGGCAAGGATTCGTTCTACGTGTCCGGCCGTGGCGAACTTCAGCTCGCCGTTCTGATCGAAACCATGCGCCGCGAAGGCTTTGAGCTTGCCGTGTCGCGTCCGCGCGTCGTCATGCACAAGGACGAGAACGGCGTCACCATGGAGCCGATCGAAGAAGTCGTCATCGACGTTGATGAAGAACATTCCGGCGTCGTCGTTCAGAAGATGTCCGAGCGCAAGGCCGAGATGACCGAACTGCGTCCTTCGGGCGGCAGCCGCGTTCGCCTCAAGTTCCTCGCTCCGACCCGCGGCCTGATCGGCTACCAGTCGGAACTGCTGACCGACACGCGCGGTACGGCCATCATGAACCGCCTGTTCAACGACTATCAGCCTTACAAGGGTGAAATCGCTGGCCGTTCCAACGGCGTTCTGCTCTCCAACCAGTCTGGTGAAGCTGTCGCTTACGCGATGTTCAACCTGGAAGATCGCGGCCCGATGATCATCGAGCCGGGTGAAAAGGTTTATGCCGGCATGATCATTGGCATCCACACCCGCGATAACGACCTTGAGGTCAACGTCCTGAAGGGCAAGCAGCTGACGAACATCCGTTCGGCCGGCAAGGACGAAGCCGTCCGCCTGACCCCGCCGATCCGCATGACGCTCGACCGCGCTCTCTCCTGGATCCAGGACGACGAGCTGATGGAAGTGACGCCGAAGTCGATCCGCCTGCGCAAGATCTACCTCGACGCCAACGACCGCAAGCGCTTCGACAAGTCGAAAGCCGCTCTCTGATCTACGTCTTAACCAAGACCATAAAACCCGGCCTCAGTGCCGGGTTTTTTAATGTGCTTTGGTTCGGCACAGGCTTGTCGTGATCGTTAAAAATGCGTTAACCTTCACGGAAGTTTAATGGCTGATTAGCCTGTGGGCAACGCAACCCGGAGTCACTGCCGGGATTGGCGAATCAGCCCTCGCGGGACCAGAGTGGCGTTATGAAGACGTTATCCATAGATGTGCGGCGCGCCGAGCCCAATGATGCCCGGGAGATCTCCGAGGTGCACCGGGCTGCGTGGGCGCAGGCCTATACGGGCCTCATCCCCCACAAGCCGCTCACGCAGATGCTGGAGCGCCGAAACGAAAACTGGTGGCGCAAGGCTGCGCGCGGCCCCGCAACGCTGCTGGTGCTCGATGTCGCCGGAACCATTGCCGGTTACGCCACTGTCGGCCTGAACCGGGCCAAGGCGCTGCCTCAGGATGGCGAAATCTACGAAATCTATCTGCGCCCGGAATATCAGGGCATCGGCCTTGGCCGCCGCCTGTTCGGAGAAACGCGCCGCCTGCTGAAATCGCTTGGCTGCAACGGGCTTGTCGTCTGGTGCCTGGAGGACAGTGAGAGCGCCACGAGTTTCTTCCGCCGTCATGGCGGTCACGATCTTGCCGAAGGCATGGAGGATTTCGGCGGTGCGCATCTGCGCAAGATCGGTTTCGTCTGGCCGTAAATGCCGCGATGGTGCGGCTGCCTGTCCGAGCATCACTCGGATTGGATGGTAAATGGCAGGTTGCCATGGCTTTCAAATCCCGATATCCAAACCCTCGAATGTTCAACATTATCGAGGATTAGAATGCGTATCGACGCGATTTCCATCGGCAAGAATCCGCCTGAAGATGTCAATGTCATCGTTGAAGTGCCGGTCGGCGGTCAGCCGATCAAGTACGAGATGGACAAGGATGCAGGCGCGCTGGTCGTCGATCGTTTCCTCTACACGCCGATGACCTATCCGGGTAACTACGGTTTCGTGCCGCACACATTGTCGGAAGACGGTGACCCGATCGACGTCCTGATCTGCAACACGCGTCCGCTGGTTCCGGGTTGCGTCATCAACGTCCGTCCGATCGGCGTGATGATCATGGAAGACGATGGCGGCAAGGATGAGAAGATCATCGCCGTACCGTCGCCGAAGCTGACGCGTCGCTACGACAAGATCCAGAACTACACCGATATGCCGGAAATCACGCTCAAGCAGATCGAGCACTTCTTCGAGCACTACAAGGATCTGGAGCCCGGCAAGTGGGTGAAGATCGGCGGCTGGCAGGGCGTTGACGTTGCCAAGAAGCTGATCGTCGAAGCGATCGAGCGTTACGAGGCGCAGAAGTAAGCCTTCAGGCGCCCGTCAGCATATCCAGCTGTTTTGACAAATCCTCCGGGTCGCCATCGATCCGGAGGATTTTTTTGCGCGCTGTTTCCCCGGTGATGACGGTTATCGCGCTTTTCGGTACGCGCAGCTCTTTTGAAAGAAGCGCGATGAGCGCCTTGTTCGCCTTGCCGTTTTCGGGAACTGCGGACACGCGCGCCTTCAGATAGGCGTCGCCATCGGCATCCTTCTCGATGCCGTCGATAGAATCGCGGCCCCCGTTCGGCGTCAGCCGGACCGAGAGCCGCAGATGGTCGTCATGCAGTCTGAACGGCGTGTTCAAACCAGCCGTATTCAAGAGACCAGCGAGATCAGCGCCGGTGCAATCGGGTTCGCGATGATCATCTGCAGGAAATAGATGAGCAGGATCAGCACGATCGGCGAGATATCGATACCGCCGAGGTTCGGCATCACGCGCCGGATCGGGCGCAGAACCGGCTCCGTCACGTTGTAGAGGAACGAACCGATCGAATTGACGAACTGGTTGCCCGAATTGATGACGTTGAACGCGTAGAGCCAGGAGAAGATGGCGCTGGCGATAAGAATGTAGACAAAAAACGTCAGTGCCATCTGAATGACTTGGATCAGAGCGAAAATAATGCCCGCCATCGAGTTCTCCATTTCGTGGTTGACAGACATGTAGACATTGAGGCCTTAACGAGCAAGTACCGCGCCGTTGGCTCAGACGAAACATGTTTAACGCGCGCTCATGACAGGCCTGCCGGTTTTCCGGCCCTCTGAAAGTGCGTTTCCAATGAGCATCTCGTCTACGGGGGACCGTTTTGCCGCTTTCCGGCACCGCTCCTACTCGCTGTTCTTCTCATCCCGCTTCCTTGCCGCCTTCGCCATCCAGATCGTCAGTGTCTCGGTCGGCTGGCAGATGTATGAAGTCACGCGCAACACGCTGTATCTCGGGTTGATCGGTCTCGTTCAGTTCCTGCCGGCGCTGTTGCTCATTCTTGTCACCGGTTCGGTTGCCGACCGTTATAATCGGCGTGTCATCGTTTCGGCCTGCATGGCGCTGGCTGCCATTTCTGCCGCAGCGCTGCTTGGGCTGACACTGGCCGGCGCATTCGAGCCGCTGCCTGTGTTCATCATTCTCGTCCTGTTCGGCATCGAGCGCGCCTTCATGGGGCCGGCCGTGCAGTCGCTTGCGCCCAATCTGGTGCCGGAAAAGGATCTGGCCAACGCCATCGCCTGGAATTCGTCGTCATGGCAGATGGCATCGATCATCGGCCCGGTGGCCGGCGGTCTGCTCTATGGTCTCGGCGCGTCGGTTGCCTATTCGGTTGCGCTGGGCATGTTCATTCTCGGTGCCGTTCTGGTCTCGATCATTCCGAAACCGGCGCAGCGGACGTCCTCCAAGGCCACAAGCTGGACGGAAATCCTGGCAGGCTTCCACTTCATCAGCCGCGAGAAGGTGGTGCTGGGTGCCATTTCGCTCGACCTTTTTGCCGTGCTTCTTGGCGGCGCGGTGGCGCTGATGCCGGTGTTTGCCACGGATGTGCTGGCACTCGGCCCGCTCGGTCTCGGCCTGCTGCGCTCGGCGCCGGGCGTCGGTGCCATCATCGTGGCGATCTGGTTGGCGTTCCGGCCCATCCAGCACAATGCCGGCATCGCCATGTTCGTCGGTGTCGCGTTGTTCGGTATCGGAACGGCAATTTTCGGCTTGTCGCAAACGCCATGGATTTCGATTGCAGCGCTTGCCCTGATGGGCGCTTCCGACATGATCTCGGTCTATGTGCGCGAAACGCTGATTGCGCTCTGGACGCCGGACGAGGTGCGCGGCCGCGTCAACGCCGTCAACAGCGTGTTTATCGGCGCTTCCAACGAACTGGGCGAGTTCCGCGCCGGCACGATGGCACATATCATCGGTGCGGTTCCGGCTGTCGTCATCGGCGGGTTTGGAACACTGGCGGTGGCGGTGATCTGGTCGCTAAGCTTTCCGCAACTGCGCAAGATCGACAGCCTGCAGGCGCCGGATCGGACGGAAAGATAAGCTTCAGGCGTTCGCCGATTTCGGGGCCGGGCTGTATCTTGGCAGTTCGGCTTCCAGCTTTTTCGGTTCGAAAATCAGATCGAGATAGTTCCATAGCCATTCCCTGAGCGGCTGGTCGAACAGCATGCGGCCTTCCAGATGTCGGCTGCCGACCTGCGCGTTCGGCATGGTGAACCGCTCGGCGCCATGCACGACCCAGCGCTGCATCATGGCGCGGGTGAGTTCTGCATGAAACTGTACGCCCCAGGCATTGTCGCCGTAGCGTATGGCCTGATGGGGATAGGTATCGCCTTCGGCAAGCAGTTGCGCGCCACGCGGCACCTCAAAACCCTCGCGGTGAAACTGATAGACCATCTTTGGCCAGTGCATGAGAAGCCGTCCATGCTCGGTCGGGCGTAGCGGGTACCAGCCGATTTCGGTCATGCCCTGTTTGTCGGCGTGTACCTTGCCGCCGAGATGGCGCACCAGCATCTGCGCGCCGAGGCAAATGCCGAGATAGGGCTTGTTTTCCTTGAGCGGCACCTTGATCCAGTCGATCTCGGCCTTGACGAATTCATGTTCGTCATTGGCGCTCATCGGCCCGCCAAACACGACGGCGCCGGAATGGCTGGCCAGTGTCGATGGCAGGCTGTCACCCAGCGCCGGTCGGCGAATATCGAGGGGATAGCCTTTTTCCAACAGCATCTGTCCGACGCGTCCGGGTGAAGAGCGTTCCTGATGCAACACAACAAGAACCGGAGCTTTATTGGAGCGTCGGGCAGGCGCGGCTATCATCTGTCTAGTCCTCAGTCTCCAAGGCAACCGGCTGGGCGTCCGGCCTGGCGCGTGAGGCGGCCTGTTGCCGCAACAGAACACGGTCTCGAGAAGATACACCCAGCAAATCGGCGACCCGCCAGATGACGTGGTCTTCCATTTCGCTGCGGTCACCATCGGCATAAACGAGATCCCAGAGGATGCCGAGCAGTTCTGTGCATTCCTCCGGCGACAGATGCCGTTTCAGATCCGAGGTGAAGCGGTAATAGTCGACCGCCTCAAGTCCAGCTTCCTGACCAGCCTCAATCAGTGCCTGCAATTGACCGCTTGTCAGACCGTAACGTACGCCGAGCAGGTCCTTCAGGCGTTGCATTTCGGACTTCGAAACCTTGCCGTCTGCCTCCATGACCTGAAAACAGAGGGCTGCAAATGCCACGCGCGGATCGTCGCCCGAAAATTCGTTTTCGGAGCGGCCGACCGTCAGTGTCTGGAGAAAGGCCTGTATCCTCTCCAGCATCAATAGAGCCTCAACCGTGTCGGGGCTTCGTTGCTTGCAGCCTGGTCCTTTACGCCCGGATCATCCGGCGGCCGGCCATTGAACGGATCAGGTTCCGCTACGCTCGGCGCAGTGTCGGTTTTTGCCGGTACCGGCGTTTGCGCTGTGGCTGGTGTCCTTGCTGGTGTCGGGGCCGGTTTGGCAATCGGCTTTTCCTCAATCTTCACGAAGGTTAGCGGTGAAAATTTTTGCGTTTCGGTCTGTGCAGGGGAAGGAGCAGGTGTCGGTTCCGCAACGGTGGAGGTTTTCTGCTCCGACTTCGTCTCCGCAGCCTTCACATCCGTCCGCTCCGGCGCCGTGTGGACGGCCGGCAGGCTGGCGATTGCAGTTTCCGCAAGCCTGCCTTCTTCGACCGGTCCTTCCAACTGACCAAAAGGCGCCTTCCACTCGAATGCGTCGAGGCGGCCGGTGGCCGGCGAGACAGGCAGCCAGTGATCTGAAACGATGCCGTCTGCTACCCAGGACGGGTCGCGCGGCGCGCGCAGGGCCTGTCCCATCCAGTGGCGAACGCGACCCTGATCACCAGTGTCGGCCTCTTCGATATCGGCAAGAAGCAGATAGACGCCTTCACGGGAATCGATACGGGCAGCGGCTTCCGCCTTGGCGCGGGCCTTGTCGAAATCCCTGGCATCGAGTGCTGCACGGGCGACTGCGATCAGCGATTCGACGTTGTTCGGTCGCATCGCTTCCAGCTTTTCGGCGCGTTTCAGGCGGTCGGCCGTGCTGTCGCCGCTGCGGGCGCGAACATAGGTCTCGGCAACATCCGGATGCGGTGTGATTTTCCAGATGCTTTCGAGCACGGATGCCGTCTTGCGCAGATTGTTTTCGCGCGCATAGGCCTTGGCGGCGATGATGCCGGCGGGCACCAAATCCTTGGCCAGTTTCAATGCAGCGGTCGCATCGTCGCGGGCGCCGCGCGGATCACCTTCGAGCTTTTCACCGGCCTTGGCGGTCAGAAGCACGGCCTTCCAGCGATCGGCCTTGTCACGCTCGATCACACCGGCAATGCGCTGCTGGTCGAGAAGGCGGATGGCGTCATCCCAGCGTCCGGCCTGACAGCGATATTCCAAAGTCGCCTGAGCGGCCCATGGCAGGTAAGGCGCGTTTTCGGCAGCGCTCTCGGCATATTGCCGGGCGGCTTCATCGGCGCCGAGGCGGCGGGCTTCCATATAGAGACCACGCAGCCCGATTTCGCGGGTTTCCGGATCCTGCGACATGGCTTCGAAAATCGAACGGGCCTCGTCATGCTTGCCTTCGATCAAAGCCGTCTGTGCTTCGAGAAGCAGGATCAGCGGCTCCTGATCGGCGCGAATGAGACTGCGGCTGCGCAGGCTCATCTTGCGGGCAAGCGTTGCGTTGCCGGCGCCGGCGGCAATCAGGCCGGTGGAAAGCGCCTGGTAACCGCGGTCACGCTTGCGGGCGCGAAAATGGCGTTGCACCAGATGCGGCGAACTCCAGATGATGCGCACCAGCCAGCCGATGAACATCATGGCGGCAACGATGGCGACCAGAAGGGTGGCAGCCACCATCAGGCTGGTCTCGATCAACTGACCCTGCCAGGTAATGGAAATCAGGCCGGGACGATCGGCGAGCCAGGAAAAGCTCCAACCCAGACCGAGAACGACGATGGCGAATATGAACAAACGGATCATCGAAGAACCTCAGCCTGCATTGCTGGCGCCGGCAATGGCGCGGTTGAGTGTGTTGTCGACGAGGCCATCAACCTCGATGCGGGCATCAAGCGTCTGCTTGTAGGCAACCGAGGCATCCTTGGCAGACTGCGGCAAGGCTTCCCACTCGCTGGTCGCGCCCTTGAGATTGCCCTTGCGCAGCTGGTCCTCCATGCGGGCAACGATCGCTTCGGGCGTATCACCCTCGACATCGCCGACCGGGCGCACCTTGACCATCTGCATGGCGCTGGACAGTAGCCGGCTACCGACCCCTGCCTGCTCATCCGTCTGATTGGCGGCGTTCAGAATGGCGTTGGCTGTCTGCGGAAATTTCTGGACCAGATCGGATGCGGACGGCACGCCGCTCTGGGCAAATTTTCCCAGCACCTGCACGGCCGGATCATCTCCGGCGATACCGGAAAATGTCTGCAATTCGCCGGTGAAGGGGCCGCCGCGGTCGATGGCTGTTTTCAGGGCCGAAGCGGCAAGCGCCTTGGCGACCGCCTCTTCGCGGCCGGGCTGATCAACCTTGGCTTCCAATGCGGCCAGTCGCTGCGTCAGGGCGTCTGAGGCCGCAGTGTTGGAGCCGGCCTCGGTGATCCGCGCTTCCAGTGCCGCCAGCCGATCAGAAATCTCGGTGCTGCCACCGGTGGCACCATTGCCGGCCGCAGCGGTTGCCTTGAGCGCCTCGATGGCGGCGGTGCTGGAGGCAAGCTGCTGGTTCAGGCTGTCGATCTGCTGCTGCAGGGTTGCCGTTTCGGTGGAACTGCCCCCGGATGAGCCGGGAATGACGCCTGCGTAAAACATGCTGCCGACCAGTGCCAGGGCGACGACGCCACCAACAATGCCGGCGGCAATCAGCGAACTGGTGGCAGGAGATTGGCGGGGTTGTTCCTTGGCGGGTGCCGATGTCGATGTGGAGCCGGGGCCGGCTTTTGCCGAAGCCGATGTTGCTCCGGCAATCGGGGCGCTCGTACCGGCGGTGCTGGTGCCAAAAGGTTTGTTTGGCGTGTCGACGCCTGAGGTGCCCGTGCTGCTGGCAGCTGAGGCAGAGGCTGAAGACGGGCTCGATGTCGGTGCGCTGGTCGCCGGACCTGTCTTATCTGAAGCGCGGGCGGCGCTGTGCTTGGTGACTTCAGGTGTTTTGCCGGATTCGGCATTACCCCTTGGGGCGCTTACAGACACTGCTGGTTTCACGTCCGCCGGTTTGGTGTCTTGCGGGCCTGTTGCCGTGGATGCCGATTGAGCAACGGGTGGCTTTTCGGAAACCACGGACTCGGCATCCTTCTTCGCGGCATTCACAGGTGCGTCGCTGTCATCACTGCGCACGGGCGTGGCGATCGTGCTGACGTCGTCGGCCGCAAGATCGATCGTGACGGGAGACTTGTCCGATTTGGAGCGGCGTGGGGGCTTGTCCGAAACCATGGCAACCTCATTTTTCTGCATTCAAAACAAAAGTAGACAGCACGACCAACGAAGGGAAGGGGCGCGACCCGAATTAGGCCGTTGTCGGTGCCTTGTTATCTGCCGTGATGGTTACAGAAGTGCCAGCAAGGCGGCTTCATCGGGGCGCTCGGCAATCTTCACGCTGTCTTGTAGAGCGGTTGGCACTTCTTCTGCCACGCGGGCGCTCAGGCAGGCGATGATGCCGGCAGACAATGCCGCGAGGTTTTCGGCGATTGCCGGAAGCGCGAAAAAAAGCCGGGCTGTTTCGCGTGAATGGAAAAGAATGGCGCCGGGTGGCGGGTCAAGCAGTGCGAGAATATCTGCCGGTGCCGGTGCAAGCGGCACCATCTCGTAACATTCGATGACGGAAAGCGGGATGTCTTCCGCCTGAAGTGCCTTTTCAAAGGTTGGTGACCGTGGTTTTCCCGTCAGGTAAACCACGCCAGTTGGTGCATTCCGGGCAATCAGCGCGGCAAGCGAAGCGCCATCGCCATCGGCGATCTCGATCGTCTTGAAACCGGCCTGTTGTGCGGCTGCAGCGGTCTTGCGGCCAACGGCGAACAGCGGTGTCGCCAGATGATCGGAGAGATCGAAATCTGCAAGTGCCCGCAGTGCTTCCGCACTTGTCAGCGCGATGGCCGGATATTTTCGGACCAACAGTTCGCGGACCCGATCCGTCAGGTGTCGGGCTTTGCTCAGCGGAAGCAACAGCGGTTCGTGGCCCATGCCGCGAAGCGTTGCGGCGGTGGCCTCAGCCCTGTCTTGCGGCCGCGTCACCACCACCCGCATCGGTCAGCTCCAGCTTGAAAAGAAGCCGGGGCCGGCGGCGGTGCGCACCGCTTCGCCCGCTTGTCTGCCGAGCTTGACCGCATTGGCGCGCGAACCATCGATGCTGATGGCATGTTCGCGCGTGCCATCCGGCGTCAGGATCAGGCCGGAAAATTTCAGGTGATCACCATCGAGGATCGTATAACCGGCGATCGGTGTGCGACAGGAACCGTCCAGCACTTCCAGGAAGGCACGCTCGCAGGACACTGCGTCATAGGTTGGCTTGTGGTTGATGCCTTCCAGCAGGTCGAGGACGCGCCGGTCGCCAACGCGGCTTTCGATACAGATCGCGCCTTGCGCCGGTGCCGGTGGAAATTCGGTCGGGTCGAGAAGCTCGGTGACCACATCCTCGCGGCCAAGACGTTTCAGGCCGGCGAGTGCCAGAAGCGTCGCGTCGACCTGACCTTCATTGAGCTTGCGCAGACGGGTTTCCACCGAACCGCGGAACACGATGACCTCGATATCCGGGCGCATCCGGCGGATCAGGGCCTGTCGGCGCAAAGAGGCAGAGCCGACGACGGCGCGGTCGGGCAGGGCGGTCAGGCTGGGCGCAGTGCGGCCGACCACGGCATCACGAAAATCCTCGCGTGGCAGATAGGCGGAAATCTCCAGCCCTTCCGGCAGCCATGTCGGCATGTCCTTCGACGAATGAACGGCAAAATCCAGCTCGCCGGACAGCAGTTGCTGTTCCAGTTCTTCGGTGAACAGGCCCTTGCCACCGATCTCGCTGAGCGCCCGGTCGGTGATGCGGTCGCCCTTGGTGGACAATACCACGACCTCGAACATCTCCTCGGGCAGGCCGTGGGCCTCCATCAGGCGGGAACGGGTTTCGGCGGCCTGGGCTAGGGCCAGCGGGCTGCCACGCGTGCCGATCCGGAAAGGTTTTGTTTGCATCCGCAGTCATCCATTGTTAGGCGGTAGCTTCGTAACCGGCTTCTAGCCCCATCGCAATCAATCCGACAGACCCATGGCACCGTTTCTGCGTATTCTCGGCATCGAAACCAGCTGCGACGAGACCGCCGCGGCGGTGGTCGCACGTCACGACGATGGCCGCGGCGAAATTCTCTCGGACGTTGTTTTTTCTCAACTTGAGGAGCACAGCGCCTATGGTGGCGTGGTGCCGGAGATTGCCGCGCGTGCCCATGTCGAAGCCGTCGATGGGCTGATCGACGAGGCGCTTGCCCGCGCCAATCTGTCGCTGTCGGATATCGATGCGATTGCCGCAACCTCCGGTCCCGGTCTGATCGGCGGCCTGCTGGTCGGGCTGATGACGGCCAAGGCGATGGCGCTTGCCACCGGCAAGCCGCTTTATGCGATCAACCATCTCGAAGGCCATGCGCTGACGGCGCGACTGACGGATGGATTGTCCTTCCCCTATCTGATGCTGCTGGTCTCCGGTGGTCATACGCAGCTTATTCTGGTCAAGGGTGTCGGCGAATACGAGCGTTGGGGCACGACGATCGATGACGCGCTTGGCGAAGCCTTCGACAAGACGGCAAAGCTGCTTGGTCTGCCTTATCCCGGTGGTCCCGCCGTCGAGAAGGCGGCGCTTTCCGGTAATCCGGATCGTTTTGTCCTGCCGCGTCCGCTGGTCGGCGAGGCGCGCCTCGATTTTTCCTTCTCCGGCCTGAAGACGGCCGTACGGCAGGCGGCGACCGAGATCGCACCGCTTTCCGATCAGGATGTTGCCGATATCTGTGCGTCCTTCCAGAAGGCGATTTCGCGCACGCTGAAGGACCGCATTGGCCGTGGCCTTGCGCGGTTCAAGGCGGAATATCCGGGCATGGCTGAGCCGGCGCTGGTCGTTGCCGGTGGCGTTGCCGCCAATCAGGAAATTCGCCGAACGCTGCAGGCGCTGTGCTCCGAACACCGCTTCCGCTTTATCGCGCCGCCCATGAATCTCTGCACCGACAACGCCTCGATGATCGCCTGGGCAGGGCTGGAGCGCATGGCAAACGACGTTGCGCCCGATACGCTGCAGGTCGCGCCGCGTTCGCGCTGGCCGCTCGATGCCGAAGCGCAGACGCTGCTTGGTTCCGGCAAGAGGGGAGCCAAGGCATGAGCGGACGACAGAAGATTGCCGTCATCGGCGCCGGTGCTTTCGGAACGGCGCTTGCCACTGTCATGGCGCTGGATGGCCGATCGGATGTGACGCTTGTCGGGCGTGATCTGGCATTGATGGCCGACCTGCGTAATGACCGCATGCATGATGCGGCTTTGCCGGGTGTGCCGCTGCCGGATGGTCTGCAGTTTTCGGCAGAGCCGGATGCGCTGGAGCAGGCTGACCTCGTACTCTTCGCCATGCCGGCGCAGGCGCATGATGCCGCCGCGCATTATTACGGTCCTTATCTGCGCGGTGACGTCGTGGTCGTCACCTGTGCCAAGGGTATCGAACGCTCGAGCGGGCGCATGCTGACCGACGTGCTGAAAGCGTCATTGCCGAACAATGCGGTTGCAGTCCTGTCCGGTCCCGGTTTTGCTGCCGATATTGCTCGTGGCCTGCCGACGGCCATGTCGATTGCCGCCGAAGATCTGAGCGTTGCCGAACATCTGGCGCAAACCATTTCCAGCCCGACATTTCGCCTTTATGCATCGAGCGATCGTATCGGCGTGCAATTGGGCGGCGCGTTGAAAAACGTGCTGGCGATTGCCTGCGGTGTCGTGGAAGGCGCCGGACTTGGCGATAGTGCACGAGCGGCATTGATTGCGCGTGGTCTTGCGGAAATGTCGCGTCTGGTCGTGGCGCTGGGCGGCTCTGCCGATACCGTTCGCGGCCTTTCCGGTCTTGGCGATCTTGTGCTGACGGCCACAAGTCATCAATCGCGCAATCTGCGTTTCGGCATCGCGCTCGGCGAAGGCGTTCCGGCGGATGCGGCGGCCGGCGGGCTGGTTGAAGGTGCGCATACCGCGTCCGTTGCCGTCCGGTTGGCGCGCGAAAATGGTATCGAGATGCCGGTGGCCGAAGCGGTTGCCGCCATCATCGATGGCCGGCTCGGCGTGCGCGCCGCCATGGAAGCGTTGATGACGCGACCGATCACCACCGAATAATTTTTGTCACGGGAGTTCTGACACCATGCCTCTCTTCTCCTTCATCTGCACCGACAAGCCGAATTCGCTCGAACTGCGCATGGCCACGCGCCCGCCGCATGTGGAGCATCTGACCGCGCTCAACGAAAAGGGCATCCTGAAAATGGCAGGTCCGTTTCTCGATGCCGATGGCAAGCCGAATGGCAGCCTTGTCATCGTCGAAACGGCGACGATCGAGGAAGCCAGGGCTTTGGCCGATGCCGATCCTTACGCAAAGGCCGGTCTGTTCGAGAAGGTCGAAGTGAAACCGTTCAACTGGGTTTTCAACCCGCCGAAGGCTTGATCATCCATGGCTTACTGGCTCTACAAATCCGAACCGAATGTCTGGTCCTGGGAACAGCAGAAAGCCAAGGGCGCTGCCGGCGAGGAATGGACAGGCGTTCGTAACTATCTGGCGCGCAACAACATGCGCGCCATGAAAATCGGCGACAAGGGGTTCTTCTATCACTCCAACGAGGGGCTGGAGATCGTCGGTATCGTCGAGGTCTGCGCCCTGTCGCATCCCGATTCGTCGGCCAAGGGCGATCCGAAGTGGGATTGCGTCGATATCCGCGCCGTCATGGATGTACCGAAGCCGGTCACACTCAAGGACGTCAAGGCTAATCCGAAATTCGAGAAGATGGCGCTCGTCACCTCGATGCGTCTTTCGGTACAGCCGGTCACGGAAGAGGAATATTTCGAGATCTGCCGCCTCGGTGGTGTCGATAATCCTCCGAAGTCTCCGGATTGACCCGAGAGACGAGTGTGGCGTGAAGACCGATCCCAAAAACTTCATTCTCGCCAATACCGATCTCATGCGACCGCCGCATGTGCCGGAGGTGCTTTTGCATCTGGCAAGCGAAGCGCATGATCTCTGGCTGAAAACCGAGGATGAGTTGCAGGAGATCGGCCTGCCACCGCCCTTCTGGGCTTTTGCCTGGGCGGGTGGGCAAGGACTTGCCCGGTATGTTCTCGATCATCCCGAGCTTGTTGCCGGCAAGCGCGTGCTGGATTTTGCGACCGGTTCCGGGCTGGTGGCGATTGCTGCGATGAAAGCCGGAGCATCGCATGTTCTGGCCGTGGATATCGATCCATGGGTCGGCACGGCGCTGGCGCTCAATGCTGCCGCCAATGATGTCGAGGTCGAATTTGTCCGTGATGACCTGATCGGCCATTCTGTCGAAGCGGATATCGTTCTTGCCGGCGACGTTTTTTACGATCGTGATTTTGCCGCGGCACTGACGCCCTGGTTCAAGCGGTTGACGGCAGAAGGCCGTCAGGTGCTCGTTGGTGATCCGGGTCGCAGCTATTGCCCAATGAGCGAACTTGTTGCGCTGGCAAGTTACGAGGTTCCGGTCACCCGGGTGCTGGAAGACAGCGAGATCAAACGAACCACCGTCTGGCAGTTCGCCTGAAAATCGTTCAGCGATCGCCGCGAATCACGCAGACGCCCGATTCCATGACGCAGCCGGAGCGCGGCGCAAAGGCGTCATTATAGGCAACGGTATCCACATCGATGATCTTTGCTTTCGGCGCCAGAACGGTGATGGACTTCTTTGCTTCACGCCTGTCGTCGAGTGATACGAACCTGCCGTAAATTCTGGCGTTCACGATGGCGACGCTGCCATGGCGGATGAAATACGAAGGATAACGACCTTCGTAGCTACGGCTCGCGCGACCTTGATCGCCATTGTACGATTGAACGCTGATATTGTTGCCAAGAGGCCCGTTGCCGCTGCCGAGAGATCTGTCGCTGGCATTGGCGATGGGTGCGGCGCACACAAACAGAAGAGCGGCAGTCATGCCGCCGAAGATGCTTTTCGCCATCATGGCGGATCCTCCGAACGCATTACGGTTAACCAATCGTTAACACATAGTCCGAAAGAAAGCGCCAGTAGTTTTTGCGTCGGCGAAAAACTGACTGAAATGGTTAACTTTCGTCAGTCACAATAGGACGTGTGGCGGCATCGAACCCCAATCGATTAAATTCGGATTCGCTCTGAAATAAGCTTGTCGTGACGGCAATCGACGATTAAAGCATCGCATGATGCAATGCACATTTCTTCGGCATCGTGCATTGCCGGGAACGCACCAGGAGGTATGGGCGCGCCCGCAATACGCCGCGAGGATATGATGGCGAATGTGACTAACAAGCGGCCCCTGTCGCCGCATCTGCAAATCTACAAGCCAATTCCCACCATGGTTATGTCGATCGTACACCGTATTACCGGTGGAGCACTGGCTGTGGGAACCATTATTTTGGCATGGTGGCTAATTGCCGCAGCCTCTGGCAAGCCGTATTTCGATTGGATCAGCTGGCTGCTCGGCACCTGGATCGGTCTTCTCGTGCTGTTCGGCTATACGTGGGCGCTGGTTCACCACATGCTTGGCGGCATGCGCCACTTCATGTGGGACATGGGCCACGGCTTCGACAAGCACTTCACCACCAAGATGGCGATCGCGCTGCCAATCGTATCGATCTGTCTCACCGTGGTGATCTGGATCGTCGGTCTGGCGATCTGAGGGAAAAAATCATGGATATGCGTACGCCTCTGGGCAAAGTTCGCGGTCTCGGTTCCGCAAAGGCTGGCACCGAGCATTTCTGGGTGCAGCGGATGTCTGCCGTGGCCATGGTGCCGCTGGCCATCTTCTTCATCATTTTCCTGATCCGTTATGCCGGTGCTCCCTACGAAGATGTCGTTGGTGCGCTGTCGAACCCGATCGTCGCCGTCCTGTTCGGCATGATGATCATTGCCGGTCTCGTGCACATGCGCATCGGCATTCAGGAAATCATCGTCGACTATGTCCATCACGAAGGACTGAAGTTCCTCGTGATGATGCTCAATACATTCTTTGCAATGCTGATCGGTGGTCTCTGTCTTTTCGCCGTTCTGAAAATTGCGTTCGTAGGATAACCCGCCATGGCATCCGTGACCCCCATCGCCCAGAACGGCAAAGCATATACCTATGTCGACCATTCCTATGACGTGATCGTCGTTGGCGCCGGTGGCGCCGGCCTGCGCGCCACGCTCGGCATGGCCGAACAGGGTTTCAAGACCGCCTGCATCACAAAGGTTTTCCCGACCCGTTCGCACACTGTCGCGGCGCAGGGTGGCATTGCCGCCTCCCTGCAGAACATGACGCCGGACAGTTGGCAGTGGCACCTCTATGACACCGTCAAGGGTTCCGACTGGCTCGGCGATGTCGACGCCATGCAGTACATGGTGATGGAAGCGCCGAAGGCCGTCTACGAACTCGAGCATTACGGCGTGCCGTTCTCGCGTAACGAAGAAGGCAAGATCTACCAGCGCCCGTTCGGCGGCCACATGCAGAATTTTGGCGCCGGCCCGCCGGTGCAGCGCACCTGCGCTGCGGCCGACCGTACAGGCCACGCCATCCTGCACACGCTTTACGGCCAGTCGCTGCGCAACAATGCCGAATTTTTCATCGAATATTTCGCGCTCGACCTGATCATGTCGGACGATGGCAGCCGCTGCGAAGGCGTCGTGGCCTGGAACCTCGATGACGGCACGATCCATCGTTTCGCCGCCAAGATGGTGGTTCTGGCGACCGGCGGTTACGGCCGCGCCTATTTCTCGGCGACCTCTGCCCATACCTGCACCGGCGACGGTGGCGGCATGGTGGCACGCGCCGGCCTGCCGATGCAGGACATGGAATTCGTTCAGTTCCACCCGACCGGCATTTACGGTTCGGGCTGCCTGATCACCGAAGGCGCACGCGGCGAAGGCGGTTATCTCGTCAATTCCGAAGGCGAACGCTTCATGGAGCGTTATGCGCCATCGGCCAAGGACCTTGCCTCGCGTGACGTGGTTTCGCGCTGCATGACGATGGAAATCCGTGAAGGCCGCGGCGTCGGCAAGAACAAGGACCACATCTTCCTGCATCTCGATCATCTCGATCCGGCTGTTCTACACGAACGTCTGCCGGGCATTTCCGAGAGCGCCAAGATTTTTGCGGGCGTCGACGTGACGCGCGAGCCGATCCCGGTTCTGCCGACGGTTCACTACAACATGGGCGGTATCCCGACCAATTACTGGGGCGAAGTGCTGAACGCAGACAGCAATAACCCTGAGCGTATCCTGCCCGGCCTGATGGCCGTCGGTGAAGCTGGTTGCGCCTCGGTGCACGGTGCAAACCGCCTCGGCTCCAACTCGCTGATCGACCTCGTGGTCTTCGGTCGCGCCGCAGCGATCCGCGCCGGTCAGGTCATCGACCGCGCCTCGGCAATCCCGGCACTCAACACGGCTGCCTGCGACAAGATCATGGATCGTTTCGACGGCCTGCGTCATGCTGCCGGCGGTACGCCGACGGCTGTGCTGCGCGACCGCATGCAGCGCACCATGCAGGACGATGCCGCTGTGTTCCGTACCCAGGAATCGCTCGAATCCGGCTGTCGCCGCATGAGCCAGATCTGGGGCGAGATGAAGGACATCAAGGTCACCGACCGTTCGATGATCTGGAACTCCGATCTCGTCGAGACGCTGGAACTGCACAACCTGATGGCCAACGCGATCACCACGGTCTACGGCGCCGAAGCGCGCAAGGAAAGCCGCGGTTCGCACGCCCGCGAAGACTATACCGAGGGCGCATTCGCCGGCCGCGACGACGTCAACTGGCGCAAGCATACGCTGGCGTGGGTCAGCGACGCCGGTGACGTCAAGCTCGACTATCGCCCGGTCCATACCGACCTGATCGCCGAAGGCATCGATCCTTACAAGATCGAGCCCAAAGCGCGCGTCTATTGATCTGAAGGGAATTGGACCATGGTTGAACTCGCTCTCCCAAAAAATTCCCAGATGACCGAAGGCAAGGTCTGGCCGAAGCCGGATGGTGCCCAGAATGTTCGGGAATACCGTATCTATCGCTGGAACCCGGATGACGGCCAGAACCCGCGTATCGATACCTATTACATCGATATCGACGATTGCGGCCCGATGGTGCTCGACGGTCTCTTGTACATCAAGAACAAGATCGATCCGACGCTGACGCTGCGCCGTTCCTGTCGCGAAGGCATTTGCGGCTCCTGCGCGATGAACATCGACGGCACCAACACGCTTGCCTGCACCAAGGGCATGGACGACGTGAATGGTACGGTGAAGGTTTATCCGTTGCCGCATATGCCGGTCGTCAAGGATCTCGTTCCTGACCTCACCAACTTCTATGCCCAGCATCGCTCGATCGAGCCCTGGCTGAAGACGGTATCGCCGGCACCAGCCAAGGAGTGGAAGCAGAGCCATGATGACCGTCAGAAGCTCGACGGTCTTTACGAGTGCATTCTCTGCGCCTGCTGCTCGACCTCCTGTCCGAGCTACTGGTGGAATGGCGACAAATATCTTGGTCCGGCCGTTCTGCTGCAGGCCTATCGTTGGCTGATCGACTCCAGAGACGAAGCCAAGGGTGAACGTCTCGATAATCTCGAGGATCCCTTCCGGCTCTATCGCTGCCACACGATCATGAACTGTGCCCAGGCCTGCCCGAAGGGTCTGAACCCGGCCAAGGCGATTGCCGAAATCAAGAAGATGATGGTCGAGCGCCGCATCTAGGCGCTCGAGAGTAAAGATGTCACTGAGCGAATTCGATCCGCTTGCCGTTGCCGAAATCCGCAAGCGGCTCGAATCTGTCAGGGCATCCGGTGTCCGTATCGGCTTTGCCATCGAAAGCGGCAGCCGCGCCTGGGGTTTTCCGTCCCCCGACAGCGATTACGACTGCCGCTTCATCTATGTGCGGTCGCGCAACGATTATCTCAGCCTGTTCCCCAAGCGCGATGTCATCGAGTTTCCGATCGTTGGTGATATCGATGCCGGCGGCTGGGATTTGCGCAAGGCGCTGCTACTTGCCCTTAAAGGCAATGCGGCTTTGGTGGAGTGGGTAACATCACCCATCGCTTACGAGGAAGAGCCGGGTTTTCGCGATCGGCTGAAAAGCCTGCTCGACGAGATCATGGTGCCGCGCCGGGTGGCGCTTCATTATGTCGGATTGCTGCACCGACATATGCCGGGTGACGTTTTTACCCAGTCCAAGCTCAAGAAACTGCTCTACGCCGTGCGTCCCGCCATTGCCCTGCACTGGATGAGCCAGCGCGATTTTACGGCCCTGCCGCCGATGAACATGCTGGAATGCCTGGAGGGCTGCGTCATGGCGGATGAGCAGCGGCAGGCCATTCTCGATCTGGTCGTGTTGAAAAAGTTGACGCGGGAAATGGGGGAGGGGCCTGTGCCGGTGCCGGTCGCCGCCCTACTTCAGGAGGCGTTGGCAGCGTTCGGCGGGCTTTCGACGTCGTTCGACCTCATCGAAACTGCCGAGGATGACATGATGAAAGAGCGGACGGATGCCTTTTATATCCGGGAGATCGATTGCGGAATTTGATGGCCGGGCCTGATCAAAGCCTCGTCAAATTGTCGTGGTACGACTTGATTAACCAAATCGCTTTACGATAATCGGGCTTAATTCAGTGGCCCCGGGCCAGTGGCATGGTGCAGCGCGCACTGAACGCAGGAGTGGAATGATGCAGTTGAAATATGTGGTGACGGGACTTGTGGTCGCGGTTTCTCTCGCTGGCTGCCAGAGAACGTCGAACAACCCCTATAACAATCTGCAGTCGCCGCCGCCATTGCAGGCGCAGCCGGTTCCTTCCGTACAGTCGGGCCAGCTGCCGCCTCCGGGCGCCGGTGGCCAGCAGTTCCCCAATGCCCCGATGGGCAACCAGAACATGGCATCGCTCGATCCGGGTTCGGCTCCGACCAATGCGCTTGATGTGACCAAGGAATCCATGGTCGGTAACTGGCGCGTTTCCAACGGCGGCGCATCCTGCGACATGTTCCTGACGCTGACCAATCTCGGCAGCGGCTCGCGTGGTGGTACCCGCGGTTGCTCCGGCGAACTGACGGCCATGGGTTCGTGGGAAGTTTCCGGCAAGATGGTCCAGTTCAAGAACCGCGCCGGCGACGTCATCGGCCGCGTCTACAAGAGCGCCGACAACCGCTACGACGGCACCACCAATTCCGGCCAGCCTGTCAGCCTCAGCCGCTAAAGCCCGACGGGCTATCGGCGGGGAGGGCTGATTGGAACGCATACCGGATTACAAGCTGAGCGTCAGCGAGGAACTCAAGTCGCTGACCGCCTCCGGCAAGCTGCAGGCGGATGCCGCGCAGTTCGATGTTGCAGCCAAGCTCGACCACGTGCTTTCCTCTTTGCGGGACATGCGTCCTGCCAAGAAGAAAAGTGCGCTCGGCTGGCTGTTTGCCCGTGGCGGTAAACCGCAACATATCCGCGGTCTTTACGTTTACGGCAGCGTCGGTCGCGGCAAGACCATGTTGATGGACATGTTCTTTGCGAAGGCGCCGGTGGAGCGCAAGCGGCGCTCGCATTTCCACGAATTCATGGCGGATGTGCATGGCCGCATCCACGAACATCGACAGAAGCTGAAGGCCGGCGAGACCAAGCAGGCCGACCCGGTGCCGCCGGTTGCGGCGGCTCTTTTTGCCGAAGCCGAACTGCTGTGCTTTGACGAATTCACTGTCACCGACATCGCCGATGCGATGATCCTCGGGAGACTGTTCACTGAACTGTTCTCGCTTGGATGCGTGCTGATCGCCACATCCAACGTCGCGCCGGAAAACCTTTATAATGAGGGGCTGAACCGCAGCCTGTTCCTGCCGTTCATCGGCCTGCTGCAGCAGAACGTGGATGTCACGACGCTTGATTCGCCGACCGACTACCGCATGGAAAAACTCGCCAGCCTGCCGGTCTATCTGACGCCCGCGGATGCGCGCGCCGATGCCGCGATGGAATCCGCTTGGCACCATATTACCGATGGAGCGAAATCGGCGCCCGATGAGATACCGATGAAGGGGCGCAGCATTCATGTGCCCGCGTCTGCCGGTCGTGTCGCACGCTTCCATTTTTCCGATCTCTGCGAGAAGCCGCTGGGCGCGAGCGACTATCTGGCGATCGCCGGCCGTTACGATGCCATTTTCATCGAGCACATTCCGCGGCTTGGGCCGGAAAAACGCAACGAGACCAAACGCTTCATCACGCTGGTCGATGCGCTCTACGATAAATCCGTCCGTCTTTATGCAACGGCCGCCGCGCCTGCCGAGGATCTTTTGACGGAGCGCCGCGGCACGGAAGGTTTCGAATTTGACCGCACCGTATCCCGCCTTTTCGAGATGCGCAGCGCCGACTATCTTGCGCTGCATAAAAGCGAACGTGCTGATATCTAACACTTTGATGACATAATTTCTTACGTTTACGTAAGAGTTTTAATATCTAAACGATTGAAAAATATAGCTTTGAATTAATCGGTTGCCAATTTGTCGCAGCCGGTTTATGTCCTCTCCCCACATCGGTCGACCGTTGTATGTGCCGGCCATGAGTGTGAATGGAGAGGAAGCATTTCGATGGCACGCAAGAAGATTGCACTTATTGGCTCCGGCATGATCGGCGGCACGCTGGCACATCTCGCCAGCCTGAAAGAACTGGGCGACATCGTCCTGTTCGACATTGCCGACGGCATTCCGCAGGGCAAGGGCCTCGATATCGCTCAGTCCGGCCCCGTCGAAGGCTTTAATGCCAAGCTGACCGGTGCCAGCGACTATGCTGCGATTGAAGGCGCTGATGTCTGCATCGTTACCGCCGGCGTTGCCCGCAAGCCGGGCATGAGCCGCGACGATCTTCTCGGCATCAACCTCAAGGTCATGGAACAGGTCGGCGCCGGCATCAAGAAATATGCCCCGAACGCCTTCGTGATCTGCATCACCAACCCGCTCGATGCGATGGTCTGGGCGCTGCAGAAGTTCTCCGGCCTGCCGAAGAACATGGTCGTCGGCATGGCCGGCGTGCTCGATAGCTCGCGCTTCCGCCTGTTCCTCTCCGAAGAATTCAACGTTTCCGTTCAGGACGTCACCGCTTTCGTGCTCGGCGGCCACGGCGACACGATGGTGCCGCTCGCCCGTTATTCGACCGTCGGTGGGATTCCGCTGACCGATCTGGTCAAGATGGGCTGGATCACCAAGGAACGTCTCGAAGAAATCATCCAGCGCACCCGTGACGGCGGCGCCGAAATCGTCGGCCTGCTGAAAACCGGTTCGGCCTATTACGCACCGGCTGCCTCGGCGATCGAAATGGCCGAATCCTACCTCAAGGACAAGAAGCGCGTTCTGCCGGCCGCTGCCCATCTTTCGGGTCAGTACGGCGTTAACGACATGTATGTCGGCGTTCCGACGATCATCGGTGCCGGCGGCATCGAGCGCATCATCGAAGTCGAATTCACCAAGGACGAAGAAGCGGCCTTCCAGAAGTCGGTCGGCGCTGTCGCCGGTCTTTGCGAAGCCTGCATCACGATCGCGCCGGCTCTCAAGTAATCGGCGCCGCACTCATTCAAACAGGGACATCGCCCCATGAACATTCATGAATACCAGGCCAAGGCTCTTCTGAAGGGCTTTGGCGCTCCGGTCGCCGAAGGTGTGGCCATCCTCAAGGTCGAGGAAGCCGAAGCTGCTGCCAAGTCGCTTCCGGGTCCGCTTTACGTCGTCAAGAGCCAGATCCATGCTGGTGGCCGCGGCAAGGGCAAGTTCAAGGAACTTGGCCCCGACGCAAAGGGCGGTGTTCGCCTTGCCAAGTCGATCGAAGAAGTCGTGGCGCACGCCAAGGACATGCTCGGCAACACGCTGGTAACCGCCCAGACGGGCGATGCCGGCAAGCAGGTCAACCGTCTCTACATCGAAGACGGCGCCGACATCGAGCGCGAACTCTATTGCTCGCTGCTGGTCGACCGTTCGGTCGGTCAGGTTGCTTTCGTCGTATCGACCGAAGGCGGCATGGACATTGAAGCTGTCGCTCACGACACGCCTGAGAAGATCCACACGATCGCCATCGAACCGCAGGCCGGTGTGACGGCTGACGACGTTGCCAAGATTTCGAAGGCTCTCGAGCTTTCGGGTGCGGCTGCCGAAGACGCCAAGGCGCTCTTCCCGGCGCTCTACAAGGCGTTCGGCGAAAAGGACATGGCTCTCCTCGAAGTCAACCCGCTGATCGTCATGAAGGACGGCCATCTGCGCGTCCTCGACGCCAAGATGTCCTTCGACGGCAACGCCCTGTTCCGCCATGACGACGTCAAGGCGCTGCGCGACGAGACCGAAGAAGACGCCAAGGAAATCGAAGCCTCCAAGTGGGACCTCGCCTACGTTGCTCTCGACGGCAATATCGGCTGCATGGTCAACGGTGCCGGTCTCGCCATGGCGACGATGGACATCATCAAGCTATACGGCAAGGAGCCGGCAAACTTCTGCGACGTCGGCGGTGGCGCCGGCAAGGAGAAGGTGGCTGCAGCCTTCAAGATCATCACGGCTGACCCGAAGGTCGAGGGCATCCTCGTCAACATCTTCGGCGGCATCATGAAGTGCGACGTCATCGCCGAAGGCGTTGTCGCAGCCGTTCAGGAAGTCGGTCTCAAGGTTCCGCTCGTCGTTCGTCTCGAGGGCACCAATGTCGAGCTCGGCAAGAAGATCCTCAACGAATCCGGTCTCGCGATCACGGCAGCTGACGATCTCGACGATGCAGCCAAGAAGATCGTCGCGGCGATCAAAGCCTAATTTGAGGACCTGATAAATGTCTATTCTCGTAAACAAGAATACCAAGGTCCTGGTTCAGGGCCTGACCGGCAAGACCGGCACGTTCCACACCGAACAGGCGCTTGCCTATTACGGCACGCAGATGGTCGGCGGTATCCACCCGAAGAAGGGTGGCGAAACCTGGACCGGTTCGAAGGGTGAAAGCCTGCCGATCTTTGCGACCGTCGCAGAAGCCAAGGAACGCACCGGTGCTGACGCATCGGTCATCTACGTTCCGCCGGCAGGTGCCGCCGACGCCATCATCGAGGCAATCGACGCCGAGATCCCGTTCATCACCTGCATCACCGAAGGCATCCCGGTCATGGACATGGTCCGCGTCAAGGCTCGCCTCGACAAGTCCAAGTCGCGCCTGCTCGGCCCCAACTGCCCGGGCATCCTGACGCCGGAAGAATGCAAGATCGGCATCATGCCGGGCTCGATCTTCCGCAAGGGTTCGGTCGGTATCGTTTCGCGCTCCGGCACGCTCACCTATGAAGCCGTTTTCCAGACATCCAACGAAGGCCTCGGCCAGACGACGGCTGTCGGTATCGGCGGCGACCCGGTCAAGGGCACCGAGTTCATTGATGTGCTGGAAATGTTCCTGGCCGACGAAGCCACGACTTCGATCATCATGATCGGTGAAATCGGCGGTTCGGCTGAAGAAGATGCAGCCCAGTTCCTGATCGACGAAGCCAAGAAGGGCCGCAAGAAGCCGATGGCAGGCTTCATCGCCGGCCGTACGGCTCCGAAGGGTCGCACCATGGGCCATGCCGGCGCTGTCGTTTCCGGCGGCAAGGGCGATGCGGAATCCAAGATCGCTGCCATGGAAGCAGCCGGTATCAAGGTTTCGCCTTCCCCGGCACGCCTCGGCACCACGCTGGTTGAAGTCCTCAAGGGCTGACGCCACATAGGGACCACGACCGGCCTTCAGGGCCGGATGTGGTCGAAAGAATACGGGCAGGCGGCATCTCCGCCTCCCGTTCCAGTGCCCTCGGGTGCTGCCGCTTGATGCGGATCTAAAAGACAAGACCCAAGCGGCGGCCGGCGCTTTGTTTTCCCGGCCCTCAATTACGTGAGGAGGCGGGCGCGGCGCCCGCGGGACATCATGGCACGGCAAGAAGCCAACGAGCAGTTTCTCATCACTTCGTTCCTCGACGGCGCGAACGCTCCCTATATCGAGCAGCTCTACGCGCGTTACGAAGAGGATCCGAATTCGGTCAACGCGGAATGGCAGGCCTTCTTCAAGGCACTGGCCGATAATCCCGAGGACGTGAAAAAGGCCGCCAAGGGCGCCTCCTGGAAGCGCGCCAACTGGCCGCTGGCTGCCAGCGGCGATCTTGTTTCGGCCCTCGACGGCCACTGGCCGGTCGTGGTGGAAAAGGCCATTGAAACCAAGGTCAAGGCCAAGGTCGAAGCTGCTGCTGCCGTCACCGGCCAGCCGGCAAGCCCCGCAGAAGTTCATCAGGCGACCCGCGACAGCGTGCGCGCCATCATGATGATCCGCGCCTATCGCATGCGTGGCCACCTGCATGCCAAGCTCGATCCGCTCGGCATCGCCAGCCCGGTCGACGACTATAACGAACTGTCGCCATCTTCCTACGGCTTCACCGATGCCGATTACGATCGCAAGATCTTCATCGATAACGTGCTGGGCCTGGAATACGCCACCGTGCGCGAGATGATCGATATTCTCGAGCGCACCTATTGCTCGACGATCGGCGTCGAATTCATGCACATGTCGAACCCGGAAGAGAAAGCCTGGATTCAGGAGCGTATCGAAGGTCCGGATAAGGGCGTCGAGTTCACGCCTGAAGGCAAGAAGGCTATCCTGTCCAAGCTGGTCGAGGCCGAAGGTTTCGAACAGTTCATCGACGTCAAATACAAGGGTACCAAGCGTTTCGGCCTCGATGGCGGTGAATCGTTGATCCCGGCGCTGGAACAGATCATCAAGCGCGGCGGCCAGGAAGGCCTGCAGGAAGTCATCGTCGGCATGGCCCACCGTGGCCGCCTGAACGTTCTGACCAACGTCATGCACAAACCGCACCGCGCCGTCTTTCACGAGTTCAAGGGTGGCTCGTTCAAGCCTGACGAAGTCGAAGGTTCGGGCGACGTGAAGTACCATCTCGGTGCCTCTTCCGACCGCGAATTCGACGGCAACAAGGTTCACCTGTCGCTGACGGCCAACCCGTCGCACCTTGAAATCGTCAACCCGGTTGTCATGGGCAAGGCCCGCGCCAAGCAGGACATGCTGACCAAGGTCTGGGACAAGGACAACATCATTCCGCTGTCCGAGCGCTCCAAGGTTCTGCCGCTGCTGCTGCACGGCGATGCGGCTTTTGCCGGCCAGGGCGTTGTTGCCGAAATCCTCGGCCTGTCGGGCCTGCGCGGTCACCGCGTTGCCGGCACGATGCACGTCATCATCAACAACCAGATCGGTTTCACCACCAATCCCGGTTTCTCGCGTTCGTCGCCTTATCCGTCCGACGTCGCCAAGATGATCGAAGCACCGATCTTCCACGTCAACGGCGACGATCCGGAAGCGGTCACCTACGCTGCCAAGATCGCCACCGAATACCGGATGAAGTTCCACAAGCCGGTCGTGATCGACATGTTCTGCTACCGTCGCTTCGGCCATAACGAAGGCGACGAGCCTTCGTTCACCCAGCCGAAGATGTACAAGGTTATTCGCGCCCATAAGGCCGTGGCCGAGATCTATGCCGATCGTCTGGTCGCCGAAGGCGTCATCACCGACGGTGATTTCCAGAAGATGAAGGCCGACTGGCGCGCCCATCTGGAGACCGAATTCGAAGCCGGCCAGGCCTACAAGCCGAACAAGGCCGACTGGTTGGATGGCCAGTGGTCGGGCATGCGCTCGGCCGACAATGCCGATGAACAGCGTCGCGGCAAGACCGCCATGCCGATGAAGAGCCTCAAGGAAATCGGTCGCAAGCTGGCGACCATTCCGGACGGTTTCAACGTCCATCGCACCATCAAGCGTTTCATGGAAAACCGCGCCCAGATGGTCGAGACCGGCGAAGGTATCGACTGGGCTATGGCGGAAGCGCTTGCTTTCGGTTCGCTCGCCGTCGAAGGCACGAAAATCCGCCTCTCGGGTCAGGATTGTGAACGCGGCACGTTCAGCCAGCGTCACTCGGTTCTCTACGATCAGGACACCGAAGAGCGTTACATTCCGCTTTCCAACCTGCAGGCCGGCCAGGGCAAATACGAAGTCATCAACTCGATGCTTTCGGAAGAAGCTGTGCTCGGTTTCGAATACGGTTATTCGCTGGCCCGCCCGAGCGCTCTGACGCTCTGGGAAGCCCAGTTCGGTGATTTTGCCAACGGCGCGCAGGTCGTGTTCGACCAGTTCATCTCGTCTGGCGAACGCAAGTGGCTGCGCATGTCCGGTCTCGTCTGCCTTCTGCCGCATGGTTATGAAGGTCAGGGTCCGGAGCACTCTTCGGCGCGTCTCGAGCGTTGGCTGCAGATGTGTGCGGAAGACAACATGCAGGTCGCAAACTGCACGACGCCGTCGAACTATTTTCACATCCTGCGCCGCCAGGTGAAACGCGACTTCCGCAAGCCGCTGATCCTGATGACGCCGAAATCCTTGCTGCGCCACAAGCGCGCCACTTCGACGCTTGCCGAAATGGCCGGCGAATCGTCGTTCCACCGTCTGCTGTGGGATGATGCCGAGGTGATCAAGGACGGTCCGATCAAGCTCCAGAAGGACGCAAAGATCCGCCGCGTCGTGATGTGCACCGGCAAGGTCTATTACGATCTGCTCGAAGAACGCGAAAAGCGCGGCATCGACGATGTCTACCTGCTGCGTGTCGAACAGCTCTATCCGTTCCCGGCCAAGGCTCTGATCAACGAGCTTTCCCGCTTCCGCCATGCCGAAATGGTCTGGTGCCAGGAAGAGCCGAAGAACATGGGTGCATGGTCGTTCATCGACCCTTACCTGGAATGGGTGCTGGCGCATATCGACGCCAAGTATCAGCGCGTGCGCTATACCGGCCGTCCGGCCGCCGCCTCTCCGGCAACGGGTCTGATGTCGAAGCATCTGCAGCAGCTCGAAGCCTTCCTCGAAGACGCATTGGGCGGCTGATCCTTCAGCCTTCCACCTTTCGCAAATTCAACGAACACCTGACAAAAACGGAAACAAGTCATGGCCACCGAAATCCGCGTTCCCACCCTCGGCGAATCCGTCAGCGAGGCGACCGTCGGCACCTGGTTCAAGAAGGTCGGCGACACCGTCAAGGCCGATGAGCCGCTGGTCGAACTCGAAACCGACAAGGTCACCGTCGAAGTGCCGTCCCCGGTATCCGGCGTCCTGACCGAGATCGTCGCCCAGAACGGCGAAACCGTTGGCCTCGATGCCCTGCTCGGCCAGATCGCCGAAGGTGCTGCCGGTACCGCTTCTGCGGCGCCTGCCGCTGCCAAGCCTGCTGAAGCAGCACCGGCCGCAGCTCCTGCACCGGCTGCTGCTGCCGCACCGGCTGGCGGTTCCGCCATGCCGGCTGCTCCGGCCGCCGCAAAGATCGCTGCCGACAACAACATCTCGACCGCTGATGTCGATGGTTCCGGCAAGCGTGGCCAGGTTCTGAAGGGCGACGTCATCGCTGCCATTGCCAAGGGCACGTCGGCTCCGGCAGCACCTGCTGCTGCTGTTGCGGCACCACGCCCGGTCTCTTCGGCTGAAGATGCACCCCGCGAAGAACGCGTGAAGATGACGCGCCTGCGCCAGACCATCGCCAAGCGCCTCAAGGATGCCCAGAACACCGCAGCCATGCTGACCACCTATAACGAGGTGGACATGTCGGCCGTGATGGACCTGCGCAACCGTTATAAGGACGTGTTCGAGAAGAAGCACGGCGTAAAGCTCGGCTTCATGGGCTTCTTCACCAAGGCCGTTACGCACGCGCTGAAGGAACTGCCGGCCGTCAACGCCGAAATCGACGGCACCGACATCATCTACAAGAACTACTGCCACGTCGGCATGGCTGTCGGCACCGACAAGGGTCTGGTGGTTCCGGTTATCCGTGATGCCGACCAGCGTTCGATCGCCGGCGTCGAAAAGGAACTCGGGCGTCTTGCCAAGGCAGCCCGCGACGGTTCGCTGTCGATGGCCGACATGCAGGGCGGCACGTTCACCATCACCAATGGTGGTGTTTATGGTTCGCTGATGTCCTCGCCCATCCTCAATGCACCGCAGTCGGGTATTCTCGGTATGCACAAGATCCAGGAGCGTCCGGTCGCCATCGGCGGTCAGGTCGTCATCCGCCCGATGATGTATCTGGCGCTCTCCTACGATCACCGCATCGTCGACGGCAAGGAAGCGGTTACCTTCCTCGTGCGCGTCAAGGAAAGCCTGGAAGATCCGGAACGTCTGGTTCTGGACCTCTGATCATTCCATCCTGACTGGAGGAGACCACGATGGACGCCGCTTCTGCCAATGCCACCACGCTGCTGGTGCTGCTAGCCTTAAGCGTCGTCCTGCTCGTGGTTCATATCCTCCTGCAGGGGAATTTTGCGACCAAGGAACGCGGCCTGGAATGGAATGCCGGGCCGCGTGACGGCGATAATGAGCCGAAGAGTGCGCTTGCCGGCCGCTCTGCCCGCGCTTCCAAAAATTTCCAGGAAACCTATCCGGCCTTTATCGGCCTGCTGCTGGCGATGATCTTGACCGGTGATACGTCGGGTCTCGGCCTGCTCGGCGGCTGGGTCTGGCTGATTGCGCGTATTGTTTACATCCCGCTTTATCTCGGCGGTGTTGCCTATGTGCGCTCGCTGGTCTGGGTGGTCAGCCTGCTTGGGCTGTTGCTGATGATGATCGGGTTGTTCCTGTGATGGCACCGTCGATCACAGTAGGGGTGTGCTGCCATGACTGAAAACCCCGTCCTGCTCGTAACCGGCGGCAGCCGTGGTATCGGCGCTGCAATCTCCCGGCTTGCTGCTGCAAAGGGATGGCGGGTAGCCGTGAACTACGCTGCCAACAAGGCTGCGGCCGATGCTGTCGTTTCCGCGATCGAGGCCAGTGGCGGCGAGGCTTTTGCGATCAAGGGTGATGTTGGCAATGCCGCCGATATCGCGGCGATGTTTCAAGCCGTCGACAAGCAATTCGGACGGCTGGACGGACTTGCCAACAATGCCGGCATTGTGGATGCGCAGGCGCGGGTGGACGAGATGTCGGTCGAGCGCCTCGAGCGGATGATGCGTATCAACGTGACCGGCTCCATTCTCTGCGCCGCCGAAGCGGTTCGCCGAATGTCGACCCGACATGGCGGGAGTGGCGGCGCTATCGTCAATATTTCATCGATGGCTGCAATCATCGGCTCTCCCTCGCAATATGTCGACTACGCCGCCTCCAAGGCCGCGATCGACACGTTTACCATCGGTCTCGCCCGTGAAATCGCCACCGAAGGTGTGCGAGTGAATGCGGTGCGGCCGGGTGTCATCGACACCGAAATCCATGCCTCCGGCGGCCTGCCGGATCGGGCGCGCGACATGGCGCCGACTATTCCGATGCAGCGTGCTGGAACGGCTGAAGAGATCGCCGATGCGGTGCTCTACCTGTTGTCATCCGAGGCTTCCTATATCACGGGCTCGATCCTCAATGTGAGCGGCGGTCGATGACCCCAATGGCGGTGTGAACATGCAATACCTCCTTGAATTTCTCGGCCTGATGGCCGTCTTCTCAATCTTCATCGTCGTTCCGGGCGCCGACTTTGCCGTGATCCTGCGCCAGAGCATCGTGCATGGCCGCCGAGCAGCGATGATGACCGGCCTCGGAATGGGCTTTTCGCTGCTGTTTCACATCAGCTACACCATTCTCGGTCTCGGGCTGATCGTCTCGCAATCGCTGATGCTGTTTTCGCTGATCAAGTTGGCGGGTGTGGCTTACCTGATCTATCTCGGCATCATGTCGTTTCGCGCGCCCGGCTTTAATGTCGAGGAGATCAAGGTATCCGAGGCGGAACGCAAGCCGATCTCGGCTCTGAAATGCCTGGGCATGGGCTTCATCACCAACGCGCTGAACCCCAAGCCTGTGCTGTTCTTCCTGTCGCTGTTTTCGACGCTCGTGCATCACGATACGCCGGCTCTGATCCAGTTCAGCTATGGCATCGGCATGGCGACGGCCTTGGCCGTCTGGTTCGCCGGTGTCTCCACCTTTTTTACGGTCAAGGCCGTTCGCGACCGCTTCATCGCAAGCGGCAAATGGTTCAACCGCATTACCGGTGCCGCTCTGGTCGGCTTCGGCTTCCGCCTCGCACTGACCCGTGCGGCGGACTAAACAGACAATCTCAAGAGGAAAAGAAACAATGTCCTATGATGTGATCGTTATCGGTTCCGGCCCCGGTGGTTATGTCTGCGCCATCAAGGCAGCGCAGCTCGGCCTCAAGGTCGCCGTAATCGAAAAGCGCGCCACCTATGGCGGCACCTGCCTCAATGTCGGCTGCATCCCGTCCAAGGCTCTGCTGCATGCATCGGAAATGTTCCATCACGCCGCTCACGGCATGGACTCGCTCGGCATCGAAATCGCAGCGCCCAAGCTGAACCTCGAAAAGATGATGGCGCACAAGGAGGCCACCATCAAGTCGAACGTCGAGGGCGTGTCCTTCCTGTTCAAGAAGAACAAGATCGATGGCTTTATCGGCACCGGCAAGATCGTTGCAGCCGGCAAGGTTTCCGTTACCGCTGAAGACGGCAAGGTTCAGGAGCTCGAGACCAAGAACATCGTCATCGCCACCGGTTCCGACGTTGCCGGCATTCCGGGCGTCAATGTCGAGATCGACGAGAAGGTCATCGTTTCCTCGACCGGTGCACTGGAACTCGACAAGGTTCCGCAGAACCTGATCGTCGTCGGCGGCGGTGTCATCGGCCTTGAGCTCGGTTCGGTCTGGCTGCGTCTCGGCGCCAAGGTCACCGTCATCGAATATCTCGACAAGCTGCTCGGCGGCATGGATGCCGACGTGTCGAAACAGTTCCAGCGGATGATCGCCAAGCAGGGCATGGATATCCGCACCGAAGCCAAGGTTACGGCCGTCGAAAAGACCGAAACGGGCGCCAAGGTCACCTATGAGCCGGTCAAGGGCGGCGATGCTGTCACCTTCGAGGCCGATGTCGTGCTGATCTCCACCGGCCGCAAGCCCTACACTGAAGGCCTTGGTCTCGAAGGTGCCGGCGTGGCGCTCGACAACCGTGGCCGCGTCGAAATCGACCATGGCTTCAAGACCAATGTTGCCGGCATTTATGCCATCGGCGACGTCGTGAAGGGTCCGATGCTGGCGCACAAGGCGGAAGACGAGGGTGTGGCGCTTGCCGAAATCCTCGCCGGCCAGCACGGCCATGTGAACTATGATGTCATTCCGGGCGTCGTTTATACCCAGCCGGAAGTCGCTTCCGTCGGCAAGACCGAGGAAGAGCTGAAGGCTGCCGGCATCGCTTACAAGGTCGGCAAGTTCCCGTTCACCGCGAACGGCCGCGCTCGCGCCATGCAGGTGACGGACGGTTTCGTGAAGATCCTGGCCGACAAGGAAACTGATCGCGTTCTCGGCGGCCATATCGTCGGCTTTGGCGCCGGCGAGATGATCCATGAAATCACGGTTCTCATGGAATTCGGTGGTTCGTCGGAAGACCTCGGCCGTACCTGCCATGCCCACCCGACCATGTCGGAAGCGGTCAAGGAAGCGGCTCTTTCGACCTTCGCCAAGCCGATCCATATGTGATCGATCGAATTATTCGAACAGAAAGCCGTCGTCTGTCATGCAGGCGGCGGTTTTTTGTTGCCTTGTCGGCTCTACGGAAATCTATTGTGCTGGAGAGCGCAAATCGCCGGGTGTAGGGTTGGGCCATGACAAAAGTTGACGATTTCAGCCGGATGCCGGTTTTCAGTCGACCTCAATTACCGCACCCGATTTTTCCGCGCGCCGATTGGGCCGATTGTTATGCCCTGCAAGTCGCAAACCCGCAATTGTCGGCAATAGAGGCGGCACGTCTTGCCTTCGGCTCTTTTCCGCTATGGGTGAGATTGCTGTTGAAAATGCGAAACGGCATCGTTGCTCTGGCCGGATTGCAGTCCACGGGTGATCTCGCAGGTACAACGACCGAACGGATAGGTTTTTTCCCGATCGTCAAACAATCAGATCGTCAAGTCGTGGTCGGGTTCGACGACAGGCATCTGGATTTCCGGGTTGTCGTTGATGTCGAGAATGGAGACAACGGTCTTTCGATCGTTTCAGCAACAACGTTGGTTTACCGAAAGATCTTGCTCGGACGTCTGTACATTGCAGCCATCACGCCGTTTCACAGGCTGATCGTCAAGACCATGCTGCGCAACATCGCGCGACAGCTGACGCCTATCAATTGATGGCGGAAACCTTGAAGCCCTGTTTGCGCAGCAGTTCGATCACGCCTTCCTCACCCGGCAGGTGAAGTGCGCCGACAGCCATGAACAGGCCGCCTTCCTTGAACAGCGCGGCGGAGCGGTCCGCCATGACATGGTTGCGTTTGGTGACGATCATCTTTTCGAACTCGGCATAACCGGCATCGGCTTCCTTGTCGTCTTCAGGCGTCAGCGCCCGCAGCATAGGCACTGTCAGGCCGATATCACCGGCCACATAAAGCGCCGTCATGGTTTCGGTCACGTCGTTCATACGTGAACCGAGATCGAGCGTTTCCGCGAGCGATTTCAGATGCAGGTCGAGGGGGAGGGCTGCCATTGCGGAAAGCTGCTCCTCCATCGATTCAAGGCCTTTTACCGGCTTGCCTGCAGCAATGGCGTCGAGCGCGATCTTCTTGTCGAGGAAAGGCGCGGCATTGGCCTTGCGTGCCAGTTCGCAGGCGGGAAGCGCGATCATGCCCGATATCATCCAGGGTTTGAAACTCTGAACGGCGGCGAGCGGGATATTGCGCTCCTTCAGAGCGGCCTCGAGCTTTGCCACCTGCTCTTCAGGCAGAAGTGTCTTGATGGTCTTGCCATCCATGAACATCAGCAGGTCCGGTTTGGTCATCAAACCGGCCATTGCCTTCTTCTCATCGAGGATCTCATCCGATTCGATGGCGATCGTTTTTGCATCCTTTGCCGCCTCGGCAGCACCTGCCGGCATTGCGAGCACGCGCGGATCGGTGACATGCATGGTGCCGAGCAGATACGATGTCGGGACGCCGTCCTTTTCGATCTTCCAGAAAATGCCCTTGCCGTTCGGTGTCTTTTCGCCTTCGGCGATCACCTTGGCGTAGCGCGCCGGATCCTGTGTCTTCAATTCGTCCAGCACGTTGTTGCCGGTGCAGACGGGCGCTGCCTGTGCGCTCGCATCCTGCGCATGCGCGGGAGACAAAGATGCCACAACGACCATGAAGGACAGAAAGACGATGACGTGCAGCGTTGCCAGCAGCCATAGGGCGATATCGCCAGGCTGGCGCGAAAACGGATGTCTGGACGAGGTGAAGGCAAATTTTGTCATAGGGCCGATGTATCGCTTCGGTGTCGAAAAGCCCTTAACGGGCGTGGTTAAGCATTGCTTACCGCCCGCTCAGGCGCGGGGGTGGGCGCGGTCGTAGACTTCCAGCAGGCGTGCGGCATCGACGCCGGTATAGACCTGTGTCGTCGACAGGCTGGCATGGCCGAGCAGTTCCTGAATGGTGCGCAGGTCGCCGCCGCCGGCCAGAAGATGGGTGGCGAAGGAATGGCGCAGGGCGTGCGGCGTCGCGGTTTCCGGAAGGCCGAGTGCGCCCCGCAACTTGCGCATTTCGCTCTGGATGATCGCCTGCTGCAGTTTTCCGCCGCGAGCCCCGCGAAACAGCGGCTCGTTGTCCGGCAGATGATAGGGGCAGAGGCGTTTGTATGTCTCCACCGCTTCCAGTGCTGCCTGCAGAAGCGGCACGACGCGCATCTTGTTGCCCTTGCCGGTTATGCGCAATGAGGTCGCGCCCGCCGCCATGTCGGATGGCGTCAGGTCGAGCGCTTCGGAAATGCGCAGGCCGCAGGCGTAGAGCAAGGTCAGGACGGCAGCGTCGCGTGCAGCGATCCACGGCTCTTCATGCAATTGCGCATTCTGGCCGACAACAGCGATCGCCTGCGTGTCCGACAATGGTTTCGGCAGAGATTTCGGCTGTTTTGGTGTGCGGATGGCCGAAGCACCGGCCGCATTGACGAGGCCCTTGCGCTCCAGATACCGCAGAAATGACCGTATACCGGCAAGATGACGGCCGAGCGATCGGTTGCCGGAGCCTTCGCGTCGGCGGGCCGCCAGAAAAGCGCGCAGATCGGCCGGACGCAGCGTGTGAATGTCGCTTATGCGGGCTGGTTCGGCGAGGTGGCCTGTCAGAAATTTCAGGAACTGGCGGGTGTCGCGTTCATAGGCATTGAGCGTGTTTTCGGAAAGTCGGCGCTCGTCGGACAGGCTTTCCATCCATTCCCGGCGCTTCTCCAGAAGTTCGGGCGCTGCAATGATCAGGATTTCGTTCATCACAAGCCTGTTGAATTCGTGTGCCAAAATCCCACATTGCCGATGGTTCCGTTACGAATTCCCTAAAGCCTGCGCATTGTCGTTTTGACATGACGAGGGACTGCGATATACGGCAAGTGGTAATGGAGTTTGTATGGCGCGCCGCGATAATTCGACCGCACTCGGTCACTTTGCTCAAACGATCGCGCTCGTCTCCCAAGGCCGCCCCGGACACATCGTTGATACCCTGATTGCGGAACGCGGCCAGCGAATCGTCAAACATCCGCTGTGGCCGCTGATGCGACCGTTCCTCTATTCGCTGCTTCGTTATGACCGCGCTATCGGTTTTGCCAATGATGTTGCCAATCTGAGCGGTTTCGAGTGTTTCGAGTATATGAGCGATCTGCTGCATCTCGATGTGCAGGCTCATCATGCCGATCGCATTCCGGCGTCCGGCGGCTTCATTCTGGTCAGCAACCATCCGACCGGTATTGCCGATGGCGTTGCCGTCTTCGATCTCCTGAAGCCGAAGCGGCCGGATATCATGGTGTTCGCCAATCGGGATGCGGTGCGCGTCAATCCGCGTTTTGCCGAAACAATCATTCCTGTGGAATGGCGCGAGGAACACAAGAGCAAGCTGAAGACCCGCGAGACGCTGGTGCTGACCAATCAGGCTGTCGAGGCCGGCAAGGTCATGGTGCTGTTTCCGTCCGGTCGTATCGCCTATTGGGAAAACGGCAAGCTCAACGAGCGTCCGTGGAAAACCTCGGCGGTCGGGCTTGCCCGCAAATACAATCTGCCGATCCTGCCGATCCATATGACGGCACGCAATTCAGGCCTGTTTTACTGGTTTGCCAAATGGTCGACCGAATTGCGTGACATGACGGTGTTTTACGAACTCCTGAATAAGAAGGGTAACCGCTTCGACATGACGGTCGGTCACCTGATCCCGCCCGAAGCGCTGGATGGTGATATCAACGACGTCACGCAGGCGCTGGAGCGGCATACGGTGCATAATCTGGCGGCGGATGCCGATGCGCGTTTTGCCTTCGGAGTGAATGACAAGTCGGCTGCGGCCTGACCGTTTTTGACATGTTGCAATCGTTATTTTGCCGTCTCCGGGCTTTGATAGTGAGGACGAGTGATCGGTAGAGGGTTCACTTTTGTTCTCTCTTTCGGCATGGTCGCCGCACACGGGCATAGATGATTTGGGCACAGATAATACCAGTCTTTTCGGTTCACTGTTCGAGGCGCCGCCGCTGAAGCGCGTGGTGCCCGTTCTCGTGCCTTTGCCGGTGCCGGGTCCCTACAGTTATGCCGTGCCCGAAGGCATGCATGTCGAACCCGGTTCCGTTGTGCAGGTGCCCGTTGGGCCGCGCCCGTTGATCGGTGTGGTCTGGGATGGCGAAAGCCAGGATGGGCTTGATCCGAAGAAGTTGCGGCCGATCACGCTCGCTTTCGATTGTCCGCCGCTTTCCAAGGAAATGCGCGATTTCGTCGATTGGGTTGCCGCCTACACACTCTCGCCACCGGGTCTGGTTGCGCGTATGGCGGTGCGTGCGCCGGCAGCGCTTGATCCCGAGCCGATGGTCGAGGCGGTGCGTTATATCGGCGGCCAGCCGGAGCGTCTGACGCCGGCGCGTGTGCGGGTTCTGGATATCGCCAAGGGTGAGGATATTGCGTGGACGCGCAGTGGTCTTGCCCATGCGGCCGGTGTGTCGATGAGCGTGATCGATGGGCTGACCGCGCAAGGTATTTTCGAAACCGTATTCCTGCCGCCGCCACCTGTCGTGGCGCGGCCGGAGCCGGATTATACGGCGCCGCGCATCGAAGGCGTGCAGAAGGAAGCGGCAGCGGAAATCGTCGCCTCGATTCGCGAAGGGGGCTTTTCCGCGTCGCTGATCGATGGCGTGACCGGATCGGGCAAAACCGAAGTCTATTTCGAGGCGATCGCCGAGACGCTGCGGCGTGGCAAGCAGGTGCTGATCCTGCTGCCGGAAATCGCGCTGACGCCTGCCTTCCTTGAGCGGTTTCAGGATCGTTTTGGCGCAAAGCCCGGCGAATGGCATTCCGATCTCTCGCCGCGCATGCGGGAAAAGGTCTGGCGCGGTGTGGTGACCGGCGAGGTGCGCGTGGTGGCCGGTGCACGTTCGGCGCTGTTCCTGCCGTTCGAAGAGCTTGGCCTTATCATCGTCGATGAAGAACATGACCCGGCTTACAAGCAGGAAGACCGCGTCTTTTATAATGCCCGCGACATGGCAGTGGTGCGCGGCCGTATCGGGGATTTCCCGGTCGTGCTGGTGTCGGCCACGCCCTCGGTGGAAAGCCAGGTCAACGGCCTGTCCGGTCGCTACAATCTCGTGCAACTGCCGACCCGCTTTGGTGACGCGGCGATGCCGGACCTGCATCTGATCGACATGCGCCGGCATGCGCCCGAGCGCGGCGGGTTCCTGTCGCCGCTTCTGCTGCGGGCCATGGCACGCACGCTTGAGCGCAAGGAGCAATCTCTGCTCTTCCTCAATCGCCGTGGTTATGCACCGCTGACGCTCTGCCGGGTATGCGGTCACCGTTTCCAGTGCCCGCAATGTTCAAGCTGGCTGGTGGAGCACCGGTTCAAGAACCAACTACAGTGCCACCAATGCGGATATCACCAGCATACGCCGGAACATTGCCCGGACTGCGGCACGTTCGATCACCTCGTTGCCTGTGGGCCGGGCGTTGAGCGAATCGCCGAAGAGGTAGAAAAGCATTTTCCCGATGCCCGTACCATCGTCATGTCCTCGGATCTGCTTGGCAGCGTCAAGCGGATGCGGCTGGAGCTGGAGGCGATCGCCAATGGTGAGGCGGATATCGTCATTGGCACACAGCTCGTCGCCAAGGGTCATAACTTCCCGCTGATGACACTGGTCGGTATTGTCGATGCCGATCTGGGGCTGGCGAATGGCGATCCGCGCGCCGCCGAGCGCACGTTCCAGCTGCTCAGCCAGGTGACGGGCCGCGCCGGTCGTACAGGTCTGAAGAGCCACGGCCTGTTGCAGACCTACCAGCCGATGCACCCGGTCATGCAGGCGATCGTTTCGGGTGATGCCTCGGCCTTTTACGAGCGCGAGATCAACGAGCGCGAAAAAGCCATCCTGCCGCCGTTCGGGCGTCTGGCCTCCATCATCATATCCGCCGAAACGCGCGCCGATGCCGAAACCCATGCGCGCGGCTTGCGGGCTGCGGCGCCAAAAGTGACCGGCATTGCCGTACTCGGACCTGCCGAAGCGCCGCTGGCTTTGGTGCGCGGCCGCCATCGTTTCCGTCTGCTCGTGCATGGGCGCCGCAATTCCGACATGCAGGCATTTTTGCGCGTCATGCTGAATGCCGGGCCAAAGCAGCGCGGATCGGTTCAGGTTCAGCTCGACGTCGATCCGCAGAGCTTTCTTTAACCATAACCGGTTAGCTGCTACACATCCTCACACTATGCATGCATGGAGCGGAAGCCCTATGGAATTCTATTTTCCGACCGAACTACCCGAACAGATCGCCTTCGTGGCATCCGCCGCCACGGCCCTGATCGGTCTTTTCCTGCTTGTGCTGCCCGGCACGGCGCTGCGTCTCGGCGGTTTTCAGGTCGGACAGATCACACCCGAAGGCTATGGCGCCACCCGCTCGACCGGCGGTCTTTATCTCGGGCTGCCGATTTGCGCGCTGCTGTTCGCGCAGGATTTCTACTATCTGGCCGTCGGCGTCACGCTCGGTTTTGCGGCCTTGGGACGCCTGCTGTCACTCTTCCTCGATCGCGGTCTTGTGGTGCGCAATATCGCGCTTCTGACCCTGCAGCTTCTGCTTGCTGCCGGGCCGCTTGGCTATTCCCTCGGGTATTTCTGACGGCCACGTTTTAGCCTGTGACCACCGGTCGCGCCGCCTTGTTTCGTGGAAACAGCCTAAAAACACGCAAACCCACCGTGGAGAGGGTGTTTTGCGGCGCCGCGCGTGTTGCGAGTCCAAACGTCCTATGCTAGACGAACCGCGAATTAAAAAGAACGGCGGGGGGAGGTTCCCTGTTCGTTTCGAGAAAACGAAACGATTTCAAGCGTTTGTTGGACTGCTCAAAACAGGCCTTCCGCTTGGATGATAATCAGGGAATTCGTGCCCGTGGCAGACACATCCCAGCGTATTTCCGGCGTTGCCGAACGTTACGCATCCTCGCTCTTCGAGCTGGCTGTCGAGGCCAATGCAATCGAACAGATTGCTGGCGATCTTGACCGTTTTCAGGCGATGCTTGATGAAAGTGCAGATCTGCGCCGCCTCGTGGTGAGCCCGGTCTTCTCTTCGGAAGAGCAGAAGGCAGCTGTAACGGCGATCGCCGAAAAGGCCGCTCTCGGTCCGGTTGTTTCCAATTTCCTCAAGGTCGTTGCCGGTAATCGCCGCCTGTTCGCATTGCCGGGCATGATCCGCGCGTTCCGCGAAATTGCTGCGGCTCACCGCGGCGAAATTGTTGCCGAGGTCACCTCGGCGCATGCGCTCACCGTAGCGCAGGACAAAGAACTTAAGACGGCGCTGAAGGGCGTCACTGGCAAGGATGTCACCATCAATGTGACTGTCGACCCGTCGCTTCTCGGCGGTTTGATCGTCAAGGTTGGTTCGCGCCAGATCGACACCTCCCTTCGCACCAAACTTTCCACCCTTAAGCTTGCACTGAAAGAGGTTGGCTGATGGACATCCGCGCCGCGGAAATTTCCGCAATTCTTAAAGATCAAATCAAGAATTTCGGCAAGGAAGCCGAAGTTTCCGAAGTCGGCCAGGTGCTTTCCGTCGGTGACGGTATTGCTCGCGTTTACGGTCTGGACAACGTCCAGGCTGGTGAAATGGTCGAGTTCCCCGGCGGCGTTCGCGGCATGGCCCTTAACCTCGAAGCCGACAATGTCGGCGTGGTTATCTTTGGCTCCGACCGCGCCATCAAGGAAGGCGACACCGTCAAGCGTACGGGCGCCATCGTTGACGTTCCAGTTGGTCCGGAACTGCTCGGCCGCGTTGTTGACGCGCTTGGCAACCCGATCGACGGCAAGGGCCCGATCAACGCGACCCGCCGTTCGCGCGTCGACGTCAAGGCTCCAGGCATCATTCCGCGCAAGTCGGTTCATGAGCCCATGTCGACCGGCCTCAAGGCTGTCGACGCTCTGATCCCGGTTGGCCGTGGCCAGCGCGAGCTCGTCATCGGTGACCGTCAGACCGGCAAGACCGCCATCATTCTCGACACGATCCTGAACCAGAAGGCCATCCACGACAACGGCCCGGACGGCGAAAAGCTGTTCTGCGTCTACGTTGCTATCGGCCAGAAGCGTTCGACCGTTGCCCAGTTCGTCAAGGTTCTGGAAGAGCGCGGCGCCCTGCAGTATTCGATCATCGTTGCTGCCACGGCTTCCGACCCGGCTCCGATGCAGTACCTCGCACCGTTCGCCGGTTGCGCCATGGGCGAATACTTCCGTGACAACGGCATGCACGCCCTGATCGGTTACGACGACCTTTCCAAGCAGGCTGTTGCCTATCGTCAGATGTCGCTTCTGCTGCGCCGCCCGCCGGGCCGTGAAGCTTATCCGGGCGACGTTTTCTATCTCCATTCGCGTCTGCTCGAGCGCGCCGCCAAGATGGGCGACGATGCCGGTGCCGGTTCGCTGACGGCTCTGCCGGTCATCGAAACGCAGGGTAACGACGTTTCGGCCTTCATTCCGACCAACGTGATCTCGATCACCGACGGCCAGATCTTCCTTGAAACCGACCTGTTCTACCAGGGCATTCGTCCGGCCGTTAACGTCGGTCTGTCGGTTTCGCGCGTTGGTTCTGCCGCTCAGATCAAGGCCATGAAGCAGGTTGCCGGTTCGATCAAGGGCGAGCTTGCCCAGTATCGTGAAATGGCCGCCTTCGCTCAGTTCGGTTCCGACCTCGATGCCTCGACCCAGCGCCTGCTGAACCGTGGTGCACGTCTGACGGAACTCCTGAAGCAGCCGCAGTTCTCGCCGCTGAAGACGGAAGAGCAGGTTGCCGTGATCTTCGCAGGTGTTAACGGCTACCTCGACAAGGTGGCGGTTTCCGACGTCGGCAAGTTCGAGCAGGGCCTGCTGTCCTACATGCGTGGCGAAGGCAAGCCGGTTCTCGATGCGATCCGCACCGAGAAGCAGGTTTCCGACGACACCAAGGCAAAGCTCAAGGCTGCGCTCGACGCCTACGCCAAGTCTTTCGCCTGAAACCGGAACTAGCCCGAGGACCGATAACGGATGCCTTCACTTAAGGATCTGAAAAACCGGATCGCCTCCGTCAAGGCGACGCAGAAAATTACCAAGGCGATGAAAATGGTCGCCGCGGCAAAACTGCGTCGCGCCCAGGAGGCCGCCGAAGCCGCACGTCCCTACGCGGAACGCATGGACAAGGTTCTTGCCAGCCTTGCGGCTGCCAATGCCGGCAACGCGGAAGCACCTCTGCTTCTGTCGGGTACCGGCAAGGACCAGGTTCATCTTCTTGTGGTCGCCACCGGCGAGCGCGGTCTGGCTGGGGGCTTCAACTCCTCCATCATCCGCCTTGCCCGCGACCACGCGCTGAAGCTTCTGTCGGAAGGCAAGACGGTCAAGATCCTGACGGTCGGCCGCAAGGGCAACGACATTCTTCGTCGTTCCTTCCGCGAAAACATCGTCGATTACGTCACCTTCCGCGAAGTGAAGCAGCTTAGCTTCGTTCAGGCGGATGACGTGGCGGGCCGCGTGCTGACGATGTTCAATGCTGGCGAGTTCGATATCGCGACGTTGTTCTACGCTCGTTTCCAGTCGGTTATCTCGCAGGTGGCAACAGCCCAGCAGATCATCCCGGCAAAGTTCGAAAGTGTTTCCGAGGCTGATAGTGCCTCTGCAGCACTCTACGAATACGAGCCGAGCGAACAGGAAATCCTCGAAGACCTGCTGCCACGCAGCGTTGCCGTGCAGATCTTCCGGGCGCTTCTGGAAAACAACGCTTCCTTCTACGGTGCGCAGATGTCCGCTATGGACAACGCGACCCGCAATGCTGGTGATATGATCAACAAGCTGACCTTGTCCTACAACCGTCAGCGTCAGGCGCAGATCACCAAGGAACTGATTGAAATTATCTCGGGCGCGGAAGCGCTCTGAAGGCCTTAGAAAGGGTAAGAAACATGGCTAGAGCAGCTACCCTGAAGACCCGCGCCAAGAGCGTTACTGCCGCAGCAACCGGCAAGGTCACCCAGGTTATCGGCGCCGTCGTCGACGTATCGTTCGAAGGCGCACTGCCGGCGATCCTGAACGCACTTGAAACCGAGAACAACGGCAACCGCCTCGTTCTCGAAGTTGCGCAGCATCTCGGTGAGAACTCCGTCCGCACGATCGCTATGGACTCGACCGAAGGTCTGGTCCGCGGCCAGCCCGTCAGCGACACCGGCGAACCGATCACCGTTCCGGTCGGTCCCGAGACGCTCGGCCGTATCATGAACGTCATCGGCGAACCGGTTGACGAAGCCGGCCCGCTGGTCACTTCGGGCAAGCGCGCCATTCACCAGGAAGCACCGTCCTACGTCGAGCAGTCGACCGAAGGCCAGATCCTCGTCACCGGCATCAAGGTCGTCGACCTTCTCGCGCCTTACGCAAAGGGCGGCAAGATCGGCCTGTTCGGCGGCGCCGGCGTTGGCAAGACGGTTCTCATCATGGAACTGATTAACAACGTCGCCAAGGCGCACGGTGGTTACTCGGTATTCGCCGGCGTGGGTGAACGTACCCGCGAAGGTAACGACCTTTACCACGAAATGATCGAATCGGGCGTGAACAAGCACGGCGGCGGCGAAGGCTCCAAGGCTGCTCTCGTTTACGGCCAGATGAACGAACCGCCGGGCGCGCGCGCTCGCGTCGCTCTGACCGGTCTGACCATCGCTGAAGACTTCCGCGACAAGGGCCAGGACGTTCTGTTCTTCGTCGACAACATCTTCCGCTTCACGCAGGCTGGTTCGGAAGTGTCGGCTCTGCTCGGCCGTATTCCTTCGGCCGTTGGTTATCAGCCGACGCTTGCCACCGACATGGGCCAGATGCAGGAACGCATCACGACCACGACGACCGGCTCGATCACCTCGGTTCAGGCCATTTACGTCCCCGCCGACGACTTGACCGACCCGGCACCGGCAACCTCGTTCGCCCATCTGGACGCAACGACGGTTCTGTCGCGTTCGATCGCTGAAAAGGGTATCTACCCGGCTGTTGACCCGCTCGACTCGACGTCGCGCATGCTCGACCCGCTGATCGTTGGTGAAGAACATTACGAAATCGCTCGTAAGGTTCAGACGACCCTGCAGCGCTACAAGTCGCTTCAGGACATCATCGCCATCCTCGGCATGGATGAACTGTCGGAAGAAGACAAGCTGACGGTTGCCCGCGCCCGCAAGATCGAGCGCTTCCTGTCGCAGCCGTTCTTCGTCGCCGAAGTGTTCACCGGTTCGCCGGGCAAGCTGGTTGCTCTCGAAGACACGATCAAGGGCTTCAAGGGCCTCGTCGCCGGCGAATACGACCACCTTCCGGAAGCAGCCTTCTACATGGTCGGCTCGATCGAAGAAGCGGTCGAAAAGGCCAAGAAGCTGCAGGCTGCTGCCTGATCTCATTGATGCTTCGACGGCGCGTGACAAACGCGCCGTCGGCTCTTGCCTGCAACATCATCTGAAAGTGGACCGTCATGGCCGACACCTTCAATTTTGAACTCGTATCGCCCGAGCGCCTTCTCGTTTCCGAACAGGTAAGCGAAGTCGTTATCCCGGCGACCCTTGGCGAGATGACGGTGCTGGCCAATCACGCACCGACGATGACAACCATCAAGCCTGGCATCGTGACCGTGAAGCTCGCTTCCGGCCAGACGGAAAAATACGCCGTTATCGGTGGATTTGCCGACATCCTGCCGACGGGCTGCACGCTGCTGGCCGAAGCGGCTCTGCCGCTGCAGGCTCTCACGCGTGAAAAGCTGCAGTCCCGCATCGAGCATGCCCAGAAAGAACTGGATAATGCCGATAGCGACGAGCACAAGACCAAGCTCGAGCAGTTCCTGGTGGATCTGACGCACTTGAACAACACGGTTTCCGGCTGAGGCTGGAGCTCATATCAAATGATCGGGGCGGCCTTCGGGTCGCCCTTTTCATTTCCGGGATTTGCAGGTTTGCAGATCCCAGTTGATCAGGCATGTTGATACCGTCACTTCCAGGGGGGCGGGCAGCATTGATGTTCTCAAATTCCTTCATTCCAGACATGCGTTTTGGTGCGGGCAGTTTTTCTGAAACGGCCGCAGCGGCAGCAGTGCTTGGCGATATCGATCGGGCGCTGGTGGTCATGGACAGCTTTCTGGCTGCCTCCGGGCTGGCCAACCGGCTGATTGACGACCTGAGAGCGCATGGCATTACTGCGGCGTTGTTTGCCGACTTTGCCGGCGAGCCGAAACTTCCCCATCTCCAGGCCGCAACACGGGCGGCAAAAGGTGCGCAGCAGGTTATCGGCGTCGGCGGAGGCTCTGCGATGGATATCGCCAAGATCACCGCCTGCTGCGCTGCCTCTGGCCAGGACCCGATGTTTTATGCGTTGGCGGCCAACCCTCTGCCGAAAAATCCACTCAGGAAGATACTGGTTCCGACCACGGCCGGGACCGGCGCGGAAATGTCTGCGACCAGCATTTTTGCCGGTGACGAGGGCAAAAAACTCTGGATTTGGGGGCCTGAAACCAAGGCCGATCTGGTCATCCTCGATCCTGCCCTGACGGTATCGCTGCCACCGCACCTGACTGCCTGGTGCGGGATGGATGCTTTCATCCACGCATTCGAAGCCGCCACCAACCGTAACACCCATGCCGGCGTACAGCTCTATGCATATGAGGCGATGCGGCTGGTTGCCGGCGCATTGGAAACGGCCGTTAAGGCACCGGGCAATCTCGATGCACGCGGAAAGGTTCTGCTGGGCTCGTGTTACGCCGGTATCGCCGTCGATAATTGCGGCACGGCCATCGCCCACAATATAAGCCATGCGCTGGCGGGCCTTGCTCCCATTCGTCATGGCCTCGCCACGGCACTGGGTTTCGAGGCGACCTTGCCCTGGCTTGTTGCGGCGCCCACTGCGGAGTTGGATGCCGCGGCGAAAGCCATCGGCCTTGCGTCTGCGCAGGAGCTGCCGGGCTTTACTTCTGATCTGATGGATCGCTGCGACATCCGGCGCGCGCTGCCGGTGGCGTTTGATGCTGTTTCACCTGACGAGCTCGCCAACGAGATGGGGGCGATGGAAAACCGGCCGATGCGGCGGGCGACTGCACGGGATGTCGTGGATGGTGACCTTGTCCGCTTCGCCGAGGTGATTATGTCCTTGCCCAAAACGGCTTGATATCAAATACCCCTGCGCTTTTCGCCCTATAGTCACGGCCAGCTTTCACAGAGTGTTTTTCATGAAGATCGGTATTATCGGCGCGGGCATGGTGGGGAGTTCGGTGGGCTTTGCGCTCGCCATTACCGGTTATGTCAGCGAGGTCGTGATCATCGACCGCAACGAGGCGCTGGCGGTGGCGCAGGCCGAGGATATCGCCCATGCCGTACCGTTCATGTCGGCCACGCGCGTCCGGGCCGGGGGATATTCGGATCTCGATGGTGCCGGTATCGTCATCCTTGCGGCCGGTGCCAGCCAGAAACCGGGCGAGACACGGCTTGAGCTTCTGGGCCGCAACACGGAGGTTTTCCGGCAGATCGTCGGGCAGGTTCTGTCCGTCGTCAGCAATCCCATCCTGCTGGTGGCGTCGAACCCGGTGGATGCCATCACCTTCATCACCCAGCGCCTGTCCGGTCTGCCTTCGCAGCGGGTCATCGGCTCGGGCACGATCCTCGACACGGCCCGGTTTCGCAGCCTGATTGCACGCCACCTGAACATCTCGCCGCAATCGATCCATGCCGACGTGATCGGCGAACATGGGGATAGCGAGGTTCTGGCCTGGCACAGTGCGCGTGCCAGCTCCGTCGATCTGGCGTCGTTTGCCCAGCAGATCGGCGCACCGTTGACAGACAAGGTCCGCGCCGAGATCGACGACAATGTCAGAAACGCCGCCTACAAGATCATCGAGGGCAAGGGGGCGACCTATTACGGTATCGGCGCCGGCATTGCCCGTATCGTGCGGGCCATTGCCCGCGACGAAGGTGCGGTTCTGACGGTGTCGCTGGTGACGGATCATGTGGCCGGGGTCGAGCAGGTGGCGCTATCTCTGCCGCGGGTGATCGGCGCCAATGGCGTGGCCTTCGATATGCTTCCCGATCTCTCCCCGAGCGAGCAAGTGGCGCTGAAACGCAGTGCCGAACTTCTGAAAAGCATCACGGATGCGCTGCAACTCTGATCATCCGGCCGTTGCAATCTGTTGAATTGACGAGCGTAACCGGCTAGCGCTTGTTTCGAGGGAGTTGCCATGATCGACAAGCTGGAATTTTTCATTGCGCTGGCGCGCGAGCAGCATTTTGGACGTGCCGCCGAGGAATGCGGCATTTCCCAGCCGACGCTGTCGGCAGCGATCCGGCAGTTGGAAGAAACGCTTGGTGTCGGTCTGGTGGTGCGCGGATCGCGCTTTCAGGGGCTGACACCCGAAGGTCAGCGCGTGCTGGAATGGGCACGCCGCATCGTCGGTGATACGCGCACGATGCGGGAGGAAATGCGGGCTGCGCGCAAGGGGCTGGCCGGGCATATCCGGCTGGCCGCGATCCCGACGGCGCTTGCCATGATCCCAAAACTGACAGAACCGTTTCAGGCCAAGCACCCCGAAGTGACGTTTTCCGTCGTGTCGCGCACCTCCTTGCAGGTGCTGAGCCAGCTGGAAAATTTCGAGATCGATGCCGGTCTGACCTATCTCGACAACGAGCCGCTCGGTCGCGTTACCACTGTTCCGCTGTATGCCGAACATTACACGCTGGTCACGGCAGAGGGCACGCCGCTGTCAGATCGCGAAGAAGTGACCTGGAAAGACATGGCGGGTCTAAGGCTTTGCCTTCTGACGCCGGATAACCAGAACCGCCGGATCATCAACCAGCATCTGGCAAGCGCGGGCGTCGATGTTCGCACCATGCTGGAATCGAACTCGATGGTCGTGCTGCTCGCGCATGTCGGCACAGGGCGCTGGGCCAGCATCATGCCACGTAACGTCGCGCGTTCATTCGGTTTTTCGGCGCAGATCCGCACCATTCCCATCGTCGAACCGAAGGCCAGCCACATTGTCGGGCTTGTCGCCACCCATCGCGAACCGTTTACGCCGCTGGTCTCGGCGCTGCTGCATGAGGCGCGACATCTGGGTGTTATCGATCCGGATTGATAGAAATGTTCTATCGCGTAACGTAATCATCCTATTGACCCTTCCCCTAACCTGCTGCGAAACTTTGCAAATGTAAGCGGAGGAGGGTGTTTTGGCGCGCTGCGCCGTTGATGCCTCGCTTGCATGAACAGAAGTCGGTTGGGAGGCTGACGAATGAACATGCATCTCGCTACGGCTGATATGGCCGAGCGTTCGCGCGATATCGTCCGCGAGCTCAAACATCTCGAAGGCCCGTTGCTGCCGATCCTGCATGCGATCCAGGCGGAGTTCGGTTATGTGCCGGATGATGTTAAGCCGGTCATTGCCGGCGAACTCAATCTTTCACGCGCCGAAGTGCATGGCGTCGTCACCTTCTATCACGAGTTCCGCGATCATCCGGCCGGCCGGCATGTGCTGAAACTCTGTCGGGCGGAAGCCTGTCAGTCGATGGGCGGTGATCGTGTTGCCGATCGCGTGCGGCAATTGCTCGGCATCGATTTTCACCAGACAACGCCGGATGGCGCAGTGACGCTGGAGCCGGTCTACTGTCTGGGCCTGTGCGCCTGCGCGCCTGCCGCCATGCTGGATGGCGAGGTTTATGGCCGCGTCGACGAGCACTGTCTTTCCGACATCGTTGGGGAGATTGGCCGATGACGGTGACGATTTTCGTTCCGCGTGATGCGGCATCTTTGGCGCTCGGAGCCGAGAAGGTGACAACGGCCATCGCTGCCGAGATCGCCGCTCGTGGCCTTGATGCCAGGATCGTGCGCAATGGTTCTCGCGGCATGTTCTGGCTGGAGCCGCTGGTCGAGGTGCGCACCGAGCGTGGCCGTGTGGCTTACGGGCCGGTGAAAGCCTCGGATGTGAAATCACTCTTCGATGCCGGTTTTTTATCTGGCGATGATCATCCTCTCTGTCATCCCCTCTGTCTGGGGCTGACGAAGGAAATTCCGTTCCTTCGTCAGCAGACCCGCCTGACCTTCTCGCGCTGTGGCATCACCGATCCGCTTTCTCTGGATGATTATCGCCATTATCAGGGGCTGAAGGGGCTGGAAAAGGCCGTCACCATGACGTCGGCCGATATCGTCACCCAGGTGACCGAGAGCGGCTTGCGCGGTCGCGGTGGCGCCGGTTTCCCGACCGGCATCAAGTGGAAGACGGTGATGGAGGCGCAGGCTTCCCAGAAAGACATCGTCTGCAATGCCGATGAAGGTGACAGCGCCACCTTTGCCGACCGTATGATCATGGAGGGTGATCCCTTCGTGCTGATCGAGGGCATGGCGATCGCCGGCATCGCGACGGGCGCGACCAAGGGTTACATCTACACCCGTTCCGAATATCCGCATGCGATCGCCACCATGACCAGGGCAATCGAGATTTCTCGCGCGGCGGGTATTATAGGACCGTCCGTACTCGGCTCTGCCCATGCGTTCGATCTGGAAATCCGATCGGGGGCGGGGGCTTATGTGTGCGGCGAGGAAACCTCGCTGCTGAACTCGCTGGAAGGCAAACGCGGTGTGGTGCGCGCCAAGCCGCCATTGCCGGCGCTGCAGGGTTTTCTCGGGCGGCCGACTGTCGTCAACAATGTCATCTCGCTGGCGACTATCCCGGTGATCATGGACAGGGGCGCCGCCTTCTACAAGGATTTTGGCATGGGCCGTTCGCGCGGCACGATCCCGATCCAGATTGCCGGCAATGTGAAGTATGGCGGCCTGTTCGAGACGGCTTTCGGTCTGTCGCTTGGAGAGATCGTCGATCATATCGGCGGCGGTACGGCAACCGGGCGTCCGGTCAAGGCGGTACAGGTCGGTGGTCCGCTCGGCGCCTATTTTCCACGCGCGCTGTTCGATACGCCGTTCGATTATGAGGCCTTTGCCGCAAAAGACGGGTTGATCGGTCATGCCGGCATTACCGTGTTCGATGATACCGCCGACCTGTTGAAACAGGCGCGGTTCGCGATGGAATTCTGCGCCATCGAAAGCTGTGGCAAGTGTACGCCCTGCCGGATCGGTTCCACGCGTGGTGTCGAAACGGTCGACAGGATCGCTCAAGGCATCGAGCCGGAGAAAAACAAGGCGCTGCTTGCCGACCTCTGCAACACGATGAAGTTCGGTTCGCTCTGTGCGCTCGGCGGTTTTACGCCCTATCCGGTGATGAGCGCGATGACGCATTTCCCGGAGGATTTTTCGCCGGCACCGATGGTGGAGGCTGCGGAATGATCGTGTTTTCGAACGCAATGCCGGAGCAAGGCGCCCCCCTCTGCCCTGCCGGGCATCTCCCCCACAAGGGGGGAGATCGGTTCGCCTCCCGTTCCCCGCTTCTCATTTCCCGTTCCATTCTCACTGACGTTTCTCTTGAAACGCCGGTCGCGCCTCTTGTGATCTCCCCACCTGTGGGGGAGATGCCCGGCAGGGCAGAGGGGGGCAGGCAGCGCCGCAGCAATCAAGGCAATTACCATTCTGTACAGGAGGCACAGCATGTCGCTCATTCATGAAATCGACTACGGCACACCGGCCTCCCGCTCCGAAAAACAGATTACGCTCACCATCGATGGCCGCGCCATCACCGTGCCGGAAGGCACGTCGATCATGCGCGCTTCGATGGAGGCAGGCATCCAGATCCCAAAACTCTGCGCCACCGATATGGTGGATGCGTTCGGGTCCTGTCGGCTCTGTCTGGTGGAGGTCGAGGGCCGCAATGGCACGCCGTCCTCCTGCACCACGCCGGTTGCGGCCAACATGGTCGTCCATACCCAGACCGGCCGGTTGAAGGATATTCGCCGCGGCGTGATGGAGCTTTATATCTCCGATCATCCGCTCGACTGTCTGACCTGCGCCGCCAATGGCGACTGCGAATTGCAGGACATGGCGGGCGCTGTCGGCCTTCGCGATGTGCGTTACGGGTATGAGGGCGATAACCATGTGCGCACCCGCAATGACGGCGCCATCAACGCCAAATGGATGCCGAAGGACGAGTCCAATCCTTACTTCACCTATGACCCGTCGAAATGCATCGTCTGTTCGCGCTGCGTGCGTGCCTGCGAGGAAGTGCAGGGCACGTTTGCACTGACGATCGAAGGGCGCGGTTTTGAGAGCCGGGTCTCACCCGGCGCGCATGAGCATTTTCTAGACTCCGAATGTGTCTCCTGTGGTGCCTGCGTGCAGGCCTGTCCCACCGCGACACTGACGGAAAAGTCGGTGATCGCAATCGGCCAGCCGGAACATTCCGCCGTCACCACCTGCGCCTATTGCGGCGTCGGCTGTTCCTTCAAGGCCGAAATGCGCGGCGAGGAACTGGTGCGCATGGTGCCGTGGAAGGATGGGCAGGCCAATCGTGGGCATTCCTGCGTGAAAGGCCGCTTTGCCTATGGGTATGCCAGCCACAAGGACCGCATTCTCAACCCGATGATCCGCGAAAATATCGCCGATCCGTGGCGCGAGGTGACATGGGAGGAGGCGTTTTCGCATATCGCTTCGGAATTCCGGCGCATCCAGTATCAGTATGGCCGCGAGTCCATCGGCGGCATTACCTCGTCGCGTTGTACCAACGAGGAAACCTTTCTCGTCCAGAAACTGATCCGCGCCGGGTTCGGCAATAACAATGTCGATACATGCGCCCGCGTCTGCCATTCGCCGACCGGTTATGGTCTCGGCCAGGCCTTTGGCACGTCTGCCGGCACGCAGAATTTCGACAGTGTCGAGCAGACGGATGTGGTGATCGTTATCGGTGCCAACCCGACCGATGGCCATCCGGTCTTCGGGTCTCGTCTGAAGAAGCGGCTGCGGCAGGGTGCAAAGCTGATCGTCATCGATCCGCGACGCATCGATCTGGTCAAGACACCGCATGTCGAGGCGGCTTACCATCTGCCGCTGAAACCCGGCACCAATGTCGCTGTCATGACCGCATTGGCGCATGTCATCGTCACCGAAGGTCTGTTTGCCGAAGCTTTCATTCGCGAGCGTTGTGACTGGTCGGAATTCGCGGATTGGGCGGCTTTCGTTTCGGAAGAGGCGCATAGCCCGGAAGCGACGGAACGTTTTACCGCTGTTCCGGCCGAACTGGTGCGCGGTGCGGCCCGGCTGTTTGCCACCGGCGGCAATGGCGCCATCTATTATGGTCTCGGCGTTACCGAACACAGCCAGGGCTCGACCACGGTGATGGCGATCGCAAACCTTGCCATGGCCACCGGCAATATCGGCCGCCCTGGCGTTGGCGTGAACCCGCTGCGTGGGCAGAACAATGTGCAGGGCTCCTGCGACATGGGATCCTTCCCGCATGAACTGCCGGGCTACCGCCATATCTCCGACGATGCCACGCGAGACATTTTCGAAAAACTCTGGGGTGTGACGCTCAACAACGAACCGGGCCTGCGCATTCCCAACATGCTGGATGCCGCCGTGGAAGGCTCGTTCAAGGGCATCTACATTCAGGGCGAGGACATTCTGCAGTCCGACCCGGATACCAAGCACGTCTCGGCGGGGCTTGCCGCGATGGAATGCGTCGTCGTGCACGATCTCTTCCTGAACGAGACGGCCAATTACGCCCACGTTTTCCTGCCCGGCTCGACCTTCCTCGAAAAGGACGGCACGTTCACCAATGCCGAGCGGCGCATCAACCGCGTGCGCAAGGTGATGAGCCCGAAGAATGGTTATGCCGACTGGGAAGTGACGCAGAAACTGGCGCAGGCCATGGGGCTGAACTGGGCCTATACGCATCCGTCGCAGATCATGGACGAGATTGCCGCGACAACACCGAGCTTTGCATTGGTCTCCTACGACTATCTGGAAAAAATGGGTTCGGTGCAGTGGCCGTGCAATGAAAAATTCCCGGTCGGTTCGCCGATCATGCATGTCGATGGGTTCGTGCGCGGCAAGGGCAAATTCATCCGCACGGAATATGTGGCGACCGACGAGCGCACCGGGCCGCGTTTTCCGCTTCTGCTTACCACCGGCCGCATTCTTTCGCAGTACAATGTCGGGGCGCAGACGCGGCGTACCGAAAACGTTGCCTGGCATGCGGAAGATCGTCTGGAAATCCACCCGCACGATGCCGAACAGCGCGGCATCAAGGAAGGTGACTGGATCAAGCTTGCCAGCCGTTCGGGCGATACGACGCTGCGGGCGCTGATCACCGATCGGGTGTCGCCGGGCGTGGTCTATACGACCTTCCACCACCCGGACACGCAGGCCAATGTCATCACCACCGATTTCTCCGATTGGGCAACCAATTGCCCGGAATACAAGGTGACGGCGGTACAGGTGTCGCCCTCCAACGGCCCGACCGAATGGCAGGAGGATTACGACGAATTGTCCCGTCGCTCACGCCGTATCGCGGCCAAACTGGAAGCGGCCGAATGAGCGCATTCCAGATGCTTGGCCACGGCGAGAAACGAATGATGTGTCGCCCGTTGCGCGGGCGGCGCCGATGACTATTTTGACCGGCATCAAGAATGGGGAAGCATTGGCCGTGAGGTCGCCGCTTCCCGTGCAAAGGATGCCCCTCATGTCGACCGCCGAACACAGCCCGAATTTCCAGATTGCCACGACCGCTGCCGCGCCGCAGACGATCCGGCGCGATGGCGTGGTGCGCAAGGCGGTTCGGTCTGTGCCGGAGGAGGTGCCGATTGCGTTTTCCTATGGTGGGTCAAGTCACGCGGTGATGATGGGCACGCCGGCGGATCTCGAAGACTTTGCCGCCGGCTTCAGCCTGACCGAAGGTATCATCGCCTCGCTGGCCGAGATCGAGACGATCGAGGTCTTGCAGGAAGGTGATGGTCTGGATGTTCAGATAGTGCTGGCGGAGGACAAGGAGGACGCGTTGCGCGCCCGCCGCCGCCATATGGCGGGGCCCGTTGGCTGCGGTCTCTGTGGTATCGAATCCATCGAGCAGGCCATGCGGCCGGTGCCGGATGTTTCTGCTATCGAGATGGTGCTGTCGGCTGCCGATATTGCCACTGCCAGTTCGGCGCTGAACAGCGCGCAGCCGCTGCATGCGCAGACGCGCGCAGTACATGGCGCCGGTTTTTTCATCCCCGGCGAAGGTCTGATCGCGGTGCGCGAAGATGTCGGCCGCCACAACGCACTCGACAAGCTCTCCGGTGCCGTTCTGCGATCCGGTCGTCATGGACGTGAAGGCGTGGTCGTCGTCACCAGCCGTATCTCGGTGGAGATGGTGCAGAAAACCGCCATCCTTGGCGCACCGATACTGATCGCCATTTCGGCGCCAACGGCCCTTGCCATCCGCACTGCGGATGCCGCCGGAATGACGCTCGTCGCCCTGTCGCGCGGCGAGGATTTCGAAGTGTTCACTCACCCCAACCGTATTCGATTCGAGGCGGAACCCGATGTCTCATGACGCAGATGCAGGCACCCAGACACCTGAGAAACTGATTCGCATGGCCAATCAGATCGGAACGTTCTTCCTTTCCCAGCCAAAAAATACCCAAACTGAGGGAATTGCGACACATATCAACAAGTTTTGGGAGCCAAGGATGCGGCGGCAGCTTTTTGCCCATATCGATAAGGGCGGAGACGGTTTATTGCCAATCGTCAAGGACGCGTCTGCGCTGATCCGTCGCACAGGGTGCGACGAAAAGGCGCCCGTTCAATCCCGTGCCCCGGGGGACACCGCATAAAATCATGCGGCCGGGTGGGAGAGAGCCGGTCGCGTTCGATATTGAAACATCATTTTCCCAGAGGGAGGAAGTGCGAATGGCAGTTGCAACATCTGCGGGCGAAGGTTCCGCAGGCAATGCCGGTCTTCTCGACCGCGAACGCATTATAGCAAAACCTGGTTTTAACCGCTGGCTCGTACCGCCGGCAGCATTGGCAATTCATCTTTGCATCGGCATGGCTTACGGCTTCAGCGTTTTCTGGCTGCCGCTGTCTCGCGCCATTCCCGGCACGCCGGATGCGGCTTGCGCCACCATGAATCTTGTCACCGCGCTGTTCACCACCGAGTGCAACTGGCGCGTTTCGGATCTTGGCTGGATCTACACCCTGTTCTTCGTCCTGCTCGGCTGCTCCGCTGCCATCTGGGGCGGCTGGCTTGAAAAGGTCGGCCCGCGCAAGGCCGGTTTCGTATCGGCTCTGTGCTGGTGCGGTGGTATTCTCGTTGCCGCTATCGGCGTCATGACCCATCAGCTGTGGCTGATGTGGGTTGGTGCCGGCGTCATCGGCGGTGTAGGCCTCGGCCTCGGTTACATTTCGCCCGTTTCCACGCTCATCAAGTGGTTCCCGGACCGCCGCGGCATGGCAACCGGCATGGCCATCATGGGCTTTGGTGGTGGCGCCATGATCGGTGCTCCGCTCGCCAACCTGCTGATGAACCACTTCAAGACCGACGTATCCGTCGGCGTATGGCAGACCTTTGTCGCCATGGCGCTGATCTACTTCGTCTTCATGATGGCAGGTGCCTTCGGTTACCGTATTCCGCCGGCCGGCTGGCGTCCGGAAGGCTGGACGGCTCCGGCTTCCAAGTCGACCATGATCACCAGCAAGCACGTCCATCTGCGCGATGCGCACAAGACACCGCAGTTCTGGCTGATCTGGGCTGTTCTCTGCCTCAACGTTTCGGCTGGTATCGGCGTCATCGGCATGGCTTCGCCGATGTTGCAGGAAATCTTCGCCGGTTCGCTGATCGGCCTGCCTGATCTGACCTTCTCGCAGCTCGACATGGCTCAGAAGACGCAGATCGCCGCGATTGCCGCCGGCTTCACCGGTCTGATCTCGCTGTTCAACATCGGTGGCCGTTTCGTCTGGGCATCGCTGTCGGACAAGCTGGGTCGCAAGAACACCTACTACACGTTCTTCATCCTCGGCATCATCCTCTACACGCTTGCCCCGACGCTTGCCGAAATGGGCAACAAGGCGATGTTCGTGCTGGCCTTCGGCATCATCCTGTCGATGTATGGCGGCGGTTTCGCGACCATCCCGGCTTACCTTGCGGATATCTTCGGCACCCAGTTCGTCGGCGCTATCCATGGCCGTCTGCTGACTGCCTGGGCGACTGCCGGTATTCTCGGCCCCGTCGTCGTCAACTACATCCGCGAAGCGCAGATCAGCGCAGGTGTTGCACCGGGCCCGGCTCTTTATTCCGGCACGATGTACATTCTCGCCGGCATGCTGGTCCTCGGTCTGATTGCCAACTCGCTCGTTCGCCCGCTGGCCGACAAGTGGTTCATGTCGGACGAGGAAGTGGCTTCGCTGCAGGCAAAGACTGCTGCTGCCAACGCTGGCCCGACCGGTTCCTTCGGTATCGGCAAGGGTGGTCTGGATGCCAAGGCGGCTTTCGCCTGGGCCGTGGTCGGCATTCCGCTTCTGTGGGGTGTCTGGGTCACGTTGAAGAGCAGCCTTGCGCTGTTCGGCTAAACCGTGCTCCTGATACGCATATAAAAAAGGGCAGCTTCGGCTGCCCTTTTCCATTCAACGATGAAATTTCAGGATCAGAAATCTTCCCAGCCATCATCCGCGACGGCGATTGCCTGCCCTCTCGAGGCGGTGCGTACCGCTGGTCGTGAGGGTGCGGTGCTGCGGGTGTTGTGCACGGCAGGCGCTGCATAACGTGGCGCGGCGGCGACCGCTCCCGTTGCCTGACCAATGCGGAACTGCTGCAGCAGTCGCCGCAGGTTCTCGGCCTCGGATGAGAGAGAATGGCTCGCCGCAGTGGTTTCCTCGACCATGGCAGCATTTTTCTGGGTAGCCTGATCCATGACGTTGACCGCCTGGTTGATCTCCTTGAGGCTGGCCGACTGCTCGCGGGATGCCTCGACGATTGCCGCCACGTTGGTGTGGATGGCGCCAACCTGACCGACGATCTCGCTCAAGGCCGATCCGGTCTGCCCGACCAGATTGACGCCGTTTGTGACGTAACCGCTGGACGCGTTGATCAGCGTCTTGATCTCCTTGGCGGCGGTCGCCGAACGCTGTGCCAGTTCGCGTACTTCCTGGGCGACGACGGCAAAACCCTTGCCCGCTTCACCGGCACGCGCCGCTTCCACGCCGGCATTAAGCGCAAGCAGATTGGTCTGGAAGGCGATTTCGTCGATCACGCTGATGATGTTGGTGATCTCGCCGGACGATTTGGCGATCTGGTCCATGGCCGCGATGGCGTCGCGGACGATCTGGCCCGATTGCTCGGCATTCTGCTTGGTCAGCGTCACCAGACGGCCCGCCTCGTCGGCGCGGTGTGTGGAGTCGGACACCGTGGTGGTGATCTCTTCCAGTGCCGCTGCCGTTTCCTCAAGAGAAGCGGCTTGCTGTTCCGTGCGTCGGGCAAGGTCGTCGGATGCGCCGGCGATTTCGCCGGAGGAGGCTGCAATGCCGGCGGCGTTTTCCGCCACGGTCTGCATGGCGGCGCGCAGCTTGGCCACGACCTCGTTGAAATCGTGACGGGTTGCTTCCATGCTCGGTACGAAAGTGTTGTCGAGGCTTTGCTCGAGGTCACCGCCCGCCAACGCCTTCAGGCCGTTGCCGAGGCTGGTGATGGCGCTCATGCGCGGTGTCACGTCGGTGGCGAATTTCACCACCTTGTAGACCTGGCCCTTGAGGTTACGGATCGGGTTGTAGGCCGCCTGGATCCAGATTTCCTTGCCCCCCTTGCCGAAGCGAACGAACTCGTCGGCGATGAATTCTCCAGAGGCAAGCTTCTGCCAGAAGGCGGCGTATTCGGGCGAGGCGGCATAGGTCGCATCGCAGAACATGCGATGATGGCGGCCCTTGATCTCCGAAAGGGCATAACCGAGACCCTGGCAAAAATTGTCGTTGGCATCGAGGATTTCACCCTGCGGCGTGAATTCGATGACGGCCTGGGAATTGGAAATAGCTGAAAGCTTCGCCGCGTCCTCGGTGGCTCTTGCCTTTGCAGCGGTGATATCGGAGGCGATCTTGACGACCTTGACGGGTTTTCCACCGCGCAGGACTGGATTGTAGGAGGCCTGAATCCAGATCTCTTCGCCAGCCTTGGTGTGGCGCTTATACTCGCCCGCATCGAATTTGCCTGAGCCTAGATTGCTCCAGAACTGGCGGTATTCCGCGGTTGCCGCATAGGCCGGGTCGCAAAAGATGCGGTGGTGCTGACCTTTGATCTCTTCAAGGCGATAACCGAGCGCCCGGCAGAAATTCTCATTCGCATAGAGAATATTGCCCTGAAGATCGAACTCGATGATGGCCTGCGATTTGGATAGTGCGTCGACAACCTGCTGTGCGCCTGACGTGCCGAGTCCGAACATTCTTCGCTCCCAAGGGCTTTGCGTCCTCGTCGGTTCGTCTGAGGGCAGGCGAATACAACCGGCGATTCATCTCAGGGTTACTTTAGACATTTAAAACTTAATAATAAATTGAAACAAAGTGAACAGGAATCACAATATTTCGTAGGGGATGAACAAAGGGTTCGCAGATCCCACGAATCAAAACGGCCACCGCAGCAATACGGTGGCCGTCAGCTTGTCTTTGCAAGAAAAGCTAAGTCAGGCTGCGAGGTCTTCGGCCTCGGTGCCCTTGAACATCTTGGCAAGGTTCAGGAAGCAGATCATGCCGTTCTCGTTGGCGATAACGCCTTCGGAGAAGGACTTGTCGAACGAGGCGGAGACTTCCGGAACCGGCTGAACCTGGGTGGCTGAAATGGTCAGGATGTCCGAGACGCGGTCGACCAGCATGCCGATGACCATGTTGTGCACTTCGGCAACGACGATGGCGCTGCGCTCGTTGGCAACGGTGCTCTTCATGCCGAGCTTGTAGGCAAGGTCGATGATCGGAATGACCGAGCCGCGTAGGTTCATCACGCCGATGACGTCGGCTGGTGCATGCGGGATGGGCGTGGACGGTGCCCAGCCGCGGATTTCGCGGATGGTCGTGGTCTTCACGCAGAATTCCTGATCGTGCAGACGGAAAGCGATGATTTCCAGGTTCTCATCGCCATAGCTTACGGAATTGATCGTCGTAGCCATCAAACTTCTACCCCATTGCCCTTTGCTGGACGGAGCGGACGCACCGGATATGGCGCACGCGACCGTTGCCGAAAAACTTGTCGTCGATGGCACGGGATGTGCTGTCGATCGATTCGAAGTTTAATGTAGGGGAAGAGTATTTCTTAAATCTAAACCGGCCGACGAAAGCCGGCGCGGAATCAGTTGCTTAGAGCGGTTCATTGTTAAATGGAAACGGTTCTGCCGGAGCAGGTTTTCGTCGGGGCAGTGGCGATTGGCGAAGTGCATGCCCGAAGGTACGTGCGAGCCGATCGCCGCTGATCCCGGCGGAAAGATGCCCGGCCCTTATGGGTTGGCTGAAACGGGCCGGCTGATCGCATGGCCGGCTTGGTCGTATGCTTTGGCTACGACGCGCGCCAGCCATGCGACCATCCAACTCCGTTTGAGCCAACAGAACCGATTCCATTTAACAATGAACCGCTCTAGCAAATGCCGGTCGCACGACGGATCCGATTTAGTATTCTTTTTCATAGAATACGCCCGCCGAACCACCATCGCCGCCCGCACCGGCCTTGAGCTTTACGCCGCGTCCGACATCGAGATTGATGACGGCGCGCGCACCTGCCTTGCCACCCTGTTCAAGCTGGAGGTACGTGCGGTCGTTGATGTAGCGGCCGACCGAAACCGTCGTCTGGCCGTTACTGTCGGTATTGATGTCGAGATCATCGACGCCGAGATTGGCGCGCAGCGTGTCCAGCAGCGAGTTCGAACCACCGCCTGCCAGCTGGCTGACGGCATCGGCAAGCTGGGCGATCTGCAGTGGCGACAGTTTTGACATGGACTGGCCGAAGACGAGCCGTGCCAGAACCTCATCCTGCGGCAGGGCAGGGGAGGAGGAGAAGCTGATATCAGGATCGTTGGCAACGCCTGCTACATTCACCGTGATGGTCGTCTGCGAAGACGTGGTGTCTGCTTCCATATCGAGCACGGGGATAAGGCCGCCGCCGAAGGTGATCTTGCCCTCGGTGAAATCCAGTCGCTTGGTCAGGATGATGATACGGCCGCGGCGCATCTCGAAGCCGCCGGAGACATTCGGTGCGGCCGACGTGCCGGTGACGGTCAGTTCGCCACCGAGTTCCGCATCGATGCCGCGACCGCGGACAAAAATGCCGCTCGGCGCGCTGATGACGAGATCGAGACCGAGCGCAGAGCTGCTGCCGCTGCCGCCCTTCGGCTGGATCTCGGCCATCTGGCGGCGGACATCTGCCGGGGCATTTTTCTGCTTGATATTCAGTTCGGCCAGCGAGGATGGCAGTTTTGCCGGAACCGTAATCGACGTCTTCGACAGGTTGAGGCGGCCGCCGAGAATGGCGTTGGTGAGGAGAGGACCCTTGACCGTCAGCTGACCGTCGGCAGTCGAGGCAAGAAGCTGACCGTCGACATAGGTGGCCTTGGCAAGCGTCACCGTCAGGTCGGCAGGCAGGCCGGCCGCCGGATTGATGCCGATCGTGCCTTGCGCCGAGACATTACCGCCGGTGGAGAGGTTTGCCGTCACCGATGAGAGCGTGGCTTGATCGCGGTTGAAGGCGATGTTGGCGGCAAGGTTTTCCAGGGCGAGATTGCGACGGACGTCGATCAGCCGGGCACCGGATGTGCTGGCCGACCCGGTGACGAGCGGCGCAGCTGCAGTGCCGCCGACATTGACGTCGATATTGCCGTTGCCTTCGAGCACAAAACCCTGACCTGCAAGCTGTGCGCCGAGAAGTGCGAAGGGAACGCCGCCATTGACCTTGAGATTGAGGGCACGATTGCCGGCCAGACCGACCGAGCCGTTTCCGGAAATCGCCAGACCGGACTGGCCGGAAAGGCGGGTATCGACGGTAACGGTATTGTTCTCGAAGCGGCCATTGGCGGTGATGCGGAAAGGCGCAAGACCGGCTGAGCGGGTCTGTTTTACTGCCGCGTCATCCCAGGCGAGATTGAACTGCACGCCGGGCGTCGATGCGTTGTTGAGGGCGGTAACCTTGCCGGTGATCTTGCCGCCGGCATCGAGATCGGGAACGAGGCCATTGGCGATGCTGGCGGGAAGCGCGTTGATGTCGGCGTTGACGTCGAGGACGGGACCTGCCTTGCCGCCGAGGACCACACGACCACCGGCCGTCAGCGACATGCCCTGCGGTCCGGTCAGGCGGGTTTCTGAAAGCGTCAGCGTGTTGTTTTCGAAATTGCCGGCGGCCTTGAGGTTCATGCCGGAAATGCCAGCAGCACCCTGTCGGCGGATTTCCGCGCCATTCCATTGCAGATCGTAACGGACGGCGGGGGCCGCCATCGTGCCGTTGGCCGTGACCGAACCGGTGATCTCGCCGCCCGTCTGGATGCCAGGCACAAAGCTGTTGGCAAGGCTTGCCGGCAATGACGCGACATTGGCAGTGACGCTGATCGGACGTTCGCCTGCAAGACTGACCGTTCCCTTGGCGTCGAGCGCCAGACCGGAAGGCCCGGACAGTTTTACGCCCTCGAGATTGGCAGTGCCCTGCTCGAATGTTCCTGCGGCGGTCAGCTGAAGCGCATTGAGGCCGGCTGCGCGGGTCTGGCGCAGCGCAAGATCTGACCAGCGTAGGTCGTAACGGATGGCAGGTGCTTGCGCCGTGCCGGTGGATGTGACTTTGCCGGCAATCGTGCCACTGGCATCAAGACCTGCGACAAAACCGTTGGCGAGGCTGGCGGGCAGGGCGGCGATATCGGCGTTGACGTCCAGCGCCGGGGCGCCGGATGCACCGTTCAGAATGACCCGGCCGGTCGCCGAGGCGGACAGGCCGCCAGAGCCGGTGATGCTGGTTTCTTCGAGTGTTGCCGTGCCGTTTTCGAAATTCCCCTTGGCCTTCATCTGCAAGGCTGTGACGCCTGCCTGTCTGGTCTGGCGTGTCTGGATTTCGGTGGTGCCGAGATCGTAGCGCACGTTCGGGGCATCGACAGTGCCGGACGCCGTAACCGCGCCGTTGATGGCGCCGCTGGCTTCGAGATCGGGACGGAAAACGTTGGCAAGAGCGAGCGGTACGGAGGCAAGGTTTGCGGTGATATCGAGCTTGCGATCGCCGGACAGTGCGGCATTGCCGCGTGCCGTCAGCGACAGGCCCTGTGGTCCGTTGAGGTCAGCCGCTTCCAGTGTGAACGCCTGATTTTCCAAACGTCCCTTAAGGCGCGCCTGCAGGCCGGTCAACGAGGCTGGACCTTTGCCGACCGCGAGGTCGGCGCCGGTCAGATCAACGGTCGCATTGGGGGCAGAGATGGTGCCGCTGGCATTGATCGTGCCGGAAAACGAACCGGCGGCATTCAGGTCCGGCCGGAAGGCGTTTGCGAGTTTGGCTGGCAGCGCGGAGATGGAGGCATCGACCGACAACGGGCGATCACCGGCAAGGTCGAGCCAGCCTTTGGCAGACAGCCCGACACCTTCGCCGGTTCCAGACAGTGTATCGAGCGTGACGCGATTGTTTTCGAAGCGCCCCTGCGCTGCAATGGCAAGCGGACCCACGGCGGCCTGGCGGGTCTGGCGCACGGCCGCATCGCGCAGGTTGAGATCGAAGGTCGCCGATGGTGCAGCTAGCGTGCCCTTGGCGCCCACACGGCCGGATAGAAGGCCGGCCGCATCGAGGTTCGGAAGAAATGCATTGGCAAGCGCTGCGGGAATGTCGGTCAGTTCGCCATCGATATCGACAGCCTTGTCGTCGTTCAGCGAAACGGAACCGCGGGCCGTCAGGCCAAGCTGGCCGGGGCCGGAAATCCTGGCATCGGCGATGGTCAGGGCGTTGTTTTCGAAACGTCCGGCCGTCTGAAGCTGAAGTGCGGAAAGTCCTGCCTTGCGGGTCTCGGTGGTTGCGGCATCAGCCCATTTCAAATCGAAATCGGCAGCCGGTGCAGCGATCGTTCCCTTGGCGCTTGCACGGCCGGATATGCTGCCGGCCGCATCAAGGCCGGGCCGAAAACCATTGGCAAGCTTGGCCGGCAAGGCGCCGATCTCGGCATTCACATCCAGACCGGGGCCGCCATCCTTCAGGCCGACAGAGCCGTTTGCCGAAAGCGACAGGCCGTCCGGGTTGGTGATGCGGGTAGTGCCGAGTGTGACGACATTGTCCTGAAGCTGGCCATCGGCTTCGATCAGTAAAGGCGAAATACCAGCCGCTTTCGTCTGGCGAAGCTGCGCATCGCTCCATTGCAGGTCGTAACGTACGACCGGTGCAGCTGTGGTGCCAGTCGCAACGATCTTGCCGGTAATGGCGCCGGCCGCGTCGATGTTTGGAACAAAAGCATTTGCGAGTGTCGCCGGCAGCGTGGTGACGTTTGCCGTGAGATTCAGATTGGTGCCTGCCTGACCGTCCAGTACGACACGGCCATTGCCGGCATTGATCGTCAGTTCCGAAAGGCTGACGGCGCCATCGGCGATGCCGATCCGAGACGGTCTCGACAGCGCAACGTCGATACCGCGTGGCTTGGCGGTAAAGTGGTCGATCGCGACCGTCATGCCGCGGCTATCGGGGGTGATCGATCCGGCTGTCGAAAGCGGTGCCGAATCAAATTGTGCGGCAAGATCGAACAAGGTCGCCGCGTCGTTCCTTTTGACGCCGAGAACCACATCGGTCAGCGCCTGCGCGCCGACGCCGATGCGGGCCGCGCGGATCGTGCCTTCGGCGGTCAGGGCCCGCAGGTCGGGCAGGGTCATGTCGACCGACGGTGAGGCTATGGCAATACCGCCGCGGGCAAGCGCGTTGCCGGTCGCCTTGACCGTCACGGATGGCTTTTCACCGGCATTGACGAGATTGACCGTGCCGCGCAGGTCACCCTGCACCTGCTGGCCGGCGAAGGAGGCGAGGAGCGCGAGTTCCGGAAAGTCGAATTCCAGATTGCCCTGTGGCAGAAACTGTTCGGAGAAATCGAGCGCGCCGGTCAGCTTGTTTGAGCCGACATTCAGCTGCAGATTGGATGTCGACAGGCGGCCGCTGACATAGGCGACATCCGATCCGGCATCGATCTGCTTGCCGTCGACGCGGGTGGTGAGGCCGACATGCCCGCGCGGCGCATTGGGATCGGCCGTGGCGTCGATGTTGACGCTGAAAGCTTCTATCAGACGGCCGGCAACACGGGCTTCCGCCGAGTTGACGACGCCCTTGACGGCCATGGCCGATAGCGGGCCGGTTGCCGAGATGTCGTAGCCGGCGGCCCCCTTGGCGTCCGGACGGAACTTGCCGATATCGGGCATACGCCCGGCCAGCCGCGCATTGATCGTCTGGTTTTCGACAACAGCGTTGCCGTGGCCTTCGATGGTGCCGGAGCGGATCGTCAGGTTTTCCAAAGCCATGCGCCCGCCGATCACGGCGTTGACATAGGCCTCGACGCCGATCGCTTCGGCAAACTTTCCGGCAATCGCAGGCGGCAGGACGGCCGGGTTGGCGGTCATGCGGATATTGCCGGTCACGGCCTGCTTCGACAGATCATAGGCGCCGCTGATCGTGCCGTTGAGGTTGGCGCTTTCGACCGTGGCCGCGTCAAGCCCGATGGCCGGCAGTGCCAGACGGATCGGCGCATCCAGCGTGAACGGTGAGCGGATGACGCGGTCGAGATCCGCATTGGCAAAGGCCGAGCGGGCAATGGTGAGGCGGCTGCGGATGCTGCCGGCGCGCTCGACGAGATCGAGATCCTCGCTCTCGGCCTGCAGGCGCACTTGCTCGAAACGGCCCTGCGGCAGTTCGGCGGAACGAATGGCGGCCGTCGCGTTGAAGCGGGCCGACGTTGCCGCACCCGTCAGCGTGAAATTGACATTGTCCACCGAAAGGCGCGCCTGCTGGTTCTGCTGCAGCGGCCAGTTGATGGTGATCGGGCCATTGGCGCCGGCAACGCTGGCGGTCAGGCTGTTGTCGCCCTTCTGGTCGAGTGCGCCGGATGCCGCGACCTTGACGGCGCCGGTGCTGATATTGCCCTTGTCGATATCGATGCGGTCGCCATTGCCGAAGCGCGCGGCGACATCGATCGCGGTGAGGCCGGCAAAGAAGGGACGCAAGGCCGGCGGCAGCATTTCCTGCAGCTGGCCGCCGCCTGTCAGTTCAAGACGATGGCGTCCATTATCCGTCAGGGTATGCTTGCCGTTGACGCTGATCACAGGCGCGCCATCGACATTGCCATCCAGCTGGCCGGTCCAGTTCGACAGCGGGCCGCTACCATCCAGCGCCATGGCCACGGACGGGTTGCCCGGCAGCCGCAGCAGGCGTGCAATAAGGCCGCCCTGCGGTTCGGCGATCGACGCCTGCAGCTTCAATTCATTCTGCTCGGGCGCATAAACGATGTCAGCTTCGGCCATCGCATCGGGCAGATCCTGACGATGGGCGGCAAAGTTCAGGCTGACCCGCTCGGATGTCGCATCGACGGCGCCATGGGCGGCGATGGAGAAATCGCGGCCGGCAAAGGCTTCGGCAAGGCGGATATCGGGAAGTTCAAACCGGTCGATTTTGAGCTCGACGGGCAGCGAAAATCCGCTGCTGCTGCTTGTTGTCGTCTCGGCTGGCGTTTCGCTTTCGGCGGGTGCCCGCGTCAACGCGATGGACTGTATCGCAATTTTTTCCGCATGAAATGTCGCGGTCAGCAGGGCAAGCGGCGACCAGTCGACGGCAATGTTCCTGATCTCACCAAAACTACCCTCACGGTCGGCTAAGGTGACGCCTTCGATGCGCAGGCGGCCGGACAGAACACCCTTCAGGCGGGAGATCCTGATCGTCTGGTCGGGAGTGGAAATCAGCGAGGAAATGGTGTCGGCAGCGATGCGTCCGCCGGCGGGCGCAAGCCCGACGAACAGGATGACGGCCACGGCCAGGACGAGCAGAATCGCGACGACGCCGGCGACGGCGCGCGTGATCCATTTCATCAGGCGAAACAATACTGTCATCGAACGCGATCAGACCTTTCCACTTGCCCCTCGGGCTCGCTGCATTCTCTTAGAACGACTGCCCTATGCCTGCATAGATGCCGTATGAACTGCCACCTTCATATCGATCAAGCGGCAGCGCAAAATCGATGCGCAATGGCCCGAAGGGTGTCGCGTATCGAAGGCCGATACCGGCGCCCATGCGGATATCCGAGAAATCGGGCACGATTTCGGTCGCAACTGTACCGACATCCAAAAACGGCACAATTCCGATCGTATCGGTAATTTTTATGCGCGCTTCCAAAGAAGTTAACATGTAAGAGCGGCCACCGAGTGCCTCGTTGTCGTCGTTATAGGGCGAAATTTCGCGATAGGAATAACCGCGCACCGAGCCGCCGCCACCCGCATAAAAGCGCCGCGTTGCAGGGATACTGGCCAAACCATCGCCACCGATCAAAGTTCCTGCGGAGAGCTTGGCGGCCAGCACGACGCGATCTTCCTGCCCGAGACCGAGATAACCGGAAATCGAGCCTTCAAAGGAAGAAAAGACATTGCCGTTCAGAGCCTCGTAACTCGGCTTGGCCGACAGCGTGCCGTAATACCCTTCGGTGGGATCGAGCTTGTTGTCGCGGGCGTCGCGCTCGTAGCCGATCGGAAGGCTGAACGTCAGGTAGTCGTTGTCGCCGTAAACGTCATGTGTCTGGGTATAGGCAATCTCGCCGCCGCCGGTGAATTTGTCCTGATCGTTCAGCTCATAGGTGAACTGGCCAAGTGCGGTCACGGATTCGGCGTCATAGGTGTCGTAGTTTTCCGTTTTTGCTTCGACGCTTGCATCGAAGGTGATCTGCGGAAGAAATGTGCCCGGTTTCTTGAAATAGACACCGGCGCGATAGTTGAGATCGCCGACATCGGTGCCATCAGTTGAGCCGAGACCGGAAACCTCGCCTTCGAAACGCAGCGATTCCGCCTGCCCGAACAGATTGCGATGTCCCCAGTAACCCGAGAGGCCACCGCCATCGAGCGACGAATATTCGGCACCAAAACCGAAATAGCGGAATTTGCCTTCCGAAACTTCGATCGACAGCGGAATGGAGCCGTCCGGAGCCAGTGCCTTGTCTTCCTGGATGGTGAGGCTGGAAAACACGCTGAGTTCGCGCAGACGATCGGCCGCCTTCTTCATCTGATCGGGTGAATATTGCTGACCCTGGTCGAGGCGCGAATAACGGCGGATGAATTCCGGGTTGACCGCCCGCGCGCCTTTCACAGCGACGCTGCCGAAAGGTGCGACCGGGCCGCCGCGGGCATCCAGCGTCACATCTACCTTGTTGGTGGCGTGGTCGGCGACGACTTGCCGTTCTGCCAGCTCTGCCAGCGGACGACCTTCGTTCTTGAGGTCGTGAATGATGGTTTCCCCGGCCTTGATGATCAGCCGCGAGCCGGCCTTGCCGTCGGGTACGAGATCGTATTCGGCCGGGTCTCTGCCGGCTGCATCGCCCAGCATGGTGATCTTGCCGAGGGTAAAGACAGGGCCGGGCTCGACGGAGACAGTGACGGGGATCGGCTTGCTGCGATCGAAGCTTGGGTTTGGCGGCAACCGGTCGATATCCTGACCGGCGATCGTGATGTTGACGATGCCGCCGTAGCGGGCTTCCTCGAACAGCACGGCGACAAGGCGGTCGCGGTCCTCGCGCGCCTTGATGACGATACCGAGATCGCCGGAAACGGGATTTTCCTTGTCGGCCACCAGAGAGGCGGCGTTTTCCAGCCGCTCTTCGAGGTCGCTGTCCGCCTCCTTGGCCTGAAAGGTAACGTCGTAGCGGACAGGGTCGACGACCTCGACCTCGTCCTTGTCGCTTTCGAACAGGGTCAGGCCAAAAATCTTCAGCGCATGCGCTTCCGGAACAAGCACGGGAGAGCTTGTCGTCGCCAACGCGAGCGCCAGTATCGTTGCGCCTCGATAGGCCGAGCGAATGAATGGTGCCGTGTGGGGGCGTTTCCGCAGTACTGCTATGTTTCCGCCCTCGCCGGTCTTTGCTGTTTGTCTGAAATGCTAATTTATTCGCAAAAACAGGGGCAACATATGTCTTTTAATGAGCCAGGTCGAATCTTTATGGAAAAAAGTGAGGGCTTTAGGAGGGGAGTGTTGCCCCATGGCCGCGCAATCCGCCACAAAATAGGGCGGGTCGCACGATTAGCGACCCGGTGTTTTAAAGGCGTTCCCGCCTGTCAGCCGATCATCGGCTTGCCGACGGGAAGCAGGTCGCGACCAAACGCATCCTTGTAGATCGTATGTGCCATCACATAGAGAGCCGAGGCACCGCACAGCATCAGCTCGTAACCGGCAATCACGTTGAAGGCAGGTGGACCAAAATGGCCGGCTACAAGCAGGGTGAAGCCGATCAGCAATGTGATGAAGACGAGGCCAAGGCCGGTGCTGGCGCGCATCGCGCCCGGCGTCATGATGGCCGTGTAGATCGTCCAGATGGCCAGGAACCAGCCGAGATCCGTGTGGCTGATGGGGAAAATGCCCGTCGCATTGCCGATCTGGATCAGGCAAAGTGCAATCCAGAAGCAGCCATAGGACGTGAAGGCGGCATAACCGAAATTGTTGCCGATCCGGCCTTCATGCAGGCCGGCGATCAGCTGGGCGAGGCCGCCGAAGATGAGGCCGGTCCAGATGACGGGTCCGAGCGAGGCCCAGCCGACATTGTGAAACTGAAGGAGGATGGTCGTCATGCCGAAACCGGCAAGGCCGACCACGGCCGGGTTGCCGTGTGTTGCGTGATTATGGGCGACAGGTTCTGCGGTGATGATCTGATCGGGCGGCGTGTTGGCGTTCATGGGATATCCGTCACTGGGATGGCGATAAAAGCTGCCAATCCGATCGGATATGTGCAGCGCGCGATGGCGGCTGCTGGCTAAGCTGACTGCGAACAGCTTGAGGTTGATCTGGCGCAATCTGCGTCCATCAGTCTCAGACGGGCAAAGGTCTGCATGCACCAATGCAAAAGCCCGCAGAAGATCATTCCGCGGGCTTCTTCATCGGTTCGGTCGTCAATACGACCGTATCGAACGGCTCAGTAGCCGCCGCGCGGGCAGCTGTCGATGTAACGACGACCGTACTGGTCGCGATAGTAGCACTGACCGGGCTGTTCGGAGACATTGCCGATCACAGCGCCTGCGACGCCGCCGATCGCACCGCCGACTGCGGCACCGCGGACGTTACCCGTTGCCAGGCCACCGATGACGGCGCCGGATGCAGCGCCGATGCCGGCGCCTTTTTCGGTCTGGGTGCAACTCGCCAGCGACAGGCCGGCCAGAGCGAGAACCATCAATTTTTTCATAACTCTCTCCACTTCATTGAAGACGGCTGCAGGGAGTGATCTCGCCTCTCACCGCATCCCGCGGCAGCATCGTCTTGACGGAGAATAGGGTTCCATACCCATATGTCCATACTGTGATGCGGCCTAGCTTACCCGACGCGAGGCGGTTTTTCCTCAAGCGGACGCAAAAATGCAATTCGTCAAAATTTGACATCGATCAACACGGGCGCGTATTGCCTCTCTATCTTTTGACTAGAACAGTTCAAAAGAGTGGGCCATTTGCCGCAGTGTGCTCTATTAGACATTGCTGGGGTTGACGGAAGAAAAGGCAGAACTCACAAAAGTGCAGGTTCTGGAGTTTGATATGGATTTCGAGGCATTTTTCAAGAACGAGCTGGACGGACTGCATCAGGAAGGCCGCTACCGCGTGTTCGCCGACCTTGAGCGTCAGCGTGGCAGTTTCCCGCGCGCCACCCATCACATGGCCGACGGCACGAAGGACGTCACCGTCTGGTGCTCCAATGATTATCTCGGCATGGGCCAGCACCCCGCCGTTCTTGCCGCCATGCATGAGGCCATAGATCACTGTGGCGCGGGTGCGGGAGGCACCCGGAATATTTCTGGTACCAACCACTATCACGTTCTGCTCGAGCGCGAGCTCGCAGATCTGCACGGCAAGGAAGCCGGCCTGATCTTCAACTCCGGCTATATGTCGAACTGGGCCGCACTCGGTACGCTTGGCCAGAAGATCCCCGGCCTCATCATCTTCTCCGATGCGCTGAACCATGCTTCCATGATCGAGGGCATTCGCCACGGCAAATGCGAGCGGGTTATCTGGAAGCACAACGATCTCGCCGATCTCGAAGCCAAGCTTGCTGCCGCAGATCCGAACGCGCCGAAAATGATCGCCTTCGAGAGCGTCTATTCCATGGATGGCGATATCGCGCCGATCAGGGAAATCTGCGATCTCGCCGACAAATACGGCGCCATGACCTATCTCGACGAAGTGCATGCCGTCGGCATGTACGGCCCGCGCGGCGGTGGCATTGCCGAGCGCGAAGGCCTGATGGACCGCGTGACGGTCATCGAAGGCACGCTGGGCAAGGCTTTTGGCGTGATGGGCGGCTATATCACTGCCTCCACCGCTTTGTGCGATTTCGTGCGCTCCTTCGCCTCCGGCTTCATCTTCACCACGGCGCTGCCGCCGACGCTTGCCGCCGGTGCAATCGCCTCGATCCGCCACCTCAAGAACAGCCAGTTCGAGCGCGCCCGCCATCAGGAACGCGTGCGCAAGCTGCGCGGCATGCTGGATGCCAAGGGCATTCCGCATATGCCCAACCCCAGCCATATCGTGCCGGTCATGGTTGGCGATGCCGCCAAGTGCAAGTGGATCTCGGATCTGCTGATGGACAATTGCGGCATCTACGTGCAGCCGATCAATTATCCGACCGTTCCGCGCAAAACGGAGCGTCTGCGTATTACCCCGACGCCGCTGCATTCCGACGCCGATCTCGAACATCTGGTCGATTCGCTGCATCAGTTGTGGGCGCGTTGCGCACTGGCCCGCCAGGTCGCGTAAGCTCAAAGACTGTCGACGAAATACAAAAGGCCTGATCGTTCGCGATCAGGCCTTTTTGGTTTGGTCGTGGTGTCCGTTGTCAGCCGATGTGTCTTGCGGCGAGACGGCGTGCCTCGGCATCGGCGGCAAACACGTCATCCATGCTCGATGCCGGCGGCAGGGTGGAAAGCTCCGTCATCACCTGTTCCGTGATCTCGGCCATGGTGAGAAAGCCGGTGCGGCCGGCGATAAAGGCTTCGAGCGCCACTTCCTTGGCACCGTTCAGCACCGCGCCCTGCACGCCGCCGCGCGTCATCGCCAAACGCGCCAGGCGCAAGGCTGGGAAACGGGTCTCGTCTGGCGCTTCGAAATCCAGTCGCGCCAGCTTTGCGAAATCCAGCCGTTCGACGGCCAGGCTGGCGCGTTTCGGATATTGCAGGGCATAGCCGATCGCGGTGCGCATATCCGGGCAGCCGAGCTGCGCCAGCACCGAGCCGTCCGTGTAGCCCACCATGGAATGAATGACCGATTGCGGATGCACTATCACCTCCACTTGTTCGGGCGTCAGTCCAAACAGATGTTTGGCCTCGATCATCTCCAGCGCCTTGTTGAACATCGAGGCGCTGTCGATGGAGATTTTCAGGCCCATCGACCAGTTGGGATGGGCGCGGGCGATATCTGCCGTCACGCCTGCCATCTGCTCGAGGCAATACGCGCGGAAAGGACCGCCGGATGCGGTGAGGATCACCCGCTCCAGCGCATGCCGCTGGTTTTCCTCCAACACCTGAAAGATGGCATTGTGTTCGCTGTCGACCGGCAGCAGCTTGCCGCCACCCTGCCTGACCGCTTCGATAAACAGGTCGCCGGCCGAAACGAGGCATTCCTTGTTGGCAAGCGCGATATCGGCGCCGCGTCTGGCAGCGGCCAGCGTTGGCGCAAGACCCGCCGTGCCGACGATTGCCGCCATTACCAGCCCGGCATCCATTTCAGCTGCCTCGATCAGGCCGCTGCGACCCGCCGCGACGGCAATGCCGGTGCCGGCCAGGGCTTCCTTCAGGTCGTTGTAGCGGGCTTCGTCAGCCGTCACAGCCAGTCTGGCGTTGAAGGCGCGTGCCTGTTCGGCCAGCAGCGAAATATTGCCGCTGCCGGTCAGTGCCGCCACTTCAAACGTCTCACGGCCCAGATGTTGGACCACATCCAGCGTGCTGACGCCGATCGAGCCCGTGGAACCGAGAACGGTGATGGAACGCGAATGATGCGTCGATGCCATGAAATGTCCGCCTGCTTCTTATCGTGGCCGGTCTATCGCCGAATGGGTGTGGTCACAAGTCCCGGCTGTTTTCCGCCACGCAAGCGGATGTGACGATGCAACGGCTTGATCCGATCGCACTGGCGGTAGAATGTGCGGCATGACCAGCATCCATTCTCAATATTCCGAACAAATCGAAACCGGTTGCGCCATCGTCGGCGGTGGCCCGGCGGGGCTTATGCTCGGCCTGCTTCTGGCGCGCGCCGGTGTGGAGGTCGTGGTTCTGGAAAAACATGCCGACTTCCTGCGCGATTTTCGCGGCGATACGATCCATCCCTCGACGCTGGAGGTGATGCGTGAGCTTGGTCTTGACGAAGCCTTTCTGACATTGCCGCACACGCGGGCGCCGAAATTGTCGGCGGAGATCGGCGGACGGCAAATCAGCATCGCTGATTTTTCGCGTCTGCCGGTGCATCACCGGTTCATTGCCTTCATGCCGCAATGGGAATTCCTGAATTTTTTGGCGCAGGAGGCGGCACGATATCCGAATTTTCGGCTGATCATGCAGGCCCGCGTCGAAGATCTGTTGGAGGAACAGGGCAAGATCGCCGGGCTTTCCGCTGCCACTCCGGACGGGCAGATTATCATTCGTTCCCGTCTGGTGGTGGGTGCCGATGGCCGCAATTCCGTGACGCGGGCAAAAGCGGGACTTGAGGTCGAGAGCTTTGGTACGCCAAGCGAAGTCGTCTGGATGAAACTGTCCAAACAGGCCGGCGATCCGCAGGAGACGATGGGTCATGCCGGTCCGCGGCAAGGCTTTGTGCTGATCGATCGCGGGGATTACTGGCAGTGCGGATATGTCATCCGGCGCGGCACCTTCACTGATATAAAAACGCGCGGGATCGCGGCGTTTCGCGAGGCGGTGAGTGCCGTTTCGCCGCTGCCGGCCGACCGCATGGATGAGATTGGCGGATGGGGGGATGTCAGCCTGCTGCAGGTGCGTATCGACCGGCTGAAACGCTGGTGGCGGCCGGGCCTGCTCTGCATAGGGGACGCAGCGCACGCCATGTCGCCGATCGGCGGTGTGGGCGTCAATCTGGCCATTCAGGATGCGGTGGCGGCCGGCAATCTTTTGGCGCAGCCCTTGAGGGCGGGAAACCTTTCCGATGGAGATCTGGCTGCGGTCGAGGCTCGCCGCGGTTTTCCGACGCGCGCCACCCAGAAACTGCAATTGATGATGCGCAGTTCGCGCCGCACGGATCAGGTTAGCGCAGAAAAGCGAAAAGGCCCCCCGGCCTTCATCCGGGGCATAGCGCGTTTCCCTCTGCTGTCACATCTGGCCGGACGCCTGATCGGCCTGGGCTTTCGGATGGAGCATGTGCGCCAGCCGCAGATCAGTGCGGCGTCGAAAGGTCAGGACTGAAATAGCGACAGCATGCTCGACGAACTGGAATTGGCGATCGACAATGCCTGTATCGCCAGCTGTTCCTGTGTCTGCAGAGCCTTCAATCGTGTCGAGGTTTCATCCATATCGGCATCGACAAGCCGGCCGACGCCCTTTTCGATGACATCCGACAGGTCGAGCATCAGGCTTGTCTGCATGTCGAGCGTCGTTTTGAGGGCGCCCAGCGATGTGCCTGCGTCGATGATGTCGGATGTGACGACATTGATGTAGCCAATATAACGATCCAGCATTTCGGGGTTTTCGACGATATCGATATCGACGAAATTCTGGGTCGGGATCGGTTCGATGCTGACGCTCATGCCGGTAAATCCGATGGAGGTCTTGATGCCGGAAAGCCGGTCGCCTGCCGTGTCAGATCGCACAGATATCGTGCTGGGATCTGTCGCCTCGATGATGACATTCGGCCAGCCATCCTCCATGAACGACTTCAACAGGGTCACCATCTCGTCGGCGGTCTCGACCTTGCCTGTGTCCTTGCCCAGCAGGCTGTTCACATAAGGTCTGTCGAATTCGTAGGTCTGCGAGCTGGCGCCGTTGAGGGTGAAGCGGAACGTTACGGAGACACCATCCGGATCGTCGCCATCCGTATAAACTTCGAAGGGCGTAAAGCCCAGGCTGATTGCCGAACCACGCGTTCCATAGGCGAGAAAATTGGACATGCCGGCACTGCCGACATCGCTGCTGAAATTGCGGATCTCCAGCGCTGAACCGTCTAGCCCGGAGCTTTCATTGGTTTGCATGGCGATCTGGTTGGGCACCGTCCCGCTCGGATATTGTGGAACCAGACCTGCCGATGCGCCGCTGCCAGACAACGATAGCGCGTTAGACAGCACCTGCACGAACTGCGTGTAGGTCGATACTTTTCCGTCAGAAATGGAAAGTACACTGTCGACCATAGTGCGATCGATGGTGATGTGCGTGAGCTTGCCTGGATCGTGCGGTCCGGGCAGGTCGGCGGGGTTGTCGGCATCAACGATGACGTCGAACTCGATCTTGTCGTTCGTGTCAAAGGTGAGTGGGCCGGCAAACGTGAAGCCGCTGCGCGCATTGGTGCCGCCGGTCAAGTTGGTCTGGCTCATGTGGACCAGGCCATCGTTGTCCATGTAGGTGTCAAAAAGCCGGACGCCACCAAGGGTTTTCAGTCGGCGTTTGTCTGCTTGCAGCAGGCCGCCGCCTTCGGAATTGAAAAGCGACACCTCGGAAAGATGAAAATCGGTCTTGCCGAGAGAAACGCCGGATCCCGTGCGCGTAAACGACGACACCATCGACACCCGGTTAAGATCGCTGTCATTGATGTCCGCGATTTCGGTGTTCAGCCAGTTCTCGCCGCTGAAGCTTGCCGACGTCGAGATGTCGATCACCTGCTGCTTGAGTTGGTCGAGTTCCTTCTGGATCTTGCCGGGATCGACGCCGGGTTCCTTGGCGGCAACCAGCTTCGTCTGGAAATCGGAGAGCACGTCGATGACCGACTCGATCCCCGTATAGGCGACGTCGAGCTTTGCGGCGCCAAGGTTCAGTGCGTCGCCGACGGCAGAGATTGCCTTGTTGTCCGAGCGCATGGTGGTGGCGATGGACCAATAGGCGGCATTGTCCGCGGCCACGTCTATCCGCATGCCGGACGCGACCTCACTTCGCGTGTTTCCCATCTGACTTTCGATGGAACGGAGGGTCTGCAACGCGGAAATGGCGCCGTTATTGGTGAGGATACTGGACATGAAAGCTCTGCAAATATGGGAGAGCGCATCATGCGCAAATGATTACGCCATACAACAAAACCTTGGTTAAGCGATGGTAAATGTTAACAATAAGATATTGGGTGTTTTTAGACTATAAATGGTTGAAAGAAAGCGTGAGTAATTAATTTCGGAGCCTTTCTTGACTTAAAGGAACCCGTTTTAGACGAAAAGTTTTCTTGCGAGTTTTTGACCTCGATGACTCCCAAGCGTCATGCTTCGCTGTCTTCAGATGGCTGCCGTGAATGGCAAATGGTGATTCCGACGCGATTCGAACGCGTGACCCTCAGATTAGGAATCTGATGCTCTATCCTGCTGAGCTACGGAACCACTCAAAGCCATCCATACAAAAGGAGGGGCGGCAAGCCAAGCGTTTTTCCACCCCTCTTCGTCGCTGCCGGATCAATCGGTCAGGCGCTGTTCCGCGAGCTTTACCCAATAGGATATGCCGTGGGCGATTGCTTCGTCGTTGAAATCGTATGCCGGGTTGTGAAGGCCAGCGCTGTCGCCGTTGCCGATGAAGATGAAGGCGCCGGGGCGGCTATTCAGCATGAAGGAAAAATCCTCGCCGGCCATCATCGGATCTGTGTTGGCGTCGACGTTTTTCGGGCCGGCGATAGCCGTCGCCGCCTCGGCCGCATGCAGCGTTTCCGTGTCGTGGTTGATCGTCACCGGGCAGGCGCGTTCATATTCGAACGTCGCCGTTGCGCCATGGGCGGCGGCGATCGTCTCGACCAATTGGCGCAGGCGCGCCTCGGTGAAATCGCGCACGGATTCGTCCAGCGTGCGCACCGTGCCTTCCAGCTCGGCCGTCTCGGGAATGATGTTGTGGGTCGTGCCGGCCTGAAAACGGGTGACCGAAACCACGACTGAGCGCAGCGGATTGATGTTGCGCGAGGCGATCAGCTGAACATTGCTGACGATCTGCGCGCCGATGGCGATCGGGTCGACCGTGTTATGCGGTTCTGCCGCATGGCCGCCGCGGCCGTCGATGGTGATGGAGAACTTGTCGGGCGCGCCCATGATGGCGCCCTGGCGGATGGCGAACTGGCCAACCGGAATGCCCGGCCGGTTATGCATGCCGTAGACTTCATGGATGCCGAACCGCTCCATCATGCCGTCCTTGACCATGGCTTCGGCGCCACGGCCGCCTTCTTCGGCCGGCTGAAAGATCACCGCGACGGTTCCGTTGAAATTGCGCGTCTCGGCCAGATATTTGGCCGCGCCCAGAAGCATGGCGGTGTGGCCGTCATGGCCGCAGGCATGCATTTTTCCGGGCGTCTTGGAGGCCCATTCGGCGCCGGTAATCTCGGTCAGCGGCAGCGCATCCATGTCGGCACGAAAACCAACCGTGCGGCTGCCGGGGCCCTTGCCGCGAATGAGGCCGACGACGCCCGTTCTGCCAATGCCCGTCACCACCTCGTCGACGCCGAATTCCTTCAGTTTTTCCGTCACGAAATTCGCCGTATGCTCGACCTCGTAGAGAATGCCCGGGTTTTCGTGGATATGACGGCGCCAGGCGCTGACTTCATCCTGCATTTCGGCGGCTCTGTTCAGGATCGGCATAAGATTTCCATTTCGCTTGCAAAGACGTGATGTTGCTCCCGATTCCATATTGCGCTGCGGAATTGACGGAATCAACGATCTTTGCCATTGCTAGGTCATAGTGGTCGAATAACCGCCACGCTCGTTACGCCCGGATTGTACGAGGACGACCCCTTGCATAGATCGAAGACCTTTCTGCCGTTCGCATCGAAGTCGATCGGCGCCGTGATCGCATTGTCGCTGTTTTCCACCAGCATGGCATCGGTGGCCGAGGCCAACCCGAAAATGGTCGTCGATGTGCGCACCGGCCGGGTGATCAGCCATACGGAAGCATTTCGCAAATGGTATCCGGCATCGCTGACCAAGCTGATGACGGCCTATGTGACCTTCCGCGCCATCAAGAGCGGTCGCCTCAATCTCGACAGCGTCGTGACGATGAGCAAAAGAGCGGCCGACCAGCCGGCCAGCAAGATGTATTTCAAGGCGGGCACGCGCCTGACGCTCGACAATGCCCTGAAGATCACGCTGGTGAAGTCCGCAAATGACATGGCCGTTGCCGTGGCTGAAACCGTCGGTGGCGGTTCGCTGGAGCAGTTCGTCGCCATGATGAATTCGGAAGCCGCGCGGCTTGGCATGAATTCGTCGCGCTTCATCAACCCGCATGGCCTGCCGGGGCAGGGGCAGTATACGACGGCACGTGACCTTGCGATCCTGACGCTGCAGCTGAAGCGGGAATTCCCGGAATATGCCGGTTATTTCTCGATCGAGGGTATCGACGTCGGCAAGAAGCAATATGCCAATTTCAACATGCTGATCGGCCGTTTCGATGGTGCCGATGGCATGAAGACTGGCTTTATCTGCGCTTCCGGTTTCAACCAGATCGGCTCGGCGACGCGCAACGGACGTTCGGTGATTTCGGTCGTGCTCGGTTCCGATAGCCTTGCCGGCCGTGCTGACGATACCGCCAACCTGCTGCAGGCCGGTCTCACCGCCGGTTCGAACCAGGGCGCGCCTCTCGGCTCGCTGGCGCCCTATGGCGAGACCGTGCAGGTCAATGATGTCAGTGCTGAAATCTGTAACCCCAAGGCCGCCAAGATGCGCAGCGAAACGCGCGACGAGGCCGGCCGCATGATCACCCATTCACCCTATATTCGCGAACTGTCGCATCCGATCGTCTATTCGTTTGCGGGTGTTCTGCCGGGAGCAGAACCTGCCAGCCCGACGACCACCGGTGCCAGCCAGTTTGCCAACGTGCCGATCCCGATCCCGCGTCCGAGCACTTTCTGATCGCGGCGATCCGGCAGCGGCCTCAGAGCCAGCCAGAAAGTCAGTCCATGTCCGTCCTGCGCAACCGTATTCCGGTTTCGATCCTCACCGGTTTTCTCGGTGCCGGCAAATCGACCCTGCTCAACCGCATCCTGAAAGATCCGGCGACCAAGGATACGGCCGTCATCATCAACGAATTCGGTGAGGTGGGTATAGACAACCTGCTGGTCGAATCCTCGGGTGATACGCTGCTGCAGCTTTCCAACGGCTGCCTGTGCTGCACCATTCGCGGCGAACTGGTCGATACGCTGGCGACATTGGTCGATCAGGTGCAGACGCAAAAACTGCAGCCGATCCGCCGTGTGGTGATCGAAACGACCGGCCTTGCCGATCCCGCTCCGGTCATGCAGGCGGTGATGGGCAATCCGGTCATCGCCCAGAATTTCGAACTCGATGGCGTGATTACCGTGGTCGATGCGGTCAATGGTCTGGCGACGCTCGATCGCCATCCGGAGGCGCTCAAGCAGGCGGCGGTGGCTGACCGGTTGATCATTTCCAAGCAGGGCATGGCGGATGCAGCTCATGTTGCGGCCCTGAAGACGAGGCTTGCCGCGCTCAATCCGCGTGCGCCGATGATCGATGGCGACAGTGCCGATGCCGGTACGGCCGTGATCCTCGCCAATGGTCTCTACGATCCGGAAACCAAGATCGCCGATGTCGGTCGCTGGCTGCGTGACGAGATGGCGGCGGACGCGCATGACCATGCGCAACACGATCATCACCATGGCCACGACCACGATGACCATCACCACGGACACGGTCATGCGGATCAGGGTCACGGTCATCACCACCATCATCATCACGATGTGAACCGACACGGCGAGGATATCCGCTCCTTCTCCATCGTGCATGACAAGCCGATCTCGCCGATGGCGATCGAGATGTTCGTCGATCTGCTGCGCTCCGCCCATGGCGAAAAGCTTTTGCGGATGAAGGCGGTGGTGGCGCTCAGCGACAACGTTGATCGTCCGCTGGTGCTGCATGGCGTGCAGAGTATCTTTCACCGGCCGGAACGGCTGGCAAAATGGCCGGACGGCAGCGATCGCAGCACCCGCATGGTGCTGATCACGCAGGGCATGCCGGAGGATTTCGTGAAGGATCTGTTTGCCGCCTTTACCGGCGAACCGCGGCTGGATCGCCCCGATCGCGCGGCACTGGAAGATAATCCGCTGGCGGTGCCTGGCCTCAAACTCTGAGTGTCAGGCCGCCGATCCCTTGCGGATCAGGAAACGGTGGCCGTCCGCGGTCTTTTCCGATGACACGACCGCGTGGCCGTCTTCCCGGCAGAAATGCGGAATGTCGATGCCGGCCAGAGGGTCATTGGTCTCGATGAGAAGATCGTCGCCCACGACCATGTCCTTCAGGCGTCGGCGCGTTTTCAGCACCGGCAGCGGACATTTCAGGCCTCTGAGATCGTAAAGTTCTTTCGCGTCGCCGGCATCGCCCATGAGGGCGACTACCAGAGCTTCCAGAAAGGCTTCTTTTCTTCCGGCTCGGGTGCCGGTGCCTGCGCGTAAGCCAGCGGGTTCTGGGCCGGTACCGGGATTGCGCCGGTCGATGTCGTGCCGTCACGATCGGTCTTGGCGGCAACATTAGTCTGGGCCGTATCGGCAACGGCCGGTGCGCCACGACGTTTCTGGGCTTCGGCGGCCATCACGGCAGCGGCGCTGGTGCGTGGCTGGGGTGCAGCCACCTCTGCGCCGGCGGAACCGCTAACAGGCGCGGAAGCGAGCATCGGGCCGGCCGGCTTGGAGCCTGCGCCCATGCGCGTCGCCATCATCTTTTCGAATTCCGACTGCTTCATCAGCTTGCCGGCTTCCAGCGAACTGCCGGTCGGCGCGTAGGCCAGTTCGCGGCCCTTGCGCTTGTCGGCAACAACGGCCTTGCGCTCGGCTTCGCTGGGCTCGTACCAGACCATGCCGTCCAGCTTGTCGATCGCCTTGTTGTAGGCGATGTCATAGTTCTTTTCGTAGGAAGACAAGGCGACGTTCAGCGCCGGTGGTGTCGACATGGTCGGGCAGGCGCCGCCCGGCGTGAAGCCACCGCTGGCCTGCTGGTTGAAGACGTATTTCTTCTCGCAGACATTCACGTCCGGCGGGCGCTTGGTGACTTCGAAATTGTCGTAGCCGACCTTCAGCATCTTCCAGAATTCGAAATGTTCGCTGCTGCGATGACGCGCCATGTTTTCGGCCGTCATGCGGAAGGGGAAGGCCTGCATCTGCACGGAGGTCTGGCCGCCCTTGAAGGCGTCGCGGGCAAAGCCGTAAATTTCGAGGATCTGCTCGTCGGTCATCGAATAGCAACCCGACGACGAGCAGGCGCCGTGGATCATCAGGTTCGAACCGCTGCGAGCGTTCGCTGCGTCATACCGATTCGGAAAACCGGTGTTGATGGCGAGGTAATATTTGGAATTCGGGTTCAGGTGGGCCGGCGTCAGGCCGTAAAAACCTTCAGGCGCCTGGCGGTCGCCTTCCTTCACCTTGGGGCCGAGTTTGCCGGACCACGCACAGATCTGGTAGCTGGTCAGCTTGTCGAAGCGGTTGTCGGCCTTCGCCTTCCAGATCTCCAGAACACCTTCTTCCTTGAAGATGCGGATCATGATCGGAGAGGTGCGGGGCATGTTCTTTGCCTGCATCTCGGCAATGATGCGCGAGGAGAGCGGCTGCTCGACCTTGTTCTTGACCTTGGAAATATCGACGGTGGACGCCGAATCCAGAGTGTCATTGCAACCGGTCAAAACCGTGCCGACGAGAAAAGCTAGGGCGATGTGTTTCAGGCGCATCACGGACAACCACGTATTGCTGACGATACGAACGAAGCAGGCGTAAGCCAGCTTCCCATCCATTCTCAATAGAATGGTAATCTTTACATCTTCTTAACCGCATACGACGATGCCGATCGCAAATCAAGCGACCGGCATCGTCTAGCATAGCAATGTGACTGTCAATGCGGCGGTTTTCCGGCCGTTTCGACTTTTAGAGATTGCGGCCGATGGCCAGGAATTTCTGGCGGCGTGCATTGCGCACTTCCTCGCCCGAAAGCTGGCCGAGTTCTGCAAGCGCCTTTTCGATGACGTTGCCAGCGGCATGGATCACCGTTTCCGGCTCGCGATGGGCGCCGCCCAGCGGTTCGGCAATGATCTCGTCGATCACGCCAAGGCCCTTCAGGTCTTCCGCGGTGATCTTCATGTTGGTGGCGGCTTCGCGGGCGCGGGTCGAATCGCGCCACAGGATCGAGGCCGCACCTTCCGGCGAAATGACCGAATAGATCGAATGCTCCAGCATGTAGACCTTGTTGCCGGTGGCAATCGCAATCGCGCCGCCGGAACCGCCTTCGCCGATGACGATCGAAACCATAGGCACTTTCAGGCCGAGGCACATTTCGGTGGAGCGGGCGATGGCTTCGGCCTGGCCGCGTTCTTCCGCACCAACGCCCGGATAGGCACCGGCGGTGTCGATCAGCGAAATGACCGGCAGGCCAAAACGGTCGGCCATTTCCATGACGCGCATCGCCTTGCGGTAACCTTCCGGCCGGGCGCTGCCAAAATTGTGCTTGATGCGGGTCTTGGTGTCGTGACCCTTTTCCTGGCCGATCAGCGCAACCGGCTGGCCGCGGAAACGTGCAAGACCTGCCTGGATGGCAGCGTCTTCACCAAAGGTGCGATCGCCGGCCAGAGGCGTGAATTCGGTGAACAGGCCTGCCGCGTAATCGACGAAATGCGGGCGCTGCGGATGGCGCGCGACCTGCGTCTTCTGCCAGGCGGTGAGCTTGGAATAGATATCCTGTATGGCTTCGCGCACGCGAATTTCGAGGCGCCCGATCTCGTCCGAGGTGTCGATGCTCTCGTCTTCGGTGGCGAGCTTTTTCAGCTCATGAATCTTGCCTTCGAGATCCGCGATGGGTTTTTCGAAATCGAGATAAGTCTGCATAAGAACCGTTTTCCGATCTTGCTGGCTGATGGATGGCCGCGCTTTTGACCGCTCTAATCCCGGTTTTTGCCCTGTTTTGCAAGAGGGTGATGCGTTTCCACCAGTTCACGAAGTCTTTCTTCCAGAACATGTGTGTAAATTTGTGTGGTGGAAATGTCCGAATGGCCAAGCAGTTCCTGCACGACGCGCAGGTCTGCACCATTGGCCAGAAGATGGCTGGCAAAGGCGTGGCGCAGCACATGTGGCGAGATCGCCGACGGCGGCAGGCCCGCCCGGATGGCCAGATCTTTAAGGTCTCGGGCAAACACCTGACGCGGCAAAAAACCATCCTTGCCGGAAGAGGGGAAAAGCCATGCACTTTCCTCTTCTTTTTCCTTCTGACGGGCAGCTTCGGCCTTGGCGGCGCCATAAACCCGCATTGCCTCGATCGCAGCACGCGACAGCGGCACCAGTCTTTCCTTGTTGCCCTTGCCCTTGATCATCAGGAAACGGCCCTGTTGATCGAGCACGCGGGCAGGCAGTGATACCAGTTCGCTGACACGCATGCCGGTCGCATAAAGAATTTCGAGCAATGCCAGCATGCGCAGGCGCGACAATCTGCCGGAGGCGGGGTCTTCCGCTTCGCTCGCCGCCTGGGCGAGAAGTTTTCCGACATGATCCTCGCTCAGGACCTTGGGAAGCGAGCGGCCTTTCTTGGGCGCGTCCAGGATGGCCGTCGGATCGTCACCGCGCAGGTTTTCCGCATAGAGAAACTTGTAGAATTGCCGCATGGCCGACAAGCGGCGCGATTGCGAGGAGGCGGCAAAACCCTGTCGCGCAAGGTGGGCGAGATAAGCGGAGAGATCGCTGCTCTGGGCCAGCACCAGCGTCTGCTTCTTGCCGAGGAATTCTCGCAGGTCTGTCAGATCGCGTTCATAGGATAAAAGCGTGTTGGCGGCAGCACCGCGTTCCGCGCTCATCATCTCCAGAAAGGCTTCCAGATGCGCGCCAGACAGATCCATCATGTCCGGTCCATTTCGCTCATGGCTTTGCCGGAGCGGTCGTTGCCGGCGGGTTCAGGCGTTCGGATGGCACACGCACGGTCACGTCGCGCTCCTTCGGTTCCACCAGCAGAACCAGCGCCATCATGCTTCCGTAGATCACCCCCGCGATGACGGCCAGGATGAAGAGAAACCGGAAGAGTGTGGGCATGCGGGGCTCCGTTTGAACAGCCGTCTTTATGAGCAAAGCAGCGTGCCAGTGCAAGCCGGCATTGGCTGACATGGGCGTGTTCGGCATACGGTTGTTCATCTGCGTTGCAAGCATGCTGCGCATCGCTGCCCGAATGCCAAGGTTGCATCTTTCACGGGCGCAAGCCTTGACGCTGCCGGTGCATTTGTCGATAGGGTTTTCACATGGAAGACCCCAAGGAACAGGCTTATCCGGTGATGACCGATCTTGTTATGCCAGAGGCGCTCGTGGCAGCGCCTTCGCTGAGCGACAAGGCGCGCGAAGCGCTTGGTGGCCGTAACCTGATCTTCGTCGGCTTGATGGGCGCCGGCAAGTCGGCGATCGGCCGGCTGGTGGCGCAACAGCTTTCCCTGCCGTTCGTGGATACCGACGCCGAAATCGAAAAAGTGTCGCGCATGACGATTTCCGAACTCTTCGCCACCTATGGCGAAGCGGAATTTCGTGCGCTGGAAGCAAGGGTGATGGAGCGCCTGCTGCATCAGTCGCAGCGCGTCGTCTCGACCGGCGGCGGCGCCTTCATCAACGAGCAGACCCGCGGGCATATCAAGGCCGGTGGCCTGTCGATCTGGCTGCGCGCCGATCTCGACCTTCTGTGGGACCGTGTGCGCAAACGCGATACACGGCCGTTGCTGAAGACCGAGAACCCCAAGGAGACGCTCGAAAATCTGATGAACCAGCGGTATCCGATCTATGCGGAAGCGGAATTGACCGTCGAGTCGGCCGACGTACGCAAGGAAACCATGGCGCATAACGTGCTGGCAGCCATCGCCGGGCTTTCTCCCCGCGATCATGCCGGCTCGTCGTTATCGAGCAATGATCAGGCAGTGGAAAGTGATTGAAATGACGACGTCTTCTTCGCAGGCGGCTGAAAAGCTTGTGCATGTTCCGCTTGGTGAACGCGCTTACGACATTCTCATCGGTCCCGGCCTGATCGGTCGTGCCGGTGGCGAGATCACCAGCCGCATCAAGGGCCGCAAGGCTGCCATCGTCACCGACGAAAATGTCGCCCCGCTTTACCTCGAAGCGTTGACGGACGCATTGCAGACGGATGGTATCGAGGTCGCCTCGCTGACCCTGCCGGCCGGCGAAAAGACCAAAAGCCTCGATCATCTGGCCGCCGTCTGTGACATGGCGCTGGCGGCGCGTATCGAGCGCAGCGATGCGATCATAGCGCTTGGCGGCGGCGTCATCGGCGATCTGGCCGGTTTTGCCGCAGGTATCGTGCGCCGCGGTGTCCGGTTCGTGCAGATCCCTACCTCGCTTCTATCACAGGTGGACAGTTCCGTCGGCGGCAAGACCGGCGTCAATTCACGCCACGGCAAGAACCTGCTTGGCGTATTCCATCAGCCGGATCTGGTGCTTGCCGATACCGATACGCTGAATACGCTGAGCGAGCGTGAATTCCGCGCCGGTTATGCCGAAGTCGCCAAATACGGCCTGATTGACAAGCCGGACTTTTTCGAATGGCTGGAAAAGAACTGGAAGGATGTTTTTTTCGGTGGTCCGGCCCGTGCCGAAGCGATCGCCATCAGTTGCCAGGCGAAATCGGATGTGGTCGTCGAAGACGAGTTCGAAAACGGCCGCCGTGCGCTGCTTAATCTGGGGCATACGTTCGGTCATGCGCTGGAGGCTGCGACCCAGTATGACAGCAGCCGTCTGGTGCATGGCGAAGGTGTCGCCATCGGCATGGCGCTCGCCTATCGCTTTTCGTCCCGTCTCAATCTTGCCAGCCCCGATGATGCCGAGCGTGTCGAAGCGCATCTGAAGGCTGTCGGCCTGCCGACCCGCATCAGCGATATTCCGGGCGAAGCCTTGCCGGTCGAGCGGCTGATGGAGGCGATTGCCCAGGACAAGAAGGTCAAGGGCGGCAAGCTCACCTTCATTCTCACCCGCGGCATCGGCCAGTCCTATGTGGCCGACGATGTGGCGGCATCCGAAGTCCTCAATTTCCTGGAGTTGCAAAAGGCCAGATGACGTCAGGAAGCGGGTTTCTGTCAGGTCTTGTCAACGCTGTCGTGCGCGGCACGCTGCGTGTTACAGGCGTGACGTTGACCCCTTCTACGCTCAAGCTCGCCTCGCATGACGATCTGCACGAAGCTCTCGATGAGGTGCATCGTGAGGGGGATTTCGACAAGCAGGACCGTGATCGCCTGAGCGGCCTGTTCGATCTGGAGGAACTCGAGGTTTCCGACGTGATGGTGCATCGTCTGGCGATGCGCGCCGTCAATGCTGCCGATCCGCCCGAACAGGTGGTTCGCACGGTGCTGGAAAGCCCCTATACGCGCATGCCGGTCTGGCGCGGCTCGACGGAAAACATCGTCGGCGTTATCCATGCCAAGGATCTTTTGCGGGCACTGTCCGAGCCGGATGTGCGGCCGGAAACGGTCGATATCGCCAAGGTCGCGCAAAAGCCGTGGTTCGTGCCCGATACGACCAGCCTCAAGGATCAGCTCAACGCTTTTCTGCGGCGCAAGGTCCACATGGCCGTCGTGGTCGATGAATATGGCGAGATGCAGGGCATCGTCACGCTGGAGGATATTATCGAGGAAATCGTCGGTGATATTGCCGATGAGCACGATCCGTCGCTGCAGGGCGTGCGGCAGGATGCGGATGGCTCGATCATCGTCGATGGCTCGGTGTCGATCCGTGATCTCAACCGCGCGCTCGGCTGGAGCCTGCCCGATACGGAGGCGACGACGATCGCCGGCCTCGTCATCCACGAATCGAAACTGATCCCGGAAGAGCGGCAGGCTTTCACCTTCTATGAGAAGCGCTTCATCGTGCTGAAGCGCGAAAAGAATCGCATCACCCGCCTGCGCATCCGCCCGGCCGCCGTTGCAGCCGCCCAGTAGCTCGCGCGCCAAATCTTTGCGCTCGCGCAGATGTTACCAGCGGGTCGGCTCACCCGGTGCCGAAGCTTCGACTGCCAAGGCGTGCAGGCCGGCTTGAAGTTCGGGCTTGAGGATATCATTTATGATCCGGTGCCGCTCGATGCGGCTCTTTCCCTCGAACGCCTTCGAAACGATGCGTACCCGCATGTGGCTGCCGCCTTCGCCGGAAAACTGCGGCTGGTGGCCGGCGTGCTGATGGCTCTCGTCGATCACGTCCAGTCGTTCCGGTTGCAGAGCGTGGACGAGGCTCGTTTCAATACGGGCTTTGACAGTCATGAAATCGCTCCGAAGCAGCGTGGAAGGGCACTTCACAAACCAGCAGCAAAGGGATTTGTCAATTCTTGTCCTCTCCCTTTGTGCAGCCCATAATGTGCGTCTGATGAACCTAGATTCAAAATATTTCGACCGCATCCGGACGCGCCGGAACCGCAAGCAGGAAGAGCCCGCTCAGGCGTCTACTTGTCAGTGGGACGGGTGCGACAAGCCGGGAGCCCATCGTGCGCCTGTCGGCCGCAATGCTGAGGGGCAGTTCTTCATGTTCTGCTTCGAGCATGTGAAGGACTATAACAAGGGCTACAACTATTTTTCCGGCCTGTCGGACAGCGAGATCGCCCGCTACCAGAAGGAAGCGATCACCGGTCATCGTCCGACATGGTCTGTCGGCGTCAACAAGGACATCAAGGATGCGCCCCTACATGCGACGATGCGGTCCGGCAGTGCAGCGAGCCAAAACCGCATGCGCGATCCCTTCGGTTTCGTGCGGGAAGGGCGCATGGGTAGCGGTCCGCGTTTCCCGCAGGAACGCAAGCTGAAGACGCTGGAACAGAAGGCCTTCGACACGATGGAGCTGACCGCAGGCGCTACGTCTGCGCAGATCAAGACCCGATACAAGGAACTCGTCAAGAAGCATCACCCCGATGCCAATGGCGGCGACCGCGGATCGGAAGAACGTTTTCGCGCGGTAATTCAAGCATATCAGTTGTTGAAACAGTCTGGTTTCTGCTAAGCGGTAAAACATAGGAAGCAGCAAGGATTGCTGCCGGGCTACGGACCGTCCGGCATGGAGTGGTGATGAGCAAAATTGATCTTGATATTTCGAACCTTCCCGACACGACCGTTTCAGTCAGGGACGTCTTCGGCATCGATACCGATCTGAGGGTTCCGGCTTACAGCAACGGCGACCCCTACGTTCCCGACCTCGACCCCGACTATCTTTTCGACCGTGATACCACGCTCGCCATTCTCGCCGGTTTTGCCCATAACCGCCGCGTGATGGTTTCCGGTTTCCACGGCACCGGCAAATCGACCCATATCGAACAGGTCGCGGCCCGCCTCAACTGGCCCTGCGTGCGCGTCAACCTCGACAGCCATGTCAGCCGTATCGATCTCGTCGGCAAGGACGCCATCGTCCTGAAGGACGGCAAGCAGATCACCGAATTCAAGGACGGCATCCTGCCCTGGGCCTACCAGCACAATGTCGCGCTCGTCTTCGACGAATACGATGCCGGTCGCCCGGACGTGATGTTCGTCATCCAGCGCGTGCTGGAATCGTCGGGCCGCCTGACCCTGCTCGACCAGAGCCGTGTCATCCGTCCTCACCCGGCCTTCCGCCTGTTCGCAACCGCCAACACCGTTGGTCTGGGCGATACGACCGGCCTCTATCACGGCACGCAGCAGATCAACCAGGCGCAGATGGACCGCTGGTCCATCGTCACCACGCTGAACTACCTGCCGCACCAGAAGGAAGTCGATATCGTTGCCGCCAAGGTCAAATCCTTCGGCAAGACGGCTGAAGGCCGCGAGACGGTTTCCAAGATGGTCCGCATCGCCGACATGACCCGTTCGGCCTTCATCAACGGCGATCTTTCGACCGTGATGAGCCCGCGTACGGTGATTACCTGGGCGGAAAATGCGGAGATCTTCGGCGATGTCGCCTTTGCTTTCCGCGTGACCTTCCTCAACAAGTGCGACGAACTGGAGCGTACGCTGGTGGCTGAACAGTACCAGCGCGCCTTCGGTGTCGAACTGAAGGAAAGCGCCGCCAACATCGTTCTCGGGGCTTAAGCGCGCGGGAGCAGCAGCATGGCAGGTCGTGGAGACAATTCGAAGCCCAAGGCGGGTGGTCCGGTTGATACCGAACCGTTGCGCCGGGCCATTACCGGCTGCGTCCGCTCGGTTGCGGGCAGCGGCGAGGTGGAGGTAACCTTCGCCAACGAGCGTCCCGGCATGGCCGGTGAGCGCATTCGCCTGCCGGAAATATCGAAACGTCCGACGGCCCATGAGCTCGCGGTAACCCGCGGGCTCGGCGACAGCATGGCGCTGCGGCTTGCCTGCCACGATACCGGTGTGCATGCGACGATGGCGCCACAGGGGCCGGATGCCCGTGCGATTTTCGATGCCGTCGAGCAGGCGCGTGTCGAATCCATCGGCTCGCTGCGTATGGCCGGCATGGCCAGCAATATCGGCAGCATGAATGCCGAAAAATACGCCAAGGCCAATTTCTCCGGTATCGAGCGTCAGGATGATGCGCCGATCGGCGAGGCCATGGCCATGCTGGTGCGGGAAAAGTTGACCGGCGTGAAGCCGCCTGAAAGCGCCGGCAAGGTGCTCGATCTCTGGCGTCCGTTCATCGAGGACAAGGCTGCGACCGACCTCGATGGTCTGCGCAATGCGATGGAAGACCAGCAGGCATTCGCCAAGCTGATCCGCCACATGCTGTCCTCCATGCAGATGGCCGAGGACTACGGCGACGACGATACCGAAGCCGAGGAACTCGAAAACCAGAGCGAAGAAGATCAGGCCCGCAGCAACGAGACCGAAAACGAAGAGGTCGAGGAAGAGGCGGGATCGGATGCGGCGCCGGCTGAGCAGAGCCAGGCTGCCGAAGACGAGATGGACGACGGCGAGATGGACGGCGCCGAAATCTCCGACGAAGACATGTCGGAAGAGAGCGACGAGCAATCCGAAACGCCCGGCGAAACCAAGCGTCCCAACAGCCCGTTCGACGATTTCAACGAGAAGGTCGATTACAAGATCTTCACCCACGAGTTCGACGAGGAAATCACCGCCGAAGAGCTTTGCGACGAAGCGGAACTCGACCGCCTGCGCGCCTTTCTCGACAAGCAGCTGGCGCATCTGCAGAGCGCGGTCGGCCGTCTTGCCAACCGCCTGCAGCGCCGCCTGATGGCGCAGCAGAACCGTTCCTGGGATTTTGACCTGGAAGAAGGTTATCTCGACCCGGCCCGTCTCGTGCGCCTGGTCATCGATCCGATGCAGCCGCTTTCTTTCAAGAAGGAACGCGACACGAAATTCCGCGATACGGTCGTGTCTCTCGTCATCGACAATTCCGGCTCCATGCGTGGTCGCCCGATCACCGTTGCCGCTAGCTGCGCCGATATTCTGGCCCGCACGCTGGAACGCTCCGGCGTCAAGGTCGAGATTCTCGGCTTCACGACGAAGGCATGGAAGGGTGGTCAATCGCGCGAGCAGTGGCTGGCAAGCGGCAAGCCGGCGACGCCGGGCCGCCTCAACGATCTGCGCCATATCATCTACAAGTCGGCCGATGCGCCGTGGCGCCGTTCGCGCCGCAATCTCGGCCTGATGATGCGCGAAGGCCTGCTCAAGGAAAACATCGACGGCGAAGCGCTGATGTGGGCGCATAACCGCCTGATCAATCGTCGCGAGCAGCGCAAGATCCTGATGATGATCTCGGATGGTGCGCCGGTCGATGATTCGACGCTGTCGGTCAATCCGGGCAATTATCTGGAGCGGCATCTGCGCGCCGTCATCGAACAGATCGAAACCCGTTCGCCGGTCGAGCTTCTGGCAATCGGCATCGGCCACGATGTGACGCGTTATTACCGCAAGGCGGTGACGATCGTTGATGCCGACGAGCTTGCCGGTGCGATGACCGAACAGCTTGCCTCGTTGTTTGAAGAAAATGCGGGCAGGGGCCGTGGCGCCCGCCGCGCCGGTTGAGAACCGGCCGGCATATGCTCCCAAAACACGCCCGGCTTCGTGCCCATGTGCTCGCAGCCATTTTTGTGGCCGTCGCCGCGCAATCCTTGCGGGCGGCGGATGTTGATGCGCCGATCGAGGCGCGTGCCTTCCACGAATTCAAGGCCGGCAATCCGGAAACGAAATTCGGTGCTCTCGAATTTGTCGGGGGCCTCGAATATACGTCCGGCAACGACCTTGTCGGCGCCGTCTCCAGCATCCGCTTCCGGCCGGATGGCCGCAATTTTGTTGCCGTGCTCGATACCGGCCACTGGATGACGGGTTCGATAGAGCGTGACGGGCAGGGGCGCCTGTCGGGCATGCAGGATGTTCGCATCATGCCTATGGTGGACGCGAGTGGGCGTGAGCCACGCTCCAAGGGCGATATCGATGCGGAAGGGGTGACGTTGCGCAATGGCGAAGCGATCGTCAGTTTCGAGCGCCGTCATCGTGTCGATATTTATCCCGATCCGGGTTTCGAAACCTCTCGCCCGCGAAGGACGCTGGATTTCCTGATCCCGCGCCGCGAGTTGCGTGCCAATGGCGGCCTGGAGACGGTGGTTGCCGCGCCGAAGGAAGGTCCGTTGCAGGGTGCTATCGTGGTCGCTGCGGAAAAGAGCGTCGATGCTGACGGCAATTTTTACGCGGCCATTCTGGAGGGGCCGCGCAAGGGCCAGTTCAAGGTGCAGCGCCATCACCCGTTCGACATTACGGATGGCGCTTTCCTTCCGGATGGCGACCTCGTTCTGCTGGAGCGCTCGTTCAGCCTGCTCGGTGGTGTCGGTATGCGCATCCGCCGCATCGATGGCGACAGTTTGAAGCCAGGTGCGCTGGTGGATGGCGAGATGCTGATCGAGGCCGATCTCGGCCAGCAGATCGACAATATGGAAGGCATCGATGTGGTGGCGGGAGCCGATGGCGTGCCGCACCTGATCATCGTCTCCGACGACAACCATTCCATTTTCCAGCGCAACCTGATGCTGGAATTCCGCTTGAACCGCTGAGCCTGCTTTCATAGTCTTTATCCTTGCTGACTGAAGGACAAAGATCATGCTCCGCATTCATGTGACGGGTGCATCCGGTTCCGGCACGACGTCACTGGGCGCCGTTCTGGCTGAGCGGCTTGATATCCGCCATCTCGATTCCGACAATTTTTACTGGATGCCCACCGACCCGCCGTTCACGACGCCCAGAGAAATGGTGTCGCGCATCTCCATGTTGAGAGCGCAGGCGGCCACTGACAAGGGTTGGGTTCTATCCGGCTCGGCGCTGAAATGGGGGCTGGCGGTCGAGCCGCTGTATCACCTGATCGTTTTCCTACGGCTTGAGCCATCCATTCGCATGAGCCGCATCTACAGGCGTGAGCAGCAGCGGTATGGTGCGCGGATCGAGCCGGGTGGCGACATGGCCGAGAAAAGCCGGCAGTTTCTGCGGTGGGCGGAAAGTTATGATACCGCAGGGCCGGAGCAACGCAGTCTTGCCGCGCATGAGGCGTGGCTCTCGGCACAGGCGACAACCGTTCTGCGGCTCGATTCGATCAAGCCGGTGACGGAGCTGGCCGAAGCCGTTCTCCGTCATCCTATTGTTCTAAATGCAGTCCGATCCTAGCGCGCGGAAACCTGCGGCATCGGCTTCAGAATGCTCATCAGTGCGCCATAGGGGAGCAGCAGCACGACGCCGACCAAGATCTTGACCACGAGGTCGCCCAGCGCCCAAGAGATCCAGCGCGGCGCTTCTGTCGCCATCACGCCAAGAACCGGGGCCGGCGCAACCGCGAAGTCGAGGTTCGGGCCGATGAAGGCGAAGAAGGGGGCAAAGGCGAGCGAGAAGAACAGGACGGTGTCGATCACCGTGCCGATCATCGAAGCTGCCAGCGGTGCTTTCCACCACGTCTTGCGGCGCAGTTCGTTGAACACCGAGATATCCAGCAACTGGCCGATCAGGAAGGCGGTGCCCGAGGCAATCGCGATACGCGGCTCCGACAGCCAGAAGGACAGGGCCACGCCGACGACGAAGCCGACAAACACGATGCGGCGCGCGATGGCCGGGCCGAACTGGCGGTTGGCAAGGTCGGTAACGAGGAATGCGACCGGATAGGTGAAGGCACCCCAGGTGAGCAGATCGCCAAGTGCGATGCCCCAGAGTGTTCCCGTCAGATGAAACTGGACGAGAATATTGGACGCGACCACGATGGCCGCCATAACCAGCGAATAGATAAGGGTAGAGCGCTTCGTCAGCATTTTTTTATCCTGGGTGATGCCACCAGTTGGAATAAAGCAAAGGAAAAGGCCTGTGCGATAAACGCCCAAGCCTTCACCAGAACCGATGATGTATAAGTGCTAAAGCTTATGCAGCTTCAGCGGTCTTCTTGACGATCTGGCGACGCAGCAGACGAGCGCGCATCGACAGTTCGGCTTCGTCAGCCTTGACGAGGAAAGCGTCGAGACCGCCGCGATGCTCGACCGAGCGCAGGGCGTGAGCCGAGACGCGCAGACGGAAACGCTGGCCAAGAGCGTCGGAGATCAGCGTAACCTGGCACAGGTTCGGCAGAAAGCGACGACGGGTCCGGTTGTTGGCGTGGCTGACGTTGTTGCCGGTCATTACGCCCTTGCCGGTCAGTTCACACACACGGGACATGGGTACACCTTTGTTCTTCTGCAATTGGATGCCACTTCCGGACAATGTCCGGCGCGCCGATCCAACTGGTCCTGATTGGAAAGTTGCGGTTCTATAGTCAGTGGGGCCGCGCGCGTCAAGCCAAACCTTCAACCGAATCAGGATAAACCCGCTTCGGGCGTCGCAAGTCGCTATTTTATTGCCATAGTGGCACGTCTATATGACGTCAACATTTCTCGTTCCAAGGCTGGTTCATGATCGCCAAGGCTTCCGTTGCATTCGTCGCCGCCGTCGTATCCGTTGCTGTCGCATCCCCCGCCAGCACGGCCGGCATCCGCCACACAAGCGAATACAGTGTCTCGCTGGGCCTCCTGCCGGTGGCAAAGCTGTCCTTCGCCAGTGAGTTCGATGACAAGTCCTACACGATCAATGGCAGTTTCCGATCTGCCGGCATCGTCGATATCATCGCCAAGACCTCGGCCGAGACGACCGTGAAAGGTTCGATGGGGCGGGACAGGCTGCAGGCCAATTCCTATTCGCTGACCTACAAGACCAACAAGAAGACGCAGATCTACGACGTTCAATATCGCAACGGCAATGTCGTTTCGACGACCGTGCAGCCCGAGCCGAAAGCCCGGCCATCAAGCTGGATCCCGATCAGCGATGCCGACCTGCGCTCCGTGCTCGATCCGCTCTCGGGCATGATTTTTCCCGCTGATGCAAAAGTCTGCCCCTCCAAACTGCCGATCTATGACGGAGAATCCCGTCTCGACCTGGTGCTGACCGCCAAGGGGACCGAAAAATTCTCCACGAGCGGCTTCAAGGGCGATGTCATCGTTTGCTCGATCCGCTACGTGCCGAAAGCCGGTTACCGCAAGGGCCGCAAGGATATCGAATATCTGAAGACCGTTGCGATGGAAGTCTGGTTTGCCAAGGCGGATGGTGCCAATGTCTATGCGCCCGTCTATGCCTATATTCCGACGCGGATGGGACCGCTTTACGTGAAGGCGACGAAATACGGCGGGTGAGGGATAGAGCGAAATCCAGCTTGGGGGAGTTGGGGAGTGTCGGTCGTTCACAATGAGCAGACGAAATACATCGCCAACGCTTTTGATCGGGCATCGACGTCCTGCCTGACGGTGGGCGTATTTGCGCCGATAGCCGCAGCTATCTATACCCCGATGGGGTCCAGTGCACACGTATATCCGCTGGTGTTTTTCGGTGTCTGTTGGCTTTTCGCCGCCGCCATATTACATTTGTCGGGTAAGGCTATTTTGAGGAGAATGCGATGACCGGTTTGCAGATTTATGCATTCATCGTGCTGCCGCTCTCCATTGCGGCGATTGGCTGGACCTACGCTTATTTTTGGGTGCGTAACGATAAGCGCAAACACGGCGAGTAAAATCGCGCTTAGGTTTCAGTTCGGCTGCCAATTCGGCGGCGCCATTTCGAAACTCGAAAAATCGAAACCCGGCGCAACGGTGTAGCCCACCAGCGTGAACGCGCCCAATGGTTTGGCTGATTGCCAGGCATTGGCGGGCACGATGGCCTGTGGTCTTTGTCCCGCCGCAAGGTCAATACCGAGTGTCACCGTTTCCGTGCTGCGGCCATCTGTCGAGATTTTCAGCAAAAGCGGGTCGCCGGCGTAAAAATGCCAGGCTTCTGACGCGTCGCGCACGCGATGCCAGTGCGAGCGTTCACCGGCTTGCAGAAGGTAATAGATGGCGGTCGAGTGTCCGCGCGGCGCGCCATGCTCATCGCGAAATGTCTCGACATACCAGCCGCCTTCCGGGTGCGGCTGCATGCCGAGCGTTTCGATGATCTCTTTTGCGGAGGGAATGTCGGACATCAGAAATTGTCCTTGCGCTTGCGGATCTCGGCAAACACTTCCTCGTTGGTTTTGCCTTCCATGATCAGGTTGCGGCGGATCGATGGGTCGGTGGCACGCAGGAAGGGATTGGTCTCCTTCTCCAGTCCCATCATCGTCGGGATTGTAAAGCGACCTTCGGCACGCAGTTCCTCGATCTGGACGGCACGGCGCTGCAGGGCTTCGTTATCCGGGTCGATGGTGAGCGCGAAACGGGCATTGGACAGCGTATATTCATGGCCGAAATAGATGGCGGTCTCATCCGGCAGCACGGCGAGCTTTTGCAGCGAATGCCACATGTCGGCGGCCGGGCGCTCAAACAGACGGCCACAGCCGAGCGCAAACAGCGTGTCGGCGGAAAACAGCAGTTTGTCCTCGGAGAAATGGAAGCAGATATGGCCAGCCGTATGGCCCGGCGTCTCGATTACCCTCACCGGATGTTCGCCGAACAGAAATTCGTCACCATCGTCCACGGTGCGGTCAAGGCCGGGAATGGCAACAGCCTCATTGACCGGGCCGATGATTTCAAGCCCGAAGCGGGCCTTCAGCGCCAGATTGGCTTCCACATGGTCGGTATGATGATGGGTGGTGAAAATATGGCTGATGGACCAACCGCGCCGTTCGGCGGCATCGAGGATCGGTTTTTCCTCAGGCGCATCGATTGATGCGGTGAGGCCCGTCTCCGGGTCATGGACCAGCACGCCGTAATTGTCGCTGCGGCATGAAAAGACTTCGATCTCCAGGGATTTCATCAATCCGCCTCTCTAGTTTGAATGGCTTCGGGAACAATGTAGAGATTGGGGTCTTGAAGTCCAACCGTCGTCTGATAGCAAAATCACCATGCACGCCGATATTGTCGATCTCCGCGAATTCTATCAAACCCCGCTTGGCCGCGTGGCCGAACAATCCATCGTGATGGCTTTGTCGTCGCTGTGGGCGCGGCTGCCGGAAGAGCGGCTTGTCGGGCTGGGATATGCGGTTCCCTATCTCGACCGGTTCCGTAAGGATACTGAGCGCACCTTTGCCTTCATGCCGGCAGGGCAGGGGGCTGTGAACTGGCCGCCGGGCGAATTTTCCTCCACAGCGCTGGTATTCGATGAGGAACTGCCGCTGCCGGATTCGTCGATAGACCGTTTTCTGCTGGTGCATTCGCTGGAATTTGCAGAGAACCCGCGTGAGAGCCTGAAGGAAATCTGGCGGGTGCTGGCGCCGGGCGGGCGGCTGATCATCGTCGTGCCCAATCGTCGTGGTGTGTGGGCGCGCATGGAACACACGCCTTTCGGTTCCGGCCGGCCTTATTCGCGCAGCCAGCTCACGTCACTTCTGCGCGAAAGCAATTTTACGCCCTCGGCCAGCGCCGAAGCTCTGTTTTTTCCACCATCGAAACTGCGGTTCCTGCTGAAATTACGCCACGTCTTCGAGCAGGCCGGCCGGCGGTTCTGGCCGGTGTTTTCCGGTGTCATCGTGGTGGAGGCGCAAAAGCGGCTGTATCAGGGGCTGCCTGTTGCGGCACGCGCATCCCGCCGTGTCTTCGTGCCGGTCCTGTCGCCGCAGGGCGTGCCGAGCACGCGAAACCGCGAGTAGCAGGGTTCCCCACTCGACAAAAAGGCGCTTCCGTTTTATTGCCTCAAGGCAATCTTTCGCCGGCTTTTCCGGCGTATTCCCTGGAAGGTCTGTCTGATGAGCACCGAGATGATGAAGCCCGCTCCGCGCCCGGGTATCCTTGATATTGCCGCTTATGTACCCGGCAAGGATCATGCGGAGGGCGTTGCTCGCGTCTACAAGCTCTCGTCCAACGAAACGCCACTCGGCGCCAGCCCCAAGGCGATCGAGGCGTTTCGCGAGGCCGCCGGCAATCTCGAACTTTACCCGGATGGTCAGGCACATCAGCTGCGCGAGGCGATCGCCTCGATCAACGGCCTGAACGCCGCCAACATTTTGTGCGGCAACGGTTCCGACGAATTGCTCGGCCTGCTCTGCCACGTCTATCTCGGCGCAGGCGACGAGGCTGTTATCACCGAGCACGGTTTTCTGGTCTACAAGATCCAGATCATGGGTGCCGGTGCGACGCCGGTGACCGTGCCTGAAAAGGATTACACGGTCGACGTCGATGCGATCCTAGCTGCGGTGACGCCGAAGACAAAGCTCGTCTTCATCGCCAATCCCGGCAATCCGACGGGTACCTATGTTCCGGTTGCCGATATCCGTCGCCTGCAGGCGGGCCTGCCGAAAAACGTCATCCTCGTTCTCGATGCCGCCTATGCGGAATATGTCCGCAAGAACGACTACGAGGCCGGTATCGAGCTTGTTTCGTCCAACAGCAATGTCGTGATGTGCCGTACCTTCTCCAAGGTTTATGGTCTGGCGGCGCTGCGTATCGGCTGGATGTATGGCCCGCTGGAGGTCGTCGACGCGATGAACCGCGTGCGTGGCCCGTTCAACCTCAATGCTCCGGCCATTGCCGCCGGTGCTGCCGCCATGCGCGACCAGGCCTTCATCGGCACTGCCGTCGAATACAACAAGCTCTGGCTCGACAAGCTCACCCACGCGTTCGAAACCATCGGCCTGAAGGTTACGCCTTCCGTCACCAACTTCATTCTCATCCATTTCCCGGATGTGGATGGCAAGCGTGCGCCGGATGCCGACGCCTTCCTCACCAGCCGCGGTTATATCCTGCGCATGGTCAAGGGTTACGGCCTGCCGAACGCGCTGCGCATGACGGTCGGCCCGGAAGAGGCAAACCGTGGCGTCATCGAAACGCTCGGTGAGTTCATGGCGAGAAGCGCATGAGTGATCCGCAGTTCAACCGCATTGCCCTGATCGGCATCGGCCTGATCGGCTCCTCCATCGCTCGCGATGTGAAGGCGCTTGGCCTTGCCAATGAGGTGGTGATTTCCAGCCGCAGCACCGAGACGCTTAAGCGAGCGGAAGAGCTTGAGCTTGGCACGCATTACGTTTCCTCCGCTGCCGAAGCGGTGAAGGATGCGGATCTTATCATTGTGTCAGTGCCGGTCGGTTCCTCCGGTGCCGTGGCTGAACAGATCGCACCGAACCTGAAGCCGGGCGCCATCCTCACGGATGTCGGCTCGACCAAGGCATCGGTGATCGCCCAGATGGCGCCGTTTGTGCCGCAAGGTGTGCACTTCATTCCCGGTCACCCGCTGGCGGGTACGGAAAAATCGGGGCCCGATGCCGGCTTTGCAGGTCTCTTCCGCGATCGCTGGTGCATCTTTACGCCGCTGCCGGATACCGACGCGGATGCTCTGGAAAAGCTGAAGGCCTTCTGGATCGCGCTCGGTTCGCGTGTTGACGACATGGACCCGCAGCACCATGACAAGGTGCTCGCCATCGTCTCGCACCTGCCGCATATCATCGCCTACAATATCGTCGGCACCGCCGATGATCTGGAGACGGTGACGGAATCGGAAGTCATCAAATATTCGGCCTCGGGTTTCCGTGATTTTACGCGTCTGGCCGCATCCGACCCCACCATGTGGCGGGACATCTGCCTGCACAACAAGGACGCGATCCTCGAAATGTTGGCGCGGTTTTCCGAAGACCTCGCCTATCTGCAGCGGGCGATCCGCTGGGGTGAGGGCGACAAGCTTTTCGAGCTTTTCACCCGCACCCGTGATGTCCGCCGGTCGATCATCCAGGCCGGTCAGGATGTCGATGCGCCCGACTTCGGACGCCACGCACTCGACCAGAAGAAATAATCAGATCGGCGGAATTTCACCCACCTGGATGAAGCCGCCGACCAGAACCTTGCCGTTCTTGATCGTGAAATCGATCGAGGCACGGTCACCGCCGCCAAGAGCGGACAGCATGTTGGTGGCGTTGTTCAGCATCGGGGCTATGCCGGGAATGATCGTTTCCAGGCTTGCCTTCCACGCTTCCAGCTTTTCCACCCGCAGCTTCATCTTGCCGTTCATGCGACCGCCGGCGGTGAAGCTGAATGGGCCGGACAGCGTAATGACGCGACCTTCGCCGAGATCGGCGGACAGTGTGCGGATTTCGCCTTCGGCGCCGTAAAGCGAGACATTGCGGTCGCTGCCGTCGATCAGCCCGGCCTTGCCGGTCAGCACCACATCGGCGCTGGTCGTCAGCGCCGGCAGCCCCTGTGGCAGGCCTTCGCCGGTCAGGCTGGCATTGGTGATCGTCATCGCCGCATCGAGATCGGCACCGTTCTGGCGCAGGTGCATCTCGGTATTGGCGGCCGCGAGATTGAATGTCTGGCCGGTCGCCGACGAGACGATTGCCGATTGCAGGGCATTGATGATCGTCGAGGAGCGCTCGACGCCACGGCCCTTGGCGGTCAGGCTGGATTGCAGGCTTTCCCAGTTGGAGGAAATGCTCAGGCCATGGCTGGTGCGGATCTCCGATGGCCCGTCCAGTTCCCAGACGACGTGTTTCGGATCGTAGACCTGTGCTGCCGAGCGCAGGCCTCCGAAAACGGCGGAGACGCCATTGTTGCGGTCGTCCACCGAGACTTTCGAGCAGAACAGGCCGATGCGGAACGGGTAACCGCGATATTCTGCATCGGCGCATTCGGCATTGACGCCGGCCTGTTGCTGGCTGCCGAGCAGGGTGAGGGTGCGCTCCTTGAGAAGCGAAGCGGCATAGAACCAGCCGCCGGTATAAACGCCGATCACCAGAATGATGATGATGCCAAGGGCCCAAATTTTGCCGCTGACGCTCCGCCGGCTTGACGCTGCCATGATGTTCTCCAATGGTGCTTCGATTGCAGAGGTGTTGCGTCGGATATGGACGAATTTTGGGTGTTTGGCTACGGCTCGTTGATGTGGAATCCGGGCTTCGAGTATGAGGAGCGGCTTGCCGCGCGTGCATTCGGATATCGCAGGTCGCTCTGCGTGCGGTCCTTCGTGCATCGCGGAACGCCTGAAAATCCGGGGCTTGTGCTGGGGCTGGATCGCGGTGGCTCCTGCCGCGGCGTCGCCTTCAAGGTGCGTGGCGAGTTGCGTGAGCCGGTCATGGCCTATCTGCACGAACGCGAACTTGTGACGAAGGTTTATCTGGAGCGGATGCTGCCGCTGGTGCTTGCCGACGGGCGTCAGACTCAGGCGGTCGGTTATGTCGTGGATCGCGCCCACAAGCAGTATGCCGGCGCTCTTGGCGTCGAGGAGGCGTCACGCATCGTGCATGCCTCCGCCGGCCAGTCAGGCCCGAACGATGCCTATGTGCTCAACACGCTGACGCACCTGCGCGAGATGGGTATCCGTGACCTGTGGCTTGAAGGTGTGGGCAGCCGTGTGGAAGCGTTGCAGCGGCACGATGCCGCCGCCTTCGGCGCTCGCTGATCAGGAAACGGTCTGGGCCTGCAGTTCGGCAAGGCGCTTCACCGCAGTCGGCGGCAGCGGCAGGTTCGGATTGTCGATCGCGGTCTGCAGCAGCAGTTCGTCGCTTGCCTGTTCCAGCGTGGCGATCAGGTGGGTGAAGAATGCGTCCGGCTCCATGCCCGGCTGGATCGCCGGCAGGATGCGCACCTTGAAGTGGCCGCCATGCTTGATCAGCTTGCGGCGACCCCAGAACAGGCCCCAATGGGCAACGATCGGCACGACCGGCACCTGCATGTCGCGGTAGATGCGGGCGATGCCGTAGCGGTAGTCGGGTGTATCGCCCGGTGCGCGGCGGGTACCTTCGGGATAGATGATCAGCTGACGGCCGGCATCCATCTCCTGCTTGGTGCGCTTCATCACCTCGACCATGACCTTGCCGCGGGCGCCGCGATTGACCGGTATCATCCGCTGCTTGGCAACATACCAGCCGAACAGCGGAATCCACATCAGTTCACGTTTCAGGATATAGACGGGATCGCGCTGGTAAGGCAGGAGCGCGAATGTGTCCCAGGCCGACTGGTGTTTGGGCGCAAAAATGCAGCCGCCTTCTGGAATGTTTTCCAGTCCCTCGATCTCGAAGGTTGCGCCGGTGATCTTGGCCATCAGCCAGTTCGACGACGACGCCCATCCCCTTGGGACGAACAGGGCCTTCTTGCGGTCCAACAGAAAATAGACCGGCGAGAATATGACCATCCGGGCGATGATGTTGATGTAGAACGCCGTATTGAAGAGGATCGAACGCAAGAGCAGCATGGATGCATTTCCGGATAGTGAGGTGTGCGGTGCCTACACGATATCGGGCGGTGAGGAAAGCAGGCTTGTCGGTGCAGCACCAATCCCTGTCAGCCGGATTTGGCCTTGGGCGTTTCGTCTTCACCGTCGGTTCTCAGCCCGCTGCCCTGGTTCATGCCGGCCCAGTCGCGCAGCATGGCGGCGGCCATCTTGCCGTATTCACCCAGCATGATGCGCAGAGCATCGGGATCGGCAAACCAGGCTTTTCGCGCAAGGTCCGAGTTGATGACCGGATAGGGAATGAAATCGGTTTCGACATCGCGGCGGCGCAGTTCATGCAGGCTGCGCGGCATATGGTAATTATTGGTCACCACAACGACCGACCGATAGCCGTGATCATGGATCCAGCGGATGATCTCGTTGGCATTGCCGATCGTGTCGATTGCGTCATAACCGATGTCGACACAGCAGGAAAACAGGTCGGTTGAGACCTGTGTGGTCTTGCGGATCTGGTTGGGGGTGGCAGAGGGGTGGGCGCCTGAAATCAGAAGCCGTTTCCCGGCACCATCCCGCAGCAGGCCGACGGCCTGATCGATGCGCTGGTAACCGCCCGTCAGCACGACGATCGCATCAGCCTTCACGCCGTCCGGCGTCTTGAGCGATGTAACCTCGTTGGCAAACCAGAGAAATCCGCCGCAGAACAGGGCGATCAGCACAAGACAGGCAAAAATGACCCAGCGCCCGAACCGGCGCAGCGGACTTCGGCGTGAAAGCCAACCTCTGCGTTTCCAGCGTCCCGGCGCTGGATGAGGTTCCTGATCGTTGTTCGTCGAACCGGGTGTCATGCTCTGTCCATAGACCGAGATTCGTGGCGAGAACAGGGCTATATTTCGGAGCCGCGTCGCGGCGCTCCCGTCACGAAGCGGGCAGGCCGTCCGAGCGGGCGGGATCGGAGCGGATCAGGTCGATCTCGTCGATCGTGCGCATCACGGTGAAGCGGGCGGTGAGGGTCGTCAGAAGAGCGATGATGACGATCGTGGCGATGATGCCGAGATAACCGCCCATGCCGATCGTGAACGTTCCGAACAGCGCTGTTGCCTGATCGCTTTCCGGTGTTGCCAGCGAACGGCTCTGCCAGAAGCTGGCGATAGCGAACAGCAATGCAGCCAATGCGCCGCCGGCGGCCGAGCCTTTCAGGCTGATCTTCAAAAAGTGCTTCTGGAATTCACGGGCAACAAAACCGCTTTCGGCGCCGACGAAATGCAGAACCTCGACGATATGCCGGTTGCTGGACAATGCACCGCGTGTGGCAAAAACGACGGTGAGGATCATCGCCGTAAAAACCAGGATGAGAATGCCGCCGCCGATCATCACGGTGGTTTTTGCCATGGAAACCAGACGGTCGACCCAGGTGCGGTGGTCATCGAGAAAGGCTTGCGGAATTTCCGCATGAAGCCGGTCGCGCATGGCCTGGAAATCGGGCGGGTTGCTTTCATCTATGGTGATGATGACGAGACGTGGGACCGGCAGTTCCTTGAGGTCCAGGCCGCTGCCGAGCCAAGGTTCGAGCAGGCGCGCGGTGGCGCTGTCGTCCATGATCGTACCGTTGGTCGTGCCGACGAAGCTCAAGGCAAGGTCACGCGCCTTGGCGAGCGCGGCATTCATGTCCAGCCCGTCATCCGGCTTTATCTGGATGGTGATCTCGCGGGAAATTTGGCTTTCCCAACTGGATGCCGTGGCGCGCACCATGCTGACGCCGCCAAGCGTCAGGCAGGCGAGAAACGACATGATGGCGATCACCACCATCAGCGCATTGCCCTGAATGTTGGAGGGCGGCAGGATCGGCCCCGTTGGGCGCACCTGCATTTCCGCGCGCCGCGGCTGCTGTTCGGGCAGGTCGTCGGTGGCGGGGATCGCCCGCTTGCTCTCCGTTTTAGGCAGGCTCGATCGCCTGATGCGCTCGAACTCATTCATAGATATCGAGCCGCCCTTCGGTGAGGATCATGCGGCGCGCATCCACCTGGTCCATCAAGGCCAGATCATGGGTGGCGATGACGACGGCGGTGCCGAGCCGGTTAAGCTCCAGAAACAGGTTGAGAAGGCGGCGTGCCATTGGTGGATCGACGTTACCGGTCGGCTCGTCGGCCAACAGGATTTCCGGCTGGTCCATCAGGGCGCGGGCAATGGCAGCACGCTGCTTTTCACCACCGGAGAGGACAGCCGGCAGAACATTGATGCGTTCGCCGAGGCCGACCCATTTCAACAGTTCGATGACGTCGTTGCGATAGGAGGATTCGTCCTTGCCGCGCACGCGCAAGGGCAGGGCGACGTTCTCATAGGTGGTCAGGTGATCGAGAAGGCGAAAATCCTGATAAACGATGCCGACGCGCCGACGCAGCATCGGCATTTCGCTGCGCGGGATCTGCGACAGGTCGCGGTCGAACATGCGGATAAGGCCGCGGGTCGGCTGCAACGACAGAAAGAGCAGGCGCAGAAGCGTGGTCTTGCCGGCACCGGAGGGGCCGGTCAGGAACTGGAAAGAGCCGCTCGGGATGTCGAACGTCATGTCCCGGAGAATTTCCGGGCCCATTCCATACCGCAAACCGACATTTTCGAAATGGATCAACCGATCGTCCCGTCCATCAGGTTTTGGTTTTCCGCGTGCGTAAACGCTGGAGGTTTACAGAGCATGAATCAACCGCGGAAAGAGGCGGTTTGAGCACCGTCTTTGCGAAGCATTAACCATTTAAATTTACTTCTGGGCGGGATTCGTTTCAATGCCCCGCTTGTCCGTGGTTCTCAACTCTCGGGGATAACGGGGCGCGAGGAGGCCGGAGAAGCCATGAGCGCATTCCGTTCACGCCAAGAGAAGACGACCGATGCCTACGACATTCTGCCGCCGGCGCCAAGCCGCAGGCCGCAGGCGCAGGGCCGCAAGGCTGGCGATGAGGTCGTGGATGCCCAATTCGTGACCGTTGGTGATACGGCACATCGCCGGGTTTTCGAAGCCGCACCGCGCAACGACAATCGCCGCACCACCCGTCGCCCGGCCGCAAGTCAACGCTCAATGCCGCCGCAGGCCGGTTTCGTTGCACGCATTGTGGAGCGCGCTGAGCACGCTCTCATGCGCATGTCGGCGGATTTCTTCTCCGCCATCGTTGCGCTCGTTTTCGTGCTGGTTTTTGGCCTTTCTGGCGGATTTTCCCTGATTGGCGGCGATAGAGCCGATGCAGCCCAAAACCGCGGTCTCGGCATCACTCATGTCAACCTGACGCCGCAGGACGCCAACGGCATGCAGGCGCTGCTGATCACCGGCATCATCGAGAATGGCGATGCCAACAGCCATCCGCTGTCGCCGATCCGCGCCGAACTGGTGTCCGGCGGCAAGGTGGTGGGGCAGACGCTTATTGCACCACCAACGGCCATGATCGGTGCCCGCGAAAGCCGCGGATTTTCGGCGCGCATGGCCTATGCCGGTGGAAAAAAGCCGGAGTTGCGGCTTTCCTTCGTCGAAGGTGATGCTCCGCGCCCCTGATTGTGCTATCGGCCCCGCTTTGAAGTCGAGCCCAACTGGCCGAAGGAGATGCCAATGCCCGTGGTCCGCGGAAAAAATATCGAACCGCTCTACACTGCCGAGCAGATTGCCGAGCGCAACCACGATATCGCAGCCAGGATTGCCAAGGGTCCGACCAAGGATCTGCTGGTCATCGCCATCCTGAAGGGCTCCTTCATCTTCGCGGCCGACCTTTTGCGCGCCATGCATGATGTGGATCTTGCTCCCGAGGTCGAATTCATCACGCTGTCGAGCTACGGCACCGGCACGGTTTCGCAGGGCGTTCGCATCGTCAAGGATATCGACAGCGACGTGCATGGCCGCGACGTTCTGCTGATCGACGATATTCTCGAATCCGGCCGCACACTGAAATTCGCCAAGGAACTGCTCTTCGAACGCGGCGCCCGCAACGTCACCATCGCCGTGCTGCTCGACAAGCGCGTCAAGCGCAAGGAAGACCTCGAGGCGGACTATGTCGGTTTCGAATGCCCGGATTATTTCGTGGTCGGTTATGGCATGGACGTGGCCTACGCGTTCCGCGAACTGCCATTCGTCGGTGTCGTCACCGGGGATGCTGAAACGCAAGCGTGACGGCCGCATAAGCTGACACAGTGACACGGCCTGTTAACCACGTTCCTTCCCCATGTGCCCGATGTTTACTCCTTGCAAAGGAAAGACTGGTCATTTGGGTCCCGAATTGAAGCACGGGAGTTATATGGACATGGCCAAGATCCTGATCACCGAGGATGAGGATTCGCTACGTCGTTTCGTGGCTCGTGCGCTGCGACTGGACGGTCACGAAACCTGCGAAGCGGCCGATGGCGCCGAAGGGCTTGCCCTTCTCGATGAAGGTCCGTTCGACCTTCTCCTTTCCGACATCCGCATGCCGGTGATGGATGGCATCGAGCTGGCGCATCAGGCATCTGCAAAATTTCCGGATCTGCGCATCCTGCTGATGACCGGTTATGCCGAACAGCGCGAGCGTGCCGACGACCTGATGACCAAGGTGATCGACGTGGTCGACAAGCCTTTTGCCCTGCCGGATATCCGCAAGGCCGTGGCACAGGCACTCGCAGTCTCTCGCGAGACAAAGGCGGCCTGAACCCTTTCAGGGTAACCGAATAACAAAAGGCCTGGAGGCAACAAGCTTCCAGGCCTTTGTCGTTCTGCGTGGTTTTCTTTGCGCTCAGCGCATTTCCAGCAGGCGTTCAAGGTAACGGCGCTCGGCCTCGCCCGACAGTGCGCCGCCCAGCTTCTCGCGGATCGCTTCCAGAATTTCACGCGCTCGCTGCACGTCGATTTCGTCCGGCACCTTCACCTGATTGCCGAATTCCGGGCCGGAACTGGAGCGCAGGCGGCCGAGCGGGTCACGGCCGTTCTGGCCGCCCTGATTGGCCATGCCTTCCCCTTCGCCCTGACCCTGGCCCGGCTGCTGGCCCTGACCCTGCATGGCCTGCATCATTTGCTGCATCATGCTCTGGGCGCCCTGACGCAGTGCGTTGAGGGCATTGCCCTGACCTTCGACGGCCTGTTCGCCCTGGCCCTGTCCGAGCGCCTGACCGGCATTGCCCATTTCTCGTTCGGCCTGACCGAAGCCGGGGCCGGGATCCATGCCGAGTTCCTTCAGGCCCTTCTGCAATTCGCCGAGCTGCTTGCCGAGACCTTCCTGCTGGGCACGCAGGTTTTTCAGCGCCTCGCGCAGCTGTTCTGCGGTCATCTGGTCGGTGGATTGCTGCCCCTGTTGACCTTGCTGGCCAGGCTGCTGGCCGCCCTGCTGGTTCTGTCCTTGCTGCTGACCTTGCTGATTTTGGCCCTGCTGGTTTTGTCCCTGTTGGTTCTGGCCCTGTTCATAAGGGTTTTCGCCCTGCTGTTCCGGGTCGCCGCGCTGCAGGCGGTCGCGCAGGGCCTGATCGAGTTTAAAGGTCTCGTCCATCAGGCGCTGCTGCTGCTGCATGATCTCGCCGAGCTTGTCGATCTGCTGGCGCATCTGGCTGTTCTGCTGCTGGCCCTGTTGACCCTGCTGGCCGCGCTGCGGGCGACCGGCCTGCATGTTGTTCATCATCCGCTGCAATTGCTGCAGCATCTGCTGGGCGGCATCGCGGTTGCCGGACCGCGCCAGATTTTCGATCTGGTCCATCATGTTCTGCAGGTCGCGCTGGCGGATGACGTTCTGGGCCTGCATGTTCTGTTGGCCCTGCGGTGCATTCTGCATGCGCTGCGCAAGCTCGTTCATGAACTGCTGCATCGCTTCGCGCAGTTCCTGCGTCAGCTTGGCGATTTCCTCGTCGGAAGCGCCCTTTTCGATGGCGTCGGACAGGTTCTGCTGCGCATCACGCAGACGTTTTTCCGCAGCCGACAGATCACCGTCCTCGATGCCGAGGGCGATTTCCCAGAGATATTCGGCGGTCTGTTTCAGCTGTTCCTCGCCACGCGCCAGTTTCATGCGGCCGTGTGCCGACTGGATCAGCAGAAAGTGGCTGAGGTTCGTAATGGTCTCGTCCGGACGGATGGTCAGTGCCTCGTTGAGCGCGATGGCCTTGGGCATCTGGCGGGTGTCGAGCGCAAACACCTGACGTTCTTCGGCAACGGCCGCCGCCAGCGGTTCGGTGAAATTGCGCGATGGCAGGACCATTTCCAGAGACGGGCTGCGACCTTCCTGCCCGGCGCCATCGGTGGCGACCAGCGTGATGCGCACGCGTTTGCCGGCGAGCGGGTGTTCGGTCAGGTTGCGGCTGGAAAGCCCCTTGGCCTCGCGATTGTTTTGACGCGGGATGTCCAGCTTGTAGTCGGGCAGCGGATAAAGCGGTTTTGCCTTGTCGTCGGTTTTTTCAACCGGCTCGATCAGCGCATGTGCCCTGGTGATCCCGTAATCGTCCTTGGCGCGGAAACCGATTTCCAACGCACCATTAACGGCGCGGCGCGGCTGGTTGTCGAAGGCGATTTCCGGTGCCTTGTCGGGTATGACGTCGAACATCCATTGCTGGCCGTTGACGCTGAGATCGCCGCTTTCACCAACACGCATCGCATAGGTGCGCGGCGCTAACGGTTTTTCGCTGTCAACGGAGGCGGTGGTCGGCGCTGCGGGCGCCGGTGCTGGAGCACCCGTAGCGGCTGGATCCTGCGGCTTCTGTTCGTTGGCTGTCAGAACGCGCGCCTCGCCACCCTCGAGCGGCGAGAAACGAACCGTTTCCTCGCCTTCGCCGCCGGTGACGCGGACGGTCAATTCCGAGTTTTCCGGAATTTCCACGGCCTGTGCGCCGGTCGATTGGCGACCCGTCAGAAATACGGGTGCCTTGCCGGTATAGCCCGGCGGTGTCAGCCAGGCATCGATGCGCAGATCGGGATTGATGCGGGCTGCGGGTGCGGAGGGTTGCAACGCATCGGTGGTCGAGCCGCCGCCATTGGAAAACGAATACCCGAAGGCTGCGACAAGGAGCAGCGCCGGCAGCGCGCGCAGGCCGTAACGGTCGTAATTGGCAATGCCGGGACGAGGCAGGCCTGCATCCAGCGCTGCGATACGCTCGGCCATGCGCGTCTGGTGCTCGCGCCAGAGCGCGCGCGAAAACGGCGTCTCGAAGGCCGGCTCGTCATCCTGCACGCTCACCGGCTGGTGGGGGAGGTTGTTGCGGTCTTCCAGCAGGCGGTCTGCATCGGCGGAACCCGGCAGGCGCAAACGTGCCAGCGGCAGCAGCGAGGCGAGGAAAGCGAAGGTGAAGAGAAAGTTCAGCGTCCAGCGCAGCCAATCCGGCGAAATGCGCATGAGGCCGAACCACGAGACGGCCAGAAACAGCGCGACGACGCAGAGCGGTGCCAGCGACAGCGGCAGCAGCCGCTCGAAAAACAGGACGAGGCGGGCGACACCACGCTTCAGCGCAACACGACGTGCCAGATCGGGCTTCAGCGCAAAGGCGCCTTTGGCAGAGCTGTTTCCGGTCTTGTCGCCCGTGTTTTCTGTTCTCATGCGGTCCGTCTCCGTCGTCGTGGCGGCGCAAATCGGTGGCGCGGGCGCTTGGAAAGCGCGATCCCTGAAAGCGCAAGGATAGCAATCTTTGTGGCGAAGACGAGGGGGCAGGGGCATATGCCCCCGCATTTTGCGCTATATCGCTCAATCGTGAACAGGCGTCACGCCAGTATCAGCGTGATACCATGTTGATATCCGGCCAGTATCAGGCCAGCCAGTCCGGGACGGAATCGAGCGCGATCAGCTCTTCATAGGTGCCGCGCGGACGGATGACGTGGAACGTGTCACCCTTGACCAGCACTTCGGGAACCAGAAGGCGGGTGTTGTAGGTGCCGGCCTGCACGGCGCCATAGGCACCGGCGGAGGAGACGGCGAACAGGTCGCCCGGCTTGGGCACAGCCATGTCGCGGTCGAGCGCCAGATAGTCGCCGGTCTCGCAGACCGGGCCGACAACGTCGGCCTTCACATGCACGGCATCCTTTTCCGGCAGCACGACGGGGCGCAGGCCGTGATAGGCCTCGTACAGCGTCGGGCGGATGAGGTCGTTCATGGCGCCATCGACGATGACAAAGGTCTTTTCGCCGGCATCCTTCACGTAGAGCACTTCGGTGACCAGAATGCCGGCATTGCCGACGATCAGGCGACCGGGTTCGGTGACGACGCGGCAATTGAGGCTTTTCAGCTCCTCGGTGACGATTTCCGCGTAAGCCGTCGGTTCCGGCGGCGGATTGTTGTCTTCGTGGTAGGGAACGCCAAGGCCGCCGCCGACGTCCACATGCGTGATGGCGTGGCCGTCACCGCGCAGCGTATCGACCAGCTCGCGCATCAGCTTGAAGGCGTCGCGGAAGGGCTGCAGCTCGGTGATCTGGCTGCCGATATGCATGTCGATGCCGGACACCTGGATGCCGGGCAGGGTTGCGGCATGCGCGTAGACCTCGCGGGCGCGCTTGTAGGAAATGCCGAACTTGTTTTCCTTCTTGCCCGTCGAAATCTTTGCATGCGTGCGGGCATCGACGTCAGGGTTGATGCGGAAGGAGACGTGTGCCTTTTTGCCAGCCTTGACGGCGCGCAGGTTCAGCACTTCCAGTTCCGGTTCGCTCTCGACGTTGAAGCAATAGATGCCGGCTTCGAGCGCGAAATCCATTTCGGCGACCGTCTTGCCGACGCCGGAAAACACGATGCGTTCGGCCGGAATGCCGGCGGCCAGCGCGCGGCGCAGCTCACCACCCGAGACGACGTCAGCGCCCGCACCGAGGCGCGCAAGCGTTTTCAGTACGGCCTGGTTGGAATTGGCCTTCATGGCGTAGCACACCATGGCGTCGAGGCCATCGAATGCCTTGGCGAAAACCTTGTAATGCCGCTCCAGCGTCGCGGTCGAATAGATATAGAACGGGGTGCCGACCGCCTTGGCGATTTCGGGAACAGCCACGTTTTCGGCGTGAAGCACGCCGTCGATATATTGAAAATGGTTCACGGATCAGCCCGGATTAGAGCAGCTTGTCGAGGATGAAAGGCTTTTCGGGAGCCTGTTCCTTCGGCGCTTTGGCGTCTTTACGCTTGTTCTGCATGTCGATCGGCGTGCTCGGTTTGTCGAGATCGCCCTTGCGACCGCAACCGGTAAGGACAAGGCCGGCAACGGCAGCGATAACCGCAACGCGGCCAGCATGACGCCCCAAATTCAGCAGCGATTTCGACATTCCCGTTCCCTTAAATCAGCATGGCGGACGACGATGTCATAGAGGGTTTCGTCGTCCTTGTGCAGTCACATTCGCGAAGTCGGGCGGCTTGCCCGGCTGTTGTTGCTTATCAGTTGCGCGCGCGCCACCAGGCGATCTGCTTGCGTACCTCTGCAGGCGCGGTGCCGCCGAAACTTGTGCGGCTGGCAACGGAGGCGTCGACGGAGAGGACGTTGAAGACGCTCTCGGTGATTGCCGGATTGATGTCCTGCAGTTCTTCCAGCGACAGTTCCGACAGATCGCAGTTCTTGCTTTCCGCCAGCGCCACGGCGCGGCCGGTCACATGATGGGCTTCGCGGAAAGGCAGGTTCACTTCGCGCACCAGCCAGTCGGCGAGATCGGTGGCGGTGGAATAACCGGCGCCTGCGGCCTGGCGCATGCGGTCGGTGCGGATGGTCATGTCGCGCATCATGCCGGTCATGGCGGCGATCGCCAGTTCCAGGTTTTCGGCGGCGTCAAACACCTGTTCCTTGTCTTCCTGCATGTCCTTGGAATAGGCGAGCGGCAGGCCCTTCATGATGGTCAGGAGTGCGACCAGAGAACCGTTGATACGACCGGTCTTGGCGCGCACCAGTTCTGCGGCATCCGGGTTCTTTTTCTGCGGCATGATCGACGAGCCGGTGGAAAATGCGTCCGACAGGCGCACGAAACCGAATTGCGGCGTCGACCAGATGACGATTTCTTCGGCGAGACGCGACAGGTGCATGGCGCAGATGGCCGCAACCGACAGGAATTCCAGCGCGAAATCGCGGTCGGAGACGGTGTCGATCGAGTTGCGGGTCGGTTCGCGGAAGCCCAGCGCCTTGGCGGTCATGTGGCGGTCGATCGGGTAAGGCGTGCCGGCAAGGGCGGCGGCGCCGATCGGGCTTTCGTCGAGATGGTCGATGGCGTGGCGCACGCGGGCGCGGTCACGGCCGAACATTTCGACGTATGCCATGCAGTGATGGCCAAACGTGACCGGCTGGGCGGCTTGCAAATGGGTGAAGCCCGGCATGACGGTATCGGCATGCTCTTCGGCGCGGTCGAGGAAGGCGGCGATCAGGGCGGTCAGCATCGCCTCGGTCTTGGCCAGTTCTTCCTTCACCCAAAGGCGGAAATCGAGGGCCACCTGATCGTTACGCGAACGGGCGGTGTGCAGGCGGCCGGCGGCGGGACCGATCAGGTCGGCCAGCTTCGCCTCGATATTCATGTGGATGTCCTCGAGCTTGCGCGAGAACTGGAACGAGCCTTGCTCGATCTCTGACATGATCGTGTTCAGGCCGGTGATGATCTTGTCTTTATCTTCGCCAGAAATGATGCCTTTTTCCGCAAGCATGGTCGCATGCGCGATCGAGCCGCGAATATCCTGGGCGTAGAGCTTCTTGTCGAAACCGATGGAGGCATTTATCTCCTCCATGATAGCATCCGGCCCGGAAGCGAAACGCCCGCCCCACATCTGGTTGGAGGATACTGCGTCCTTCGTGCCGTCAGCCATGATGCCCGTCCTGGAGTAATTATGACAGAGAAACGACCCTTTGGCCTTCCGTCTGCCAGACTGATAATGATTGCCGCCGTCGCCGGGATACTGGCGGGGGCCGTCGCGGTATACGTGACGAACATGGGGTCTGGCAATGCCACCGAGGTTGCCGGCGGCGCCTGCGAGGGTGCAATCAAGCGGGTGGCGACGGTCAAGGAACTGTCGAAGGGCGAAGTGGCAGCCATGAGCGGCGTCGATCGCCCGCGTCCGATCAGCAATCTCGTCTTCAAGGATGCGGCGAAAGGCGAGGGCGCACCTGACCTGACCATGGCCGATTTCGCCGGCAAGACGGTGCTGCTCAATCTCTGGGCGACATGGTGCGTGCCCTGTCGCGAAGAGATGCCGGCGCTGAATACACTCGAAAAGGAGATGGGCGGCAAAGACTTTGAAGTCGTCGCCATCAATATCGATACCGGCAGCGACGAGAAGCCGAAAAACTTTCTGACCGATACCGGCGTCGATGCGCTCGGTTTCTACCGTGACAGTTCGATGGGCGTGTTCAACGCGCTGAAAAAGGAAGGTTTGGCTTTTGGCCTGCCGGTTTCGCTGCTGTTCGATGACAAGGGCTGTCTGATCGGTTCGATGAACGGACCGGCCGAATGGGCGAGCGACGACGCCAAGAAGCTGGTGAATGGCGTCAAGGCGCCGATCTGACGCACCCTGAGCTTGTCATTTATTCGCCTGCCTCCTGCCGGTTCTGTATGGATGACGTCTGGCAATCGTAGTGATATGCTTCCGGAGTGCCGCCGGAGCTTAGTCATGACGCTGCAAATCCGAGATGAACGTGCCCGTGAGCTTGCCGAAACACTTGCGCAGAAACGCAATATTTCGATGACGGCTGCCGTGATCCAGGCGCTGGAAGAGGAATTGCGGCGCGAAAACGCCACCGTGCCGCTTTCGAAGCGGGCAGCGGCTATTGCTCGTGACTTGAAAGCGCAGGCTGGCCCGAAGGGTCGCAGCCTCAGCAAGCAGGAGGTCGACGATCTCTGGAGCCAGCCCTGATGTTCATCGACACATCGGTTATCGTTGCCATTCTTGCCGATGAAACCGATGCTGCAGATTATGCGCAGCGTATCGAACAGGCGCCGAGCTGCCTGACCTCCGGCCTTGTCATCCTCGAAGCGTCCATGCGCCTCGCAACAATGCTCGATATTCATCCGATCATCGTCGAAGAGCGCGTTCGTTTGCTGCTGACCGAAGCCGGTATTTCCATAATGCCGATCGACGCCGCGATTGCCACCATCGCCGTCGAAGGGTTTGCCCGCTATGGCAAGGGGCGCGGCCATCCGGCGCAGCTCAATCTGGCCGATTGCATGTCCTATGCATGCGCCAAGTCAGCTGGCGGCCGGCTTTTGTTCAAGGGTAATGATTTCTCGCATACCGACATCGTTGCCGGTTAACGCACTACCGCGTCGGAACCGGCACTTCGCCACGATAATCGTAAAAACCGCGGCCGGATTTGCGGCCGAGCCAGCCGGCTTCGACATATTTCACCAGAAGCGGGCAGGGGCGGTATTTGCTGTCGGCCAAACCGTCATGCAGCACCTGCATGATCGACAGGCAGGTGTCGAGGCCGATGAAATCGGCAAGCTGCAGCGGGCCCATCGGGTGGTTGGCGCCGAGCTTCATGGCAGTGTCGATCGCCTCGACCGAGCCGACGCCTTCATAGAGCGTGTAGATTGCCTCGTTGATCATCGGCAGCAGGATGCGGTTGACGATGAAGGCCGGAAAATCCTCGGCGACGGTGAAGGTCTTGTCGAGCGTGGTGACGTATTCCTTGGCGGCGTTGAAGGTCTTTTCTTCCGTGGCGATACCACGCACCAGTTCCACTAGCTTCATCACCGGCACGGGGTTCATGAAGTGGATGCCCATGAAGCGTTCCGGACGGTCGGTCGCAGAGGCAAGGCGGGTGATCGACAGCGAAGACGTGTTGGTCGCGAGAATGGCTTCGGGGCGCAGGACGGGACAAACGGTGGCAAAAATCTTGCGCTTGACGGTTTCGTCTTCGGTGGCGGCTTCGACGACGAGATCCATCGAGGCGAGGTCGTTGACGTCGGTGGAGCCGCTGATGCGCGAAAGGGCGGCCTTGCGCTCTTCTTCCGTCAGCTTGCCGGCGCCGACCTGACGCGCAAGCGTGCCGTTGATAGTCGCAAGGGCTGCCTCAATGCGGTCCTGCTCCAGATCGTAGATCTGGATCTTGTAACCGGCGATGGAGGAAACATGTGCGATGCCGCAGCCCATCTGGCCTGCACCGATGATGCCGATGTTCTTGATGGCGGTGGACATGTTCGCTCCTGCGTCTTTTCCGGTTCAATAAAAATGCCGAACCCTTGTCAGGGTCCGGCAGATTGTTAGCCATGCGGGTGGTATTTAGCCAGCCCCTTTTGATGCACGCGGTTAAAGCGCCTTTTCCAGCTGCGGCAGGATCTCGAAGAGATCGCCGACAAGGCCGTAATCGGCGACCTGGAAGATCGGCGCTTCCTCATCCTTGTTGATGGCGACGATGACCTTGGAATCCTTCATGCCGGCGAGATGCTGGATGGCGCCGGAAATGCCGACCGCGATGTAAAGCTGCGGTGCGACGACCTTGCCGGTCTGGCCGACCTGCCAGTCGTTGGGGGCATAACCGGCATCGACGGCAGCGCGCGATGCACCGACGGCAGCGCCGAGCTTGTCGGCTACCGGCAGGATGACTTCCTGGAATTTTTCCGAGGAACCAAGCGCGCGACCACCCGAAATGATCACCTTGGCCGAGGTCAGTTCTGGACGTTCGGACGCCGCCAGAGCATCGGAGACGAAGCTGGAGAGACCGGAATTGCCGGCGCCGCTCACGTTTTCGACCGATGCCGAACCGCCTTCAGCCGTTGCCGCAAAGGATGCGGTGCGCACGGTGATGACCTTTTTCGCATCAGCCGACTGGACCGTCTGGATGGCGTTGCCTGCATAGATCGGGCGCTTGAACGTATCGGCCGAGACGACCTCGACGATTTCCGAGATCTGAGCGACGTCAAGCAGGGCTGCGACGCGCGGCAGGACGTTCTTTACCGAAACCGAAGCAGGTCCGAGGATCACGTCATAGGCGGGGGCCAGCGACACGATCAGATCGGCCAGCGGCTCGGCGAGATTGTTGGCGTAGGCCGCATCGTCAGCCAGCAGAACTTTTGCGGCGCCCGAAAGCTTTGCAGCCGCATCGGCGGCAGCCTTGGCGCTGGAACCGGCGACTAGTACGTGAACTTCGGCGCCGATCTGGCTTGCTGCGGTCAGTGCCTTGGCGGTCTGGTCGTTGAGGCTGGCATTGTCGTGTTCGGCGAGAAGAAGAATGGTCATTGTTTCTATTCCTTTCCTTACCGTTAGATCACGCCAGCGGTCTTGAGGCTGGAAACCAGCTCTTCAACCGACTTGACCTTGATACCGGCCTTGCGGCCACCCGGCTCTTCCGTCTTCAGAACTTTCAGGCGCGGCGTGACATCGACGCCGAAATCGGCAGGCGTCTTCTTGTCGAGCGGCTTCTTCTTCGCCTTCATGATGTTCGGCAGCGAAGCGTAACGGGGCTCGTTGAGGCGCAGGTCGGAGGTGACGATGGCCGGCAGCTTGACGTCGATCGTCTGCAAGCCGCCATCGACTTCGCGGGTGACGGTCGCCTTGTCGGCGGAGAGCTCGATCTTGGAGGCGAAGGTGGCCTGGCCCCAGTTGAGAAGGGCTGCCAGCATCTGGCCGGTCTGGTTGCTGTCGTCATCGATCGCCTGCTTGCCGACGATGACGAGGCCTGGGCTTTCAGCCTCGACCACGCCCTTCAGCAGCTTGGCGACGGCGAGCGGCTCGACGGCTTCGTCGGTCTCGATCAGGATGCCGCGATCGGCGCCCATGGCGAGCGCGGTGCGGATGGTTTCTTCCGCCTTGGCCGGGCCGATCGATACGATGACGATCTCTTCCGCCTTGCCGGCTTCCTTCAGACGCAGTGCTTCCTCGACGGAAATTTCGTCGAACGGGTTCATCGACATCTTCACGTTGGTCAGTTCGACGCCCGTGTTGTCCGGTTTGACCCGAATCTTCACGTTGTAATCGACCACACGTTTTACCGGCACAAGGATCTTCATGGCTTCCTTCCTTTGGACATCACGCCGCCGCAAGATGCGACGTCTCCCACGCGTTCAGTTGTCAATCGGCGACATGGGTAAGCATTTTTTTAGCCGAACACAATGTGGTTGTCCGACATCGGGCGTGTCGATTTGTCATAGCACCATTCCATGTTTCAGCGTCAGCGGGTGACGGCCGTGCGGTTCAGCGATTTTGCCCCGGCACCCATAAGATATCGGCCTTGCCGCCGCCATTGGCATAACGGGCGGCCACGAACAGGAAGTCCGACAGCCGGTTGATATATTTCAGCGCCGGTTCGCTGACGACTTCGTCTGCCTGCTGTGCCAGTGCCACCATGATGCGTTCCGCCCGCCGCGATGTCGCACGCGCGACATGCAGGTTGGCCGCGGCCGGGCTGCCGCCGGGCAGGACAAAGGATGTCAGCGGATCAAGGCTTTCGTTCAGCCGGTCGATTTCCACCTCCAGCCGGTCCACCTGCAACTGCACGATGCGCAGCGGCTCGTATTTCGGAACCTCGCCGGTATCGGGTGTGGCAAGGTCGGCGCCGAGGTCGAAAAGGTCATTCTGGATGCGAAAAAGCATCGGGTCGAGCGTGGACATGGCGCCGGTGTGGAGCCGTGCCATGCCGAGCAGCGAATTGGTCTCATCGACGGTGCCATAGGCTTCGACGCGCAGGTCGTGCTTGAAACGGCGCGGGCCATCCACGAGGCCGGTCGTGCCATTGTCGCCGGTGCGGGTATAGATCTTGTTGAGTTTGACCATCAGTCGCGTCCACCGCCGGAAAGCCAGAGTGTGAGCATGATCAGGCCGATGGCGACCGCCTGCAAAAGCACGCGCAACTGCATCAGCTTGTTGGAGCGGTTGGCATCCTGCCCCTTGACCATGTTGAACAGGCCGCGGATCAACACGAGCACGACAAGGCCCATGACGATCACCGTCAGCACGGTGGTAAAACTGGACATTTTTCCGCCTCCCGGTTTTTTATCGTTCTTGTTCAGTCAAAGCGGCGCATCAGCCGGTAGAAAAGATCCGCAGGCAAAAGCCATTTCAGAAAAATGCCCTGCTTTGCCGGTTTGGTGACGAGATAATGTGGCTTTGGCCGTGGGGCGGTCAAGGCATGCACCAGCACCTTGTGCACGGCTTCCGGCCCAAGCTTGTGGCGGTTCACCGGGCCTGAGCCATCAAGACGGGAAAGCTGGCGTTTGTATTCCTGCGCATGTGCGGAATTTTCGAGATCAATATTTTTGCGCACCGCCTCAAGGGCGTTGGCGGTGAAGCGCGAGGCGATCGGCCCCGGTTCGATCAGGCTGACATGGATGCCGGAACCGTGAAGCTCCATGCGCATCGTCACCGTCAGACCTTCGAGCGCAAATTTGGAGGCGTTGTAGGCGCCGCGATAACGATAGGGGATGAGGCCGAGAATGGAGGAGCAGTTGACGATGCGGCCGTGGCCCTGTGCGCGCATGACCGGGATCACCCGTCGCGTCAGTTCATGCCAGCCGAAAAAATTGGTTTCAAACTGCAGGCGCAGCACGTCGGTGGTCAAATCCTCTACTGCGCCCGGCTGGCCATAGGCGCCGTTGTTGAACAGCGCATCGATGCGACCGCCGGTGCGGGCCAGGACGGTTTCCACCAGTGCCGCGATCGTGTCCGTCCGGGTGTAGTCCATCAGCAGGGCTTCGATGCCATCGGCTTCGAGTGGCGCAAGGTCTTCGGCACTGCGCACGGTGGCGAAGACCCGCCAGCCTTCGGCTTTCAAAGCGCGTGCGCAATAGGCGCCAATGCCGGACGAGCAGCCGGTGACGATGATTGAGCGCCGCTCGGCCATGCTGTTCAAACCTTCTTGGCTATGGAGGACGATGCGTCCTGTACAATGGGCAGGGATTTCCCATATTTCACGGGTGAAGACAACGGAGCGGTCAAGGCTGGAAAGCCGGGCTGGAGAGAATGCGCAAAACCGCCTGGTACAGCCTTGCCTATACGGTGCTGTCGGATGCCTATAACCATTTTCATGAGGACGATGGCTGGGCGATGGCAAGCCATGTGGCCCTGTCCGGTCTTTTGGCGCTGTTTCCGTTCCTGATCTTTGGGACGGCGCTTGCCGGTTTTCTCGGTGCCAGTTCGTTTTCCTCGATTTCCGTGCATCTGCTCTTCGATGCATGGCCGGCGGAAATTGCCGATCCGCTGCAGGCCGAAATCCAGCGTGTTCTGGAAATCCCGCGCGGTGGCTTGCTGACGGTCTCCGTGCTGGCGGCCGCTTATTTTGCGTCCAATGGCGTGGAGGCGTTGCGTATCTCGCTCAACCGCGCCTACCGCGTCAGCGAAACCCGCACCTGGTATGTTACTCGCCTTGCCAGCCTCGGTTATGTGGTCGTGGTCGTTGTCGTGTTTGCGGCGATCAGTATTCTTCTCGTTGCCGTTCCTGTGGCGCTGCGGTTCGCGGGCACGCGATTTCCGCAATTGCAGGAATGGCTCGGCGGCCTGATGAATTACAGCACCTACGGTATCTACGGCACGGTGGCGATCGTGGTGATCGGGTTGATCGCCTCGCACAAATGGCTGCCGGCCGGCAGTCGGCGTCTGGTGGATATTCTGCCGGGAGCGCTTCTCACCATTCTCTGCTGGGCGGTCGGCGCTTTCGTCTTCGCGTCCTACATCTCGACCTTTGCCACCTATGCCGCCACCTATGCCGGTCTGGCCTCCGTGATGATCGTGCTGGTGTTTCTCTATATGGTCGGCGTGATCTTCATGCTGGGCGCGGAGGTGAATGCGGCGCTGATGAAATACCGGGTCTATTCGGTGGTGACCCATCACCTGCGCACAGGGGAAATGCCGGGTGATGTGAGCGGTGCCGGTGGTCGAGATCCGGCGGATGCCGGCCCGGAGCAAAGCCTAGAGGCCAACAAGACGGCGGATATCGGCCGCTGACATGCCTTGTTCGCGCAAGTGCGCAAGCCCGGTGGAGCCGCTGCTCTTCGAGAGTTTTTTTCCGTCTTCATCCATCAGCAGCCGGTGATGATGGTAGAGCGGCTGCGGCAGAGCGAGCAAGGTCTGCAAAAGCCGGTGCACGGATGTGGCGTGAAACAGGTCGAGACCGCGCACCACATGGGTGATGCCCTGAAGCGCGTCGTCGATCACCACCGACAGATGATAGCTGGAGGGTGCATCCGAGCGCGACAGGATGACATCGCCCCATGCCGCCGGATCAGCCGGGATTTCTCCGTGCGCGCCGTCGCCGGTTTCCTGCCAGTTCAGGGGCGTGTTCACCAGAGCGAGCGCCTTTTGCATATCCAGTCGCCATGCGTGGCGAATACCTTTTTCGATCAGCGACTGACGCTCGTCCGTGGAGCGGAGCTTGTCTGTTTCAGGATAAAGAGGCGAACCATCCGGATCGCGTGGCCACGCCTTGCCTGTCTTTTCGTGCTCAGCAACGATTGCCTTGACTTCACCACGGGTCAGAAACGCCGGATAGACCACGCCCATTTTATCAAGCTGTGTTAATGCATCGGCATAGGCGTCAAAATGGTCAGACTGCCGGCGCACCGGCTGTTCCCATGCCAGGCCAAGCCACGTCAGGTCATCATGGATGGCCTGTTCGTATTGCGGCGTGCAGCGGGTGAGGTCGATATCCTCGATTCGCAGCAGAAAACGGCCGCCGGCTTCTTTCGCCATGTCGTGGTTGAGCATAGCCGACAGGGCGTGGCCGAGGTGGAGCAGGCCATTCGGGCTTGGCGCGAAACGGAAAACCGGTTTTGGGTGGACATTCGAAGGCATGCGCGATTTGCTTGTGTTCGGGGGACTTGGTCAAGTCCGCGTATAAAAACACATACCCGCAGGTATTGATGACCATCATCCGTGACATGAGCGATATCGACGCCGGCCTCGTCCACCTGGTCGCGCTCGATCCGCGTCTTGAAACCATTGTCGCCGCCTCGGGCGCCGTGCCTCTGCGCCTGAGCGAACCCGGCTTTGCCAGTCTGGCATCGATCATCGTGTCGCAAATGGTGTCGAAAGCCAGTGCTGCGGCGATCTGGAACCGCATTCTGGCCGAGGGACCCGTGACGCCGGAAAACTATCTGGCGACCGCGCCGGACGTTGCCGCCACATTCGGCCTGTCGCGTGCCAAGGCGAAAACGCTGGCCGGTCTCGCCGAAGCCATCGTCGCGGGTCGTGTCGATCTCGATGCCCTGCTGCAGATGCCGCCCGAGGATGCGATCGCCGCGCTGACAGGCTTGCCCGGCATCGGCCCGTGGACCGCGGAAGTTTATCTGATGTTTTGCGGCGGTCACGTGGATGTGTTTCCGAGCGGTGATGTGGCTTTGCAAGCCGCCGTCGCACATGCCTTTACGCTGGAGGCGCGCCCGTCAGCGAGGCAATTGCGGCAGCTGGCCACAATCTGGTCGCCATGGCGTTCGGTCGCTGCCCGGTTGTTCTGGGCCTATTACGCCACCCATATGCGCCGGGATGCCCTGCCGACGCTCTGATTCGGCACAAGTCTGCAACATTGCCCGCAACTGATTCGCCGATCCTCAAAGCCCCTGCATTTATTGGCTTCACATTCCTGTAACAACAGACCTAATATAGAGGAGATAGATGCCGAATCGGGTAGGAGCGTCATTTGACGATTGCAGTCTCCCCGCAGGCCTTGCCGGCGCTCGTCCTGAACGCTGACTACCGGCCGCTGAGTTACTATCCCTTGTCGTTGTGGTCCTGGCAGGACGCGATCAAGGCGGTTTTCCTTGACCGTGTGAACATCATCGCGGAATACGATCACGCCGTCTCGTCGCCCAGCTTTTCGATGCGCCTACCGAGTGTCGTCAGCCTGAAAACCTATGTGCAGCCGACCCGCAACCCGGCCTTCACGCGCTTCAACGTGTTCCTGCGCGACAAGTTCGAATGCCAGTATTGCGGCGATCATCACGACCTGACCTTCGACCATGTCATTCCGCGCGCGCATGGCGGCGAAACGACCTGGGAGAATGTGGTGGCGGCCTGCTCGCCCTGTAATCTGAAGAAGGGCAGCAAACTGCCGAAACAGGCCGGCATGATACCGCACCAGAAGCCCTATGCACCGAGCGTGCAGGACCTGCACAACAATGGCCGGCTTTTCCCGCCGAACTATCTGCATGAAAGCTGGGTCGATTATCTCTACTGGGATACCGAACTGCAGCCGTGAGGTTTTTCGTCAATCTCGCGGCAAGGCGATGGCGCGTGAGCGCCATGCCATTCATCACGAAAATCTTCAGGCCGATTTGCGGAAGGCGCCGATAAAGGCGATCGCTGCCAGCGCAGCACTCGTCAACACGTTCCAGCCGGCCATGGACAGGCCGAGCACGCGAAGGGCTGCCGTATCGCAGGAGGGGCCGCGCACGGTGTTGAGGTCGCTCAGGAGATTGGCGGCATTGGTGCTCACCGCGCCGGCCGGATTGGTGCAGCTGGATGGACCCGCCCAGAAAGCCCATTCGACGCCGGAATGATAAACGGCGACGCCACCGCCGACCAGCATCATCAGGCCGATCAGTGCGAGCAGGACACGGCCTGTCCATGACGGCAGTTTGAAGGCAACGGTGCCGATGGCAAGGATGCCGACCGGAATGCCGTAATAATAGGGATCGCGCTGAACCAGGCAGAGATGGCAGGGCATGTAGCCGCCGATATGCTGGAAGGCGAGGGCGCTGAGAATGACCACCGCCATGCCGAATGTTACAATCAGGGGAAAGGCGATCTGCGGAATGCTGCGGCTGTGCTCGATTGATGCTGCATGCGCCATGAATGTCTCCTGCTTCCTGTCGTACGGCATCAGATCTTCAATAAACACGATGCTCGCTGCTGCTTTAATCTCACGCGCGACCGCTGTAAATCGACATGCCGTCGCAGATTGGCTTAGCGCATGGCACAGTTTCGTGAACCGTATCGTGGTTTGCGATCGGCAACATGCGAGATTTTTTGGGCGGCGCTGCCATGATGCGGATAAGGCGTCTTGCCGCATCCGCACACGCATGCTAGAGGCCGATCACACGCTCGCAATGCCCCGTTGGCGGAATTGGTAGACGCGCCTGACTCAAAATCAGGTTCCGAGAGGAGTGCTGGTTCGATTCCGGCACGGGGCACCAAAAACCTATAGGTAATTCAAATACCTACTGGTTTTTCAATAGGTTAAACTTCCATCTGCTACAGCGAACTGCTACAGCGAGGCATGGAAGACGTGACCGTTTACCCTTGGTTGACCCTCAGAAATCGCACCTATTATCTCCGCGCTCCGGTGCCAGCAGACCTCCATGAGGTGCTGAAAAAGACCCAAATCTGGAAATCTCTCGGCACGCAGGACCGTCGCAAGGCGGTTGAGAAGCTGCGGATTGAGAGCGGTGTGGTCTCGGAGATGTTCGAACAGGAGCGTAGGAGACAGGCACGTCTTAACGAGCCTTCGCTGGAGGAACTGACGGAAGCCCAGCTCAAGATCATCGGGGATGTCTACTTCGCCCACCTTCTGGACGAAGACGAGGAACGGCGACTTGGCGGCTTCGAAGGAGATGATTTCGACATTGCAGCCGAATGGCTGGACACACTTGACCAAGAGAACCGCAGAGAGTTCGCTCGCGGTCAAATCTCCCCCTTCATGCTGGACGAGGCAGCCGAGGTTCTGTCATGGGACGGCATTGAACTTCGCCTGGCTGATAACTCGCCAAGCTGGCCGAAGCTGGTCAGGGCAATCTATCAGGCAAGGATCAAAGCCGATCAGGCGAAGCGACAGCGCAACATGGGCGATGTGATCGAGACCCCGAAGCCCGAGGTTGCCAGCGAGAAGCATTACGGTTCCGCTGCGGTGAAGCTGGTGGGGCTTGCGAGAGCGATACGGCTGGCTTTCGGTGTGGTTGATCCATCCGATCGACAGTCCAACAACTACCCGTCAATCCAGCACAGCTAACTACATCCTCCTAAACCGCCAACCCTATACAGCCCTTAGGCTGTACAAATTGTACACCTGCGGTGGCAACTGCGCGAACCGCCTAAAGCCCTAAATTACCACTCACTTATAGAATAGAACGGCGATGGCATCGGTCTTCAGCCAACCAGATATGACGAGAATGAACGAATACGCACGACTTAACCCCGAGATTTGGAACGCCTCTCTTTCCGAGGCCATCGAGATGCTTGAAGAGACGCGTGGGCGTCAGAAGGACAATCCCTCTGAACCTGACAGTTTACCTGCGTCAGAAATCGAAGTGCTGCCCACCGTCTTCCAGTCCAGAGGTGACAAGCCTGACGAATACCATGTCAATGAGTTAATCTCTGCTTTGAAGCGAGAAAGCGCACTCGATCCAGTCTCGGTTTGGAGGTGCGGTGGACATACGCTGTTGGTCGATGGTCATCACCGTCATACTGCCTACACGGCCCTTGGGGCAGCAACAGGGAAAGAATTGGAGGTTCCCGTCAAATGGGTTCAGGGTCCGCTAGACAAGGCTCTATGGGCCGCCGCTGATAGCACCAAGGCGAAGCTTGCCATGACCCCTGGACAACGCCTCAATCGGGCGTGGGTACTTGTCACGTTAGGTCGGTTTCCCAAGGCAACGGAAGCCAGCATGGCGGGGGTATCAACTAGCCAGATCGCAACCATGCGGAAGGTGAAGCTGACACTCGGTGAGAGCGTAGAAGACTACAGAGGCTGGAAGGATGCGCTGCGCGCCTACCAAGGGCGCACGGCTGGTGAGTTCAATGAGGACGATCGGCAAGCGTGGCTTGAGCAGCAGGCTGACGAATGGGCAGCGAGGATGCGAAAAACCTTCGGCACGAAGCTTAGCCAAAACACCGAACTAGCGGCCATGGTCATGGCCCGTTACTTTGGTAGGAATGCATCCAAGCTCGCGATGGATTTGGCAGATGAACTCGGCATGGAAGTTGCCCATCCTGAACAGGAAGAGATGGACGAAGAAGGCTATGACACCACCCCGTTTTAGTCGGAGAACAGACGTATGCAGGCTTAATTCCTGCTATTTTAGATATAGATAAATTACCACACCCTTTAGGATAGAGGCGGCTTTTTACCCGAAAAATTCGAGAGGCCAATCAGATAGAAGGCCGTGTTGGCTTCCCCCCCTACGGCCCCTCGAAGCAACTTCCCTGTCACCGGTTGTATCTGCAACTCGTATCCACAACAGTCACCCTTACTATCGGCTCGATCGATATGCCCGGCGTCAAGGTGACATCCACGGTAGTACTGCCGTAACCGGAATTTACGTACAGGGTGGCGTAGCCGTCAAAAGTCTTACGGTTGGGGAAGAGATCATCTCTCTGCTCCATCTTCGCTTCGACATCGCAGTCTACAGAGAACGATCCCTCTACATCGGCATCACCATTGTACTCCACCGTTATGGTATAGTCGCATCTACTAAGCCCGCCCCCGATCATATTCTCTCGGCAGTTAAGGTCTGTGTCGCTTATGGTAAGCGGAGAGCGATACGTCGAGCGCGGAGTTGTGGAGGGAGGTGGCGATGTAGACGGCAGTTTTAATGGGCTGCTGGATAGCTGCTCTACAAACTTCTCTCTCACCCATCCAGTCTTCGTCTGGTTATCGATCAGCACCCCGATCTCTCGCCAATCGCCCACTCGCTTACTGAAAAGCACGACCTTCATGCCCATAGGCAGTTCGGCTAGAACCGCGCCGCTCGTAGTCGGCACAGCACGCATATTCAGCCGCTGCGTGTTCACCCTGCCAAGGGTCATCTCTTCCGCGTACGAAACAGCCGGCATCACCAGCCCCAACGCGATGATAAATGCGATGATAGCTCTCATGGACATGCAACACCCGACTGCACGTTAGCCGAACGTGAAAGTGAAGCGTTGGCTGCCTACGGAGCCGGTGCCGGTGCCTCGCGTTCCTGTCGAGACAAACGAGAAGGAACCGCTTTGCCCGTTCGTGCAGGTAAACGTGCCTTCGCCACGACGCTGCGTCACATAGACGAAGTTACCGCTGCACTTCCTACCCTTGCTGCTGGTCAACTCCAGCGTGCCGCCACCATCCATGTAACCGGTCGCCTTGCCAGAAAACGTCTCGTCACCGCTCTCGGTCTGCCCTTTCAGTGGCAATGTCATGCCGCAGCTCGATACAAGAAGAGCGACGGCTACAAAAGTAATTGTGCGTTTCATTGATACCCCCAAATGATTTGCGCCTGGACCTTAGTCTGATCAAGCCGACGTCCACCAGATGGGTCGCCGCTTATCCCCAGATCGAAAAGCATAAGAGTATCAATAGACCACGCCGATGTGGCTTCTCCGAAAAGAGCCTAAAAGAGTCCCATACAAGTGGTATTTGACTTTTGGAACCGTAAGTGTCAGAAGCCCTTAAACTTCTGTGACACTATCGGAGCCGTTTCAAATGCCTACCACCATCATTGGTTATGCCCGCACCTCGACCCTCGACCAGACCTATGGTCTCGATGCTCAGCTTCGCGATCTAGCGGCAGCAGGCTGTGAGAAGGTGTTCAAAGAGCAGCTCTCCTCGGTCGATACAGAGCGCCCAGAGCTGACCCGCGCTTTGGACTATGCCCGTGAAGGTGATGTATTCATCGTCACCAAGCTGGACCGATTGGCGCGCTCCATGACCGACCTAGTGAGGATCAAGGACACGCTGGAGACTAAAGGCGTCACGCTCAAAATCCTCAACCTCAATATCGACACCTCGACACCTACCGGCAAGCTCATGCTCAGCCTGCTCGGTTCCATCGCAGAGTTCGAGCGCGACATCATGCTAGAACGGCAGCGGGAGGGCATTGCGAGGGCAAAAGCTGACGGCAAGTACAAAGGCCGTGCCCCAACAGCTCAGCGAAAAGCCGACGACGTGAAGCGGCTGAAGGCCGAGGGGAAGACCGCCGAGCAAATAGTTGTGGAACTGGGCATCAGCCGTTCGAGCGTCTTTAGGGCGCTTCGGGCGGAATAATCACGCGTCCGTTTGGCACGGGGTGATTATGTGTTTTCAACCTTTGCTACCCTGCCATCCCAATCTCCGTCGCGCCATGGGATGATCGACTTCTAGCTGGACACTGGCCTGTTCAGCTCTAAGGCGTACGTACCCTCGAATGACCTTCTCCGTGAACTCATACCAACCCGTTCGATTGGCTGAGAGGATTTCCCCGGCTCCAGTTTTCTTGAGGCTGTTCATTCGGGTATTGAACTTACTGCGGTCGAGCGCCTCTAAATTAAGAGCTGCCGTGATGCGAATGTATGAGGCGAAGATGTCCGTACTGCGTCGCTGAAGCTCGTGGCCGTCCGCAACGGCATACAAGATATACTGATTGTCGTTGCTGTATTTCCGCGTCGCCAAATCGAATGGCGCTTTGAGCTTCATCTCCATTGCGTCACTTGCCTTCGCCATTGCCGCTTCAAAAAGCTCGCCCGTAACCATACCCCCATTCTGAGCCTCAAAGACTTGCCAGAATAGCTTTTCGGAAATCAGGTGAACATAGTGCGGGAAGCCGTCAGATATTTTGGCTATGCGATAAGCGGTGGTGTCGTCGATCTCAATTCCCAGACTCGATGCAGCCGCGACCACGATCTCTATACGACCATCCCAGCCCAGCCTTTCAAGGCTCACAGTGTGGAAATAGCGGTCGGCGCTGGCATGAGCGGACATGATCGCTTCGACCGTCTCTCCAATCCCACAGAAAATGAAACGGGCAGGCACTCGTTTGTCTGAAAGTTGCTTGATGAAGTTGGCGAAGTGTTCTTGCTCAACCTTGTCTTTGATTTGATCGAACTCATCGATCACAACGACTAGCTTGTCACTATATCGCTCGCATAAGAAGGCAACGAGACGGACAGCCTCGTTGATTGTACTCGGCTCAGGTGCCCTTCCCTCTTGGGTAGAGACCTTTGCAGCACCAGTGAGCCAGCCCAGATTTATGCCACCGCCTCCCTCCCTGATTGTCTTTTCGATCAACGGGCTTCGGCTTATGACTTCCTCAAAGAGGTCCTTGATAATGCTGCTAAAGCTGTTGCTGTTGTCGCATCCCAAAATGACCGGATCGCAACTGGCTGACGAGAGAGAGTAAGCGGCTGTCTGAGCCAAAGAAGACTTTCCAACTCCTCTGAAGCCATGGATAAAGACGTGACGACCCGGGGCATAGAGCGCCTTTCTGATGCCATCCAACTGCTCTTCACGGCCTCTGAGAAACTCTTCCGATTGAAGAGGGCGCGAAGGAGAAAGCACATGGGCTAGGGCCTTGCCGAAATCTTCTTCAGGCTGCGTAACTACCGCTCTGAGATTCCATAATTCGTCAGCCATTGCTCTATCCCGCTGGGAAACCGCGACTCGCAGCACACACAATTATAGAGAGTCGGGCCTGCGGATTGCAATCGCGCCACCCACCAGATGACACGCCCTATGCATGATCATTAGATTGACGATTTGGCCATCTTGAAACTGCTACAGCGAGCTGCTACACCGCTCGGCGTGGATGGCATTATAACCCATTGAAATCATTGCCTATAGACTGGTGCTCTGACGCCGGCACGGGGCACCACAACATCCTTGAGATATGGCCGATTGAACCCGTCAGGGAGCGTGCAATCGCGTGCCGTTGCTGCTCAACGATAATTTTTTAGCAGCTTCTCAGTTTTCAGGCCGACGATGCAAGCAGCCACTATCAGGCGGCAAGGTCGCCGATCTCGCCGAATTGTGCGAGCAGTCGAGGTGCGGTCATGTCACCGGTTTCGTCATCGACCATCACGGCATAGGCTGCAACGCCGATAAAACGATCGGCCATCGCGCCCGCGATTTTTTCTGCCGATACCGGATTGGAAGCCTGCCGCATTTCGCCGACAACCAGGTTCCCGCGATTTTTCCTGTAGGGCAGGATGATGTATTTTTCCGCGTTCGCCATGACTTCATTTTCCTTTTTGTTGCCATTATGTTCTCATTGTCTGGAAGGGAAGTCAATGGCTTGTATTGATCTGTGATCGGGCATTGATAAACGCGGAAAGCGGCGCGTTGGTCACGCACCGCTTTTCTGTTTCGTTCTGGCAGAAACCGTCAGATGATGCCGCCGCTGCCGCCAACAACGGCTGGGCGCTCTTTCGACACTTTTGCACGATAGCCGCTTGCGCGGTATGCGGCGATCGGGTCGATCGCGCCGCCGGTGCGACGGCGGGCTTCGGCGAGGATCGGCTCCACGTCGGTTCGGTAGGCACGTTTCAGCGTGTCGGTGGCCATCAATGCGTCATTGTCCTGCTGGTAACCGTCGAGTGCCGCGCGGTCGACGATCAGCGCCTGCGCATAGGCGCGGCGGATCTCGTTGGCGCTGGAGATCAGGCTTTCGATCGGGTCGGTGACATTGTGCGACTGGTCGATCATGTGGGCCGGATGAAAACCCTTTACGCCGCGGTTTTCGGCATCCACCAGTTCGTTGAAGACGAGGAACAGGCGATAGGGTTCGATCGAACCGGCATCGAGATCGTCGTCGCCGTATTTCGAATCGTTGAAGTGGAAACCGCCGAGTTTCTTGAACTGGATGAGGCGGGCGACGATCATCTCGATATTGGTGTTGGGGGCATGGTGGCCGAGGTCGACGAGGCAGAATGCCTTTTCGCCGAGCGTCTGCGCGATCAGGAGGTTGCTGCCCCAGTCCTGCACGACGGTCGAATAGAAGGCCGGCTCGTACATCTTGTGTTCGGAAAACAGCCGCCAGTCATCCGGCAGCGCCTTGTAGATATCCGCCATCGAAGAGAGGTAGCGCTCGAACTGGCGGGTGAAATTGCTCTGGCCGGGAAAGTTGGAGCCGTCGCCGATCCAGACCGTCAGTGCCTTGGAGCCGATCGCATTGCCGATCTCGATACATTCGATGTTGTGTTCGACAGCCTGCGCGCGGGTGGCGGCATCGGTGTGGCTGAGCGAGCCGTATTTGTAGGAATGTTTTTGGCCCGGTGCGTCGGAGAAGGTGTTGGAGTTCATGGCGTCGAAGCCGAGACCGAGTTCCTCGCCCTTGGCGTTGAGATCCTTCGGGTCCGTCTTGTCCCATGGGATGTGCAGAGAGACGGTCGGCGTGGCGCGGGTCAGCTGGTTGATGACGGCGCAGTCGTCCAGCTTGTCGAAAATGCCGCGCGGTTCGCCCTTGCCGGGGAAGCGCGCAAAACGCGTGCCGCCGGTGCCCACCCCCCAGGAGGGGACGGCCACGAAAAATTCCGCAACCTTTTGGGTGATGGCTTCGATATCGATGTTGCGGCGGGACAGGTTGTCGCCGAGCGCCGCATAATCGAATTTCAGGGCTGCGAGGCGCGCTTCATTGTCCTTGTCGACGGTGTCGGCGGCGATCTTGAGTGTTGTCATTGAAAAATCCTCCCTTGGCTCTTTTCTATCTTCTCCCCAACGGGGAGAAGGTGGCCCAGAGGGTCGGATGAGGGGGCTTGCGGTGCGTTTGCCTTTTCGCTTTGGCTCAAGGCGTCGCTTCGCTCCTCCCCCTCATCTGCCCTGGCGGGCATCTTCTCCCCGGCGGGGAGAAGACAATGTCAGCGTGTAAAACTCTGGGCGTTGCCGGCATCGACATTGATGATGTTGCCAGTCGATTTGGCGGACAAGTCCGAGGCGAGGAAATAGATCGCTTCGGCAATATCCTCGGGGAAGACGTTGAGTTTCAGCATCGAACGCTTGCGGTAATGTTCCTCAAGCTCGTTCACGTCGATCTTGGAGGAGGTGGCCCGCTGTTCGCGCCACTCGCCGCTCCAGATCTTGGAGCCGCGCAGGACCGCATCCGGGTTGACCGTGTTGACGCGGATGCCGGCGTCGGCCCCTTCCAGCGCAAGGCAACGGGCGAGGTGGATTTCGGCGGCCTTGGCCGTGCAATAGGCCGAAGCATTCGGAGATGAGGCAAGGCCGTTCTTCGAGGCGACGAAGACGACGTTGCCACCCAGCTTCTGGCGGCGGAAAAGCCGGAATGCTTCACGCGACACGAGGAAATAACCGGTGGCCAGAATGTCGATATTCTTGTTCCACATGGCGAGCGTGGTGTCTTCCACCGGAGCGGAAGAGGCGATGCCCGCATTGGAGACGAGGATATCGATACCGCCGAATTCGACGGTTGCTTCCGTGAAGGCCTTGGCGACGGCGTCTTCGGCGGTCACATCCAGCTGCACGCCGCGCACGGCGTCTGCGCCAAAACGCTTGGCGAAATCGGCATGGGCTTCGTTGAGCGCGGTCTGGTCGATATCGGCGAGCACCACGCAGGCGCCTTCACCGACAAGCCGCGCCGCAGTGGCGCGGCCGATGCCGCCGGCACCGCCGGTGACGAAGGCTACCTGTCCGGCAAGGCTTTTTGGCTTCGGCATGCGCTGCAGCTTTGCCTCTTCCAGCAGCCAGTATTCGATATCGAAGGCTTCCTGCTCGGGCAGGCCCTGATATTCGGAAACGGTGGAAGCCCCGCGCATGACGTTGATGGCGTTGACGTAGAACTCACCGGCAATGCGGGCGGTTGCCTTGTCCTTGGCGAAAGACAGCATGCCGACGCCGGGTACGAGGAAGATGACCGGGTTGGGATCGCGAATCTTTGGCGAATTGTCGTGTTTGCAGGTCTCGTAATAGCGCGTGTAATCGGCGCGGTAATCTTCCAGCGCCTTGTCGAGGCCGGCGATCACCGCATCGGCATCCGGATTGGCCGGATCGAAATCGACGATCAGCGGGCGGATCTTGGTGCGCAGAAAATGGTCGGGGCAGGAGGTGCCGAGGCTACCCAGCGGCGCCAGGTTCTTCGAGTTGACGAATTCCAGCACCGCATCCTGATCATCGAAATGGCCAAGCTTGCGCTCCGCCTTGCCGATGCGGCCACGGATTTCCGGCATCAGTTTTGCTGCAATGGCGCGGCGCTCTTCTGTCCCTAGGCTTTTGGTGACGGCGCCGCCAAAGATGGTCTTGCCTTCGGTCTCTTGTGCAAACCACTCGATCGCTTTGTTGATGATCTCGAGCGTCAGCAGATAGCAATCCTTGGCGTCATCGGCCCAGGTGAACAGGCCATGGCTTTCCAGCACCACGCCCTTGGCGGTCGGGTTGGCCTTCACGAAGGATTCGAGATCGAGGCCGAGTTGGAAACCGGGGCGGCGCCAGGGCAGCCAGCCGATGTCGCTGCCGAAAATCTTTTGGGTCAGTTCCTTCGAATTCTTCGAGGCGGCAATCGCGATGATCGCATCCGGATGCATGTGATCGACATGGGCGAAGGGCACGAAACCGTGTAGCGGCGTGTCGATGGAGGCGGCGCGCGGGTTGAGGTTGAACGTGCAATGCGGGAGGAAACCGACCATGCGGTCTTCGTCCTCGACACCCTTGTAGATGCCTTTCAGCGCTTCCAGCTTGTCCATGTAGAGGGTGGAAAAACCGTCGAGCTTGATGGTGCCGACATCGCCGCCGGAGCCCTTCACCCACATGACCTTGACCTTTTCACCGGTCAGCGGATCGGTTTCCATAACCTTTGCGGAGGTATTGCCGCCGCCATAATTGGTGATGCGCTTGTCACTGCCCAAAAGGTTGGAACGGTAAAGCAGCTTGCCCGGCTCATCGAGCTTTGCGGCATAAGCATCATCCCAGCGGTTATCGAGAAGGCGGGTTTGGCCCGGCATAGTCGTCCTCCCTGACGTTATCTGCCTGATATCTTCCACCGACGCTGGTCCTCCTGCGCCGGCCATGCGAGAGGGTATCGCGCACTCACTCAGGGCTTGTCAATCGTAAACGATCATAATCAATCATGTTGCGTCGCAATAGGAATTTTGATGATCGATGATGATTGACAAGTTTAAGAAACTGACAATAGTTGGCATCAGGAGGACCTCATGCACGAACGCGAACGCCATCGCATCATCTTAAGCGCGATACAGGAAAAGCCTGTGATCACGGTGCAGGATATTGCCGATTTGACGGATGCGTCCGAGGCGACGATCCGGCGCGATATCGCGTCCCTGCATGTGCAGGGTAAGTTGCGCCGTGTGCGTGGCGGGGCGGAAGCGATGCACCCACCGCAGATCGGCCAGCTGGCTGCACGCTCGTTTCGTGTGTCGGAATCGGTCAATATCGATAAAAAGCGCTCAATTGCGCGCCAGGCTGTCGAGCTTTGTGAAGAAGGCGACTCGATCATCATCAATGGAGGCACGACGACCTTCCAGATGGTGCATTACATGGCCTTGCGCCGCATGCAGGTGATGACCAATTCGTTTGCGATCGCCGAACATCTGGTCAAGCATTCCAAGAACAATGTGACGGTGCCGGGCGGCACGATCTATCGCGAGCAGAGCCTGATACTGTCGCCGTTCGACAATGATGCGATCCGCAATTTTTACGCCCGTCGCATCTTTATTGGCGCGCAGGGCATTGGTCCGCTCGGTATCATGGAGCCGGATGCGCTGGTGATCCAGAGCGAACAGAAGCTGATGCAACAGGCGGAAGAGCTGATCGTCATGGTCGACTCGTCGAAATTCCAGCGGCGATCGAGCATGATCCTGTGTCCGCTGGAGCGGGTGACCGCCATCATCACAGATGACGGTATCAGTGAGGAATCGATGCGCATGGTGGAGGATGCCGGCGTGCGACTGATCATTGCGGGGGCGGGTTATGCCGCTCAGGCAGATGAGGAGGATACCACGTCGGTTGCATGACGCGCCGGCGGGGGGACGGACTTTAGATCAATCTTTGGGAGGAGAATTGACATGAAACTTTCTAAAAAACTGGCATTGGGTGCGGCATTGGCCGTCGTGATGATGTCGTCTGCGGCTTCCGCCGCCGACATCAAGATCGCCCTTGTGGTGAAATCGCTCGGCAACGGCTTCTTCGAAGCCGCCAACAAGGGCGCGCAGGAAGCCGCCAAGGAGCTCGGCGGTGTCGAGATCATCTATACCGGCCCGACCTCGACCACGGCGGAAGGCCAGATCGAAGTCATCAACTCGCTGATCGCGCAAGGCGTCGATGCCATCGCCATTTCCGCCAACGATCCGGATGCGGTCGTGCCGGCGCTCAAGAAAGCGGCGCAGCGTGGCATCAAGGTGATCTCCTGGGATAGCGGCGTTGCACCGGAAGGCCGCATCCTGCAGCTCAACCCGTCTTCCAACGAGCTGATCGGCAAGATGTGCCTGCAGCTGGCCGCCAGCCATCTTGAAGGCGGCAAGGGCGATTTCGCCATTCTTTCCGCCACCACCACTTCGACCAACCAGAACATCTGGATTGACCAGATGAAAAAGCAGCTGAAGGATTTTGCCGGGCTCAACCTCGTCACCACCGTTTATGGTGACGACCTTGCCGACAAGTCCTATCGCGAAGCCCAGGGCCTTTTGACCTCGCAGCCAAACGTCAAGGTCATCGTTGCACCGACCACGGTTGGTGTGCTGGCCGCGTCGCAGGCGGTGAAGGATGCCGGCAAGATCGGTCAGGTTTTTGTCACCGGTCTCGGCCTTCCGTCCGAAATGGCGGGCGCTATCAAGTCGGGTGCTACCAAGGAATTTGCCATCTGGAACCCGATTGATCTCGGTTACTCCGCCACGCAGATCTCCTATCACCTGGTCAAGGGTGATGCCGACGGCAAGCCCGGATCCGAGATCACGGCTGGCCGCATGGGCAAGATCAAGATCGATGACAAGGGCGAGGCCGCCATGGCCGATCCGTTCATCTACGACGCCAAGAATATCGACGAGTTCTCGAAGATTTTCTGATCTGACGGAACGTCGTCCGATTGCAAAGTCCCCCTCAGGCCTGCCGGCGTCCGGCGGACCCCACCACAAGGGCAGGGGTATCGCAACTGGAAAAGACCCCGCCCCAAACCCCTCCCCACAAGGGGAGGGGCTTAACCAAGCCGATCCGCTGAAACTCAATCGAGGTAGGCGTTTGCGGCTGGTTTTCTCCCCCCTTGTGGGGGAGATGGCCGGCAGGCCAGAGGGGGACTTTCTTCCGTATGCGATAACCTTCCCCCTTGTGGGGAGGGGCCTTTTGCCAAAATCGAAAGCTCACCCTGCGGGGGGATCTTCAGGTGAACAAAATGAATGTAGCCGCACCCATGCCCGATGAAATGCCCGACCAGATCAATGAAGTTGAGGCGCTGCCCGCCCGTGGCGCACCCATCCTCGAAATGCGCGGCATTTCCCAGATCTTTCCGGGTGTCAAAGCACTCGATGGTGTCAGCATTGCACTTTATCCCGGTGAGGTGACGGCACTGATCGGTGAAAACGGCGCCGGCAAGTCGACACTCGTGAAAATCCTCACCGGTATCTATCGCCCCAGCGAAGGCGAGATTGTTATCGATGGTCAGCCGGTCACCTTTGCCAGTGCGCAGGATGCGATCGATGCGGGTGTCACTGCCATTCATCAGGAAACCGTGCTGTTCGACGAGCTGACGGTTTCCGAAAACATCTTTCTCGGCCATGCGCCGCGCACCCGTTTCGGGCTGATCGACTGGAAGGTTATGAGCGCCCGCGCCAGTGAATTGCTGCGGGCGCTGGAAAGCGAGATTGATCCCACCATCCGCCTGAAAGACCTGTCGATTGCGCAGCGGCATCTGGTCGCCATTGCCCGCGCGCTGTCGGTCGAAGCGCGCATCGTCATCATGGACGAGCCGACGGCAGCGCTTTCCCGCAAGGAAATCGATGATCTCTTTCGTATCGTCGAAGGATTGAAGAAACAGGGCAAGGCGATCCTGTTCATCAGCCACAAGTTCGACGAGGTTTATGAGATCGCCGAAAATTTCGTGGTGTTTCGCGATGGCCGCGCCGTTGGCAGCGGGCGTCTGGCCGAGACGCCACAGGATACGATCGTGCGCATGATGGTCGGGCGCGATGTGTCCAACATCTTTCCCAAGGTCGAGGTGTCGATCGGCCAGACGGTGCTGGCGGTTGAAAACTACTGCCACCCGACCGAATATCGCGACATCTCTTTCGCGCTGAAGCGCGGTGAAATTCTCGGCGTTTACGGCCTGATCGGCGCAGGCCGTTCGGAGCTTTGTCAGGCGTTGTTCGGCGTATCACGCCCATCTTCCGGCCGGCTGGTGCTCGAAGATCAGGAACTGACCATCCGCTCACCACGCGATGCGATTGCCGCCGGCATCGTCTATGTGCCGGAAGAGCGTGGTCGTCATGGTTTGGCGCTGCCCATGCCGATCTTCCAGAACATGTCGCTGCCGTCGCTTGCCCGTACCTCCCGTTCCGGTTTTCTGAAAGCCGCCAACGAACTGGCCTTGGCCCGCAAATATGCCGAACGGCTGGATCTGCGCGCCGCCGCCCTTTCCGTGCCGGTTGGCACGCTGTCGGGCGGCAACCAGCAGAAGGTGGTGATCGGCAAATGGCTGGCGACGCTGCCCAAGGTTATCATTCTCGATGAACCCACCAAGGGCATCGATATCGGCTCCAAGGCGGCCGTCCACGGTTTTATCAGCGAACTTGCTTCGGAAGGCCTGTCGATCATCATGGTCTCGTCGGAACTGCCGGAAATTCTCGGCATGTCCGACCGGGTTCTGGTCATGCGCGAAGGCCTGTCTGCGGGCATTTTTGATCGTTCACAGCTCAGCGCCGAGACTTTGGTGCGCGCTGCCACCGGCAATGCGTGAGGAAGCGCCAATGAAAAGACTTCTGAAACATCGCGAACTTCTTCTGGTCGGCATCATCGCAATCATGGTGGCGGGGTTTGCCACCCGGGCTCCCGGTTTCGCCACACCCGCCAACCTCGCCAATATATTCAACGACACCTCGATCCTGATCATTCTGGCGCTTGGCCAGATGACGGTGATCCTGACGAAATCGATCGATCTTTCCGTTGCCGCCAATCTTGCCTTTACCGGCATGGCGGTCGCGATGCTGGATGCCGCCTATCCCGGCCTGCCGCTGGCGCTGCTGGTCGTGCTTGCGATCGGCATCGGTGCGGCGCTCGGCGCCATCAACGGTTATCTCGTCTGGGCCTTGCAGATCCCGCCGATCGTCGTGACGCTTGGCACGCTCACCATTTATCGCGGCATGGCCTTCGTCCTCTCCGGCGGCGCCTGGGTCAATTCGCACCAGATGACCCCGGGTTTCCTCAATTTTCCACGTGTCTCCGTGCTCGGCATGCCGCTCCTGTCATGGATCGCCATCGTCATCGTGCTTTTGATGTGGGGGCTGCTGACCCGCACGGCGTTCGGCCGTTCGGCTTACGCTTCCGGTGGTAACCCGACGGCGGCCGTTTATGCCGGTATCGATATCGGCAAAACGCGGTTTTTCGCCTTTGTGTTGTCCGGCGCGTTGTCGGGCCTTGCCGGTTATCTCTGGGTGTCGCGTTATGCCGTCGCCTATGTCGATGTCGCGGCCGGTTTCGAGCTCGATACGGTGGCTGCCAGCGTCATTGGCGGCATTTCCATTGCCGGCGGTATTGGCTCGGTGGCCGGTGCCGTGCTCGGCGCGCTGTTCCTCGGTGTCATCAAGAATGCGCTTCCCGTCATCGGTATATCGCCGTTTGCGCAGATGGCGATTTCCGGCATCGTCATCGTGCTCGCCGTCGTCTTCAACGCCCGCGCGGAACGCCGGGCCGGGCGCATCATCCTGCGCGATCGTGGCGCCAAGGAGGTTTCCGCATGAGCGACGTCACCGAAACCAGAACGCGCCTGGCCATTCCCGATCGCCTTGGCACGCCGTTCAGCCGCCTGCTCGGCAGTTGGGAAGTGTTGTTGTTCGGCGTGGCGGTGGTGATCTTCATCGCCAACTCGTTTGCCTCGCCTTATTTCCTCAATGCCTGGAATCTGTCGGACGCTACATTCAACTTCACCGAAAAGGCGATGATCGCCTTTGCCATGGCCATGCTGGTCATTGCCGGTGAAATCGATCTTTCCGTCGCTGCCATGATCGCGCTTGCATCCACCGCCATGGGGGCGGCGGCGCAGATGGGCATCGGCACGCCGGGATTGGTCGCCATCGGCATTGGTGTCGGGCTTGCCTGCGGTGCCATCAACGGCACGCTGGTTTCGGTGCTGAAACTGCCATCCATCGTCGTCACCATCGGCACGATGAGCCTGTTTCGCGGTATTTCGTATATCGTGCTGGGCGATCAGGCCTATGGCAAGTATCCGGCAGACTTCGCCTTCTTCGGACAGGGTTATGTCGTCTGGGTGTTTTCGTTCGAATTCGTGCTGTTCATCGTGCTTGCCATCATCTTCGGCGTGGTTCTGCATGCGACCAATTTCGGTCGGCAAATCTTTGTTATCGGCAATAATGAATTTGCGGCGCGCTTTTCCGGCATTCCGGTGGAGCGCATCAAGTTCAAGCTTTTCCTGCTGACCGGCCTGATGTCCGGCATTGCAGCCGTCTGCCTCACCTCGCGGCTCGGCTCCACGCGCCCGTCGATCGCGCAAGGCTGGGAGCTCGAGATCGTCACCATGGTGGTTCTTGGCGGCATCTCCATTCTCGGAGGGGCCGGCACGATTGCCGGGGTCGTCATCGCCGCCTTCGTCATGGGCCTCGTGACTTTCGGCCTTGGCCTTTTGAATGTGCCCGGCATCGTCATGTCGATCTTTGTCGGCCTTCTTTTGATCATCACGATCGCGCTGCCCATCGTGGCCCGACGCATCAAGCATATGAGAACCAGATGATTTTGGAAAAACACGCATTCAAGATGAAGCTTCATCCGGGCATGGAAGCGGAATATCGCAAGCGTCATGACGAAATCTGGCCGGAACTAGAGGCGCTTTTGCGCGAGGCCGGCGTGCGCGATTATTCCATCCATCTCGACCGTGAAACCGGCATCCTGTTCGGCGTGCTTTCCCGCCCGGTCGATCACACAATGGAAAGCCTGCCGGAACATCCGGTGATGAAACGCTGGTGGGCGCATATGGCCGATATCATGGAGAGCAATCCCGACAACTCGCCGGTTCAGAGTGATCTCGTCACGGTGTTTCATCTGCCATGAGTGATTTGGGGGGGAGTGATTTTCGACGCATCGCCGTGCTGGATATCGGCAAGACCAATGCCAAGGTCGTGGTGGTCGATGTCGCCTCGGGTGGCGAAGTTGCGACTCTAAAGATGCCCAACCGCGTCCTCACCGGGCCGCCATACCCACATTACGATGTGGAAGGTATCTGGTCGTTCGCGCTCGATGCGCTTGCGCGTTTTGCGATCGAACCGGGTTATGATGCGATTTCCATCACCACGCACGGTGCATGTGCGGCGTTGCTCGACACCGAGGGGCATTTGGCTCTGCCGGTGCTGGATTACGAGCATGCCTATCCGCAGCATGTTCGGCATGCTTATTCGGCGCTTCGTCCGGCTTTTGCGGAAACCGCCTCGCCACCGCTTGCCAATGGGCTCAATCTCGGTGCGCAGCTGCATTACCAGAAGGAATGTTTTGCCGCTGAGTTTTCGCGCGTTGCCACCATCCTGACCTATCCGCAATACTGGGCCTTTCGGTTGACGGGCATTGCCGCCAACGAAGCCACGTCGCTTGGCTGCCACACGGATCTGTGGCGACCGGGCAGGGGCGAATATTCCACGCTTGTCGATGCACTTGGCCTGCGGCAACTGATGGCGCCGGTTCGCTCTGCATTCGATATGCTGGGACATGTCGTGCCTCGGATTGCCGAGCGAATGGGTCTGGCCAGGCCGGTCCCCGTTTTCTGCGGTATTCACGACTCCAATGCATCACTGCTTCCGCATCTGGTGGGTCGGCAGAGTCCGTTCTCCGTCGTTTCGACCGGAACCTGGGTGGTGAGCTTTGCTGTCGGCGGAAACCTCGCCGGGCTGGATCCCGCGCGCGATACGCTTGCCAATGTCGATGCGCATGGCCGCGCAGTTCCGTCTTCCCGGTTCATGGGCGGGCGTGAATTCGAAATGCTGACGTCGGACTGGCCGCAACCGGGTTCCGAGGAGGTTGGCGTATCTGTCGCGAACATGCTCTCTGCGGGCCGGATGCTGTTACCCGGTCTCATGCATGGCTCGGGGCCTTTTCCAGACCGGCAGCATGAATGGGTGGGGGAGGCTCCTCAAACTGCGGCAGAGGCCCATGCGCTTGCAACAATCTATGCCGCATTGATGACGGATGCCTGCCTTGGTTTGCTCGGTGCGGGTGGAGACACGATTGTCGAAGGACCTTTTGCCGATAACGCGGTTTATCTGCAGCTGCTGGCGGCATTGACCGGGCGGGATGTTCTGGCGGTTTCCGGATCAACCGGAACCAGTGCCGGCGCAAGTCTGCTGACGGGTGCACGACTGGCGTCTCTTTCCTGCCGGCGCGTTGAACCGTGGTCGATACCGTCGGCCCTGTCCTACAAGACCCTGTGGCTGGGGGGCCTCGGCATGGTGGCTGCCGCCTGAAGCCTTGTGCCGAGCGTGGTGCCTTTTCCGACGTCATCCTTCTCGATAGCGTTATCTGGTTGTTGCCATCGCAGGTGGCGGCGCATCTGTTGGTGTGCCACCGAAGATCGAAAGCGGCATGGAAACTATCGAAAACAGCGATTTTTGTGCCAATCTGAAACAGATTGATTAGGTGCGTTGCAACAATTAATTCTTGCTTTGGTTGAATTATGTAAAGCTAAAACAGCAAGTCAAAGACATGCTCTATTACCCTCACAACCTCGCAGAAGCTGAGGGTATTGAGAGGAGAATGACATGCGCAAGTCGAGTAAACTTCTGGTTCTTTCTGTATGCCTCGTGTTTCCGGTTGCCTCTGGCGCCTTCGCACAGTCTCTTGGTGGTCTCGGCGGTGGCGGCAGCGGTAATGGCGGTGGCGGGCTTGGACTGGGCGGCCTTGGTGGTGTGAGTGTTGGCAGCAGCAATGGCGGTCTCGGTGTCGGTGCATCGATCGGCGGCGTCAATGCCGGCGTAGGCCTTGGCGGCGGTGGTCTTGGTGTCGGCGTCTCTGCCGGCGGTGCCAGCGGCGTTAATGCCGGTGTCGGCGTCGGAACCAGCAATGGTGTCAATGCCGGTGTCGGTGCAAATGTCGGCGGATCAAGTGGTCTGAGTGCCGGCGTTGGTGCGGCCCTCGGTCGCGACGGTATCGATGCCAGCACGACCGCCTCGATCGGCGGCAGTGGCGGCATCAATGCGGGTGTCGGTGCCGCCATCGGCGGTGGCCGCGGTGTCAACGCCAATGTCAACGCATCGGTTGGTGGTACGAACGCCAATGTCGGCGTTAGCATCGGTGGTGGTCGCCCGGGAACGACTCCCGGTGGCCCAAATCCGGGCGGCGTGACGCCTGGTGTGACAGGTCCGGGAACCGGCACGAATCCCGGTCGAAACAATACCGGTGTGAGGAGCCCTTCTGCTGCCCTTCAGGCCTATAACCGCATGTCGGAAGCCGAGCGCAAGAAGCTGCTGATCACCTGCCGGAGTGTTCTCGGCGGCGGTGGTGGTTATGACGCTTCGCTTGTATCACTTTGCAAGCTGCTGAATGCTTCCGCAAAGCGCTAAACAGTTACCTCCCGAAAAAGCCCATGGTTTCGGCCGTGGGCTTTTTTCTGTTCAGCATAGAGGGGATGTACGGTTTACGTCGCCGCATCGTCGGTTTTCTCAACCGTGACGGCCGGCCATGGCCATGATCTTCTGGCGCAGCATGCGGGCGACGTTGCGGGTGTTGCGATAGAAATGCAGCTGGCTCGCCGCCTGGCGCATGTCGCGGTCCACGTTTGAACGCAGGCCGATCAGAACCGTACCCATATTCTCGCGTTCTTCCCAGAAACGGCTCATGATCGGGTGATCGGGCACGGCGCAGCTGTCGGTGCGCATGATGTTGGCGTCATCGAGATGCCAGTCGGTCAGCTTCATCATCAAAAGCTTGCCCGGTGAGAAGCGGCTGTAATTCTCATCATAGGCCGTCTTCCAGGTGTAAGCTTCGCCGGCCATGACGAAGACGACGAGGCTTGCAATGGCACGGCCTTCGAAATCGATCGTGTGGATACGCACGGCGTCGGCTTCGGCAAGATTGCTGATCGCTTCGCGGGCAAAGGCAGCACGGTAGCGATCACTGATCAGGGCGCTGCGCTTGCGACCCTTCCAGCCCTTGGCTTCCAGCGCCAGAAACTCTTCCGTGCGCTTGCGGATTTCGGATGGCTGACGCGCAACATTGTAGGAAAGGCTGCCTTCCTTTTCGAGCAGCCGCCATTGGCGGCGCATGTCACGCAGGTGAGCGGATGTCATCGCCTTTTTCAGATAGGCATCGCCATCGAGCAGGCTTTCCAGCATCGGGCGCTGATACTGGCCGGTCACGGTGACCGGCAATTCGCGGCTGATCGCCACGGCGCGCAGCAATTGCGCAAACCGGCCGTCAAGGCGCAGATCCGGCAGGACCAGAACGGAAGGCAGCTTTGCCTGGCGGGAGCCGAGCGCCTCAAGGAGATTGTCGATGGTCTCGGCAGCGTCTTCTGCATCCACCAGAGGCGTGCCCAGCGGGCCGAACGGGTTGGCCCAGACACGGATGATCGGCGGCCCCATCGAGAAACCGGGCTTTTCCACCGAGTAGGGCAGCAGCAGACGCATGCGGCTGCGGCCATCACGATCGTCGCGGATCAGGGCCAGACGCACATCGCGGTCTTCCACGCGCGGCATTGCCGGCGCCAGCAGGCGGCCGGAGAAAAAAATGTTCGGCTCCATCACGCGGTTGGAGAGAAAGTCCAGTTCCTCCTGCAGATCGTAGCCGAGGGCTGCCGGATAGATCGACATATGGCGCCCGGACCGGCCGACATCGACGGTGATCTCGGCATTGGGGCGCTCCATGCGTGCGAGTTCCCGTGCGTCCGGCGCAGGCTGGTAAACGTCGTTGCTGATCGGAGGCAAGGTCATGGTTTCGCTTTCGCAATTTTATGTGCGGGCCGCGGATCGGCGAATGCAAACAGCACGATGCCGAGAACACGGCGTACGGCGATATGCAGGAGTATCGTTTCCACCACCATCGCGCCCGCCGTTGCCGATGCGGCACCAATCAGGCCGAAATGCGGTATCAGGATCACGTTCAGGCTGATGTTGGCAGCAAGCGTCACGGAATAGAGCGCGACGCAGAGTTTTTGCCGGCCGGCCATGCTAAGAAGCACTTCGCCCGGGCCGATCGATGCCTTTGTCAGGATGCCGGCAAACAGGATGACCATCAGGATGTAACCGGAGGTGAAGGCCGAACCGAACAGCGACAGCAGGAATTCACCAAGCGCCAGCACGCCGAGCCCCACACCCAGTGCCGGCCAGAAGGTCCAGCGGGCTGCCTGTCCGGCAAAACCGGCAAGCGCATCATGATCCCCTGCCGCCATGATGGCGGAAAAGCGCGGAGCGGCGGCTGCCTTCACGGAGAAATAGACGAACTGCACCAGCGCGATAGTCTTGGCGGCCGCGTAATACACACCGACCTGATCCGGCGGCATATAGAGACCGACGACGACGACGTCCGAATTGGTGAGCAGAAAGCCGATGCCATCGACGAGAAAAACCGGCAGCGAAAACTTCATCCATGGCAGCACGCTGAAGCGCAGTGCGCCACGGCCATAGCTCCTGCGCAGGCGCCAGGTTACGCGGATGAACTGCGTCATTGTCGTCACATAGGTGGCCGCCAGCGCCGCCGTCATAGCGGTCACGGCAGTGCGCGGTTCGCCGATCCACACGGCCAGCAGCATGAAGGCGAGGATGAGGACAGGGCGGATGATGTAGGTTGGCGACAGTGCCGTCACCGTCCATCCGTTGGCGCGTGCCGTGCCGTCCAGCACGTCGCCGAGCGCAATCATGGGCAGCGTGAAGAGGCCGAGGAACAGCGGCACCAGCCAGTAGTCGGTGATCTTTTCGCCGGCAAAATGCAGGACGGCAAGGCCGATGGCAGCAAGGATGCTTGCCGAGACCATGGCGAAGACGCGCACCGTCCAGTTGAGGCCGCGCACGAGGCTGTGGTCGTTTTCCGAGCGATGCACCGGCAGGAAGCGGATGACGGCGGTGTGCATGCCGAGGCAGGAAAGATTGCCGAACACCACGACCAGCACCCAGACGAAAGCGAATATGCCGTATTCGAACTCGCCCATAAGGCGCGCCTGGATGATCTGGGAGACGAATGCAATGCCGGCGCTGACGACACGAATGACGAAGGCGATCAGGGCCATGCGCTGGGCGCGCGCGGTGTCATTCTCTGCGGTCAGCATTGATTGCAGCCGAAGCAGGACCGGGGCGGTCCGCCGACGCAGGGGATGCGGAAGCTGACGCTCCGCAAACTGGATGACCGTCACCAGGGACACGCAATACTCGCAATGACGCAGATACACAGTCGCCTAGAGTGTCAGAACAGCGTTAAGAAACTGTTTCCATTAGTAATGTCTGTTATATACTGAGGACGCCTTCAACAGGCTTGTGGCAACAAAAAATGCCGCCCGGAGGCGGCATTTTTATTCTGATCATTGGCAGATCAGGCGCTTTCGAAAGCGCCGTGGCAATGCTTGTATTTCTTGCCCGAACCACAGGGGCAATTTTCGTTGCGCCCGATCTTGCCCCAGGTGGAGGGATCTTCCGGACGGCGGTCCTGCGGGGCCGCAATAAAGTCCTGGCCATCGCGGTTCGCCACTTCGTCCCAACCGGTCGAGGCGTCGATATGGTGCTCGCCAGACACTTCCGGCGGCTGCGGAGGCTCGGGGTTCTGAACCAGTTCAACGCGCATCATCTGTGCCGTGACTGCTTCGCGCAGGTTGGCAAGCAGGGCCTGGAAAAGCTCAAAGGCTTCGGCCTTGTATTCCTGCAGCGGATCGCGCTGGGCGTAACCACGGAAACCGACGACGGAGCGCAGGTGGTCGAGGTTGACGATATGCTCGCGCCAGAGGTGGTCGAGTGTCTGCAGCGTCACGGAACGCTGGACATAGGTCATGATTTCCGCGCCAAAACGTTCGGTGCGTTCCGCATTGGCCTTTTCCGCGGCCTCGGTGATGCGTTCGCGCAGGTCCTCCTCGCCGATACCTTCTTCCTGCGCCCATTCGACGATCGGAAGTTCGAGGTTGAGCAGGCGGGCGACTTCGGCCTGAAGACCGGCGGCATCCCACTGTTCGGCATAGGCGCGCTCGGGGATATGCTTGCCGACCAGTGCGTCGATGACGTCCTGACGCATGTCGTCGACGATTTCGGTCAGGTCTTCGGCGTCCATGACTTCCAGGCGCTGTTCGAAGATGACCTTGCGCTGGTCGTTGGTGACGTCGTCGTATTTCAGAAGGTTTTTACGGATGTCGAAGTTGCGGGCTTCGACCTTCTTCTGGGCGCGTTCCAGAGCCTTGTTGATCCACGGATGGACGATGGCTTCGCCTTCCTTGAGGCCCAGCTTCTGCAGCATGCCGTCCATGCGGTCGGAGCCGAAGATGCGCATCAGGTCGTCCTGAAGCGAAAGGTAGAATTTCGAGCGGCCCGGATCGCCCTGACGGCCGGAACGGCCGCGCAGCTGGTTGTCGATACGGCGGCTTTCGTGACGTTCCGAAGCGATGACGTAAAGGCCGCCGGCTTCCAGAGCCTTGGCCTTGAGTACCTTGATCTCGGCACGAACCGTCGCTTCGATGGACTTGCGCTCGGCTTCGTCCTCGATGCCTTCAAGCTCGCGCTCGAGACGCATGTCGACATTGCCGCCGAGCTGGATGTCGGTACCACGACCGGCCATGTTGGTGGCGATCGTGACGGCGCCCGGCACGCCGGCCTGCGACACGATATAGGCTTCCTGCTCGTGATAACGGGCGTTCAGGACCTGGAAGTTTTCAAAGCCGTCATTGCGCAGCATGGTGGCCAGCAGTTCGGATTTTTCGATCGAGGTCGTGCCAACGAGAACCGGCTGGTTGCGCTTGTGCGCATCCTGGATCTCCTTGATGATCGCGGTGAACTTTTCCTCGCCGGTACGATAGACTTCGTCGTCCTCGTCGATACGCTGGATCGGCAGGTTGGTCGGTACTTCGACAACTTCGAGATTGTAGATGTTGCCGAATTCTTCCGCTTCCGTCGAGGCCGTACCGGTCATGCCGGCAAGCTTTTCATACATGCGGAAATAGTTCTGGAAGGTGATCGAGGAGAGTGTCTGGTTCTCCGGCTGGATCTGCACCTTTTCCTTGGCTTCCAGCGCCTGATGCTGGCCTTCGGAAAAGCGGCGGCCCGGCATCATGCGGCCGGTGAATTCGTCGATGATGACGATTTCGCCGTTGCGGACGATGTAGTCCTTGTCGCGGCTGAACAGCTTGTGGGCCTTCAGCGCGTTGTTGATGTGGTGAACGATCGCGACGTTCTCGACGTCGTAGAGCGATTCGCCCTTCAGAAGGCCGGCCTGACGCAGCAGGTTTTCCAGCTTTTCGGTGCCGTCTTCAGAGAAGTTGGCAGAGCGCTGCTTTTCGTCGATCTCGTAGTCTTCGGCCGACAGCATCGGGATGAAGGCGTCGATCGTGTTGTAAAGATCGGAACGGTCATCCAGCGGGCCGGAAATGATCAGCGGCGTACGGGCTTCGTCGACCAGGATCGAGTCGACTTCGTCGACGATCGCAAAGTTGTGGCCGCGCTGGACCATCTGGCCGCGCTCGAACTTCATGTTGTCGCGAAGATAATCGAAGCCGAGTTCGTTATTGGTCGCGTAGGTGATGTCGCAGGCATAGGCCTCGCGGCGCTGTTCGTCGTCCAGACCGTGGACGATGACGCCGGTGGAAAGGCCGAGGAAGCTGTAAAGGCGGGCCATGGTGGCGGCGTCGCGGCTGGCGAGGTAGTCGTTGACCGTTACCACATGCACGCCCTTGCCGGACAATGCGTTGAGGTAGACGGGCAGGGTGCCTACAAGGGTCTTGCCTTCGCCGGTCTTCATTTCGGCGATGTCGCCGTCGTGAAGAATCATGCCGCCGGTGAGCTGCACGTCGAAGGGACGCATGCCGAGAACGCGGAGCGAGGCCTCGCGCAGCACGGCAAATGCCGGGGCGAGGATATCGTCGAGCGTCTTGCCGTCGGCCAGCATCTGCCGGAATTCGACCGTTTTGGCGGACAGTTGCTCGTCTGTCAGCGCCTTGGTCTTCTCTTCGAGGGCAGCGATTGCCTGAATGCGGGAACTATAGGAGCGGACGCGGCGATCATTAGCCGAGCCGAACAGTTTGCGGGCGATGCCGCCGAAGCTGACCATCCGAATGGTCCTTTCTCAATCATGTCCCATGGTTGCGGACCGTTCGATTGCAAGGTCTTTCAACCCAACAAATTGCTCCGCTGCGCCTGAAACTCTTCTGGACGCGAAGTTGCGTGACAGATAAGAGGGGGGCCGAATGATGTCAACGGTTCCGGCCGATACAGAATGGCCACAATCCGGTGTTTTTGAAGGATTCCAGCCGGGATCACGCATGCAGATACCGGTGCCTAACCCGAAAGGTTTCTATATGTTGCGCCATAAGCTTCTTGCAGCCACCGCTCTGATCGCTGCGATCTCCTTCTCTTCCACGGTCTTCGCACAGGACGACGCAGTCGTTGCCAAGGTCGATGGTGTCGAGATCCACAAGTCCGATCTGGAAATGGCTGCCTCCAGCCTCGGCCCGCAGTACCAGCAGCTCCCTGACGAGCAGAAGCAGGCTGCTGCCCTGTCGCAGGTCATCGACGTCAAGCTGCTTGCCAAGAACGCGACCGCTGAAGGCCTGCAGAACACTGACGACTTCAAGAAGCGTCTTGCCTTCCTGCAGGAACGCGAGCTGCACAATGCCTATCTGCGCAAGTCCGTCTTCGATGCCGTCAAGGACGAAGAAGTGAAGGCTCGTTATGAGAAGGAAATCGCTTCGCTTCCCAAGGAAGAAGAAGTGCATGCCCGTCACATCCTCGTAAAGACCGAGGAAGAGGCCAAGGACATCATCAAGCAGCTCGACGAAGGCAAGGACTTCATCGAACTGGCAAAGGCCAAGTCGGAAGATTCCAGCAAGTCCGACGGTGGTGACCTCGGTTACTTCACCAAGGGCCGCATGGTTCCGGAATTCGAAGAATCCGCTTTCACGCTCGAAAAGGGCGCCTACACCAAGACCCCGGTTAAGTCGCAGTTCGGCTTCCACGTCATCAAGGTCGAAGACAAGCGCGAAGCCGCTCCGCCGGCATTCGAGCAGGTCGAGCCGCAGGTTCGCCAGCTGGTGATGCAGGAAAAGTATTCGGCACTTCTCGAAAAGGCCAAGGCAGAGCAGAAGGTGGAAATCACCGACGAAGCGCTGAAGAAGGCTTACGAAGACGCCACCAAGGAACAGCAGCAGCAGTAATCTGCTTTTCTAAAGAGGCCCGCTCACGCGGGCCTTTCCATGTCCGGTATTTCAAGATCCAGGGTTTTGACCATGTCCGCCACCATTTCTCCGCTCGCTCCGAAATCCTATCCAGACATGCCGTCGCTGCGCGGTGTGCGCATGGCAACGGCTGCCGCCGGCATCAAGTACAAAAACCGTACCGATGTGCTGATGATGGTGTTCGATGAGCCGGCAGCGGTGGCGGGCGTATTCACCAAGTCCAAGTGCCCGTCGGCACCAGTGGATTTCTGCCGCACCAACCTGTCGCACGGTGTTGCCCGTACGGTGGTGGTCAATTCCGGCAATGCCAATGCCTTTACCGGCATCAAGGGCAAGGCTGCGACCGAGCTGACGGCCAAGTCCGCATCCGAAGCGGTGGGCTGCGGTGAGAACGAGGTCTATCTCGCCTCGACCGGCGTGATCGGCGAGCCGCTCGATGCCACCAAGTTTTCCGGCGTTCTGGGCGACATGCACAAGACCGCGACCGGTGATTTCTGGCTGGAAGCGGCCAAGGCGATCATGACTACCGACACCTATCCGAAGGTCGCGACCCGCACCGCCGAGATCGGTGGTGTGACGGTGACGATCAACGGCATCGCCAAGGGTGCCGGTATGATCGCGCCCGATATGGCGACCATGCTCTCCTTCGTTGTGACCGATGCCGATATTACCGCGCCGGTGCTGCAGAGCCTGCTTTCTGCCGGTGTCGAGCCGAGCTTCAATTCGATGACCGTCGACAGCGACACATCCACGTCCGATACGCTGATGGTGTTCGCAACAGGCGCGGCCGCCAAGGATGGCCAGAAGCAGATCGTCGATGCCAAGGATCCGGCGCTTGCTTCTTTCCGTGATGCGCTGAACGCGCTTCTGAAGGATCTGGCCATTCAGGTGGCGCGTGATGGCGAAGGCGCTACAAAAATGCTGGAGATCACCGTGACCGGTGCCGAAAGCGACGCTGCCGCCAAGACGATCGCGCTGTCGATCGCCAATTCGCCGCTGGTGAAGACCGCGGCTGCCGGCGAGGATGCCAATTGGGGCCGTATCGTCATGGCCGTTGGCAAGGCCGGCGAAGCCGCCGATCGCGACAAGCTGGCGATCTGGTTCGGCGACGTGCGTGTTGCCGTCAACGGCGAGCGTGATGCCGGTTATTCGGAAGATGCCGCCTCGAACGTGATGAAGGGCCAGGACATTCCGGTGCGCGTCGATCTCGGTCTGGGATCGGGTACGGCGACCGTTTGGACCTGCGATCTCACCAAGGAATATGTCGCCATCAACGGCGATTACCGGAGCTGATGTCTTGATGCTGGCAAATTCTCCCCATGGTGATCTGCCGATGGTGCGGCGTCTGGAAGCTGTCGGCTTCCGGGCGTGGCCGGCGGCCTCCGTGGTTTATGACGGCAGCTGGCAGGTGCGGCTGACCGGCGGCCATCCGTCGAAGCGGCTCAACTGCGTCGTGCCGCTCGATCCTTCCGATTACCGCGATGCCGATATCCGGCTGGAAAAGGCGCGCAAGCGTTTTGCCCACTACGGAAGACAACTGGTCATCCGCGAGACACCGCTTTCGCCGAAAGCTCTGCTCGACAAGCTGGACGAAAACGGCTGGAAGATCATCGAGAGCGTCTCCGTCATGACGGTCGACCTCGGTGCGATCGATCTTCCGGAAACACTGGCGCATCTGCCGACCCATGATATCGGCCGTTTCATCGATGCCAGCCTTGCCGTGCATGGATCCGATCCGGCAATCAAGCCTGCCATGGCGGAAATCCTTAGCGCCATCAAACCGACGATGGGTCTTTTCCTGATGGAAAACCCCGGTGAAGGCCCGGCAGCCGTGGCGATCTGCGTGCAGGACAACGATCTGGCCGGTATTCAGGATCTGGCAGTTGCCGAAGCTCGCCGCGGGCAGGGCTTGGGCACCGAGCTTCTTTCGGCGGCTTTGCGCTGGGCCCGGATCAGTGGTGCGCGTACCGCCTGGCTGCAGGTTGTCGATACCAATGCGGCGGCGCTGGCGCTCTACAAGCGGTTTGGCTTCCGCGAAGCCTATCAATATCATTACTGGCGCAAGGACGAGACGGCGTGAGCGCAACCGAACGCAAGATCCTGCTGGTGGCGGCCTGTGCCCTGATCGATACCGATGGCCGTATTCTTCTGGCGCAGCGCCCGGAAGGCAAATCGCTTGCCGGTCTCTGGGAGTTTCCCGGTGGCAAGGTCGAGGCCGGCGAGACACCGGAAGAGACTTTGGTGCGTGAACTCGAGGAAGAGCTGGGTATCGTTACCAAGGTGGCATGTCTCGCACCGCTGACCTTTGCCAGCCATACCTATGAGACGTTTCATCTGCTGATGCCGCTTTATATCTGCCGTCGTTACGAGGGTATTCCGTCAGGGCGCGAGGGACAGGCGATCAAGTGGGTGCGCCCACAGGCGCTACGGGATTACCCGATGCCGCCGGCCGATGAGCCGTTGATTCCCTTCCTGCAGGATCTTCTCTGACTATCCACAGGTGATTTTCGCCCTGTGCGACTAAAGCAACGGCGTTAACAGATCCTTTAACCGATCATGCGAAGTTTAGGCTCTGGCGGGCAAGTAACTGCGTGTGTGAGGCTTTGAGCGATGGACGACGAAATCTGGAAGACTGCACGCGCCAAACAGCGGCCAGCGTATCGGTCGGGTCGGACCGGCGCGCTCAATGTCGCCCTTCTGTTCGGTACGGCCGCGATCGCTCTGTCGCTGATCGTGACACCTATGCTCGCCAAGCGTAGCGAGCAGAGCCGCATTGCGAATATCCAGCAAGACTTCGACATGATCTCAACTGGTTCAATTCATCGCGGTACTGATAACACAAAAGAAAAGAATAAGCATTATACCATCCGGAGAAGTGTCCTGCAGGAGACGCCGGGTTCGGTGTGTGTCTTACAGGGCTACAGTTCCGAAACCGGTTGCTGAGGCCTCAAAATGCGATTGATCCGCTCCTTTCTTTGCGACGAAAGCGGCGCGACGGCTATCGAATACGGGCTGATCGCCGCTCTTATCGGTACGGCGGTCATTGGCGGCATGGGCGCATACGGCACCCAACTCAGCAACCTGTTCAACAAGGTCGCGACGACGTTGAACGATACGATGTCAGAGACCCGGTAAAAGATCAGCTCCGCTTCAATGCATCCGCCAGCCTGACCGTAGCCGAACCCGGCTTCAACGGTTTCGGCTGATTTTCGTGCGGCGCCCATCCAGACACATAGATCATTGCGAATGTCGCGCGGATGCGACCGTCCGGGTCCGAATAACGTTCGGCGTAGATCTGGGCAGCCCTCATCAGGAATTTTCGCGTCAGTGGCGTACGGCTGCGGCCGGCGAGCGGATTGGTCATGCCGATGGCACGCAGGTCGCGGACGAGGTCAAACAGCGAATCGTAGCGAACCGTGTAGGTTTCGGCATCGGCGACGGGCAGGGCAAAACCGGCGCGTTGGAGAAGGGCGCCGATATCGCGCACATCCGGGAAGGGGATGACACGGGGGCTGGCGCCACCCGATAACTCCGCTTCGGTTGCCAGCAGCACATCGCGCAGTTCCGTAAGCGTACCGGCGCCGGGGATGGCGGCGAGAAACAGACCATCCGGTTTTAGTGCACGGCGAACGCGGATCAGCACGCCGGGTGTATCGTTGGTGAGGTGCAGCGCCAGCGGTGAGAGCACCAGATTGGCTGACTGGGGTTCCAGCGGTACATCTTCCAGCGGTGCGGCAACGAATGTCTGCTCACCGGCTCCGGCGAAGACAGCGTCCGTTTCGATGCGGGTGAGTTTTTTTATCTTGCCGGTGGCAAGGCTCAGGCGGGCCGCCGCGCCCATGCCGCCATGTAGTTCGACCGCGTGGTCAAAGCTGCGTTCGACCACTTCCAACCGTTCGGCCAGTTCGCGGCCAGCCAGATCTGCCAGAAAATCGGCTCCCGGCAGCGGATGACGTGCGGCACGCTCACGGCGGGTGGCGATCAGGTCGAGGTCGAAAAGAATGTCCATCATGCACTCCGGATGCGGGATCGGCTTCATATGGTAGCCGTAACGCAATCCCCCAAGAATTCCGGATCGCAAAGGCGCCGGTGAGCGATTATTGTCAAGGCCAAAGGGTTTGCTGGCTGTAACGTTCAGCTTGGTCGGGGGATGGTATGGAGGACGAGATCGGTGACAGTGACGGCGGGGTGGCTGGCCTTACCGTGGCCGGGTCGATTGCATTTGCCGCATCCGGCTTGTTTCGCCGGATCGCGGATTTCGTTTATCCGCCGGTCTGTGCAGGCTGCGGCGTGATGATCGGCAAGCACGGCGCGCTTTGCCCCGTCTGTTGGCAATCGGTGCATTTTATCGAGCGGCCGTTTTGCGAGGTGCTCGGTATTCCTTTTGCTTTCAACCATGAGGCGGGAGTGGCCGGCGAGGGTGGGCGTATGGTTTCGGCCAAGGCTATCGCCGATCCACCGCGTTTCGACCGGCTGCGGGCCGTGGCGATCCATGACGGCGTTGCGCGCCGGCTTGTACATGGGCTGAAATATCGCGACCGCACCGATCTGGCGATCATGATGGCGGCGTGGATGCAGCGGGCAGGGGCCGAACATCTGGCCGGTTGCGACGGTATTCTGCCGGTGCCTTTGCACTGGACGCGGTTTGCGCTTCGAAAATTCAATCAGTCCGCGGAACTCGCACGGCATCTGGCAAAGCTGTCAAGCAAACCGCTGCTGCCTTCGACGTTGAAGCGCGTGAAACGCACCAGCCGGCAAGTCGGGCTGACGGCCAAGGGACGACAGGACAATGTACGCGCGGCGTTTGCCATCGTGCCGGGCCATGAACCGGATGTTTTTGGCAAGCGACTGGTGCTGGTCGATGACGTTCATACGACCGGAGCAACCGTATCGTCCGCAGCCGCTGTCTTGAAGCGGGCGGGTGCCACCGAGGTCACGGTTTTGACCTTTGCACTGGCGATTTCCGGGCCTATATGAAGAGACAACAGACGAGACGGCCGGATGGCCCTCATGGTGCCACCGGGAGCATCCGATCCCTAAGGGTTTTCATGGAGGGCATTTTCAAGCCGCCTCCCCATGGAGATTTTTATGGCAGACATCATCATCTATACCCGTGACGGCTGTGGTTATTGTTCGCGGGCCAAATCGCTTCTGGATTTCAAGGGCGCGGATTATGTCGAACATAATGCGACGCAGCGGCCGGAAGCGCGCGGCGAAATGATCGCCGTGTCGAATGGCGGCACGACCTTCCCGCAGATCTTCATCAACGGCCAGCATATCGGCGGTTGCGACGACCTGCATGCGCTGGAACGCGCCGGCAAGCTCGATCCGCTGCTGGCCGCCTGATTACGATATTCACGATTTAGAAAAGCAAAAACAGGGAACAGGATCATGGCTTTCAAGGCTGCCGCCATCCAGATGTGCTCCGGTGTCGATCCGGTGAAAAACGCTGCCGACATGGCGCGGCTGGTGCGCGACGCTGCCGCGAAAGGCGCGGTCTATGTGCAGACGCCGGAAATGACCGGGGCGGTGCAGAAGGATCGCGCCGGCCTGCGTGCCGTGCTGAAGGACGAGGATGGCGACATCATCGTGGCGACTGCTGCAGATCTCGCCAAGGAACTCGGCATCCATGTGCATGTGGGCTCCACGGCGATTGCGCTCGAGGACGGCAAGATCGCCAATCGTGGATTTCTGTTCGCGCCGGATGGCTCGCGTATCTGCACCTATGACAAGATCCACATGTTCGACGTCGATCTCGACAATGGCGAGAGCTGGCGCGAAAGCGCGGTCTACCGGCCGGGCGAGGAGGCGCGGGTGGCCGAACTGCCTTTTGCCAAGCTCGGTTTTGCGATCTGCTACGACGTGCGTTTCCCTCAGCTGTTCCGTACCGAAGCGGTGGCCGGTGCCGAAGTTCTGACCGTTCCGGCTGCCTTTACCCGCCAGACCGGCGAGGCGCATTGGGAAATTCTGTTGCGTGCCCGCGCCATTGAGAACGGGGCTTTCTTGATTGCGGCGGCGCAGGCCGGTGTGCATGAGGACGGCCGCGAGACCTTTGGTCACTCGATGATCATCGATCCCTGGGGCAAGGTGCTGGCATCCGCCGGCGGCAGCGGCGAGGCGGTCGTCATCGCTGAGATCGACGTGGCCGAGGTGCCGGCTGCACGTGGCAAAATCCCCAATCTGAAAAATGCCCGCGACTTCACGCTCGATACCGTCGCGCCGGCAAAGTCCGGCGAGGTTGCGGCTTGATCAAATATTCGCTCATCTGTGACAATGCGCATGCGTTCGAAGGCTGGTTTTCGGAAAGCGGCGATTTCGACCGGCAGTTGGCAAGCGGTTTTCTGACCTGTCCCGTCTGTGGCTCCGCTACCATCTCCAAAAGCCTGATGGCGCCGTCCGTTTCGACTGCGCGGGCCAAGGAAAAACGGCAGGCGGTTGCCATGGATGTGGCCAAGGCGGAAGCAGTTGCCAAGCTGAAGGCGGCTGTCGCCGAGATCAGGGCCAATGCCGAGGATGTCGGCGAGCGGTTTCCCGAAGAGGCGCGCAAGATCCATTACGGCGAGGCGGATGCCCGCGGCATTATCGGCCAGGCGAGCTTTGGCGAGGTCCGCGATCTGCTGGACGAGGGCATTGAGATCGCGCCGATCCCGATCATTCCGGATGATGCCAACTGACATGGCGGGTGCGACAAGAAGACTGGCGATCTACAATTTCGGTCTTTTCGTTGCTCCCTATGACAGTTCCGAGGTCGAGGGATTTCGTGTTCGCGAACCTCTGAACTTCGCCGCGGCGGAAACGGCTGAAGGTTTTATCGGGCGTTCCGGTTATGACGGCGAGCCGGGGCCGGAATGCTGGGGCAATCAGGTGTTTCCGCGCTTCATCGAAGGGAGCGGGTTTGCGACCGCGCCTTCCAGCCTTTCGCTTTGGGCCGACATCGAAAGCCTGATGGCGTTTTCCTATTCCGGCGTGCATGCGGATGCGCTTAAACATGCGCGCAACTGGCAAATTCCCCGGCGCTGGCCAGCGCTGGTTCTGTGGTGGACCGATCAACGGCCGGACTGGCAGGAAGGCGTATCGCGCTTCGAGCAGTTGCACGACCACGGGCCGGGACCGGTGGCTTTTCATTTCAAGGAACCATACGGACCGGATGGGGAGAAAGTGATCATCGACCGCGCCTGTATCCGCAGGCTTTCAGAGGTGAATGCGCAAAGGCATCAGGGCCTGCTGGCAGCGGTGCGTGGGATGAAAGTGTAGTGCGGCTTTGGGGTGGGTGGATGAAGGCGGGCAGTTTTATTTTTGCGTCAGCATACGCATATACTCTCTAGCACCGTGAATGATGCGTATAACGAGGACTTGAGAGCCTTCCACCTTGTAGAATATGAGGTACGGCGCGAATGGGCGACGGCGGAAATCTGGAAGTGAAGTCTGGTCGGTCATCTCGAACGCGTATGGCATCGTGCCAAGGTCGAGACATGCTCCACGCAACTCGAGCATGAATGTTCGCGCTCTTTCTGGGTTATGCCTTGATAGATAATGCGCGATTTCCGCAAGGTCTTGTCGAGCTTCGCGAGCAAAGCTGACCTTCATCGCCGGATACGTTCCCAACCGAGTTCGTCAAAAACGCTGTCAAAGGCATCGTCCAATGACATCGTCCGACCAGCCTGGACATCGTCCAGGCCGCGTTGCAAGGCCGCATCAAGCTCACGTCGTGCTTGATCACGTTCATGATCCCTGCGCACGAGATCTTCGACATAACCTTCAGGCGAGGTCGCCGCACCACGTTCCACCTCGCTGCGGATGAAATCCGCAGTTTCAGACTCGAGGGTGATAGTAATCTTGGCAGTTTCCGACATCTCAGGTTTCCGGTCAGGCATCCCAAACTCGGAACATCATAGCAGAGTTTCCACCAGCCAGGATCATCCCTTTTCAGGGGGCATCTTTCAGCCCGGCCGTCTTGCCAGCAGCATGTAGTTCACGTCCATGTCGGACGATAGGTTCCAGCTGTCGCCGAGCAGATTGTAGAACACGCCGGTGCGGTGGATGATTTCCAACCCGTCTTCCGTCAGTGGCTTTTCGATCTCTTCCGGGCGTACCAGCTTTTCATACTGGTGGGTGCCGCGCGGCAGCCAGCGCAGCACGTTTTCGGCGGCGAAAATGGCGAGCGCACGAGCCTTCAGCGTGCGGTTGATGGTGGCGACGAACATGAGGCCACCGGGCTTGACCATCGAGGCGCAGGTGCGCAGGAAAAACTCGACGTCGGCGACGTGCTCGACGACTTCCATGTTCAGCACGACGTCGAAATGTTCGCCCGTCTCGGCCAGATGTTCGGCAGTGACGGCGCGGTAATCGACCTCGACGCCGGTCTGTTCGGCGTGGGTGGAGGCGATGCCGATGTTCTTTTCCGATGGATCGGCGCCGACCACGATGGCGCCCATGCGGGCGATCGGTTCCGACAGAAGGCCGCCGCCGCAGCCGATATCGAGAATACGCAGGCCTTCAAGCGGCTTGTGGGCGCGCGGATCGCGGCCGAAATGGGCGCAGATCTGGTCGCGGATATAGGAAATGCGGACGGGATTGAACTTGTGCAGCGGCCGGAATTTGCCGGTCGGGCTCCACCACTCGGCGGCCATCTTTGAAAACCATTCGACCTGGCTCGGATCGACGGTGGTTTTTGCGGGCTCGCTCATGGTGTCATTCTCTCTTCAAGGTCTTCGCTTCGGTGTCTGAAGTCGGCTGATAGGCAGGCGAAGTCAAGAGGCTGGTGGCCGCAGGATATTCCCGGTCGCGGCTTTTGAGGTAAGCTGTTAGCGCGGGCTGTTTTTCGAAGCGATGCTACAATGCCGCAAAATACTTGACTAAACATCAGCTAAACGCCGCATTCATGCCCGGTTCACCGCCATGGTGGAACTATCGGTGCGTCTTCGGCATTGTCTGCCGCATCTTAGCAGACTGTGCCGACCCCTGGTCCGGACGACCGAGGTATCAGGCAATGTTCTTCAAGGAGGAACACGTGAAGAAATTTATTCTGGCTGCAGCCGCGACAAGTGCGCTGATGGTTGCGCCGACGCTGGCAGAAGCTGCCGCGCGTGGTTATGCCACCGCTAATGTCAACATGCGCTCCGGTCCGAGCACCGGTTACCCCGCCGTAACCGTCGTGCCGGTTGGTGCGCCGATCACCATTCATGGCTGCATGAGCAACGTCAACTGGTGCGACGTGCAGTTCGCCGGTGGCCGTGGCTGGGTGTCGGGCAGCTATATCAGCACGACCTATCGTCAGAACCGCATTTATGTGGAGCCGGAATATTACCGCCCGCTCGGCATTCCGACCGTCACCTTCGAGGTCGACAATTATTGGGGTCGCTATTATCGCGACCGCGATTTCTATCGGGATCGCGACCGCTGGGATCGTCGTCCGCCACCACCGCCGCCGCGCTGGACGCGGGATGACCGCCGCCCGCCGCCGCCCGCCTGGGATCGTGATGACCGCCGTGGTCCGCCGCCGGGTCCGCCTCCGGGCTGGGACCGTGGTGATGATCGCCGTGGGCCGCCTCCGGGCGATTGGGGACGAGACCGGGATCGTGACCGGGGTGGCAACTGGGATCGTGGCAATGACGACCGCCGTGGCCCGCCGCCCGGCTGGGATCGCGGCAATGATGACCGTCGCGGCCCGCCGCAGGGTGACGATCGTCGGGGACCGCCACAACAAGGTGACGACCGTCGTGGTCCTCCTCCCGGTGGAGACCGTGGCGATGACCGCCGTGGCCCGCCGCGCGGTGACGCCGGAAACGGGATACCGGAGGGTTTCCTGCCACAGCGTGGTGATGACCGCCAGCAGCCTCAGGATCGCGGCCGCGCTCCGGTGTTCATTCCAGGCATGCCGCAGAACAACTGATCGGTATCGTATACCGATCCCTGACGTCCGCTCCGACCCTCCAAGGGCTTTATGGGAAAAGGGCTGCCTCCGCCGGGCAGCCCTTTTTCGTGGGCGGTGTTTTCGCCACTTGGACAATTCATGACAAAACCGTACCGCTTTGGCTTGAAGCGACCATTGCGTGGAAGACGGCTTTTCGCTATGAGACCCGGCAACTTCGGGCTTTTTTCCCTGAAAAAGGTCCGTTCGACAGGAGACGCGTCCGCCGGCATCGAAGCCGATGCCATATGGGGCGCGAACGGGTGGTATTGGTCAAGAAATGGCACGCATTGTCATGAAATTCGGCGGCACGTCCGTCGCCAACCTCGAACGCATCCACAATGTTGCCCGCCATGTGAAACGTGAAGTCGATGCCGGCCATGAGGTCGCGGTCGTCGTTTCCGCCATGTCCGGCAAGACCAACGAGTTGGTCGGCTGGGTTCAGGGCATGCCGAAAGTGGCGGGCGCCACTTCACCTTTCTATGACGCGCGTGAATATGATGCGATCGTGGCTTCAGGTGAGCAGGTAACTTCCGGCATTCTGGCGATTGCCTTGCAGTCGATGGGCATCAATGCCCGTTCCTGGCAGGGCTGGCAGATTCCGATCCGCACCGACAGCGCCCATGGTGCCGCCCGCATCGAGGAAATCGACGGCGCCGATATCATCAAGCGCATGGGCGAGGGCCAGGTGGCCGTGGTGGCCGGTTTCCAGGGACTTGGTCCCGATAACCGCATCGCCACGCTCGGCCGCGGCGGTTCCGATACCTCGGCCGTTGCGATCGCCGCTGCCGTCAAGGCCGACCGTTGCGACATCTATACGGACGTTGATGGCGTCTACACGACGGACCCGCGTATCGTGCCGGCCGCGCGCCGCATGAAAAAGGTGTCTTTCGAGGAAATGCTCGAAATGGCCTCGCTCGGCTCCAAGGTTTTGCAGGTTCGTTCGGTCGAGCTTGCCATGGTCCACAAGGTCCGCACCTTCGTTCGCTCCAGTTTCGAAGATCCCGATGCACCGGGCATGGGTGACCTTCTCAATCCGCCCGGTACGTTGATTTGCGCAGAGGAAGAAATCGTGGAACAGGAAGTCGTTACCGGCATCGCCTATGCCAAGGATGAGGCACAGATCTCGCTGCGCCGGCTCGCCGACCGTCCGGGCGTTTCGGCCGCGATCTTCGGCCCGCTGGCCGAAGCCCATATCAATGTCGACATGATCGTGCAGAACATTTCCGAAGACGGTTCGCGCACCGACATGACCTTCACCGTGCCGTCCGGCGACGTCGACAAGGCCATGCAGGTTCTGAACGAAAACAAGGCCGCGATCGGCTTCGACGTCGTCCAGACCGAATCAGGCCTATCCAAGGTTTCGGTCATCGGCATCGGCATGCGCAGCCATGCGGGCGTTGCAGCCACTGCCTTCAAGGCACTTGCCGCAAAAAGCATCAACATCAAGGCCATTACGACGTCAGAAATCAAGATTTCCATCCTGATCGACGGCGCCTACTCCGAACTTGCAGTTCGGACTTTGCATTCCGCTTACGGTCTCGATAAGAATTGATCATGAACCGGTTCGCCGCGCCTGACATTTGAGGGCGCGGCTGCTTCCGGGGGTGGGGTACCTGTTTTCGGGAGCAAGCATGCCGACGCGAGATCTATCGGCAGGTCCGCGGGTTCTGTTGAAGCGCCTGCGTGAGTTGATGGCGGAGCCGCTCGAGCCACAGGATCGGCTCGACCGTATCGTTCGCCAGATTGCCAGCAATGTGGTTGCGGAGGTGTGCTCCGTTTACGTCCTGCGTTCCGATGGCGTGCTGGAACTGTATGCCACAGAAGGCCTCAACAAGGATGCCGTCCACCTTGCCCAGCTGAAAATGGGCCAGGGTCTGGTCGGCACGATTGCCGCTTCGGCGCAGCCTCTCAACCTCTCCGATGCCCAGTCGCATCCGGCTTTCCGCTATCTGCCGGAAACCGGAGAAGAGATCTACCATTCCTTCCTCGGCGTTCCTATCTTGCGGGCCGGCCGTACTTTGGGCGTTCTCGTCGTCCAGAACAAGGCGCAGCGCAATTACCGTGAAGACGAAACGGAAGCGCTCGAGACGACTGCAATGGTAATCGCCGAGATGATCGCGACCGGAGAACTGAAAAAGATTACGGCCCCCGGTCTCGAACTCGATCTGACACGCGCCGTGTCGATCGATGGCGACGGCTATAATGAGGGCATCGGTCTCGGCCACGTGGTTCTGCATGAGCCGCGCATCGTCGTGACCAATCTTTTGAACGAGGATGCCGACAAGGAAATCACCCGTCTTGTCGAGGCGCTCGGCTCGTTGCGCATTTCCATCGACGACATGCTGCAGCGTCGTGATGTGAGCCAGGAAGGCGAGCACCGTGAGGTTCTGGAAGCGTTTCGCATGTTCGCCCACGACCAGGGTTGGGTGCGGCGCATGGAAGAGGCGATCCGCAATGGCCTGACCGCCGAAGCGGCTGTCGAAAAGGTGCAGAGCGACACCAAGGCGCGGATGATGCGCCTGACCGACCCTTATCTTCGCGAGCGCATGCACGATTTCGACGATCTCGCCAACCGGCTGCTGCGCCAGTTGACCGGTTTTGCCGGCCGCGATTTCGAAAACGGTTTCCCGAACGATGCGATCGTTCTGGCGCGCGCCATGGGCGCCGCCGAACTGCTCGACTATCCGCGCCAGAGCCTGCGCGGCCTCGTGCTCGAAGACGGTGCCGTGACCAGCCATGTGGTGATCGTCGCGCGTGCCATGGGCATTCCGGTTGTCGGCCAGGCGACCGGTGTCGTGGCGCTGGCCGAAAACGGCGATGCCGTGATCATCGATGGCGACGACGGCCAGGTGCATGTGCGACCGATGGTCGACATGCAGAACGCCTACGCCGAAAAGGTGAAACTGCGCGCCAAGCGGCAGGAACAGTTCCGGGCGCTGCGCAATGTCGAGCCGGTGACGCGCGACGGCAAACGCATCGGCCTGCAGATGAATGCCGGCCTGATGGTGGATCTGCCGCAGCTTGCCGAATCGGGTGCCGAGGGCATCGGCCTGTTCCGCACCGAACTGCAGTTCATGATTGCCTCCACCATGCCGAAGCTGGAGGAACAGGAAGCGTTTTATCGCGCCGTTTTGAAACAGGCGGCCGGGCGTCAGGTGACGTTCCGCACGCTCGATATCGGCGGCGACAAGGTGGTGCCGTATTTCCGCGCGCATGAGGAAGAAAATCCGGCTTTGGGCTGGCGCGCCATTCGGCTTTCGCTTGACCGTCCGGGGCTGTTGCGCACGCAGTTGCGTGCGCTGCTGCGTGCGTCCGCCGGCGCCGAACTGAAGATGATGGTGCCGATGGTGACGGAAGTTTCCGAGATCCATGCCGTGCGCGAGCTGCTTCTCAAGGAAGTGCAATATCTTTCCAAACATGGGCATGCGCTGCCGAAAAAGCTGCAGTTCGGGGCAATGCTGGAAGTGCCGTCGCTGATGTGGCAGCTCGATGAGCTGATGGCAGCGGTGGATTTCATCTCCGTCGGGTCCAACGACCTGTTCCAGTATACGATGGCGGTGGACCGCGGCAATTCGCGGGTCTCCGACCGGTTCGACAATCTCGGAAAACCGTTCCTGCGGGTGTTGCGCGATATCGTGCGGGCCGGCGAGCGCAACAATACGCCGGTGACGCTGTGCGGCGAGATGGCCGGACGACCGCTTTCGGCGATGGCGCTGATCGGGCTCGGCTTCCGTTCGGTATCGATGTCGCCGACCGCGATCGGCCCGGTCAAGGCGATGCTTCTGGGGCTGGATGCCGCAAAGCTGGCCGACGCGTTGAACGTGGCACTTGACGACCATGCGCTGTCGAGCGAAACGACGCGCGAGCTTTTGCTGCGCTTTGCAGCAGAACACAACATTCCCGTCTGACCTAGGCTTCAGCCTTGAAGGGCGGTTATTGGTCGGGCTAACGCTCTCTCAACGTCATCCTCGCCCTCGGGTTAAACCCCGAGGGTGTCCCGAGGATCTGCTGCCCTCTCCTACGTGGTTAGATCCTCGGGTCAAGCCCGAGGATGACGACAGAGGAAATGGCGCCCAAGAGTAAGCCGGCATATCTGGAGTTTTCTAATTGGCAAAACTGCCCGTCGAAAAAATGCGCGAACTGGAACGCCGGTTCGCCGAGATCGAGGCACGCATGTCGGAAGGCCCGGCGGCCGACGTCTATGTGAAGCTTGCGTCCGAATATTCCGAACTGCAGCCGGTGGTGCGCAAGATCCGCGATTATTCCAAGGCGGTTTCGGAGGAGGCGGACCTGCGCGCGCTTTTGTCCGACAAGACGACCGATCGCGAGATGCGTGAGCTTGCCGAAATGGAACTGCCGGAGGCGGTGGAGCGGATCGAGGGGCTGGAGAAGGAGATGCAGATCCTGCTTCTTCCGAAAGATGCCGCCGACGAGCGCAGCGCCATTCTGGAAATCCGCGCCGGTACCGGTGGCAATGAGGCGGCGCTTTTCGCCGGTGACCTTTTTCGCATGTATGACCGTTATGCCAGCACCCATGGCTGGAGAGTGGAAGTGCTTTCCGCCAGCGAGGGCGAAGCGGGCGGCTACAAGGAAATCATTGCCAACGTCACCGGCCGCGGCGTGTTTTCCAAGTTGAAATTCGAGAGTGGCGTGCACCGCGTGCAGCGCGTGCCCGATACCGAAACGCAGGGGCGTATTCACACGTCCGCGGCAACGGTTGCAGTGATGCCGGAAGCCGAAGAGATCGATATAGAGATCAAGGCCGACGACATCCGCATCGACACGATGCGCGCTTCGGGCGCCGGCGGTCAGCACGTCAACACCACCGACTCGGCGGTGCGTATCACCCATTTGCCGACCGGCATCATCGTCGTCAGTGCCGAAAAATCGCAGCACCAGAACCGCGCCAAGGCGATGCAGGTTCTGCGCACGCGGCTTTACGACATGGAGCGCCAGAAGGCCGACAACGAGCGTTCCGCCGACCGCAAGAGCCAGGTGGGATCGGGCGACCGTTCCGAGCGCATCCGCACCTACAACTTTCCGCAGGGGCGGGTGACCGACCACCGTATCAACCTGACGCTCTACAAGCTGGACCGGATGATCGAGGGCGAGATCGACGAGATGGTCGATGCGCTGATTTCCGATTATCAGGCCGGGCAGCTGGCGCAGCTGGGCGAGCGGCAGGGATAGGGATGGCCCGATGAAAAACCTGGCTGAGGCGGTGATGGCCGCCAAGGGGCGGTTTGCCGAGGCGGGTCTGACAGACGCCGCCTTCGAGGCGCGTTACCTGATCGGCGGTCTTTTGGGACTTTCGAACACGCAGGTGTTTACCGGCGGCGACCGGCTGCTGACGCTGGCCGAGACGGCAAAGATTGCCGATGCGATCGACCGGCGGGTGCGAAACGAGCCGGTGCACCGCATTCTGGGGTTTCGCGAATTTCACGGGCTGAACCTGAAGCTCTCGAAAGAGACGCTGGAACCGCGACCCGACACCGAAACGCTGGTGGAGGCGATGCTGCCACATGCGCAGGCGATCGCGGCGCAAAAGGGCGGGGTGCGGCTGCTCGATATGGGCACCGGCACCGGCGCGATCGCGCTGGCGCTGGCGAAAGCCCTGCCGCAATTAACGGCTGTCGGCAGCGATATTTCGCGCGACGCCCTTGATACGGCTGCAGCCAACGCCCACCTCAATGGGGTGCAGGACCGGTTTCAGCCAAAGGAAAGCCGCTGGTTCGACACTATTGAGGGACGTTTCGACATAATCGTGTCAAATCCTCCCTATATATGCACGGATGTAATTCCCGAGCTGGCGCCGGATGTTCGAGATTTCGATCCCGCCGCAGCATTGGATGGCGGCCCGGACGGGCTGGATGCCTATCGCGACATAGCAGACGGTGCCCGCGGCTTCCTTGAGCCGGACGGACTGATCGGTCTGGAAATCGGTTATGACCAGAAGGAAACGGTCACCGAGATTTTCAAGGCACAGGGTTTTGCGTTGATCGAAGCATTGCGTGATTACGGCGGAAACGACCGTGTTCTGGTGTTGCGCGACGCGTTGCATGGTGACATCCAAGCAAAAGCATGACAGCCGAATAACAAAGCTTGTGCGAGACTTAGCGCGTTTTGCACAAGCGAAAGAAAAGGCTTGGAATTCCGCGGGAAGCGGGCTAGGTTCGGATCACGCATTGGGCAGCTGGGGATGAACGAGTTATCGTTCGGGTTCAGATCAACCGGAGTTCGGCTTTTTTCGAAGAGCTTCGAGGGTTGAGCCATTCCCGGTGCGTGATCAGACAAACCGACCTTCACATGCAGCAGCACGGCGATAACGCCTGCATGCCGCCAGTGAAGCCTTGGTCCGGCGCGTGGCCGGCACGGCCAGCGTGGCCCTTTTATCAGCAAAACAGAGAATTCAGGTGAAAGATCGATGAGGCCAGGACAACAGCAGAATAAGCGTGGTCGAGGGCGCGGCAGCAACAACAACAGTGGCGGCGGTGGTGGTGGTAACAACTTCAACCGCAAGGGCCAGAACCCCCTGACACGTACTTATGACAGCTCCGGTCCCGACGTGAAGATCCGTGGCACGGCGCAGCATATCGCAGAAAAATATGCGACACTTGCGCGCGACGCCCAGAGCTCCGGCGACCGGGTCATTGCAGAAAACTACCTGCAGCATGCCGAGCATTATTATCGCATCATTGCTGCTGCACAGGCGCAGATGCAGGAACGTTTCCAGGGTCAGGAACGTCAGGACTATAATGGTCAGGACGATCGTGACGGCGACGACATGGACGGCAACGATTACGACGACAGCATGGGCGCGCAGCCGGTCATCGACCAGCAGCCGCGCGAACAGGGCAATCGTGGTGATCAGGGACGTGATCAAAACCGCGACCAGAACCGCAACCGCGATAACCGTGGCGAGCGCCAGGATCGTGGCGACCGGCAGCCGCGCGGCGAACGCGACGGCAATCGTGACAACCGCGGCAATCGCGGCGATCGCAATGTTGCCGAGGGCGCCGAGCAGGTGCAGGCGGTCAAGCAGGATGCAGCGCCGGAAACGGTGGCAGCTGTTGCCGAGACCGACGAACAGCCGCGCATCGAGACCCGTGAGCGCCAGCCGCGCCCGCGCCGCGAGCCGCGTGAACCGCGCGTTCAGGCGCCCGTGGCAGCTGCCGTGGACGACGGCACCGGCCCGCAGCCGGTGATCGAAGGTGTTCCGGCCGAAGTGGCCGCGGAAGAGGCCGAAGCGACGGCTGCGCCGCGCCGCCGCGCCGCGCCGCGCCCGCGCCGCCAGCCGCGCAAGACCGCCGAAGGTGCCGAAGGCGATACGGCCGGCGACAGCAAGGCCGAACTCGCGGATGTTGCCGGCGAATAAGGTTTTTCGCCGGGTTTGAAATAAGAGCCGTCCCGGTTGGGGCGGCTTTTTTCGTTTTTGGGTGAGTTTGGGGGGCAGGGGAGGCAGATTTGCCGCCATGGTGGTCTTGCTGAGGTAAAACAGCCGTAACGCAGGAAGGCGAATTGATAAGGCGACAGGATCCGAACCTGCGCGAGCCCAAAAAAACGGAGCGGGGCCTGCAGCGCGCCCGCCCGCGATAAACCACTCCCCCACGCCTTTCCCGACGATAGTCGATGAAAGCACGCGTTGGAACCTTGCTCGATCCCGTCACATGGGCAGCTTTGCGCCAACAGCGGTTATCCAGACACAAAACCTTCAACTAACGTCTGTAGTTCCGCGATCACAGTCTGTGTGGAGTACGCCGTGACCATTTCGAACCGCCCCGCCGCCTTGAAGGCACTGGCAGACGCCGTATCAAGTATTGATCTAGCCCGACCACTTCGAGTCGCGATTGATGGTCGGACAGCTTCCGGGAAGACAACGCTCGCGGACGAGCTTGCCAAGGAGCTTCGGTCATCAGGTCGAGAGGTCATTAGGACGTCGATTGACGGCTTCCATCGGCCGAAGGCTGAAAGATATGCGCGAGGTCGCTATTCGCATGAGGGATACTATTACGACGGGCGCGATCTTATCGCAATTAACTCCCTACTGCTGTTGCCACTAGGACCAGAGGGAAACCGCGAATACCGCACGGCATCTTTTGACCTGCTGAAAGATGAACCTATTGAGCAGTTTGCCAAAATCGCATTGGCAGACGCCATATTGATCGTAGATGGCACTTTCCTGCAGCGCCCTGAATTGGCTCCGAATTGGGATTTGGCGATTTTCATCGACACAAACAAAGCCACATCTGAAAAACGGGGCGTCGGGCGCGACACGGAATTGCTGGGCGGCATCGACGCTGCGCGGCAACTATACGCTAGCCGATATCAGCCCGCCTACGATCTTTACGAAAGCATTTGTGCGCCTAGCACCAACGCGGATGCCTTGTTCAACAATGAAGACATTGAGAACCCAGTGCTGAAGATCAATGCGTCTGGCAGACTGCAGCGTGGGTATGAACGCTCTGGGCCAAAGGCCGTCATGGCGTAGAAGCGGCATTTGCGGTCATAACCAGACAGATTTCAACATGTCATAGACGCAATGTTTCCTTGCCCAAATTCTGGAAGTGGTCTTTGTTGACCGGGTTTTAGCGCCAACATCGAGGTGCCTCATGCTGCGGCCATTTGTGCCTTCCCAAGATCATGATCTGTCGAGGCGGTTCTATGAAGCACTTGGATTTGAAACCAAATATGCGGACGGGGGCATAGCCGTAATGTCTAACGGCAATGACAGCTTTATCCTGCAGAACTTCCACATAAAGGAATTGGCAGAAAACTTCGTGTTGCAGCTAACTGTCCCACAAGCAGATGCCTGGTGGAAGAAATACGATCCCAAACGTGTCGCGGAGCATTTCGGAACGAGACCGCCCACGCCACCAACATTGCAACCCTGGGGCATGATTGTCGGTTTTATCCACGATCCTTCGGGCGTACTCTGGCACGTCACTGAAGCAAGGTCGTGACCTCCTACCGTCCGCTTTGGGCCGAAAGCCGTCATAGCGGCGTTTGCCGGGCACAATTCATCTGCAAAATCCCTGCAAGTCGCCGGTTCCGCGCCTTTCCTATCCCCAAAATCCCGCGCCCGCCCATTTCCGTTATATTGCAGTGCGCTATGTGATTTAGCGATTACATCTCGATATTTACCGCAGTGCGCAAAATCATTACGCTGCTGCACAACCCAATTTTGTCAGGAGGAGCAGCCATGACGACGTTCGAAACCTTTCTTGAAGGCCAGAAGGCAAACGGGCTTAGCGGCGAGCTGATCGCAGTGCTGGCGGAAATTGCGCAAGCCACACGGAAGATTTCGGACACGCTGAAAACATCGGCGCTCGATGGTCTTACCGGCGCGACAGAAGAAACCAATGTGCAGGGCGAAACACAAAAGCCGCTGGACATTCTTTCCAACGACATTCTGCTGGATGCCTGCCGCAAGGTGCCGTCCGTTTCCTTCGCTGTTTCGGAAGAGCTCGATGCGGAGGTGGCGATCCATGCGGGTGGCAAATATGCCGTCATCTTCGATCCGCTCGACGGATCTTCCAATCTCGATGTGAACGTCACCGTCGGTACGATCTTTTCGGTGATCGAGGCGAAGACGGCGCAAGACATTCTCAAGACCGGCCGCCATCAACTGATTGCCGGTTATGCCGCCTATGGGCCGCAGACGACCCTGGTTCTGACCACCGGCAAGGGCGTGCAGATTTTTACGCTCAATGGCGATGGCATCTATGTGCTGACCACGGCGGATGCGAAGATCGTGCCGGAAGCCAAGGAATTCGCCATCAATGCTGCACGCCGCGCCTCGTGGGACGATGTGGTTGCCGCTTACATCGAGGATGCGATCGACAGCGGTCACAACATGCGCTGGGTGGGGTCGATGGTGGCCGATACGCACCGCATCTTCAACCGTGGCGGTGTGTTTCTTTACCCGGCCGACCGCAACAAGCCCGCGTCCGGCGGCCGTCTGCGGCTGCTTTACGAAGCCAATCCGATCGGTCTTCTGGTGGAAGCAGCCGGCGGTGAGGCGATTATCGGCGACAGCAAAATCCTCGACATCGAGCCGACCGGCCTGCATCAGCGTGTGCCGGTGATTTTTGGCTCCAAGGCCGAGGTCGACAAGCTGGCGGCGGCTTATGGCGCGCGCGTGCTGGAAGCGGCGGCAGAGTAAGATTTTCGGGGGAGAGGGGAGGCGGCGATTGCTGCCTTTCGAGAAAACTCGATGCCCGGGCAGACAAGCTTCCGTCCGGGCGTAAATATCAGAACAGCGTCGAGTGGCTTTCGCATTCATCACGCGCTTCGTCGAATTCATCGACATGCGCCTGCGCAAACGCCTGGAACTCGGGATCGCTGATATGCTCGACACCTTGCGGCAGGCCGTGGTCGTGGATCAGGGTCTTGAACGTGTTGATGAGCTGGGTGGTCTTGTCTTCCGACATGGTCTTTACCTTCCAATGTTGACGTGAAGTGCACCCCCGAAAACTTCACAATCGTCATTTGGGGACGCAAATGCCGTGACAAAATGGCATTCACGCTTTTCTGATCCCATGCTCACGAAGCCGCGATTGCGCAGTGGCGGCCGCCGCTTTCAGGGGCTTGCATCGGCGATGCCAAAACCTTTGCCGGCCTCCTTTAAAACCGCAAAAGCCGCTCCCATATTTTCATCGAAGCCGTGACCAAGGCTCGAGGGCTTGCCGCAATCGGGAGCCCGATCCCAACCGTCGTTTCGTGCCGATACGGGCGAGGCGATTTCAGGAGGTAAGACATGAACATTGAAAAATATTCCGAACGCGTGCGCGGTTTCCTGCAGTCTGCCCAGACGCAGGCACTGTCCGACGGACACCAGCAATTCGCCCCCGAACATGTGCTGAAAGTGCTGCTCGACGACGATCAGGGCATGGCCTCGGCGCTGATAGACCGTGCCGGCGGCAATGCCAAGGAAGCGCGCATTGCCAATGATGCCGCACTCTCGAAACTGCCGAAAGTCTCCGGTGGCAATGGCGAAATATATCTTTCGCAGCCCTTGGCCCGCGTATTTTCCACGGCGGAAGATGCTGCCAAGAAGGCCGGCGACAGTTTTGTCACCGTCGAACGCCTGCTTCTGGCGCTTCTCATCGAAAATTCGGCCTCGACCTCGGCCAGCATGAAGAAGGCAGGGCTGACGGCGCAGGGTCTTAACCAGGTGATCAACGATTTGCGAAAAGGCCGCACCGCCGACAGCGCCACTGCCGAACAGGGTTTTGAGGCGCTGAAGAAATATGCCCGCGACCTGACCGCCGATGCGCGTGACGGAAAACTCGATCCGGTGATCGGCCGTGACGACGAAATCCGCCGTACGATCCAGGTCCTGTCGCGCCGCACCAAGAACAACCCGGTCCTGATCGGTGAACCCGGCGTCGGCAAGACGGCGATCGCCGAAGGTTTGGCGCTGCGCATCGTCAATGGTGACGTGCCGGAAAGTCTGAAAGACAAGCAGTTGATGGCGCTCGACATGGGCGCGCTCATTGCCGGTGCAAAATATCGCGGTGAATTCGAGGAGCGGCTGAAGAGCGTGCTTAACGAAGTGCAGTCGGAAAACGGCAATATCATCCTGTTCATCGACGAGATGCACACGCTGGTGGGTGCCGGAAAATCCGACGGCGCCATGGATGCGTCCAACCTTTTGAAGCCGGCTCTTGCCCGCGGCGAGCTGCATTGCGTTGGTGCGACCACACTCGACGAATATCGCAAGCATGTGGAAAAGGATCCGGCGCTTGCCCGTCGTTTCCAGCCTGTCGTCGTGGATGAGCCGACCGTCGAGGACACGATCTCGATCCTGCGCGGCCTGAAGGAAAAGTACGAGCAGCACCACAAGGTGCGCATCTCGGACTCCGCTCTCGTTGCGGCCGCAACCTTGTCGAACCGCTACATTACCGACCGGTTTTTGCCGGACAAGGCCATCGATCTGATGGACGAAGCCGCGTCGCGGCTGCGTATGCAGGTGGATTCGAAGCCGGAAGAACTGGACGAGCTTGATCGCCGCATCATGCAGCTGAAGATCGAGCGCGAAGCCTTGAAGAAGGAAACGGATAGTGCTTCCGCGGATCGTCTCGTCCGGCTCGAAAGCGAGGTAACCTCGCTGGAAGAGCAGGCGGATGCGCTGACGGCCCGCTGGCAGGCGGAAAAGCAGAAGCTTGGCCTTGCCGCCGACCTGAAGAAGGAACTCGACGACGCCCGCAACGAGTTGGCGATTGCCCAGCGCAAGGGCGAGTTCCAGCGCGCCGGCGAACTGACCTATGGCGTCATTCCGGATCTGGAAAAACGTCTGGTCGAGGCCGAAGCGCAGGATACCTCCGCCAATGCCATGGTGCAGGAAGTCGTCGATCCCGACGCGATTGCCCATGTGGTTTCCCGTTGGACCGGTATTCCTGTCGACAAGATGCTGGAAGGCCAGCGCGAAAAGCTGCTGCGCATGGAAGACGAGCTGGCAAAGTCGGTCGTCGGTCAAGGGGATGCGGTGCAAGCCGTGTCGCGTGCGGTTCGTCGTTCGCGTGCGGGTTTGCAGGATCCGAACCGGCCGATCGGCTCGTTCATCTTCCTGGGTCCAACAGGTGTGGGCAAGACCGAGCTGACCAAATCGCTGGCGCGTTTTCTGTTCGACGACGATACCGCGATGGTGCGGCTCGACATGTCGGAATATATGGAAAAGCACTCCGTCTCACGGCTGATCGGTGCCCCTCCGGGTTATGTCGGCTACGATGAAGGCGGCGCGCTGACCGAGGCGATCAGGCGCAAGCCCTATCAGGTCGTGCTGTTCGACGAGATCGAGAAGGCGCATCCGGACGTGTTCAACGTTCTTCTGCAGGTGCTCGACGACGGGCGTCTGACGGACGGGCAGGGGCGCACAGTCGACTTCAAGAACACCATCATCATCATGACCTCGAACCTCGGTTCGGAGTTTTTGACGCAGATGAAGGATGGCGACGACAGTGACAGCGTGCGCGAACTGGTGATGGCGCAGGTGCGCGGCCATTTCCGGCCCGAGTTCCTGAACCGCGTCGACGATATCATCCTGTTCCATCGCCTCAGACGCGATGACATGGGCGCGATCGTCGATATCCAGTTGCAGCGGCTGTTGCAGCTTCTGGCCGATCGCAAGATCGAACTGGAACTGGACGACGATGCCCGCATCTGGCTGGCCAACAAGGGCTATGACCCGGTCTACGGCGCACGTCCGTTGAAGCGGGTGATCCAGAAATTCGTTCAGGACCCGCTGGCCGAGGATATTCTCGGCGGCAAGATCCCGGACGGGGCGACCGTCAAGGTGACGTCGGGATCGGATCGGCTGCTGTTTCGCGTGAAGGGCAGTTTGAGCGAGGCGGCGTAATATAGCGCGGAGGGCCGTCTTACGGCGGCCTTCCCCATTTCCTTATCTGCCCGCGCCTTCCTAAATATTTTTCAGGAAGGCGAGAGAAGGCATGAAGAAATACTCCCCGCCTTTCATCGTGACGGTCCTCGGGGGCGCGGCAACCGTTTTGATCGACTTCGCATCACCCCATTTGACGGGACAACTGATGGCGGGACGCTGCGCGTCGTTAGGCGTTTGGCCGATAATTGGATCGACACCCGGCGCAGGCGAACCATCCGGAACCTCTGGAAAGCCGATACCGTTCGCCCACGCCACCTGCGTAAACTCGAATTGCTGTCCGATATCGCTGTTGAAGGCCATGAACAGCAGACCGACATCCTTTTCCGGCTTGTTGTCGATCCTGCCGTCATTGAGGTCGTCCGTCCTTATGCCATAGGTCTGACCGCGCCGGGCCATGATATGGGTTCGCTCCTGCTTCTCCGGTTGACCGAAACCGCCGCTGCCGCGCGGATTGGTCTTGCGGATGTGGCCGGCGAAAGGGCATTTCGCACCCTTCGTGTCACTGGCATAGTTGAAATTGTTGGGGACCGGACTTTCGACACCGTCCTCAAACTGCATTGTCACCGGCGTGCCGTCTTCGAAACGTCCGACCAGCATGGCACCCGCGCGTTCATCGCCCGGAATGCCTAGACTGTTGGCAAAATCGCGCTCCGATTCTTTGAAGAGCCTGACATTCTGTTCAAGCTTACGGAAGATGAAATAGCTTCCGCAATGCACATCCGGATCGGGTGCGCCTGGATCAGGGACAATCACCTGTTTGAGCGGACAGCTCGGATTCCAGTCGGTGATGCCATCAGTATCCTGTTCTTCGGCACTGACGTCCTCCTCCAGAAAAAGTGGCTGGCTTCGCCCATCGACATATCCGAAATGTTCGATGCCCTCGGCATTGTCATTGTGCTGCCCAAGCCCATCCTGCCTTGCGAGGACAGAGACCCCCTCGCCAGCGTTTACCCAGGCAACGACCTGCGCCAGCGCCGCGTCTCTCGTGCCGCTCAGCATGTCGCCGACGAGGATCACCGCATGAATTTTACTCGGTTTGCGAAAATGCTCTTCCCATTCTTGCGGGTTCGGATCGTTAAGCTTGGGATTTGCCTGCATGCCCTGGACGAAGGCAGGGTCGGACGGGACGATCGGCAGGTCGAGGGCGATATAACCTGCCCTGCTCAACCCGACGCCGATATAGGATGTTCCCGGCACCATGGTTTTCTTGAATGTATCGATTTCCTTGAAGTGTCGCCACGCGGACTTCATACCGCCCGCGACGGTGCGCAAGAACGCACGTCCGCCGGCCGGATCGTCGAAGCTGAGAAACAGCACAGTCAGAAATTCCCTGACATGGCCTTTCAGAATATTGGGCTGCAAATTATCGAGCATAACACGCTCGGCGCCGGCTGCCTTTTTCCATGCGATCGCATTTTCAAAGTCGATAGCCATCGGATCCCCCCGTGGTTGCTGTTGAGTACCACGGCATTATTGCTTAAAATTGTATTTTGTAAACAATTACCCCTATGGTTGTGTTTTTGCTTGATTATTATTCTTTCCGGCTATCGTCTTAACGACCAGGTTACAAACCATCGACCTTCCTGGATCGGCATATCAATGCCGTCTGCCATCCGCGCTCTTGCGGTTTCCGTAATGGGGCGCCAAGTCGATCGCGCCTGAAAGGCGAAAGGATGTGCTGAAACATGCCATCGATCCGCTGGCAGCGTCCGGCAGCGTAGCCGCCGCCCAAGAGACGCTGACGTGATCTTACTTGTCACGAATGATTACGGGAGGAAGGCCGGTTTAACGGCTGGCGACCTGATCGGCCGGCTGGCCGTTCGGGCCGAGCAGGGTGTCGATGCGCTTGCGTTCCTGTTCGAACTTGGCGAGCGCCTTGCCGTCCAGCGATTTTCCGCCCGGCAGACGCACTTTCAGCGGATCCACCTTGGCGCCGTTGACGATCAGTTCGTAATGCAGGTGCGAACCGGTCGACTGTCCGGTCGTGCCGACATAACCGATCACCTGACCCTGCGTGACTTTTGCCCCTTCGCGTACGCCCTTGGCGATCGCGCTCTGGTGATTGTAGGAGGAGACATAGCCGTTGCCGTGGCGGATCAGCGTCTGGTTGCCGTAACCACCACTATCCCATCCGGCCTTTTCGACAATGCCATTGCCGGCCGCGATGATCGGCGTGCCGCGCGGCGCTGCCCAGTCCGAGCCGGTATGCATGCGCGAATATCCGAGGATCGGGTGACGGCGCATGCCGAAACCAGAAGTGAAGCGGCCGTTCGGCACCGGGTTGCGCAGCAAGAACTGCCTGACGCTCTTGCCGTCCTGATCGTAATAATCGACCGAGTTGTCGTCGGTGTTGAGGAAACGATAGAAACGCGTGCTGTTGTCGCCGAATTTCGCGTTGACATAAAGAAGTTCGGAATTGGCTGTCGCCTGGCCACTCTGGTCGGCAACCGAGAAAAACGCTTCGATCGAGTCGGTCGGTCGCAGCTGTGCCTGCAGGTCGACATTGCTGGCCAGCAGCTTGACGAGCAGTGACGTCATGTCGGAGGTCATGCCGTAGGAGAGGGCGGCGCGAAAAATGCCGTCATAGATGCGTGGCAGTTCGCGGCCTGCAATCATCGGCGGGGCGCTGTCGTCAAAGGCGGTGTCGACGGCGTCGAGCTTCATCGGCTCCTGGCCCTCGATGAAACGGCCGCGATCGTCGAGCGCGATGGTCATTTGGTGATTGCCGCGGCGATAGATGCTGGCGCGGACGATCTGCACCATCTCGCCTTCCTGGATCAGGCCGATACGCAGCACTTCGCCTTGCGAAAGCTTGTCCGAGCCGAGATGCTGGGAGAGACTGCCGGCAAGTTCCGCCGCCTGCGCCTTCGGATAACCGACGGCGGTCATGGCAGCGACCACGGTCATGTCCTGGCGCACCGGAATGACGTCATCGGCATAATCGCGGGTTTTGGGCGTGACCGGCTCGGGTTCCGACACCGTCATGTTTTCCTCGACAATGCGGGCCGAGAGAAGATTGGTGCCGTCGAGATGGTCGTCTTCGCTGTCGAAACGGCGCGGATCGACATAGGCCAGACCCGAAACCTGGCTATTGCCATCGGTCAGCAGCGAACCGTTGGTGCGAACATTCTCTTCGACTTCATCAACCGACATGCCGGGGGCATAGGTATAGGAGCCGCGCGTGGCCGGGAAGGGAACCGTCTGCAGGCTGACATCGGTCTCGACCGTGGAGCCATAGATAAGACCGGTGCGGTTGACCGGCGCATCTTCGCTGCTGGTCTCGCCGGTGGAAAAGATCGTCAGCGGATTGAAGGACGGATAGTCCTCGGTGGCGACGTGGTTGGCGGCCAGCTGCATCTTCACATGCGAAAAGGGCTGGCGGCGGATGATTTCCTTGGAACCCTCGTGCACGACGGTCGCCACATCCATGACCTTGCGGTCGGTCGGCATGGCAACGATGTTGGCGCCGAGCAGGCGTTTGCCGCGCGTCACGCCATCGCCATCATGGGCGTCGGGAACAGAGGCATAGGCTTCGGCGGGAATGGCCAACTGCTGGCGGCCGTCGAGCGCTGCAAACAGCGCGACACCCATCAGGATGGACGAGGTGATGCCGGTCAGAAAGGTGCCGGACAACCAGCGCAACGAAATCTCGCGACGGTCGGGTGCGCGCCGGCCATCCGCAAGGATGGGGGCCTCGTTGCCGAGCGAACGGATCATGTTGCGGGGTGTCATCATGCCACTCGTTACCAATTTCCCGTTTTCAACCGGGCCCGTCCTGTTTCTGCGCCATTCTATATGAGGCCGCTTGGCCGCAAGATGTGCCCTTTTCGGGGCTTCGAGTCAAACAACCGATGACGGTTCGAGGCAATGCTTCACCGGCGGCTATGGATAAGGGTGTTCCCCCCTCTCTATAGAAGCACAAGGTTGACCGAAACATGCCGCATGAAACCCACTCTTTCAAAGTGGGTCTAATCGCGGGATGATGATGGTCACCGGCGCATCGTCACGTCCCAGCCTGACCATCGAATTGTGATCTTGTCGGGGCAGGACGAGGGCAGGCCACAGTTTCTTATCATTTTGATGAAGCGGCGGCACGAAATGGCCGATGCCGGCCGTCATATTAGGCATGATTCAAGCGATAAATTGCTTATTCACAGAATAACCTCATAAAAATCAGCTACTTATCACATTTTTGTATTTTTATGAATTTGGTGTGTTGACGTTTTTATGTGTGTGGGACTA
>NZ_JBCIYT010000006.1:0-465877 GCF_050455485.1 Neorhizobium sp. BT27B | reverse complement strand
ACGCCCTCACTCCGTCACACCCCGGCGCGAGTCTCATCCTGATTGACGCTGAATCTCACCTAGATTGCCGCTACGCACACGACCCCACGGGCTTGCGGCATCGTAAGGAATGATGACATGGACCCACGACCATGCGTTGTTTGTAGCGCTTGGTTCTGCAAACAGGTCCATCATCGCATTACCCCTCCAAAGGTTGGCGTATAGGCATTGTCCTTGAGTGCGGCGAGTTCATCCTCGGTGAGCTCGAGCACGAGACCCTCGGCATCCGTTGCTGCTTCAGGAGAGGGTTTCGCGGGTCCGGCCTTACTACCAGCCCGTCGCTACTTCCGTCATCTCCTGAGCCGTCCTCGTCCGCATCTGGGTTAGGATCCGGATCGGGAATGAATTCGTTGTTGGGGTTACCCCTAAGAGAGCTGCCGATGGCCGAGAGTTCGGGTAGAATGGCACCGATGAAAACCAGTCGTTCAAGAGCGAGGTTCCTCCTATCGTCAGGAACTGTGTAATGTGATCGTCTGGCGATGGCGTGAATCTTGTCCTTGAGGTCTCTCCAGTCGCCTGTAGTTTCCAGGTTCCGAAGGTAGAACAGGACTCCGGGTTCGCAGTAGGTGAGCCAGCGCCGAAGGAATGGACGCTCATGGATCATCGTGAGATTGCGGCGTCGAAGACATGTGTCTAGGACGATGATGCAAATGCACTCATTCGACATGAAGAGGCCCGCCATGCGACGGGACAGGCCTTCGCCGCGTCCACGCCACATCTGAGCCTGTCCCTTCGTCTGAATTCTCGAAAAGCAGGGGCGCATATCACACCTCCAACATGTCGAGGACTTCGTGAATCAAGATTTGCATCTGGGACTTGTCCATGTCGGCAGCACTCAGCAGAGTGGCAAGCTCGGCATCGATAGCCGCCAATCGGGAAATTTGGTCCCGGTCCGACCCGTCAATAAATTTTGCCGCTGACAATGCAAAGGGGGCCGATGGGCCCTTGTCGTCGTATCCTGTGAAAATCTCTGGCTCTATCGGCTCTGGCATCGTTGATCCTCCCAGTGTTCCTTCATCCATGCTCGCCGCCGGCGGCGCAAGGGACAACCAGGCTACCTTCGGCCAGCACTGTTCGCAGTTGAAAAGCGACTGAAAGACAGGCGCACGCGGCGCTCGCACACTTTCAGAGCTGCCGTTGCTTTTCTGGAACCATGCGCGGCGGCGGCGGCGCTGGCTAGATGTCTTCGGTGATCGCCGAATGACCGCGCTGGACAATTCGCTTGAACAGCGTCCTGTCTGCCAGCGGCCACAGATCATATCGACCAGCCGCCAGCCCTGCCCCTCTGTGCCCGGCCATCCTTACAAGATCGATGTCCGGGCGAGGCTCCGCGTCGACCTCGATTTTTCGATGTGCGGCTTTGCGTTTGGGGCAGGTGATCGCTTCCATCGCACCACCCCGTCAGAGGTAAAGGTTGGCGTAGATCGCCGCCATGATCTCGAATCTCGCAACATAGGATTCCGCTACCTGGAGATTTGGATGATCATGGAGAACGAAGTTGTGAAAGAGGGCCGCGCCGGCCGGGTTGGCTTCGGCTGCGCGACGACATAGAGCTTCCCACTGGTCGCTAGGTCCGGGGAGTTGCGCGGCATTCACGAATGCCATGAACTCGGAAACCTGATCCTCTGTCGGTCGCATGCTAATCATATTCTGGCCTGTCGGCTTGCAGGACGATACTAGAGCTGGCGTCGTTCGTTGCGAGAAAGATATGAAAGTGACCACCCTCTTCCTCCACCCAGCAGCCCTCGATGCACCCACTGCAACGGCGCTCGACGTGCTGCGCGATGGCCTCCGCAATGGGACTATCGTCTTGGACGTGCCCCCACTCCCGAAGGTCTTTGGCGATATACCAAGGCATGACACAGGTCCGGCACCTGACATCTATCGTTAGCGTGTATGTGCAGGCGCTTAATGACTGTCGCATGTCACGCCCCTCTCGCGGCGTTGGCAATGCGCATGGCAACGGTCGCGGCCCGTCGCGCCTCCATCCAGTTCTTTTCGCCACTCTTGTGGATGACGACAGGCGGCGAGCCGTCAACGCGATGGATGAGAACTTCGCATGTGGACGGGACATTATTAAAATCCGGACCTCCGTCTGCGATGACGATATCAAAGCTGTTGTCGGCAACCCGAAGCGTGGTCCTCCATCCAAGGTCAGCTTCATCCTGCGTCCAGACGGTACCCGGCTCTCCCTCGTTTCCGGGGTCCAATATTATCCCGCCAGGCGAGCGAGTTCCCCACTCGATCTCGATGACCGGCGTGAACTCCCACCTCGAAACTATCCCGGCGAACACGTGGTCGGCTGTCTTCAGAAGCTCTCGTGCCGCAATTCCGACGTGGGGGTTACTCCACAGCGGTAACAGGCTTTCCGCAGGCTCTTCAGCGTCAGGCAGAATGTCGCGGATGTAGACCAGACCGACGACTGTATCGTCCTTGAACGCCGCCAGAGCCTTACCGGACTCTTTATACTGGTGCGCCAGTGCGTCGGGGATTTTGCTGACAGTGTTGTGGATCATGCTCCGCACCTCTCAACCCGTGCCAGCGTCGGAAGCCGGGTGATCGGGATGCCGTTCCACCGCGTCAGGTAGGGAGTGGCATCCCGGTTGTCGGCAAGCTGATCCTGAACGGCCAACAGGAAGCGGCGCGTAAGTTCTGGCGATAGCGTGACGTACCGGATGCCACGGACGATCATCGTCGACGTCTCCACCAGATGCACCTCGATCGCCAGCCGCTGCTGGTTGCTCTTGATGTCAGGCAGCCACCGTGCCTCTGGCGGAACGATCCGCGCGTCGAATGGAGCGTCGAAGATGAGCATGCCGAACTCAAAGACCCAGAAGATCAGTGAGCCGTCGACGATGATCCCCGCTTTCATAGGACCGCTTCTGATCGATCTCGCCTCGGACCTCGTGACGTTCGTCATGGCGACCTGGAGGATGTTGCCCCCGTCAGTCAGAAAATGTGCTGCCGCTCCCTCATGGGCTCGGATCGGAAGCGGGTACTCCATGCCCCGCGCTAGTGTCACAATGCTCATCAACTTCTCCTCTGGTTGTGTTCAACACGAGGTCATTTCACACATCCAGCGAGAATAATCAATAGGCCTGAAATGAGGCATCTTATTGATATCATTTAAGGATTCGCGTTCGAATCCTTACTCTATGACGACGTCGCAAGGATTCAAAAACACGAACACAAGGATTCGATGGAATCGAATCCTTGCATCTCAAAGTTGACGGTTTGAACCGGTAAACGGTTTGTTAAACACACCAGCGATTATGGGAAAAATTATCCAGCGCTCAGATGCCAATCCGCTGACCGGCGTGGTCAAGTCCCTGTCCGAAACCGGGGATGTCCGTCCGTCTGACAAGTTTCTCGGTCCACGTCTTCCGTTCCAGAACGAAGGCGTCCAAGTCGTTAACGCGATTCCCAATTGCACGACGGCAGGCTGGGTTGACGGGCGAGGCGGTGGCGTAGGCTCTTTTCCCGCTGAGGCCCACAGGGGCGTGGCGGTGCCCAAAGGGCATAAAGAGCCGCGGGGCTGGCCGTCACCGAGTGAGAAGGTTTCATGCTTATGCGGAAGCGCGGTTCGCGTAGCGGATCGACCAGAGACAAGTGGATCTGGTCGAAGACTTCGGAGCATCGACATGGAAGAGAGTGAGGCTACCCTGCCGGGATATGAATAAAAGCACGGACGATGGACGTGCCAAGAGGAAGAGAGAGCATATCGGAGCTCTGAGCATAGCGACGGCACCGCCGTCAGAGTGGGAATTCGCGCGTGTTGAGACCGGTAGGAAAGGCAGCAGCAGGAAGTTCAGCGAAGTGGCCGCCCCGGCGGGAACTGGAACCTACTGCCTCCGGCGAGACACTCAAATTGTTGACAATGGCCGGAAACCTGGATTTAAAGATGGGACACAACATTGGTACACCCGACACCATCCGGGATGCTCCAAAAGCCTTGTTTTCCGGGCTTTCAAGAGTGCTGTCGAGAAGCTTCAAATCTCTCTAGCAGCACCATTTTCCTTCCTTAAACATCCCCAAAGACACGTTCTGCCTGACCGCAGAGACCTCGGCATCAACCCTGCCGATAATTATTTCGCCAATTTTCACATTTCCGCGGAACCTCGGACAGGTCATCGGCATTAATGGCCGCCAACCTTCATTCATCTCCCCCGAGGCATCCATGAAAAACGTTCTTCTCGCCGCCGCCATCGCGGTTTCTTCGATCCTGCCCTTCGCAGCCTCTTCCGAAGCCGCAAGCGTGACCGTGCGCACCGTCGAGCGCGTCGATCATCGAGGGGGCCATCACGCCCGCCCGCGCCATCACCGCGAAAAGTGCGTTGTGAAGAAGGTGCGCACCCAGCACCATGGCCGCACCGTGGTTCGCACCACCCGCGTCTGCCGTTAAGCGCCGAATATTTGAACGTGGCCGTCATCATGGTCGATGCGGCCACGTTTTCTTTTAGGTGAATTCAAGTGCCCATATCAGGGCTGAGCATTTTGCGACTCGGCTTCCGGTGCGCCCTGCTCCTCAGCCGTCGCCGCCGGCTCCCTGACCTTCGACACGGCAATGAAATTGAAGCGTGAATTGTCCACGCCTTCGGCCCGGAATGTCATGCGGTAATCGCCGATCTCGGTTCGGAAAGCCTGCTTCCCGGCCATCCTCTCCTCAAGATAGGCGCGATCGTCCTCGCTGATCGGGGCCAGAATACGCCGCGCCAGATCACCGGCCTTTTGCGGTAGTGCACCTCCCTCGCCATCCTCTGCGAAATTGAGCTTCATGCGCAGGCTGGAGAGGCTGTCGCCCGCCGCCCTCACCTGCAGAAACAGCGAACTGGCCTTTTCCGCCTGGCTGAGCGCAATCAGCACCGTGCATTCCGAACGGCCATCAGGTGCTGCCAGAAAAACCGGCTTTTCTCCCGTTGCGCCCGGCTCAAGCGCATTGCAGCTTTTTTCCGGCTGCCAGGCTTCTGCGGGTGGAGAAAGATGGGATGGGGGATTTTCGAGGGCCGGCCGGGGTATGCTCCGGTGCACCGGCTCCGCCGTGACGTCAGGTTGCTGTTGCGGGGCAGACTGCGCCTGTGGCGGCAGCGGCACCCGTTCGGTCTTTCCACGCCACCAGTCGTGCAGCGGCAAGCCGAGGCGATCTCCGGCAATCTCGAGGTTGCGGCCATTGTTGGCGAGCAGAACCGGCACGATGACGCCACAGATGGCAATCGTCACGAACAGGATCATGACGATGCGCCGACCGCGATGCGGTTGCGGGTAACGTTCCGCAGCGGATGGCACGGCTTCCTTCGATATGGATTGCGTCGGCTCACGATCCTCAATCATTGTGGCAATCGCTTTTCCGTATGCATGCCGGCATCATACCTGACGCCAAGATTATTTGTTCTCCTGATAATATTCGGAGTAACGCGAATAATAATATTCGCTCGATCCATAGGTCCGGTAGAGCTTCATCTTCTCGTGATCGACCTTGTTGAGGATCACGCCGAGCGTCTTGTCGCGCACCTGCGGTTCATTGCCGATCGTCTGGCGCACGGCGCGGCGTGCCGTCTTGCCCCATTCGACCACGTAGATGAAGCTGTCGATGCGGTTGGCGGCGGCGCGGGCATCGACCACGGCGCCCAGCGGCGGCAGGTCGACGATGATGTAATCGGCCTCTGCCGACAGACTGGTGAGGATATCGCGCATGGCAAGCGAGCCGATCAGTTCGGCCGAATGCGGCACGCGGCGCTTGATCACCGCCGGCAGGAAGGCAAGCTTGGTCTCGGGATTATAGAGCAGCAGATCGCCGACCGGCTTCTTCTCCAGGATCGCTTCGAGAATCCCCTCTTCCGCATGCAGGCCGATGGCGCGGGTGGCGCCGGGATTGCGAAGGTCGCCATCGATCAGCACGGTACGGGCGCCCTGGCTTGCCAGAAGCTCGGCGAAATTGATGGCCGTCGTCGACTTGCCCTCGCCCGGCAGGGTCGAAACGATGCCGATGATCTTGCAATCCTTGCCGGCCAGCGTCAGGTCGGCGGCGATCTTGGCGCTGCGCAGCGTTTCGGCAAAAGACGACAGCGGGTGGTCGATCACGTAATTCGAGGCGATATTGCTCTTGCGCAGCGCCCGCGGGCTTTGGCCTGCCGGCACGTCCGAAAGCTTGCCGGCGCTCTCATCGATCATCGGCGCGGTGCCGATGAATTCGAGATCGAGCACATCACGTACCTGATCGCCGGTGCGGAAAAACCGGTCGCGGAATTCGCGGAAGGCACCGATGCCAGCCCCGGCGACACCACCGAGGAAACAGAAGGCCAGCAGCATGATCAGCTTTTTCGGATGGCTGGCGCCATCCGGCTCGGTCGCCTTGGTGATGACGCGGGCTTCGGTCAGCGGAAAACTCTGCTGCTGCAGGGCTTCCTGATGTTTCTGCAGAAAGTTCTGGTAGAGGTTCTTGTAGGTATCGGCCTCACGCTCAAGCTCGCGCAACTGCACCTGCGTCTCGTTGGCGCTGAAGGTTATGCCCATCGCCTTCTGGACGCTATCCTCCAGGCTCTTCTGGCGCGCCTCGGCAACCTCAAGCTCGCTCTGGTAGCTCTGGGCGATGCGGCTCAGTTCCTCGAACATCTGGCGACGGTATTCCGCCATTTCGCCGCGCAGGCGCACAGCCTGCACATGGTCCGGGCCGAGACGTTGTGAAATATCGGCTTCGGTCTTGGCTGCTTCCAGATATTTCTGGCGCAGGTCGTTGGAAATCGAGCTGTCAAGCACATCGTTGACGATGGCATCGCCCTGGCCGGCATCGATGATCTTCTGGATGCGCTCGTGTTTTGCCCGCGACTGCGCCGTTTCCGACTGGGCAACGATCAATGCGCTGTTGAGCTCGGTCAGCTGCTGGTCCGACATCAGCGTCTGGCCGGCGGAGACAAGACCGTTTTCCGAGCGGAATTTCTGGACGGCGAGATCGGCCTCCAGCGCCTTCTGGCGCAATTCGGCGATGCGGCCTTCAAGCCAGCTGCCGGCGCGGCGGGTGGCCTCGTAGCGGGATTCCAGCTTGTCGTCGAGATATGAGTCACCAACGGCATTGGCGACACGCGCCGACAATGCTTTCGATGGCGAGGTATAGGCAACGCCGATCACATAACTGCGGCCGGCGCGGGCCACGGTTATGCCACGACCGACCTGTTCGATGGCGGCCTGACGGCGGGCAGCGCTATCGGCCTGTGCTTCCTTCGGCGAATAAAGGCCGGTGAGGCTGATCAGCGACTTGATGCCATTCTTGACGGTGGCAACGGCGGAGGGTGTGCCGACGAATTCGGGATCGTTGGTGAGATCGAGCTTGTCGACGACCGCGCCGATCACCGCCTGGCTCTGCAAAAGCGCGATCTGGCTGGTGATCATCGCTTCTTCTTCCCCCGGTGCCGGACCTGCCGTGGAAAGCTGGGCGACCACCTGGCTGGTATCACCGCGATCGATCATCACGCTGATGCCGGCCGTATAAAGCGGCGTTGCCGTCATCACATAGGCGATGCCGAGCATGGCGCCGACAGTCGCGCAGAGAGCCACCACCAGCCATTGACGCCGCGCGATGCCCATGATGGCCTCGACATCGATCAACTGGCGGCGGGCGGCGGGTGCGCTGAGCTTTTCCAGCAAGGCACCGCTCGGCAAATCCCTATTATACAGCTGCAAATTCTTGACCTCGACGTCGGGAGCGAAACGTTAAGCACTTCGGGTGCCCGCGGCGGAAATAGGGCGGGGCGCACGGCTGTCGAGTATCGAGCAAGTGCCCGATGACCGTTCCAACCTCCTCCCAAGGCTTTTTTATGGAACGGTCGGATTTCGACCTGCTGGGAAAACGTGGCACATGATCGGACAATGATCAAGTTTTAGATGAAATGTCTCTTTTTAAAGACGCCGGGAGGCGCGCGCGGCGCCTCCCGGAAAGTTCGCCTTAAAGGTCGCGGATCGCGTTGCGCGTACTCAATGCGTCGTTGCTGACACCCGAAGCTGTCGATGTGACGTCGTTGAGGATATCGAGGAACTTGGTCAGCTCGACGGACTTCGAATTGGTCACGTAGAGAATGTCCTTGTCCTGCATCGGGAACTTCTGGACCGCGAAGAACATGGCCGGATCACGCAGGTTGGCGCGGAAGATCACAGGAACTTCCTGACCCTTGAAGCGTGACGTATCGACGCCGAGCTTGACCAGCAGATCGCGGCTGACGGTGCGATACAAAAGAACCTGCTGCGGATCGGCCTTGCTGTCGAGCAGACCACCGGCCTGGCCCAGAGCTTCGCCGAGTGTCAGCGAGGATTCCTCGAAGTTGAAGCGGCCATTCAGACCCGAAGCGCCGAAAGCGAGATAGGTGCGACGCTCGCGCTTGACGACGACGGTATCGCCCGGCGCGACAAAGATGTTTTCACGCGGGTTCTTCACGAGGTCTTCGTAATAGACCTTGCCGGTGCGGCTGCCGCGCTGGAGCGTGATGTAGGTTTCCTCACCCGGCACGCTGAGGCCACCGGCCTGCGAAACGACGTCGAGAATACGGTCGCCGGCTTCCGTCAGTTCGATCTTGGTCGGCTCGTTGACGTCGCCGAGGACGGCGACCTGTGCGGAGCGGCTGTTGATCTTGGTGATGATCGCCTGCGGCTCGATGGCGCGGTTGGCGAGCTTTTCCTCGATCTCGCGCTGAACCTGCTCGACGGTGCGGCCATTGGCGCGGATGCGGCCGGCATAAGGCACGCTGATCATGCCATCGCGGCCGATCGTATAGTTCGGCAGGGAAACGAAGTTACCGGAACGGCTGCCAGCATCGGCGGGAATGAAGAGACCGCCGGACTGGGATTCGAACACCGTGACCTGAACGACATCACCGACGCCGAGCGGCAGGTTCGGAGCACCGCCGCGTCCCGTGCCGAAACCGCTGGCAAAGGATGGCGTGACCGTATCACCCACATAAGCAAGCAGCGTCTTGTTGAGATCGACCAGCGCATAATCGATACCGGCCGTCTTGGCCTTGCTGGCGGAGGTAACCTTGACCGCCGCATTGGACTCGACCGCTTCCGATAACGGGCCGGAATTCGGGAGTGCCGTGCAACCGGCCAAACCCAGGGCGGTTACTGTCAGCAGCATTACGGAGCAACGCATGATCACTCGGATCTCCTTCAGTCGTGCAGACATATGCTGCAATGCAATAGTCAAAAAACGTCGGACGTACCACCTCGGCACGTCCGAAACACTACTCCTGCGAGTCATCTGGCAATCTTTGTGTGGCGTTTGTATCACAGATGATTAACACCCATTAACCACCCTTGATTGCATTGGGCTTTTTTGGCGCGGATTGGCAAGAACATGGTAAACAGACGCTTAAAGTCAATATTGCCAAACAATCACCGGCACTTTGTTAAAATTGAATCTTTTCCCATTGGAGGTCATCGGCATGCGATTATTATCATTTGTCAGATATGGACGCGCAGAAGATGCAATCATGGCACGAGCGTGACCATACCGAGATTGACCACCCTTAATTCCCGCATAGGTTGATTTCTTGCTGCCAAAAGATCGATCTCGCGCATCATTTCAACATCCAGGCGCAGACATGTGGAAAACCTGCTCATCCGGCCGGTATCGACTTATTGAGTGGATCACGTGCAGATGCGAGTGGACGCGAAACCGAGAAGGCCTCATGCTTATCGCGGGTGAACAGGGTACAGTCACGCATGATCGCTGATCGCGGTCGGTGTATTTTATGAAAAGCATGACCGCATGAAATCTCTCCTGCAACGGTTTTTCCGGCAGGGCGGGCCGACACAGGCAACGCCGCCGCGCCGTCGCTTCACGCTCGGCCAACCGGGACCGGCATACCCGCTTTATGCGGTGGGAGATGTGCATGGATGCCTCGACCAGCTGCTCGACGCTGAACGGCGTATTCGTGATGACGCCAGGCAATACGAAAGGAAGGGCTTGACCATCCTGCTCGGCGACTATGTCGATCGCGGCCCTCGTTCGGCGGCAGTTCTCGAACATCTGGCACGACCATCGGACCCGACCCTGCGGCGGGTACCGCTATGCGGCAATCACGATGATGTTTTCCTGCAGTTCCTGCGCGATCCGAGCCAGATCGACCGCTGGCTGGAATTCGGTGGCCGCCAGACGCTGCTGTCCTACGGCATGGATGCCGAGCATCTGGTCAGCCGCAGCGGCGGCGATCCGGCGCTGATGCGCACGATCCTCAAGGATATTGTACCGGCCCATCACATCGAATTTCTGGAAAGCCTGCCGGTGCTTCTGGCGATCGGCGATTATGTTTTTGTGCATGCGGGCCTGCGCCCCGAAGTGCCGATGGAGGAGCAGCGCGACGAGGACCTGATGTGGATCCGTCAGCCGTTTCTGTCGAAGGGGCCAATGCTGCCGAAGATCGTCATCCATGGGCACACGCCGGTGGACAAGCCGCAGTTCTCGTCTGGCCGTATCGGCATCGACACAGGCGCCTATTACAGCGGCCACCTTGCCGTTCTGAAAATCATCGACGGCAAGGCCAGCATTCTCTAGAATTAGCCGTTGCGCTGGCGAAATGCCTTAATACGAACAACGGCCATCGTTCCAAGCGCCTCCGCTATCGAGGCATTTATCCTGAGTGATAAAGGAGGAATAGCGGACCACTACGACAAGCACGATAACCGCCAAGGCCAGAAACCATAACATTCGGTTGCCAGAGATACGCATGCTCGTTCCTTGCAAGCTTAGGTGAACCAGTAGGCGTTATATCGACATACTACCGAGGGCTTTAGAAACCCTTGCCGCCGCGCAGTTCGGACACAACGGTTCCGACCATGATGCGGATATCGAACCAAACGGAAAACTTGTCGATATAATGCAGGTCGCAGGCAATGCGGGCACGTGCCTTGCCGGGGCGGTCTGTCGGACCACGCAGGCCGCGCATCTGGGCAAGACCCGTCATGCCGGGCTTTACCATGTGGCGGCGATGATAATCCGGCACCAGATCCTCGTAAGGGATGCCGGCGGCCAGCATGCCGATGGCGTGGCAGCGCGGGCCGACCAGCGACATGTCGCCCTTCAGCACGTTCAGAAGCTGCGGCAGTTCGTCGATATTGGTCTTGCGCAGGATGGCGCCCAGCTTGGTGATGCGCGGATCGTTCTTGATCGTCTGAGCGACACCGGTCGCATCACCGAGGTCGGTGCGCATCGAGCGGAACTTGTAAACCCTGATCTTGCTGCAATCCTTGCCCCAGCGGGTCTGCCGGAAAAGCACCGGTCCCTTGCTGTCGAGCTTGATCAGAACGGCAACCGCCAATAGCAGAGGTGCCAGGGCGATAAGGGCCATCAGCGAGACGGAAATATCGACCGCACGTTTGGCGGCGAGATGTGCCCGCGAATGGCTGACCTTCCGCATCACCGCGGCTGTGCCATAGTCCTCGATATTGAAAGAAAATGGCTTGGGCTGCTCATCCGCCACCCGAATTGCGTCTATCTGGCGTCCCGATCCCGTCACGTCATCCACCCGCATCTGTTCCACACTCAGTCGCATTTGCCAGCGCCATTGGCCGCGCCAGGAATTTGCCGATCCTCAATGCGCATCCTCAATGAAGGGTTAACGCGACAGCAGGACGACCAGAGATGGTACATGTTGCAGTGCAAGAGCTTTTCAAGGCTTAATGAGCAAAAGTCATATTTTGTTTGAAAGGGCGGCCAATGGAATGCCAGCGACCGCCCTCTCAAGCCATTGTCAAAGCTTGAGAATATACTCCGCCAGACGGCCGGCTGCCTCGCGAACCTGAACGGGATCACGCAGGAAGCAGGCGCGCAGGAAGGGAGCACCGCCCGGACCGAAGGCCGTGCCCGGCGCCAGACCGACCAGCGTCTTGTCGACGATATCGAAGGCCGCGGCACGGCTGTCGGTGATACCATCGACCTTGAGGAAGGCGTAGAGGGCACCATCGGGTTTACGGGTTTCCACACGATTGGTGGAAATCAGCGTGTCGCAGAGGATGTCGCGCGAGATTGTGGCGCGCTCGATGTTCTGGCGCACGAAATCGTCGCCCTTGTCGAGCGCCACGACGGCGCCGCGCTGCATGAACTGCGCAAGACCGGAGCTGGAATACTGGATGAGATTGCCGATAACATCGCCCATTTCCGGCGGCGCGACGATCCAGCCGACGCGCCAGCCGGTCATCGACCAGTTTTTCGAAAACGAGTTGGCGAACAGGATGCGGTCGCCCTCTTCCATCACGTCGAGGAAAGATGGCGCGCGGCCGCCCGCATAATAATAGAGCGCGTAAATCTCGTCGGCGATGATCCACAGACCATGCTTGCGCGCCAGCGTCAGGATATCGGCGAGATCCTGCTTCGTTGCCACCCAGCCAGTCGGGTTGGACGGGGTATTGATGAACAGTGCCTTGGTGCGCGGCGTGATCAGCGCTTCCAGCTTGTTCATGTCGACCTTGAAGCCGCCATCGACGAAATCGAGCGGCAGGCCGATCGGGGTTGCGCCACCGATGCCGACGGCGGAGACGATGTTCGGCCAGCTCGGCGTCAGATAGATCAGCTCGTCGCCGGGCGCGGTGACCGCCTGCACACAGAGCGTGATCGCATGCATGCCGGAACTGGTGACGGAAAAATTGTCGATCGGCAGCGAGACCTGAAAATGACGCTGGTAGAAATCCGACAGGGCCTGACGCATTTCCGGAATGCCGCGCTGCCAGGTATAGAAGGTTTCGCCCGCCATCAGGGCGTCGCTGGCCGCCTTGTTGATGAAATCGGGGCTTGGCAGATCGCCCTCGCCCGCCCAGAGCGGAATCAGGCCATCGCGACCGCGGGCGTAGTTCATGACTTCGACGATACCGCTCGGCGGGGCTGAGGCGATACGGCTGCTGAGGCTTTCAAGAATGGACATGCGGCATGAGTTCTCCGTTTGGAGGTTTCATAACGCAGATAAGCCGACGAATCCCATGAGAATTCGTCGGCTTTCTATTGATTTATGTGAAGCGTTGCCGATCAGCGCGTCTTCAACAGATCGCGGATTTCCGACAGAAGCTGGATATCGGCCGGTGGCGGCGCGGGGGCGGCCTCGACCGGCTTCTTTTCTTCCGCTGCACGCAGCTTGTTCACACCCTTCACCATCAGGAAGATGATCCAGGCGAGGATGAGGAAGTTGATGATGACGGTGAGGAACTTGCCATAGGCAAAAACCGCGCCCTGTTCCTTGGCGGCATCCAGCGTCGTGGCGGTGACGGCTGAATTCAGCGGGAAGAAGTAGTTGGAGAAATCGATACCGCCGACAACGACACTGACGACCGGCATGACGATGTCGTTGACGAGCGAGCTGACGATGCCTGTGAAGGCGCCGCCGATGATGATGCCGACCGCGAGATCGACGACGTTGCCCTTGGCGATGAAGGAGCGAAATTCGCTGACGAAAGACATGGTTACCCTCTCTGTATGTCCCACCCTGAAACGCAACATAGCGCATTCTAAAATACTGAAAAGGCCGGTTTTGAGTAATCGCGCCGGATCCGGCCATCTTCAACTTTTTGACGAGAAGCCGCTGATTTTCAAGCGCCGGCTTTTGTCCTAGACTTCTTTCCGGAGGACGACCGGTCTGCCCGGTCGCGGAGGAAAGATGCTTCCAGGCTGGGCCATTTTCCTGTCGGCGTGTGCCTATATTCTGCTGCTGTTCGCGATCGCCACCTATGGCGACCGGCGCAGCGCACGCGTCGGCGTGAGCCGCAACGGAAGGCCGCTCGTCTATGCCCTGAGCCTTGCCGTCTACTGCACGTCATGGACCTATTTTGGTGGCGTTGGCCTTGCTGCCGGCCACGGACTGGAATTTGCCGGCATCTATATCGGCCCGATCATCGCCTTTACCATCGGCCTGCCGATCATCCGCCGCATCATCGAGATCGCCAAGGCGGAACGTCTGGTATCGGTGGCCGACTTCGTGGCTGCCCGCTACGGCAAGAACCAGACGGTGGCGCTGATCGTCGCCGTCATCTCGCTGGTCGGCGTCATTCCCTATATCGCGCTGCAGCTTCGCGCCGTTTCCAGCTCGGTTGCCGCCATGCTCGATCCGTCGGGCTTTGGTGGAGACAGCATGGCGCCCGGCATCATTGATCTGGCGCTGATCGTGACGCTGATGATGGCCTGTTTCGCGGTGATGTTCGGCACCCGCCACACCGACGCCACCGAACATCAGGACGGCTTGATCCTTGCAATCGGGGCGGAATCCCTGGTCAAGCTGGTGGCATTTTTCACCGCCGGCATCGCCGTGCTGTTTTTCCTGTTCGATGGCCCGACCGACCTTTTTCAGCAGGCGGCAAACCATTCGCTGGTCTCCGCCTCGATGGATTACCGCACGCCGACAAGCCGGTGGGTGGTGCTGATCGTGCTGTCGGTGTTTGCGATCATTCTCCTGCCGCGCCAGTTCCATGTGACGGTGGTCGAGAACCGCACGATGCGGGAATTGCGCATGGCCGGCTGGCTGCTGCCGCTTTACCTGATCGCCATCAACCTGTTCGTGCTGCCGGTTGCGGCTGCCGGCCTGATCCTGCTCGGCGGCAGTGGCGATTCCGATCTTTATCTCCTGCTTCTGCCGCTGACCCAGCATATGCCGGCCGTCACGCTGATCGTCTTCATCGGCGGGTTTTCGGCCGCCACCGCCATGGTCATCGTCGAATCCGTGGCGCTGTCGATCATGGTATCGAACGACATCGTCATGCCGGTGTTTCTGCGCCGCCGCCTGATCGGCTCCGATGACCAGCGCGCCGATTTTTCGCCGATGTTGCTCAGCATCCGCCGCATGGCGATCTTTGCCGTGCTGATGCTCGGTTACGTCTATTATCGCATGTCCGACGGCCAGTACGGCCTTGCCTCGATCGGCCTTCTGTCGTTTGCCGCGATCGCGCAGATGGCGCCTTCCGTGCTCGGCGGGTTGTGGTGGCACCGGGCCAATGCGCGCGGCGCCATTGCCGGCATGCTGATCGGTTTCCTGACCTGGGCCTATCTTCTGTTCGTGCCAAGCCTCGGCGGGCCGGACAACGCCCATGTCGCCTCTGCCGTGCTGAACTTCCTTCTGCCCGGCACCGGGCTTTTCTCTGGCGCGCGCGCCGATCCTCTCGTCAATGCGGTCACACTCAGCCTGTTGCTCAATCTCACCGCCTTCGTCCTCGGTTCTTTGTCGCGCAATCCGCGGCCGCTGGAGCGGGTGCAGGCCGGCGTATTCGTGCGCCGTCAGCCGCGGTCGCAACTGGTCAGCCGCGGCTGGAAAACGGCCGTGACCATCGGCACGCTGAAGACAACGATCGGCCGCTATCTCGGCGAGGAGCGCATGCGCCGCTCCTTTGCCAGCCATGAACGCACGACCGGGCGCAAGCTTTCCGATGCTGATGCCGCCGACATGTCGGTCATCCATTTTTCCGAACAGCTGCTCGGCAGCGCCATCGGCTCTGCCTCCGCTCGTCTCGTGCTGTCGCTGGTTCTGCAGAAGGCCGAGGATGCCGGACCGGATACGGCATGGCTGCTCGATCAGGCCAGCGAGGCGCTGCAGCACAATCAGGACATGCTGCAGACCGCCCTTTCGAAAATGGATCAGGGAATTGCCGTATTCGACAGTGTCGGCCGGCTGACGGTGTGGAACCGGCGTTTCCGCACCCTGCTCGATCTGCCGGAAGAGGTGGGACAGGTCGGTTATCCGCTGTCCGATCTCGTCTCCATTCTCGTTGCCCGAGGCGATCTCGATGCGGCCGGCAGAACGGCGCTGGTTGCGCGCTTCAAGACACTCGACATTCCCTTTTCGCTGGCACTCGGCAAACGAAAACGCATTCTCGAAGTCCGCTCCAATGCCATGCCGGACAACGGGTTCGTTGCCACCTTTACCGACATTACCGACCGCGTATCCGCCGCCCGCGCGCTGCAGGAGGCAAACGAGACGCTGGAACTGCGCGTCAGTGAACGCACCGCCGAACTGATGCAGGTGAATGGCGAACTGGCGGCCGCCCGCGCCAGCGCAGACGATGCCAATCTGGGAAAAACCCGGTTTTTCGCCGCCGCCGGCCACGACATTCTCCAGCCACTGAATGCCGCGCGGCTATACTCCTCGGCGCTGGTCGGGCGGCTTGGGCAATCGGAAAACAGCGAACTGGTGAGCAATATCGATTCCGCACTGGAATCGGTCGAGGCCATTCTCGGTGCCGTGCTGGACATGTCGCGGCTCGATACCGGCGCGATGAAACCGCAGATCGCCCCGGTGGCGCTGGGCGATCTTCTGCACCGGATCGAGACCGACTTTGCGCCGCTGGCACGTGAAAAAAACCTCACCTTCAAGGTCATGCCCACGTCTCTCGCCGTCCGCTCGGATGCCAACCTGTTGCGGCGGCTGGTGCAGAATCTTGTCTCCAACGCCATCAAATACACCGTGTCCGGCAAGGTTCTGGTGGGCGTGCGCCGACGTGGCGAAGAGGTGGTGATCGAGGTGGCCGACAGCGGTATCGGCATTCCGAAGGCCAGTTTCGAGGCGATCTTCGAAGAATTCACCCGGCTCGATGAAGGGGCCCGCACGGCCAGCGGGCTTGGGCTGGGCCTTTCCATCGTCGACCGTATTTCGCGTGTGCTTGCCCATCCGGTCGAAATTGTTTCCGCGCCGGGTCGCGGCACGATCTTTCGTGTGAAATTACCGAGGGCGGAAGCCGGCAAGGTGGCAGCGCCCCTGCCCTTGGCCGTTTCACCGCACTCGCTTAACGGCGTCACCGTTTTGTGCATCGACAACGATCCGCGCATTCTGGCCGGCATGGCGATCCTGATTTCCGGCTGGGGCTGCACCGTTCTGCAAGCCAGTTCGAAAGCGGAAGCGGAGGCCCTTGCCGAGGGTTTCCACAGCGATGCCGTCACACCCGTTCCCGATCTCGTGATCGCCGATTATCACCTTGACGACGGAACCGGGATTGCGGCAATTCTCGGGCTGAGGGGTCGATTCGAAATCGACATTCCGGCCCTGATCATTACCGCCGACCGCAGCCAGGAGGTTCGCGCCGAGACAAAAAAATACGGCCTGGGATTGCAGAACAAGCCCGTCAAACCGGCGGCGCTGAGAGCATATATCGCCCAGATCGCAAGTCATCGCCGCGCCGCGGCCGAGTAGGTTCCCATTCCGGCACACACATTTCCTTGATCACTTCTTGATCGCGTGCGGGTTGTAAAAATGATCCGACCTCGGAACCGCACGCCTTTTTGCCGCGTTTAGGCGCGTATCTTCCACCGGCCCGCAGAGGCACCAAGGCATCGATCGCGCCCGCGTTCGGCACCTGAAAGACGGAGAACGCGACCGATGAAACGCTTTGAGATTATTGATGGATTGCGGGGATACTTCCTCGTTTTCATGCTGATCAACCACCTGGTTTTTGCCGGCGGCTACTGGCTGGTCAAAATCAACCACAACCAGCTCGCGTTCGTTGAGGACGCACAGGGGTTCGTTTTCCTGTCCGGCCTGCTGATCGGCATGGTCTATGTGCGCAAGATGGCCAAGAACGGTTATGAGGCCGGACGCGCCGCGATCTATTCGCGTGCCTTCGAGCTTTACCGTTATGCCATGGGTATCGTGCTGGTTGCACTGGCTGCCCAGATGGTTCTGCCGGGCGCCTATTATATATGGTACAACTGGCTGGGTTACACGACCTTCGACGACCCGATGCGTCTGGCGGCGATTGCGACCTTCTTCTTCCAGCCGACCTTCATGGACATCCTGCCGCAATATATCGTCTACATGATCTTTGCGCCGATGCTGGTGAAGCTCGTGATCGACGGCAAATGGGCCTATGTGATGATCGGTTCGCTGATCGTCTGGATGGCCGGCCAGATCGGCGTACAGAAGCTGATCACCGACCCGATCAATTCGTTCCTGATGCGTCCGGACGATCAGGGCATGCGCACTTCGTTCAACCTGTTCGGCTGGCAGATCGTGTTCTATTCGGCTCTGGTGCTCGGCGCGCTGACCTCGCTCAACCGTATTCCGTGGGGCAAGATCTTCTCGCCGGAAAACTCGTTCATTCCGCTGGCCGCCGTTTCCGTCTGCCTGTTCTTCCTGCCCCTGCGCATCATGACCGCTTATGGCCTGATGCCGCCGGAGCTGGCTGCCAAGTTCGCGACACTGGAAATCCGTACCGACTTCAGCGTGGTCTATCTGCTGAACTTCATGGCAGCCGCCTCGCTGATGACGTGGATGCTGATTGCCGGCCCGAAACATCCGGCCGTCTGGGTTCGCAAGATCGCCAATGCACTGGTCTGGGTGTTCTCGATCCGCTTTCTGCATCTGCTCGGTCGCCATTCGCTCTACGTTTACGTCTGGCACGTCGCCATCGTTTACGCCGTCTATTATTTCGACGGTCGTTCGCCGGAACTGTCGCAGTTCACCAAGGCGATGATCGCCGTGGTCGGCGTGGCCCTTCTGGCGATCCCTGCGCTGTGGCGCGAACGCGACAAGTTCTTTGGCACAGCCGAAGACAATGTACCGGCGCCGCGTGGCCCCAATGGCCAGGTCGCCGCACCTGCCACGGCCAGCGTGAAGGCCGGCCCCAAGGCCAGCGTGCCGGTAACCCGTCCGCGCACCGCCTGACCGGCACGATTTCGAAACTGCAAGGGCGGCTTGGCAACAAGCCGCCCTTTCTCGTTTCCCCACCGGGTGACGAAGGCGGGTGCTTGCGATAGAGGTTGATCATCTCTCTTCCCCGCGACCGGAGTTTTCATGTTACGCGGCATCGCAGCCCTTCTTCTTTTCCAGCTTCTTGGCGAAAGCCTTGTTTTCCTGACCCGACTGCCCGTTCCCGGCCCGGTGGTCGGCATCGTGCTGCTGTTTGCCGCGCTGCAGGCCGGCCGACGCTTCGGCCATAGCGGATATCCGCGCATCGAAGCGGTCGCCGATAGCATGCTTGCCAATCTCGGCCTGATGTTCGTGCCGGCCGGCGTTGGCGTGGTGGCCTTGTGGGGGCTGGTCGAGAGCCAGGCGGCGGCGATCATCGCGGTTCTGGTCCTGTCGGCGGTCTTCACGCTGGCCATTACCGTGTGGACCTTCATCGGTGTGCGACGACTGATGGCCCGAGCCGGAGAAAAACGATGAGAAGCCCGATCGAACTCTGGGTCTACCTGTCGACCTCGCCGCTGATCTGGCTGACGCTGACTGTGTGCACATGGATTGCCGCCACCGAAATTTCGCAGAGGCTGCGGCGGAACCCGTTGGCCAATCCGGTGCTGATCTCGGTCATCTTCCTATCGCTGGTGATGACGGCGTTCGGCATTCCTTTCGAGACCTTCTTTGCCGGCGCGCAGTTCGTGCATTTCCTGCTCGGCCCGGCGACGGTGGCGATTGCCGTGCCGCTGTACCGGAACTGGGAGAATGTGAAAAAGCTGCTTCTGCCGATCGCCGCCGCCCTTGTCGTCGGCTCGCTGGCGGCGGTGGCTTCGGTCGTCGTGCTCGGACAGGCTTTCGGGCTGTCGCAAGAGGTAATGATCTCCTTCCTGCCGAAATCCGCCACCGCCGGCGTTGCCATGGCGATTTCGTCCGAGATGGGCGGCAACGCCTCGCTGACGGCGGTTCTGGTGATCCTCACCGGCATTATCGGCGCGGTGATCGTCACACCGTTCATGAACCTGATGCGCATTCAAGACTACGCCGCGCGTGGTTTTGCGGCGGGCCTCACCTCGCACGGCATCGGCACCGCCCGCGCTTATGAGGTGAATGCCACGGCCGGACTGTTTGCCGGCATCGCCATGGCGCTCAATGCGGTGGCGACCTCGGTGGTGGTGCCGCTGGCCACGTCGCTTCTGATGCACTGAAGCGGCGCGCCCGCCACTTGGCGACGGTGCTTGCGGCGTTATCTACGGTTTCATCGCGAAGCCAGGAGCAGGTCCATGACCAAACCGCACCCTTCCAAGACGCATATCGGCAATCACGCGCTTCACCCCGAAACGCAAATGCTGAACTACGGTTACGACCCCGAATTGTCCGAGGGCGCGGTAAAACCGCCAGTCTTCCTTACCTCCACCTTCGTGTTCAAATCGGCGGAAGAAGGCCGTGACTTCTTCGATTATGTGTCCGGCCGCAAGGAGCCGCCGGAAGGCACCGGCGCGGGCCTTGTCTATTCGCGCTTCAATCATCCCAATAGCGAGATCGTCGAGGACCGGTTGGCGGTTTACGAGCGCGCGGAAAGCGGTGTGCTGTTTTCCTCCGGCATGTCGGCGATTGCCACGGTGCTGCTGGCCTTCGTCAAACCGGGCGACAGCATTTTGCATTCGCAGCCGCTTTATGGCGGCACCGAAACGCTGCTGGCGAAAAAATTTGCCGAGCTGGATGTTGCCGCCGTGGGCTTTTCCGATGGTGTCGACGAAGCCTCCGTCAACGCCGCCGCCCAAGCGGCGATGTCAAAAGGCCGCGTATCGGTGATCCTGATCGAGACGCCGGCCAACCCGACCAACAGCTTGGTGGACATAGGCCTGATGCGGCACGTCGCCGACGAAATCGGCAAGGCGCAAGGCCACACGCCGATCGTCGTCTGCGACAACACGCTGCTCGGCCCTGTCTTCCAGCGGCCGATCGAGCATGGTGCGGACATTTCCGTCTATTCGCTGACAAAGTATGTCGGCGGCCATTCGGATCTGATTGCCGGTGCAGCACTCGGATCGAAAGCGGTGATGAAACCGGTGAAGGCTCTGCGCGGCGCGATCGGCACGCAGCTCGATCCACATTCCTGCTGGATGCTGGGGCGGTCCCTGGAAACACTGTCGATCCGCATGGAAAAGGCCAATACCAATGCCAAGGCGGTCGCCGACTTTCTGAAAAGCCACCCCGCCGTCGAGAGTATTCATTACCTGCCCTATCACGACCCGCAATCGCCGACCGGAAAGGTGTTTGCCCGCCAGTGCAGCGGTGCGGGTTCGACCTTTTCCTTCGATATCAAAGGCGGGCAGCCGGCCTCCTTCCGCTTCCTCAATGCGTTGTCGATCTTCAAGCTGGCGGTCAGCCTTGGTGGCACGGAATCGCTTGCCAGCCATCCGGCCACGATGACGCATTCCGGCGTGCCAGTGGAGGTGCGCCAGAGGATCGGCGTTCTGGAGAGCACGATCCGGCTTTCGATCGGCATCGAACATCCCGACGACCTGATCGCCGACCTGACAGTCGCTCTCGACCAGAGTTGAACCGGGGCCTGGACGAGGCGTGCCCGGCGCGCCGGGCAGCCCTGCATGGCAACACTTTGACATTTGCCGTTGAAAACAGTAGAGACGCGCCCATGTTCGGCTGCGAGCCTTGCAGCCAGGGCGCCCCGGAAACGTGGGCGCATTAAATCCGAAAGACAGTAATTCATGACCGCAATTGACGGCGCGATCCCGCCGATCGCCAAGGCGTTGGAAAAACGTGGCTACTCGACGCTTACCCCGGTTCAGCTGGCGATGCTCGATCCGGCCCTCATCACGTCCGACGCGCTGGTTTCGGCGCAGACCGGTTCCGGCAAGACGGTTGCCTTCGGCATCGCCATGGCGCCGACGCTTCTCGGTGACGCCGAGCAGTTCGGCCGCGCCGGCGTGCCGCTGGCACTGGTGATCGCGCCGACCCGCGAACTGGCCCTGCAGGTGAAGCGCGAGCTGGACTGGCTGTACGCCGAAGCCGGCGCCGTCATCACCTCCTGCGTCGGTGGCATGGACATCCGCTCCGAGCGCCGGGCGCTGGAACGTGGCGCCCATATCGTCGTCGGCACGCCGGGCCGTATATGCGACCATATCCGCCGCAACGCGCTCGACATGTCGGAACTGCGCGTCGCCGTGCTGGACGAGGCCGACGAAATGCTCGACCTCGGTTTCCGTGAGGATCTCGAATATATTCTCGAGCAGGCCCCGGATGATCGCCGCACCCTGATGTTCTCAGCCACCGTGCCGGCCGCCATTGCCAAGCTTGCCAAGAGCTACCAGCGCAATGCCGTGCGCATTGCCACGGCCGCCGAGCAGAAGCAGCATGTGGACATCGAGCAGCGCGCGCTTCTCGTTTCCGCGCAGGACCGCGAAAACGCCATCGTCAACGTGCTGCGCTACTACGAAGCGCCGAATGCGATCGTGTTCTGCTCGACCCGCGCTGCCGTCAACCATCTGACCGCACGCCTTTCCAACCGCAATTTCTCCGTCGTGGCGCTTTCCGGCGAACTGACGCAGAACGAGCGCACCCATGCGCTGCAGGCCATGCGTGACGGCCGTGCCCGCGTTTGCGTGGCCACCGACGTTGCAGCCCGCGGTATCGACCTTCCCGGCCTTGAGCTGGTTATCCATGCCGACCTGCCGACCAATTCGGAAACGCTTCTGCATCGTTCGGGCCGCACGGGTCGTGCCGGTTCCAAGGGCATCAGCGCGCTGATCATTCCGGTAAACCAGCGCCGCAAGGCCGAACGCCTTCTGTTCGGTGCCAAGATCGAGCCGACCTGGGCCAACCCGCCGTCTGCCGACGCCGTTATCGAACGTGACGAGGAGCGGCTGTTCGCCAATCCGATCTTCACCGAAGTGACGAAGGACGAGGACGAACTGGCGCTGATCGCCAAGCTGACCGAGCGTTTCGACGCCGAAAAGCTGGCAGCCGCCTTCGTCTCGATGTATCGCGGCAAAAATTCCGCGCCGGAAGAAATTTTTGAAGTATCGCTGGATGGCGCGCGCAAGCCGCGTGAAGGCCAGACCGGCGACGCCGCTTCCCGTCCGCTGACGCCGCGTGGCGACTTTGGCCCGGCCGTCTGGTTCTCGCTCTCCGTCGGCCGCAAGCAACGCGCCGAACCGCGCTGGCTGATCCCGACCATCTGCAAGAGCGGTGATCTGACCAAGAACCAGATCGGCGCCATCAAGATGCAGGCCGACGAGACTTTTGTCGAAATCTCCGCCGACCACGCCGAAAGGTTCCTCGCCAAGCTGGGCAAGGACCGCCTGATGGAGCGCGGCATCCGCGTGACCAAGCTGGACGGCGCACCCGACTTTTCCAAGTTTTCGCGCGGCACCGACGACGAAGGCTTTACCCAGCGTGATGGCCCGCGCATGGACAAGCCGTGGAAAGAAAAGAAGTTCAATGACGGCCCGCGTGGCGACAAGCCTTTCAAGGCCAAGCCTTACGGCGACAAGCCGGCCAGAGACGGCGACGGCCCGCGCAAGGACTGGAAGCCCAAGGGTGCCGGCAATGACGCTCCGCGTTCCGAGGGCTACAAGTCCGAAGGTTACAAGGGCGACAAGGTGAAATCCGACCGCCCCGGCGACGACAAGCCCTGGAAGAAAAAATCCAACGACGCGCCTGCCGGTGAAGCAAAACCCTTTGCCAAGAAGGGCAAACCGGACTTCGCAAAACCTGCGGGAGCCAAGCCGTTTGCCAAGGCTGGACCGAAGGGCGGCGCCGGCGGCAAGTTCGGGAAATCCGACAAGCGCGGTTGATCCTTCGATTTCACGATGACCAGAAAGGCCGGGCGACCGGCCTTTTTTTGTTGTCTGGATGCGGAGGACTTCCGGCAGGCGACCGGACAATTTGAGATCCGCAATAAACATCTTATTTAGATGATCATAATATACAAATGCGATGGGCACAGCTGAGACCCAAAACCCTCGCATCGGTGTGTTATGTCGAAATCGCTTTTTCCAAAACTGCCGCTTCGTATCCGTATCGTCATTGCGGCGACCGCATTCTTCATGGCTGTGGCCGCCATACTGGCAGTGCTGATCGCCATTTCGGTACGCGACATGACGAATACGGCGACCTCTATCGATGATGCACGCGCAAGACATGCGGCGACGGCAGCCATATCCGCATTGCAGGAACACCTGAGCGCCACCGCACGCGACAACACCGTGTGGGACGATGGTTACGAACACATAACATCGCCCGAAGCAAAGGAGTTTTCCGATACGACCTGGGGCAGGAGCACCAAGGATAATCCGCTGTTCGATGCGTCGATCGTCGTGACACCGGAGCAGACCATTCTGAGCAGCTACAAGAAGGGCGAGGAATTCGACCCCACCGACTTCTTTGGTTCTTCGCTGGCCGATCTCATCAGCCATGCGAAAACCTCCGGCCGTGTGCCGGTCGTCAGTTTCGCCCGAAGCGTCGACGGATTGGCGCTCATGGCGGCAGGTGCGATACAGCCCTATGACCAGACGGTCGCCTCCGGCACATCCTTTCATACGCTCGTGCTGGTCCGGTTACTGTCGACGGACACGCTCGACGAGATCGAGCACACCTTTGACCTCGACGATCTGAGCGTCAGCGTTACACCCGAGCCGCACATGCTGTCGGTTCCGCTGAACGACGCCGACGGCAACACACTGACCTATCTGCAATGGGAAAGCCGCGATCCCGGCGCGATGATCTATAACCGCGTCTCCGGTTATCTTCTCGCAGCGGCGCTGGTTCTTGTCGCCTTTCTCGTCGCGGTTCTGGTCACCGGCATCCTCTCGGTACGCATGCTGCAACGCTCCACCGACCGCGCCCGCCACCGTGCCACCCATGATGTGCTGAGCGGGCTTTTGAACCGTGCCGGCATTCTCGAACAGCTGGACAAGGCGATCGCCACCGACAAGGCTGGCCTGACGCTGCACCTGATCGACCTCGACGGGTTCAAGGGCGTCAACGATGCCTGGGGCCATGCCGTTGGCGACGAGCTGATCAAGCTGGTGGCGGCACGGGTGCAATCCTATCTTCCCGCCAACGCGCTGTTCGCGCGCCTCGGCGGCGACGAATTTGCCGTGGCGACGCCGCTCGACACAACACCGGATCTTGCCCAGACAATCGTCGAATGTGTGGCCGAGCCTTTCATGATCGGCGGGCGCACGATCGAGATCGGCGCCAGCATCGGCACGGTGATTTCCGAGAACGATGTGCCTGATGCGCTGGAACTGCTCAGGCGCGCCGACATGGCGCTTTATACCGCCAAGGAGAGCGGCCGCGGCAAGGCGGTGACCTTTACCGCCGCGCTCGACAATGACCGGCATATGGCCGCCGAACTGGAAGACAGGCTGCGCAAGGCGCTGGAGCGGGGCGAGGTGCAAGTTTCCTACCAGCCGCTGTTCGATGCCAAGGCCGGCCGGGTGGTGGGTGTGGAGGCGCTGGCGCAATGGATGCCGATGACCGGCCGCGTCAGCCCGGAAGTGTTCATCCCGATCGCCGAGCGCTCGGGGCTGATCGACCAGCTGGGCATGCAGGTTCTCAAAGCCGCGATCGACCAGGCGCGCCAATGGAAAACGCTGGCACTTTCGGTAAATGTGTCGCCGATCCAGCTGCGCAACCCGAATTTTCCGGCCGATGTCATCCGCCTGCTGGAGGCGACGGGGTTCGACCCGCACCGGCTGACGCTGGAAATCACCGAAGGCGTGCTGATGTCCAATCCCGACCAGGCGCGCCGCGCCATCGAGATGCTGCGCAATGTCGGCGTGAAATTCGCGCTGGACGATTTCGGCTGCGGATATGCCAGCATCGGCGCCCTGCGCACGTTTGGTTTCGACCGGATGAAGATCGACCGCTCGCTGGTGAGCGGGCTGGACAACCGCGAGGGATCGGAAGTGCTGACCGCGACGATTTCGCTGGCGCATGCGCTCAACATTCCGGTGACGGCAGAAGGCGTGGAAACACAGGAACAGGCAACCGCGCTGAAACTTTCGGGCTGCGACCAGCTGCAGGGATTTTTGCTGGGCCGGCCGATGAGCGGCGCGGATATCACGGCGCTGGTGAGGGTGAGCGCGGCTTGAGGGTTGGCCTACCGAAGGACCGAGGGCGCTCTTGCGGCCTGTATCAGTGTCGCGACAAGGAGGACAAACACCAGAAGCGGCAGCACGAGCAAAAGCAGAATGAAACCGACAACGATGATGAGAGGGTTTTCCATCGACAGAATGGTTGCGTTGGATGCCTCATAGGCAAACATCATGTTGCGCCCGCATGGAACAAGCAATGCAAGCAGCGCCGCCAGAAGCCACAGCGCATCACCGTCATACTGCGCGACATAAACCAGGATACAACAAGCGCTCGCGATACCCAGCAGGATGAATGCAGCTTGCTGCAGGTAGGCGTTGCGCGGCCGGCTTGGCCTCAGAAAATTCTTTATCCACATGACGTTGCTCCCGAAGACCATCTCCCCGGCAAGCCATGGGCGCAGGACGTTTCAACATCCCGGCACACTATATTCGGAAGCCGGCCGTAGCCAGCTTCCGCTTTGTTTTGTCCTCAACCGGGGCAGCTTTACGCCGCCTCCCCCACTTTCCCATAGGGATCGAAGCGTCCGTAAAACGTCTCGCCCTTCGCTGCCATGTCCTTCAAGAGCGGCGTCGGGGCAAAGTGGTCGCCGTACTGAGCTGCCAGTTTTTCCGCCAGTGCCACGAACGTCTTGACGCCCATGCCGTCGATATAGCTCAGCGTGCCGCCCGTATAAGGCGCGAAACCGAAACCGAGGATGGAGCCGACATCGGCTTCGCGGGGATCGGTGACAATGCCTTCTTCCACCGTGCGGGCCGCTTCCAGTGCGATCGTCACGAGGAGACGCTGCTTCAGAAGGTTGACATCCACTTCGCTGGCCGGCTTCTGCGGATAAAGATCTTTCAGGCCGGGCCAGAGCGATTTCTTGGCCGGTTTTGGCGGGTAATCGTAAAAACCCTGGCCATTCTTGCGGCCGCGACGGTCGAGATCGTTCACCAGCTTGTCGATCAGCGCCATGTGGCCCGGCTTGACCGAGCTTTCGCCCAGATCGGCAATCGAGGCCTTCATGATCTTCTGGCTGAGATCGACGGCGACTTCGTCGTTCAAGGAGAGCGGGCCGACCGGCATGCCGGCCATTTTTGCCGCGTTTTCGATCATCGCTGCCGGCACGCCCTCGGCCAGCATGTCATAGGCCTCGTTGATATAGCGGAAGACGCAGCGGTTGACGAAGAAACCGCGCGTATCGTTGACGACAATCGGCGTCTTCTTGATTTTTGCGACGAAATCCAGCGCCGTGGCCAGTGCCTTGTCGCCGGTCTTCTCTCCCAGGATGACTTCGGTGAGCATCATCTTTTCGACCGGCGAGAAGAAATGCACGCCGACGAACTGGTCTGGGCGTTTCGAGTTTTGCGCAAGCCCCGAGATCGGCAGGGTGGAGGTGTTGGAGGCAAAGATCGTGGTGGCCGGGATAACGGCCTCGACCTGTTCGATCACCGCCTTCTTCACGGCGCGATCCTCGAACACCGCTTCGATGACCAGGTCGGCATCCGAGAGCGTGGAATAATCCGGCGTCGAGGTGACGAGCGAGAGCAGCTTTTCGCCCTCTTCCTTGGTGAGGCGGCCCTTGGACACGCTTTCCGCCACCAGCTTTTCCGAAACGGCCTTGCCCTTGTCGGCTGCTTCCTGATCCCGGTCGATCAGCACGACGGGGATGCCGGCGGCGGCCGTGACGTAAGCGATCGAGGCGCCCATGAAGCCGGCGCCGACGACGCCGATTTTCTTGAACTCGCTTTTCGGAACGCCAGCCGGACGGCGCGCGCCTTTTCCCAGTTCCTGCATGGAGATGAACAGCGAGCGGATCATCGAGAAGGCTTCGGTGGTGCCGAGAACCTGCGTGAAATAGCGCTGTTCGACCTTCAGCGCCGTATCGAACGGGAGCTGCAGGCCTTCATAGACGCATTTCAAAATGGCGAGCGCGCCCGGATAATTGCCGGCCGTCTCACGGCGCAGGATGGCCGGGGCGGCCGGCCAGAGCTGGGCGGCTTGAGGCGTCCACACACCGCCGCCGGGGGCCTTGAAACCTTTTTCATCCCAGGGGGCGATGGGTTTGAGGCCGTCCTTGATCATCTGTTTGGCCGCCGTGACCAGTTGCTCCGGTTCGACCACCTGATGCACAAGGCCCATGGCCTTTGCGCGCTGCGGGGTGAGCGACTGGCCGGTGGTCATCATCTGCAGGGCGGACTGGGCATCGGTGAGGCGCGACACACGCTGGGTGCCGCCGGCACCCGGAAAGATGCCGACTTTGACCTCGGGAAGCGCCAGCTTGACCGACTTGCCATTGGCGGCAACGCGGCCGTGGCAGGCGAGCGACAGTTCGAACGCGCCGCCCATGCAGGTACCGTTGATGGCCGACACCCAAGGCTTGCCGTTGGTCTCGATGGCGCGAAACAGCCAGGTCATGCGGCCGGCAACTTCGAACAGCTTTTGTTTGGCGGTGGCCGGATCTTTTGCCGTGGCCTCCTGCAGCATGGAGAACATGCCGCGGATCATGGTGAGATCGGCCCCGCCGGAGAAGGAGGATTTGCCGCTGGTGAAAACCACGCCCTTGATGGCGGCGTCTTCCACCGTCTGTTTCAGGAGGGCATCGAGTTCGTCCATCACCTCGACGGTGAAGACGTTCATGCTCTTGCCGGGCATGTCCCAGGTGATGACCGCGATGCCGTCTGCGTCGGTTTCGATGGTGAAGTTGGTGTAGGTGCTCATCGTGGGATTTCCTCTTCCCTGAAATCTTCTGTCTTCGCGTGGGGCCTCCCCCCTCACCCGCCTCCGCTTCGCTCGGCGACCTCTCCCCGAGGGGAGAGGAGGAATGGCAACCTCGCGGCCCGCTCCCTTATCTTCTCCCCAACGGGGAGAAGGTGCCCGAAGGGCGGATGAGGGGGCTTCCCTCAAACCCGCTCGATGACCGTCGCCGTGCCCATGCCGGCGCCGATGCAGAGCGTAACCAGTGCGGTGTTCAGATCGCGGCGTTCCAGTTCATCCAGAACGGTGCCGAGAATCATAGCGCCGGTGGCGCCGAGCGGGTGGCCCATGGCGATGGCACCGCCGTTGACGTTCATGATGTCGTGGGAAATGTCGAAAGCCTGCATATAACGCAGCACGACGGCGGCAAAAGCTTCGTTGAGTTCGAACAGGTCGATATCTGCAATCGACATACCGGTGCGGGCCAAGAGTTTTTCCGTGACATCGACCGGGCCGGTCAGCATCAGCGCCGGGTCCGAACCGATATTGGCGAAGGCGCGGATGCGGGCACGCGGTTTGATGCCCAGAGACTGGCCACCCGCCTTGGAGCCGATCAGCACGGCGGCAGCACCATCGACGATGCCGGACGAATTGCCGGCGTGGTGGACGTAGTTGATCTTTTCGATCTCCGGATGCGCCTGAATGCCGACGGCTTCGAAACCACCCATTTCACCCGGCATCTGGAACGAAGCGTTGAGCGAGGCCAGTGCCTGCATGTCCGTGGTCGGACGCATGTGCTCGTCACGGTCGAGGATGATCAGGCCGTTCTGGTCCTTAACCGGGATGACAGAGTTCTTGAAGTAACCGGCGTCCCAGGCCTTGCCGGCGCGCTTCTGGCTTTCGACGGCATAGGCATCGACGTCATCGCGCGAAAAACCGTATTTCGTGGCGATCAGATCGGCAGACACGCCCTGCGGCATGAAATAGGACGGGAAATTGACCGAGGGGTCCATGTACCAGGCACCGCCGGACATGCCCATGCCGACACGCGACATGCTTTCGACGCCGCCGGCGATGACGATGTCATCCGAGCCTGCTGCGATTTTTCCGGCGCCAAAGTTGATGGCATCGAGGCCGGAGGCGCAGAAGCGGGAGATCTGCATGCCCGGAGCTTTGGTCGAATAACCGGCCTCGAAGGCAGCCGCCTTGGGGATGACGGCGCCTGAGTCCATCACCGGATCGACGCAGCCCATGATGATGTCATCGACGGTTTCGGTGTTGAGGCCGTTGCGGTCGCGGATGGCTTCCAGCGTCTTTGCCGCGAGGCGGACGGAGGGAACCTCGTGCAGTGATCCATCCTTCTTGCCGCGACCGCGCGGCGTGCGCACGTGGTCGTAAATGAAGACTTCGGTCATGGTGTCATCTCCCTGAGTGGCAACTCGGTTGCCTTGGAATCTCTTTTATATCTTCTCCCCTCGGGGAGAAGGTGGCCCGAAGGGTCGGATGAGGGGTACGGCAGGTTCGACGTTTCCGCCGTGTTCCCTTCGTCGCCCCCCTCATCTGTCCTTCGGACATCTTCTCCCCGAGGGGAGAAGAGAATTCTCAATCAAAACGCCTCTGCCGCCAGTTCCATCACGCTATCGGCCCCCGCCTCTATGCGCACCTTGCGCAGCGCGGTTTCGGGCATGATCTTTTCCATGTAGAAACGCGCCGTGACCAGCTTGTTCTTCAGATAGTCTTCGCGCGCATCGCCCGCTGCAAGCTTTTCCTGCGCGGCCTTGGCGATCTTTGCCCACATGTAGCCGAGCGTGACGAGGCCGAAGAGGTGCATGTAATCGGTCGAGCCGGCACCGGCATTGTCGGGTTTTGCCATGGCGTTCTGCATGAACCACATGGTTGAGGCCTGTACGTCGTTCAGACCCTTCTTGAGGTGTTTCGTGTAGAAGGCCAGATTTTCATCAGCACGGTTTTCCTCGCAGAAATCGCCGATTTCCTTGAACATCGCCATCACCGCGCGGCCGCCGTTGAGCGCCAGTTTTCGTCCCACAAGATCCAGCGCCTGAATGCCGTTGGCACCTTCATAGATCATGGCGATACGGGCATCGCGGACATACTGGCTCATGCCATGTTCCTCGATATAGCCGTGACCGCCAAACACCTGCTGGGCCATTACAGCGTGATCAAACCCCTTGTCGGTCAACACGCCTTTGAGGATCGGCGTGGCGAGGCCGAGCAGGTCGTCGGCGTTCTGGCGTTCCTTTTCATCCGGCGAGCGGTGGGCGATGTCGGATTTCAGCGCGGTCCAAAGGAGGAAGGCGCGGCCGGCTTCGTTGAAGGCCTTGATGGTCATCAGTGAACGGCGAATATCCGGATGGACGATGATCGGATCGGCCTTTTTGTCCGGTGCCTTGGCGCCCGAGAGCGAGCGGCCTTGGATGCGTTCATTTGCATAGGCGACGGCGTTCTGATAGGCGGTCTCGGCGATCGACAGCCCCTGCAGGCCGACGCCGAGGCGGGCCTCGTTCATCATCACGAACATGGCCGACAGGCCCTTGTTTTCCGCGCCGATGAGATAACCGGTCGCCTCGTCATAGTTCATGACGCAGGTGGAATTGCCGTGGATGCCCATCTTTTCTTCGAGCGCACCGCAAGAAACGCCGTTTCTATCACCGAGCGAACTGTCGTCCTTCACCATGAATTTCGGCACGATGAACAGCGAAATGCCTTTTGTACCTTCGGGCGCGCCTTCGATGCGGGCAAGAACAAGGTGGATGATGTTGTCGGTCATGCCGTGTTCGCCGGCGGAGATGAAGATTTTCTGGCCGGAAATCTTGTAGGAACCGTCGCCCTGCGGCACGGCCTTGGTGCGCAACAGGCCGAGATCGGTGCCGCAATGGGGTTCCGTCAGGTTCATGGTGCCGGACCATGTGCCGCCGACCATATGGGGCAGATAGGTGGCTTTCTGTTCGTCCGAACCATGGACGAGAATGGCGGCGATGGCGCCCTGTGTGAGGCCCGGATACATCATCAGCGACATGTTGGCCGACGACATGTATTCGCCGACGGCGGCGTGCAGCGTGTAGGGCAGCCCCTGCCCGCCAAACTCTTCCGGCACGGCCAGACCGATCCAGCCGCCCTGACAATACTGGTCGTAAGCTCCTTTAAAACCTTTCGGCACTGTGACCGAGCCATCATCCTTACGGGTGCAGCCTTCCTGATCGCCGGAAAGATTGAGCGGGAACAGAGCCTCCTCCGCCACCTTGGCCGCCTCGCCCAGAATCGCCTCGATCATGTCGGGCGTTGCATCGGCAAAGCCGGGCAGATTGCCGAAACGTTCGAGACCGAGCACGTCGTTCAGCACGAACAGCGTATCTTCAACGGGGGCCTTGTAGACGGGCATGCGCAAACTCCTCCTCTGCGCGCCGGCTGCAACACCGGCAAACTCCACCGCTAAAATATTGACGTTTGCGTAAACGTCAATGGCGTTTTGAAGCAGTTTTTGGAGATTTGAACGACAGCTGCAGTGGCACGCAGGACGGAGCAGCAGGTGCAAGCGAATGCGCTCCGTGAGTGATTGCGCGGCGAAAACAAAAGAGCAGAGCTCGCAAAAGCTTTCGCCTGCATGTCAGATCCAGCCGCTTCCAACAGCAAAAGTTAAAAAACCTTACCCCGGTTAACCGGGCGTTTACCACGTTTGGTGGATTGTGCGCTCTGAACTAGTCGTGGCGCACCTCATTCTTTTGTCTCGCGTTGTCTTATGAGGAGCCGCAACCACTCAAGGTTGAGGAAAGTCCTGTCCGGCATTCTCATGGGGTGGTGTCCGGTGATTTCTCCGCAAGGGGTGTCGTCGGAGAATACCAATCAGCGGATCGTCACCCGATCCGCGCTGTCGAAGCGAGCGAGACCATGAACGGATCACGACCCACGCCATCCCGTCGCGGCGAGACGTCCTCCCTGGACGCGCTCAACCGTACGATCGAGGGGCTGGAAGCACGGATCGAAGGGCTGATGCATTCATCTGCCCGCGAGCGTCAGACCAGTGAACGTCAGACCACTGAACGTCAGCCCGGCGACGGCCGCGAACAGAACCGTTATGCGGAGCAGCAGGTCCAGCAGCCGACAACGCAGAGAGCAGCGCCGCAACAGGCAGCCGCTTCCGCCGTCAATCCGCTTGAAGAAATCCGTCGCCGCCAGCGCGCGCTCGATGCCGCCCGCCACCCACAGCGCGACATCCGCCCGCCGGAAGCCTATGCCGAGCCGGCGCTGCGTGCACCGATCACACCCCGCCGCCCTATCGCGCCACCGGCAGCACCGATTGCAGACAACCGGCCGCCACGCGCCGAAAGCCGGGCGCTGCCGCCTCTGGCTTCGGCCCGCCCGGCGCTGCCGGCCAGTGCCCGCATTGCCGCACCCGCCGGCACGCCGGCTGGTCTGCCGGATGCGATCATGAACGATATCGCCGAAGCGCTGGTCACGCTGCGGCAGGATCTGAAGCAGGACATTTCGCAGGGCGTTGCCCGCGAGATGGACGGCCTGCGCTCGGAAATCCGCTCGATCCGGGCGATTGCCGAGGATCGCCATTTTGCCGACGACATGCGCAACGACCTTGCGCGGCTGGCCGACAGTATCGGAAATCTTGGCCATCGCGGCGCACCGGAAACGGAAGACCTGCGGCTGGAATTCGAAGGCCTGCGCACCGTCATGCAGGGGCTTGCCCGCGAGGACTCCATGCAGCGCATGGAAACCCAGTTTCAGGGGCTGGAAGAGCGCGTGCTCGATGCCGACCCCGGCGCGCTGCGCGAGGAACTGGTGTCGCTTGCCTACCGGATCGACGACATCAAGGGACAGCTGGGTGCCTTTGGTGACAATGGCGCCATTCTGGCACTGGAAGACAAGCTGCTGACGCTGGCCGCTGCCGTGGAACAGCTTGGCAACCGCATGGTGCCGCATAACGATCCGATGATCGTCGAGCAGTTTTCGGTGCTCGACAAGCGTCTGGACGAGATCAGCCGGGCGCTGGCGGCAAGCAGCCGCGCCTCTGCCGATGCCGCGCTGGAACATGGCATGATCGGGCGGCTGGAAAGCCGGCTGGAAGGCCTTTCCGACCAGATTGACGCCATGCATCGCGACACGCTGCAATCGGCACTGCCCGCCGCAAACGCCCTTGATGACGAAATGGGCGTGCGCATCGACGCGCTGGCCCGCAAGATCGACGATTTTTCCCGCGAACAGGGTGCGATGCGTCTGGACGAACGTCTGGAAGATCTCGCCATCCTGATGGAACGCGTGCAGCAGCCGGCGCAACCCGCCGAGCTGACTGGCTATCTTTCCGACATTTCCCGCAAGATCGATGCGCTGGAACAGGGTTCCGTCAACGACGCGCTGGCCGAGCGACTGGACCATATTTCGCGACGCATCGAAGAAATCGAGATCACGCAGCCGGCAGCGCCGCTCGATAACGCCATGTTCGGCCGCCTTGAAGGGCGCCTGAGCGATATCGCTGCGCGCCTGGACGATGCCGCCGCGGCTCCTGCCGGCGACAATGATGCGCTGCGCAATCTCGAAGACCAGATCGCCAACCTTTCGCGCCTGATCAGCGAACCGAAGACGGCCGGCGAATTCGAACTGCCTGCGGCTTTCGAAGAGCGCATGTCGGCCATCGAAGGGTATATGGCGACCAGCGACGAATACGTGATCGAGGCAGCCCGTCAGGCAGCCGAGGCCGTGGTCGAAGCCTATGCCCGCAACGGTACGGCGACAGGTGGCGCTGCACCGGACATGGGCGCGCTAACGGCGCTTGCCGAAGACCTGCGCCATCTGGAAGACCTGACGCGCGGTTCGGAAGAACGCACGCACCAGACATTCGAAATGCTGCACCGGACGCTGGTCAGCATTGCAGACCGGCTGGACACGATGGAAGGCAGCCTTTCCCGGCAGGGGAGTTTTGAGCCGTCCCGCCCTGCTCCGGCCCCTTCGCCTGCACCGACCAGAACCTCCATGCAGGCTGCACCTGCCATGCAGGCCGCACCCGTCATGCCGAAGGCGACGGTGCCGATGTTTGCCGGTGGTGAAGACCTGCACAGCTCGGTTGCCATGCCGGCAGACGAGCGCCTGGACGAACGCGCGCTGTTTGCCGACGATCTGGAAAGCGGTCTGCTGGAGAACGGCGAGGCTGCCGACGACCACGAAAATGCGCAGCGCACCGCCGACAAGGAAAGCCGCGCGATCGCTGCGGCCAAGAAATCCCCCAGCAGCCTTCTTGGCGGCATGAAGCGCTTTCTATCCGGTCACAGGGAAGCCGAACCGAAGGCGACCGATCGCACCGTGGTGGAGCCGACGCCTTCGATCGACCCTGTCGACATGTTGCTACCCGAACAGCAGAACGTGCCGCTGGAGCCGGGCTCGGGCATGCCCGACGTGAAGAAGATTCTCGAGCGCGTGCGGGCCAGCCAGGCCGGCATCAGCGCCAACCCGGCATCGTCCGACGAGAGCGTCGATTACATTGCGGCTGCGCGACGCGCGGCCAAGGCTGCGGCGCTGGAAACCGATCCGACGCTCGGCATTTCCGCCGGCAATCGCGGCAAGGCCAAGGCCGGCAAGAGCAAACCCGTCAAGACAGACCGCACTGTCGCGTTGAAAGCGCAGGGCAGCAGCGGTGGCGGCCTTTCCGGCGCATTTGCCAAACATCGCAAGCCGATCCTGCTGGCTGTCGGTGCTGTGCTTCTGGCGCTGATGGCAATGCCGCTGATCAACACTTTGACGCGTGGTGATGACGCACCGCCGCCGGAAGTGGGCATGCTTGAACAGACCGAACCCGCAGCGGAAACCGGCCTGCCCGCCAACGAAACCATAGAACCCGCGCAGAATTCCGCAGATGCAGCACCGATGGCGGCTCCGTCCGCCGATGGCGCAGAAGCCTCGGCCCCGGTGCCGGAAGTGGCCCAATCGACGTTGCCGCCAACCGGTGCCGCGCCTGAACAATCCGTCGGCGAGGCAATTGCCCGGTCCGAAGCGCAGGTCGAGGCACCGGCATCTGCCGCCCCTCAGGCTGCGATCGAAGTGCCAGCGACAATGGGACCGAAATCGCTGGCAGACGCAGCCGCCGCCGGTGATGCGCAGGCGCTGTTCGAAATCGGTGCCCGTTATCAGGATGGCCGTGGCGTTGCCGCGAACCTTCCGGAAGCCGCGCGCTGGTATGAGATGTCAGCCGCGCGTGGCCTTGCACCGGCGCAATATCGCGTTGCCAACCTTTACGAGAAAGGCACCGGCGTCGAACGCGATTTCACCAAGGCGATGAGCTATTACGAGCAGGCGGCCAATGCCGGCAATGCCAGCGCCATGCACAATCTCGCGGTGCTTTACGCATCGGGTGCGGCCGGTACGCCGGATTACGCCAAGGCTGTGAGCTGGTTCGAAAAGGCAGCCGATCTCGGTGTCTCCGACAGCCAGTTCAACCTTGCAATCCTTTATGCCCGCGGCAATGGCGTGCCCCAGAACCTCGACGCCTCCTACAAGTGGTTTGCGGTTGCAGCCCGCGGCAGTGATCAGGATGCCGCCCAGAAGCGCGACGAAGTGGGCAGCGCCATGCGTCCGGAACAGCTGAATGCCGCGAAGGCGCAGGCCGATGGCTGGCAGGTCAAGCCGGTCGATCCCAACGCCAACAGCGTCAACCTGCCGGACGAATGGGTCGGCAGGGGTGAAAAGACCGCTTCGGTCGACATGGAAAAGGCGATCCGCAACATCCAGGCCATTCTCAACAAGAATGGTTTCGATGCGGGCGCACCGGACGGCAAGATGGGCGCCAAAACCGTCACCGCCATCCGCTCGTTCCAGAAGGCCAATGGCATGGAGCCGGACGGCAAGGTGAACGAGGCACTGGTGCGCAAGCTTCTGGCCACCAACCAGGGCTGATCGGAAAACGACATCGGACGGCGCGCGACCGAAAGGTTTGCGCGCTTTTCTGTATTATGAGCACGGCGTAGGCGTGAATTGGTGATCGGAAATTCGCCGCATTAATCCAAGCTTATGGATTGACCTGTCTAATGGGCGGGCGCATGACAATCGAGCCCGGCCCCGTCACCCCGACGTTGGCCGGCATTGTTTTTTCATCGCCGCAACGGGCGGTTACCCACGCGATCACCGCCCGCGACGGCGAAGCCGTTCGAGGTTGACCGTGACTGTCTATCTGCCGATTGCAGAGCTTTCGGTGAACATTTTCATCATCCTCGGCATGGGTGCGGCGGTCGGCTTTCTGTCCGGCATGTTCGGCGTCGGCGGCGGTTTTCTGATCACGCCTCTGCTGATTTTCTACAACATCCCTCCCGTCGTGGCCGTTGCCACCGGCGCAAACCAGGTGGTCGCCTCGTCGATCTCGGGCGCCATCACCCATTTCCGGCGCGGCACGCTGGATATAAAGCTGGGGACGGTGCTGTTGGTCGGCGGTCTTTTGGGGGCGACGGCGGGTATCTGGGTGTTTTCCTGGCTGCGCAGCATAGGCCAGCTCGACCTCTTCATCGCCATTCTCTACGTGCTTCTGCTCGGCACGGTCGGCACGCTGATGCTGAACGAAAGCGTGCGGGCACTGCGCCGCGCCTCCAGAAACGAACCGACGACACTGAAACGGCCCGGCCACCACACATGGGTGCACCGGCTGCCGTTCAAGATGCGATTCAAGAAATCAAAAATCTATCTGTCGGCCATTCCGATCGTGGCACTGGGTTTCTGTATCGGCGTCCTGACCTCCGTCATGGGTGTCGGCGGCGGTTTCATCATGGTGCCGGCGATGATCTATCTCTTGCGCATTCCCACCAACGTGGTCGTCGGAACCTCGCTGTTCCAGATCATTTTTGTAACCGCCTATACGACCATGGTGCAGGCAGCGACCAACTATTCCGTCGATATCGTGCTGGCCACCATCCTGATGGTGGCGGGCGTGATCGGTGCGCAATACGGGGTGCGCGTCGGCCAAAAACTGCGCGGCGAACAGCTGCGCGCGCTTTTGGCGCTGCTGGTTCTGGCCGTGGCGCTGCGCCTTGCGGTGACGCTGGTGGTAACGCCGGCCGATCTCTATTCCGTCACCATCGGGAGTTTTTGATGCCGCTCCCTGCGACCCTTCGCCGTCTCGCTTTTCTTGCAGCCCTTGTTTTTGTCGGTCAGCCCGCTGCCGCACAGGTGCCGTTCGGCGAAGCGACGACCGCCAAGGAAGGGCTGGAGATCGGCACCTCGACCAGCGAAATCGCCATCGCCTCGGATTTTCGCGGGGCGGACCTCACCATTTTCGGCGCGCTGACCAATGCCGACGAACTGCTGCTCGCCATCGGCCAGTATGATGTGGTGGTGACGCTGGAAGGGCCGCTCGACTATGCAACGGTGCGCAAGAAAAGCCGCGTTCTGGGTATCTGGGTCAATACCGAATCCATGACCTTCGAACAGGTGCCGGCCTCCTACTCGGTGGCGGCGACGCGGCAGATCGACGACATTCTTTCGAGCGAAGGCGGCCTGCCGATCGGCACGGAGCATATGCGCCTGTCGCCGACCGGTTATGTGGGCAATGCCGGAAACCTCACCGAATTCCGCGAGGCCTATCGCCGTCTGAAACTGGCGGGAGGTCTTTACCAGCACGACTTTGGCGGCGTGCGTTTCGTCTCGTCCAGCCTGTTTCGCGCCAGCCTGCGCCTGCCGGCCAATGTGCCGGATGGTGTGCATATGGTGCGCGCCTACCTGTTCAAGAGCGGCACGCTTCTGGCCGAGCGCGAACTGCCGCTCCGCGTCAACAAGACCGGCATAGAACAGCAGATCACCGATGCGGCGCATAACCAGCCGATTGCCTATGGCATTTTGTGCGTGCTGATTGCGCTGGTGACGGGCTGGGGGGCTAGTTTGATGTTCCGGAAGAAGTGAGTGGTGGTGGGTGGCTGCTTTTGCTGCCACGGACGGGCGTCGACCAATACCTAGCAGCCTATGCTATTGGTCAGACAGCAGGGGTAATAGATGGATCTAATAGCCGAGAAGCTTATCGGAAAAGAGCTGAGGGAAATTCAGCACAAAGCAAAATATGATACGATGATCATTTTCGAAGATGGCAGCATAACGGCTTGGACCGATGTCAAGGTCAGCATATCTTTTGGCGATGACCCGGTCATAGTTAGAGATGTGGTATGGTCCGGCGAGTGGTTCACGATCCTCTTCAATGAGGGTGAGATACGGGTAAGCCGTATCCCAACCTCGACCAATCCCGAGTGTTTCATCTATGGCTCTATAGGTCAGCCTACTTTGATGATTGTAGATCGTGGAGAGGAATAGCCGCACGCCCGCAATCGGCCGTTTCCGTTGAAAAAGTCGGCGTTTGGTTTTTGCGAGCGAGTGCTCTCCGCGCATACCCGGCTATCGTTCTGTTTGATCAATGAGGCGAGGAAAAATGGCAATTCGATCGGGCGATCAACCGGCGATCACGGGAGTGGTTACCTCTTATATCGAACATTGGGAACTGACTACAAAGCAAGCGACCGCATTGGTTAAGGCAACCGATGAGACGGAGATTGCTGAGCTTGAGGCTCGCTTTGGGTTCAGCCAGCAGGATGCCGTCACCCATTTTGTTGAGCAGACGGAATGGGGGCTGGAGACATTCCCACAGTATCAGGACCGTCGAGGCTCATTTCGCGAAAGGTTGGAGGCGCTTCGTTCAAGATGGAATGACTGGCAAAGTTGCTGAAGACGATCTGACATCCTCACAACAATCTACAGAATACGCCGTAAGCGCCCCCCATCCGCAACGTCGCCGCTGCGGATGGGCATATCAGCCAAAAATCACATGGCCGGCAGGATGGCGATGTCGCGGACTTCCTTGTCCGTGCCGGTGATGGCGCCGACTTCGGTGGCCGCACCGGTTTCCAGATTGACCGTGTAGAGCGATTTTCCGGCCGCCAGATAAGCGGTGTTCTTGCCACCCTCTTCACCCTGGATATCGAAGGCGTAGGTGGCGGGCTTGTCCTTGATGCCGAGCTTGCCGATTGCCTTCAGCGTGCCGTCATTCGGCTTGGTCTGCTGGATCAGCGCGCCGATCGTGGCGTCGATATTGTACATCGCCGTCTTTTCCGGCTTGCCGATCGAGTTGGTATAGGCGGCGGCAACGATGTTCGGGGTCTCGCCCTTGTGCATGTCGCCATCCTCATAGGCCAAAACGCCATCGACGGTGACGGCACCGGTATCGGGGTGGACGCGATGGTTGGTGGTGCCGCTCATGAAGCGCAGGCGGTCGGCCATCGGGTTGAAATCGACCACGACCGGCGCTTCCGTGATGGTCAGCATCTTGTCCATCTTGGCGACTTCGGTGGCAGCGCCGGTTTCGAGGTTGATGGAGACGATCGTGTGTTCCGGTGTGACGCCGATCACCGTTTTGGTGCCGGGGCGGAAATCGATGCCGACCAGCTTGGTCACGCCGGTGACGTCCATGGTCTTGGTGACGGCCGGTTTTGCCGTGTCGAACATGACGAGCGTCTTGTCGCCGGTGAGGCCGAGCACTGGGGCGGCGGATGCGGTGGCAAACGATGCGATCAGCATGGTGGATGCGATAAGCGAGGTGCGAGCGATGGTCATGACGTTCTCCCGTTACGTTTCGATCTCGTCGAGAGCGCTTTTGGCACACGGCCTTTTCACGTCTCTCGAAAGGGAGACACATGGGAGAGTGCGTCTGGATGCAGGGTCTAAAAATATATTTTGCCCCGCATCCATTTCCTGTCGTCGGGTGTCTTCCATATGCGGCCACATAACGGCTGTGTGAAACCTTGATGACTGGACGCGCCCATGTCAGCCGTGGCAACAGCAGAGACGGAATATTCGCGAACACGCGAAAGCTCATGGGGAGAGAGCGGCTTGGCCTTGGCAACAGACCAATCGACGGATCTCGAAACGGCGCTTCTGGCCTGTGCCAGGGGTGATCGCAACGGCTTGCGGCTGATCTTCGATCTCGAAGGCGGGAGGCTGGTGGCGGTGGCGCAGCGGATTCTTCGACGGCGCGAACTGGCGGAAGAGGTGGTGCAGGAGGCGTTTATCCGCATCTGGACGCATGCCCATCAGTTTGCACCGGGACGCGGTTCGGCGCGCGGCTGGATCTATGCCGTGGTGCGCAACCGGGCACTCAACATGCTGCGCGACGGCCGACGCGAGGATCTCGTTTCCGACGAGCGACTGGAAACGCTGCAGGATGCCGAACAGATGGATGAGATCATGTCGGCCTGGCACAGGCTGGATCGTGACAGCCGCCTCAAAGAATGCCTGGGCGCGCTGGAAGAGATGCGGCGGCGCGGCATTCTGATGGCCTATGTCGGCGGTTATACCCATGGCGAGATTGCCGGACGGCTGAAACTTCCGCTCGGCACGGCAAAATCCTGGATACGGCGCGGGCTTCTGTCGCTGCGGGAGTGCATGGCATGACGGTCGCACCAAAAGATTTTGCAACTTATGCCGACGAATACGTGCTGGGTCTGCTCGACGAAGCGGATGCCACCAGGCTGGACGCGCAGCTTGAACATGACACAGCCTTGGCGGATGCCGTGGCGCAGGCGCGCGAGCGTTTTCTGCCGCTCGATACCGGCATCGAGCCGGCGCGCGTGACGCCTTCCTTGTGGAACGCCATCGAGACGCGGCTGGCGGATGCGCAAGCGCCCTCCTCCATCCCCTCGGCTTCGCCACCGCGACCTGCCGCCGGCAATGACAATGCCCGCTCCGGCTGGCGGGCCGCCGCGATCTCGGCGATGGCTGCCTCGCTGATGCTGGCGGGCGGGCTGATCTGGAGCGTGACCCGCACGGCCGATCCGCTGGTGGTGGCGGTACTGCTGAACGAGGCGGGCGAGGTGCAGGCCGTGGTCGAGGACTTTGGCAATGACACGGCCAGTGTGAAACTGCTGACCGATTTTGCCGTGCCGGCGGACAAGACCATGCAGGTATGGACCTTGCCGTCACGCGAAATGGGACCGATGTCGCTTGGGCTTCTGCAGGATGCGCATTCGGCAACCTTGAGCGGTTCGGCCCTGCCGCGACCGCAGGATACCCAGCTCTACGAGATCACGCTGGAACAGGCCGGCGGCTCCCCCACCGGGCGGCCGACCGGGCCGATCCTTGCCAAGGGCTTTGCCAAGCTGGCGCGCTGAGGCAGCAGGGTCAACGTGGTGAAACCACCGCTGCGCACTTGACGCAGGTCAAGGCAGCGCCACCGCATGCGCCCATGCTTCTGTCGAAAAACGACAGGAGAGACACGCCATGTACAAACACATCCTTATCCCCACAGACGGTTCGGAGCTGGCAACCGAAGCGCTGGAAAAGGCGCTCGACCTTGCCGTGGAGATGAGCGCCAAGGCGACCGTTCTGGTCGTCGTGGAGCCGCTGCAGGCGATCACGCTCAATCCGTCGGGGCTGGAAATCGCCTATGCCGAATATGACCGGCAGGTGGAAGAGGCCGCCAAGGGCATTCTGGCCGATGCGAAGGCCGCTGCGGAAAAGCGTGGTGTGGATGTCGATCTGGAGAAGATCACCAGCACCAACCCGGCACAGGTGATCGTCGATGTGTCGGCCAAGCACGAATGCGACCTGATCGCCATCGGCTCGCGCGGGCGTTCGGGCATTTCGGCCTTCATGCTGGGGAGCGTGACGCTGAAAGTGTTGGCGCTGACGAAAACGCCGGTGCTGGTTTATCGGTGACGGCACTTGATTGAAGAGGCGTGTTCAGCAAAAATCCATCATGACTGATAACCTGCAAACACTTCGCGACATCGGCTGGCGCCTCTGGGATCCGATCGGCCTTAACGGGCCGGACGGTCCACCGGATGAGGCCATAGATGAATATGACAGCTACCTTATCGAGGCGTTCGCTATGCTGCAGGCAGGCAGCCAGATTCAGGATGTGGTCGCCATATTGATGGATATTGAAAGCGAACATATGGCGCTTGGCGAATTGCCGGACGCAGAGGAACGCGCCACACAGACGGTGCTTGAATTGAGAGCCATAGCTCTCACCCCATGAGATTGCCATAACGCACCGAATAGATGCGATCGCGGCCGAGCAGGTGCGCGACCAGCGTTTTCCGGTCAAAAATGCCCTGCATGGCCTTGTGATTGAGGTCCAGTCCGCCGGCCAGCACGCCGAAAGCCGGCATCAGCAGGCGGTGGCCATCGGTGGCGAAACAGGGACGGCGCACGTATTTTTCGCGGCGGCGCACGGTGGCTGACGGATGCAGATGGCCGGCCACCTCGCCCTTTATTCCCCCTGGGCCGGAAATCAGGCTTGGTTCGTGGCGGAAAACGAGACCGCCATAGACGAGTTCGTCGGTACTGATGCCCGGGAGGTCGGTGGTGCCGTCGGGATCGTGGTTGCCGTTGATCCAGATCCAGTCGCGACCGCGCGCCATCTCGGCGATCATGCCCCGCAGGTCGGCGGGCAAAAACTCGGAGCCGCGGCGATCGTGAAAATTGTCGCCGAGCGAGACGACGATCTTTGGATCATAGCGGGCGATGACGGCGGCGAGGATATTGAGCGTGGCGATCGTATCATAGGGCGGCAGCATCATGCCGCGGCGGGCAAAGGCGGCGCCCTTTTCCAGATGCAGGTCGGAAACCACGAGCATGCCGGTTTCCGGCAGGTAGAGACCGCCGAGCGGATCGCAGACGGCGGCGACACCGTGGATGAGGATGTCCTCGGTGGCGGGGGCTGTGGTGATCGTGGTGCGGGCGGATATGCCCAGTCGGTGCATCAAGGTCGGTTCGTCTTTCTGTTTCGGTCGGCGGTTCTTCTTTGTGCGTTGGTTTGCTTGGGGTTGGGTCCGCGGGTCAAGCCCGAGGATGACGACGGAGAGGGAAGCAGTGAACCCAAAGAACTGCTGCGGTTTGCCAGAACGCGTCGATGTGGCACCTTGGCGTTTGGTCACTATCTGTCGTCTTGGTATCACCTCTCCTTGGTCATCCTCGGGCTTGACCCGAGGACCCAGGCACAAGCCCTCAAGACATCGCCTCCGCAATCAGCTCCTCCGCAGCCTCGGCCAACACCGCATCCTGCGCTTCACCCGGAACACTTTCCTTGCCGATCTCCAGCATGATCGGCACCGCCAAGGGCGACACGCGATCGAGGTCACGGTGGGTGATGTGCCCCTTGATTCGTGCCAGCATATCGCCCAAACGGCCGATATCCAAAAGTCCCGTCGCCGCATCGCGCCGGGTTGCCTCCAGCAGCACGTGATCCGGCTCGTGGGAACGCAGCACGTCGTAGATCAGGTCGGTCGACACCGTGACCTGCCTTCCGGTCTTTTCCTTGCCGGGATGGCGGCGCTCGATCAAGCCGGAAATGACCGCACAATTGCGAAACGTGCGTTTCAGCATGTAGCTTTCATCCAGCCAGGATTCGAGATCGTCGCCCAGCATGTCCTCGTCGAACAGGTCCGACAGGCTCAAGGCACCGTCGCCGATCATTGCGCCGATATCGTTGAGGCCCCAGATGGCCAGCGAATAATCGGTGGCGACGAAGCCGAGCGGGCGGGCGCCGGCGCGCTCCAGACGGCGAGTGAGCAGCATGCCGAGCGTCTGATGCGCCAAGCGCCCCTCGAAACAGTAGGCGATCATGAAAAAGCGTTTTCCGCGCGGAAAGGTTTCGATCAGGAGTTCGTCCTGTTTCGGCAACATCGAACGTTCGAGCTGGATACTCAGCCAGTCGCGGACCTGATCCGGCAGGTTCACCCGGCGATCGGAATCGGCCAGCATGGCGCGCACCTGATCGGCCAGATAGGTGGTGAGCGGAAATCTGCCGCCGGCATAGGCCGGGATCTTTGGATCGAGCGAAAAGGCATTCGAGACGAGACACTGGTTTTCACGGATGCCTTCGAACCGCAGCACTTTGCCGGCGAACAGAAAGGTGTCGCCCTGCACCAGCTGTTCGAGAAAATACTCTTCTACCTTGCCAAGCGTCATGCCGCCCCTGCCCAAGGTTCCCTTGGCGTTGCGTTTGACGAGGCGAACATTGAGTTCGGCGGCCTCGACGATCGTGCCCAAATTCATGCGGTATTGCTGGGCGATCTGCGGATTGGAGACGCGCCAGCGGCCATCCTCCATCTTTCGAATCTTGGCATACCGCTCATAGCTGCGCAACGCATAACCGCCGGTGGCGACAAAATCGACGATGCGCTCGAACATTTCCCATGTCAGGCCGGCATAGGGCGAGGCAGAGGTGATCTCGTCGTAAAGGGCGACGGGATCGAACGGTTCGGCGCAGGCCATGCCGAGCACATGCTGGGCCAGCACATCCAGTGCGCCCTCGCCCACCGGCGGCGTGTCCTGCGCGCCAATATAATTGGCATCCAGCGCTGCCTGGCATTCCATAACTTCGAACCGGTTGGCGGGCACGAGGATGGCTTTCGACGGCTCGTCCATGCGGTGGTTGGCGCGGCCGATACGCTGGGCAAGGCGGGATGCCCCCTTGGGTGCACCGACATGCACGACGAGATCGATGTCACCCCAATCGATGCCCATGTCGAGCGTCGAGGTGGCGACGACGGCCCGCAGCCTGTTTTCGGCCATGGCCGCCTCCACCTTGCGGCGTTGGCTGGCATCGAGCGAACCGTGATGTAGGGCGATGGGCAGATTGTCCTCGTTGATGGTCCACAAAGTCTGGAACAGCAGTTCGGCCTGAAAGCGGGTGTTGACGAAGATCAGCGTGGTCTTGTGGCGCCTGATCGCCTCATAGACCTCCGGGATGGCATAGGTGGAGACGTGGCCGGACCAGGGAATGCGGCTATCGGTGCCCAGAATGGAGATGTCGGGGGCGGCCCCACCCGTCACATGAACGAGACCGGCGGGCGGTGACGGGTTTTCCCCTTGGGGAACGAGCCAGCGCTGCAGGTCCATCGGATCGGCGACTGTCGCGGACAGTCCAATCGTCTGCATGTCTGGCGCATGTTTTCGAAGGCGCGCCAGACCGAGCGAAAGGAGATGCCCGCGTTTGGAGGTGACCAGCGAATGCAGTTCGTCGAGGACGACGTATTTGAGGTCTTTGAAAAAGCGTGTCGCTTCCTTGTTGGCGAGCAGCAGCGCCACCTGTTCCGGCGTGGTCAGCAGGATATCCGGCGGATTGAGTTTCTGGCGCTGGCGTTTGGATTGCGGCGTATCGCCGGTGCGGTTTTCCACCGTCACCGCCAGCTCCATCTCGGTGACCGGCTTCAGCAGGTTGCGCTCGATATCGACCGTCAGTGCCTTTAACGGCGAGATGTAGAGCGTGTGGATGCCGGTAAAGGCCGAGCCGGGCGGGATTTTTCCGCGCGCCACGAGATCGGTCAGCGACGGCAGGAAACCGGCCAGCGTCTTGCCCGCACCCGTCGGCGCGATCAGCAGCATGTTTTCGCCGGCTTGAGCGCGGCTCAGAAGTTCGAGCTGATGGGCGCGCGGCTGCCAGCCCTTTTCCGAAAACCATTTTACGAATGGCCGGGGCAGTGCGACGGCCTGATTGCCGGGAGATTTTGCTTCGATGCGATCCACGACATGAAAGATAAGCTTTCACTTGCGGAAATGAAGAGCAGTTACCGGACGATATAACGATCCGTGCGGTGATTGATGGCGAGCGTCAGGTTGAGGGCCAATGCGGCCAGAACCGAGCAGGCAATGACAAACGGGCTGGCGACGAAGAAGGACAGGATCAGCACGACACAATCCAGCCCGAGCTGAACAAAACCGGCGCGCCAGCCGAAACGGTCCTGCAGGTAAAGCGCCAGAATGCCGAAACCGCCCAGCGAGGCGCGGTGGCGGAACAGGACCAGCATGCCGCAGCCGATCAGCAAGCCGCCGAACAAAGCGGCGGTGATGGGTTCGATGTCGGAAAAGCCGATCAGTTTCGGCAGCAGGCCGGACAGAAGAGAGGTAAGCGCGACTGCGGAAAACGTCTTGATGGTGAAGACGAGGCCGAGGCGTTTATAGGCCAGCCAGTAGAATGGCAGGTTCAGGACGAAAAAGGCGGCGCCGAAGCTGATATCGACCGAATAACGCAGCAGAAAACCTAGACCGGCCGTGCCGCCGATCATCAGATGTGCCGCCTGCAGCATGGTGACGCCGAGCGCCGCCAGCATGGAACCGGCGACGATGGCCTGCACATCCTCGATGATCGAGTGTTTTTCGGAACTGGATGCCCAAAAACCGATCGGGCCCTTCTTGTCTGATATGTTTGCCATGGTCAGCGCACCGCGATGTATCGATCAGAACGGTGGTTGATGGTGAGCAGCAGGTTGAGGATAACCGCGCTCAGCAGCGACCACAGCACCGTCATCGGGCTGACCACGAAAAAGGCGGCGGCCATGACGCAGAGGTCGAAAGCAAGCTGCACGAGGCCGGCGGGGATCTTGAAACGATCCTGAATATAGATGGCCAGAATGCCGATGCCGCCGAGCGAGGCGCGATGGCGATAAAGCCCCAGAAGTCCGAAGCCGATCAGAATGCCGCCGAGAAGGGCTGCCCAGAACGGATCGAGATGCTGGATGACGATGAATTTGCGCTCAAGTTCGGTGATGAAGGAGACCATCAGGATGGAAATGAAGGTCTTGAAGGAAAAGCCGACGCCCAGACGTTTGAAGGAGAGATAATAGAAGGGCAGGTTGACGACGAAGAACAACACGCCAAACGGAATGTCGAAAGCGTAATGCAGCAGGAAGGCGACGCCCGCCGTGCCACTGGTCAGAAACCCGGCCTGGCTGAGGAAATAAAGGCCGAGGGCTGCCACCATGGAACTGATGAACAGACCCTGTGCATCTTCCAGCTTCGTGTGGCGTGCCGGATCGAGGCTGTAAAAGCCCAGCCGGCGCTTCTGCGCGCTCTGTTCTTCGGCCAATATCGTCCCCTTGTTTTTTGGTGATTGTGCACCGCGATAGCGGCTTCATCAAGCATCATCAACAGGGCGTGATCATCATCAGCCAAAACGCAAGAAAGCGCCGCTCAGGCTGCCTTTCGCGACAGAAACAGAATGCCGTGAATGGCATTGCCGCCATCCATGCGAATGACGGTTTTTTGGCTGGCGATCCGTTCGAAGCCGTGAGCGGCGAGAAGGCCGAGAATATAATCCTCGGCGTGAGCATAGCGCATCGACTCGCGCAGCACGAAACCGTTGCCCTCTCCGGCATCCTCCACCGAAAAGGCGAACAGGCCATCGGATGTGAGAAGCTCCGTCACCAGTGGAAAGACGGTTTCCAGCGAGCCGAGATACATCAGCACATCGGCAGCGGAAACGAGATCGGCGCGGTGGCTTGCCTCCCACTCGAACAGGCCGGACTGTGCCGCCGGAAGCGTCAGATCGGACTGGCCGAGATGATCGTACAATTCCTTGCGTTCGGCGCGGGCCAGCATGTTGGTGGAAATGTCGAACCCCTCGAGACGGGTCGTCACATCACGGATTTCGGCGCCAAAAAGACCGGTACCGCAGCCGAGATCGACCGTGGTCGCAAAAGGTGCCTGCGGGCGTACCAGTGCCGCCAGCTTGCCGGGCACCGAATAATCCAGCTTCTCCACCAGCGCCGTATCAAAACGATCGGCATACTCATCGAACAGGCTTTCGACATACCGGCTCGGTGGCTGCTCGGGCACGTCTTGCGCACCCAGCAGCGCCAGTTTCAGGGTGGCGGCGAACACGTCTTCCGGGTCGAGCATCAGGGTTTCGCGATAGGCGGTGACGGCCGGCTCAACGAGGCCGGCTTTTTCGCGGTATTCACCGAGACGAAACCAGCCGGCGGCCCATTGGGGGGCAAGCTCCAGCGCCTGCTCCATCAGTTCGGCAGCGGCGGCAAACTCCTCGCTTTCACCCAGCATGCGGGCGTAATCGGCACGACGATCGGCAATCACGTCGCCGGAGGAAAACTGGTTCGTGCTCATCGGCGGCAAGGCTTTCACTGGAGTTGCGCCATCTCGCGCAAGTCATAAAAAAACTCAAGTTCTATCTGAGGAGGCAGACACATGATGCAAACATGCTTGCAGTGCGATAATGGGGCCACTATGTCTTTCGCACCCCCGCAGATGAACAAGGATGACCTCTTCCGTGAACAGTTTCCTCGGTGACTCTCCCGGCCGCACGCTTGTCAAGCTGGTGGTCGTCTGCCTCATAGTCGGCGTCGTTCTGGCATGGCTGGGCTATACGCCCGACAATATCGTCGGCAGCATTCGCTATCATTTCCTCGATATCTGGTACAACGGCTTCGAAGCGCTCGGCACGGTCGGCAATTACCTGCTGCTCGGTGCGATCGTGGTCATCCCGGTCTTCATCATCCTGCGCCTGATGAGTTTCCGGCGCTGACATGACGGAGTTTATGACACCATCGCGCCGAGGCTTTCTCGCCCTTTCAGGTGTTGGCCTTGTACTGGCCGGCTGTTCCACCGTCGGTGTTCTTTCGCCGACGCCGGGGGCGACCGACCGGACGGCGGCGGCACTGCCGCTGGTCAACGAGCTTCGCAAGAAAAACGGCCTTTCCGCCCTTTCCAGCGCCAATCCGGCCCGCAAGGCGGCAGCCGTGCAAGCCGTGCGCATGGCAAAAGCCAAGGAAATGCAGCATCTTATCGGGCTTGGTGACAGTTTTTACGACCGCATGAAAGGCAGCGATGTACCGCTGCCCGCCGCGGAAAATATCGCCAGCGGCCAGAACGAGGTGGAACGCGCAGTTCAGGCATGGATCGACAGCCCAAAACACCTGAAGAACATGCTGGACGCCTATAGCGGGCTCGGTGTGGCCGTGGCATATGCCGCGGATGGACGACCCTACTGGTCGATGATCCTCTCCAGCTAACCGGCAATGCGGCGCGGGGGCGCAAAATACGATGGGGCAGCAGGCGGCCGATCATATTGAGGATGGTGCGGCCGTGCGGCCCTTCGAGGTGACGCATAAAGGCGTGCTGTCGATCGCCGTGCCGATGACGCTCGGCTTTCTCACCACGCCGCTTCTGGGCCTGACCGCCACCGGCGTGGTCGGTCGGCTCGGTGATCCGGCAGCCCTTGCCGGTCTTGCGATCGGCGCAATCCTGTTCGACCTCATTTTCGGCAGCCTCAGCTTTTTCCGCACCTCCACCACCGGATTGACGGCGCAGGCCTTTGGCCGCGGCGACAGGCGCGAGGAACAGGCGGTATTCTGGCGCGCCTTCATCAGCGCCATCGGCCTTGGCCTGCTGATGCTGCTGGCGACGCCGCTGATATCAGCCTACGCCCCCGGCCTGATGACCGACGATGCCGCGGTTGCCGATGTCACCCGCCACTATTTTGGCATCCGCGTGCTCAGCAGCCCGATGACCTTCATCAACTTTGCCATTCTCGGCTATGTGCTCGGGCGCGGACAGGGCACGACCGGCCTGTTTCTGCAGGTCGTCATCAACGGCAGCAATATCATCCTGTCGACCTATCTCGGCCTGCATCTGGGCTGGGGCGTCGATGGCGTCGCATGGGGCACGGCCTGTGCGGAAACGATCGGCGCCGTTGTGGGCCTCATTCTGGTGTTCCGGCAGTTCATAAAAATGCCGGGCAGCCGGCCGAACCGGACCGACATTCTCGATCGCGACCGGCTGAAGGCGCTGTTCCAGCTGAATGCCGATATTCTGATCCGCTCGCTGGTGCTCAACTGCGCCTATGCGATCATGACGCGGGTCGGCTCCAGTTTTGGGGCGGTGACACTGGCCGCCAATGCGGTGCTCATGAACGTGTTCATGCTCTGCTCGTTTTTTCTCGACGGGCTTGCAGGTGCTGCCGAACAATTGGCGGGGCGTTCCGTCGGCGCGCGGTACCGGCCGGCCTTCGACCGCGCGCTGAAGCTGACGGCGCTGTGGTCTTTTGCCATGGCCGGCCTGCTGGCGCTGTTCTTCATGATTTTCGGCACATCGATGATCGATCTTCTCACCACCTCGCCGGAGGTGCGTAGCGAAGCCATGCGCCATCTCGGCTGGGCGGCGCTGACCGGCGTGACCGGCGCGCTCGCCTTCCAGCTCGACGGCGTGTTCATCGGCGCCACATGGTCGCGGGCGATGCGCAACATGATGCTGGCATCGCTCGTCGGTTTCTGTCTGGCCGTCGCCCTTCTGGTGCCGGCCTTCGGCAATCACGGCCTTTGGATCGCGCTCAACCTGTTTCTGGGTCTGCGCGGCCTGTTTCTTATCGCCATGCTGCCGTCAAAGGCGCGTCAGAGTTTTGCTGCCGCCCAGTGATCGACGCGGCTGTCGCGCAGGTCACGCACGGACGAAACCTGTTCACGGTCGAGAAGCTTTGACAGGCCGGAGACGACGCGACCGGCGAGAGCCGGACCTTCATAAACCATGCAGGAATAAAGCTGCACCAGATCGGCCCCTGCCCTGATCTTTTCCAGCGCCGTATCGGCCGAGGACACGCCGCCGACACCGATGATCGGCAGTTCCTTGCCGACCTTCTGGCGCATTTTTGCGAGAACCGCCGTGGAGCGTGCGAACAGCGGCTTGCCGGATAGGCCACCGGCCTCGCCCGCCTGCGCCTGATCGAGCAGGTCATCGCGTGACAGCGTGGTGTTGGAGACGATCAGGCCATCCAGCTGATGCGCCAGCACTTCGGCGGCAATGTCGTCCATGCCCTCTTCGGTGAGATCCGGCGCGATCTTCAAAAAAACCGGAACCTTGCGGCCGGACTTTTGCGCTTCTTCATTGCGGGCAGCAATAACAGCCGACAGCAATGCGTTCAGGCTTTCGCGCGCCTGCAGATCGCGCAGGCCGGGTGTGTTGGGTGAGGAAATGTTAGCAGTGAAATAGGTGGCGACCGAGTTGAAGCGGCGGATGCCGGCGACGTAGTCGGCGATGCGATCAGTGGCGTCCTTGTTGGCACCGATATTGACGCCGATGATGCCATTACGACGGATTTTTTGCAGGCGCGCGAAAGCTGCTTCATGGCCTTCATTGTTGAAACCGAAACGGTTGATGACGGCCTCGTCCTCGACCAGACGGAACAGCCGCGGCTTGGGATTGCCGGCCTGCGCCTTCGGGGTGAGCGTGCCGACTTCGACATGACCGAAACCGAGCCTCAGCAGCGCTTCCGGCACTTCGGCATTCTTGTCGTAACCGGCGGCAAGGCCGACCGGATTGGGAAAATCGAGCCCGGCGAGGCTGACGCGCAGGCGCGGATCGGGTCGGGCTGCGCAGGACGGCACAAGGCCGGTCTTCAGCGCGGTGATGGACATGCCATGCGCTGCTTCCGGATCGAGCAGGAAGAGACCTCGGCGGGTGACGCTTTTCAGAAGGCTCATCATGGTCTCAGATCTCCGGAAACTGGTGGCGGCCATCGGCGCCTATGACCAACGGTTTTTCCCACAAAACGGCATCGAATGTCAGAGGCGCATAGAGGTGGGGGAAGAGTTCGCCGCCGCGCGAGGGTTCCCAGCGCAGCGTGTCGCCCAGCCGGTCCACATCGACGGCGATCAGCAACAGCCCCGTCTGGCCGGCGAAATATTTGTCGGCGGTGCCTTGAGCCTGGCCTGCGGTGGACAGATGAATATAGCCATCGGCAAGATCGATCGACGCGCCATCAAAAACGCCCTTTCCTCTGGCATCAAGCCACAGGTCTTCCGTCACGATCTTGTAGATAACGTCGCTCATCATTGGTTCCCGGCTATGATTGTTTGCCGAGGCTTTGCCGCAAAGGCGGCGCTTTGTCCATGGCGAAGGTCAATCCTTTGGGAAAACGGCCTTTAGAAAAACAGGAGACAGACATGTTTTTACGTAGCACAGCAGTTGCCGCTCTCGCGGGCATGGTGGCCGTGGTTTCTGCTCCCGTTGCAACGCTGGCGCAGGATGGCGGCCAGAAACGCTTCAGCCTGGAAAAGACCGAGAGCGGTTTCGTGCGGCTGGATACAGAGACCGGCGCGCTGACGCTGTGCCGCGACGAAGGCGGACAGTTGACCTGCCGGATGGCGGCGGACGAGCGCGCGGCCTATGAGAAGGAACTCGATCTTCTCGAAAAACGTGTGACCGCACTGGAGAAGCAGGGCGGCACGGCAGCAGCCAAACCGGGCGTTCCCTCCGAACAGGAAATCGAAACCACATTGTCGATCATGGAGCGGTTCATGCGCCGTTTCTTCGGCCTGGTTCAGGAATTCCGCGAGGAAGAACAGCAGCAGACAGTGCCGAACCGCACCTGATGTGTCTCAAGTTTGAGACGAATGGAAACTGACAGTTGTGAAGTCTGTGGCCACAAGCCCTTGTGCTGAACGGCCGGCGGTATTAGAAATATGGCGAGGAGACGAGGCAGACTATGCTGTTGGGAGGCGGCGTGGGCATGCAGACACTCACCATTGTCATTGCGGATGACCACCCTCTGTTTCGCGGCGCGCTGCGGCAGGCGGTAAACGATATCGGCAACCAGCAGACCATTATCGAGGCCGGCGACTTCGCGGCAGCCAGAAAGGCGGCCGGCGACCATGCCGAGATCGACCTGATGCTGCTCGACCTCAACATGCCGGGCGTTTCCGGCTTTTCCGGGCTGACGGCGATCCGTTCCGAATTCCCCGGCTTGCCGGTGATCGTCGTATCGGCCAGCGACGACCACGCCACGATCAACCGCGCGCTCGAACTCGGGGCCTCGGGCTTCATCTCCAAATCGGCCGGGCTGGAAGATATCCGCAGGGCAGTCGATACCGTGCTCGATGGCGGCATCTGGACCGGCATGCAGGGCAGCGAACAGAAGAACGGCTCCACCGCCGACCCGACGATGACCGAGTTGATGGAGCGCATGAAAACGCTGACGCCACAGCAGAGCAAGGTGCTTTCCATGCTCGGCAAAGGGCTTTTGAACAAGCAGATCGCCTATGCGCTCGGTGTGTCCGAAGCGACGATCAAGGCACATGTCTCGGCGATCCTGTTAAAACTCAATGTCGACAGCCGCACACAGGCGGTGATCAAGCTCGGCCAGGTAAACCTTTCCATGGTCGCATGAGCGCGGCGTCTGTCGATTACACCGACAGGATTTTATTCCTCTCCATCTTTACTCCGGCGCCGGCTTTGGTTAGTTTCAAAGCCGCCCGGCTGTACTTGCGTGGTCCAGGCATTTAGCGCTTTTCCGGGCCTGCCGGATGCGCGAAACCCGAAACAGGCCGTATCGCCTTGCCAAAGCCTTTTGGCGGACGGCAACGCTGACCTGGCACGGCAGGATTTGAAAACGATGTTGTCACACGAGACGATCTGGAGTGCGCTCGACGCCCTGGCCGAACGCCACCAACTGACCCCTTCGGGCCTTGCCCGGCGGGCTGGCCTCGACCCGACATCCTTCAACAAATCAAAACGACAGGGGCCGGATGGCCGCATGCGCTGGCCCTCGACGGAATCGATCGCCAAGGTGTTGGAAGCGACCGGCTCAAGCATCGACCAGTTTCTGGCCTTTCTCGGTCCGGATCAGGCCGCCCACGCTCCAGTGGCAGTGCCAGAGGTGACCTATCCGCCGCAATCGACCGGCATTCCGCTGCTGGGATTCGCCCAGGCCGGCGCCGGCGGCTTTTTCGACGATGGCGGATTTCCCGCCGGCCAGGGCTGGGATGTGGTGGATTTTCCGGCTGCTCCCACAAGCGGTGCCGTTTATGCGCTGGAGATACAGGGCGATTCCATGCTGCCGCTTTACCGCGACGGCGACCGGCTGATCGTCGAGCCCGGCGCGCAGGTGCGGCGCGGCGACCGCGTGGTTGTGAAAACCCGCGACGGTGAAGTGATGGCCAAGGTGCTGTTGCGCCAGAGCGCCAAATCGATCGAGCTCAACTCGCTCAATCCCGCCCATCCCAACCGCACATTCGAGATGACCGAGATCGAATGGATCGCCCGCATCATCTGGGCGAGCCAGTAAGAATTCCAGCTTTTCAATAAAGCCCGTTCGGGAAATAGCGCAGATAGATTTCCTGCAGGCGGCCATTGCGTGCCAGGGCTGCCACGGCGCTATCGAAGGCAGCCGGCAGTGCCGTGTCGTTGTGACGGAACATCGCCGACAGGCCTTCGCCCAGATAACGTTGCGACATGTAAGGGCCATCAAACAGCGTGCAGCAGCCGCCCGATGCTTCGCTCGCCACCCAGAAGGGCAATCGCAGGCCATCGGCAAAAACCGCATCGACGCTGCCCTGTTTCAGCGCATCCAGCATCGCATCCGGCGTTTCGAATGGGCGGGCCTGCACTTTCGGGAAAAACCCTTTCAACATCGCCTCATGTACGGTGCCGGCCACGACGCCGACCGGACGACCCGACAACGCAACCGATGCGTGCCCCGTCAGTCCGATCTTCTTTCCGACAGCAAAACGCGCCGGCAACAGCAGATAGGGGCGTGAGAAGGAGAATTTCTGGCGCAGATCCGGCGTCACCGCCACGCCCGCCAGAACCAGTTCGGCACCCGCTTTTTCCAGCGTCGGCTCAAGATCGGCAAACGGCACGGCCTGGATCTGGCACTTTGCCTCGATTTTCAGTTCAGCACAGATTTCCCGAATGAAATCCACGTGAAAGCCGGTCAGACGGCCTGTCTGATCGAGAAAACTGAAGGGCGGAAAATCCACCGTCGTAAGCGCCCGGACGCGCAGCACATTGGAAAGGTCGGGCCGCGGCAGGCGCTCGCGTGCGTCGAACATCACCGGCAGCTCGGCATTGCCGGGTTGCTGTGCTGCGACTGGAAATCCTGATCCGATCACAACGGCAAGCATGGCGGCGAGCCCCGACAACAGACCTTTGAACGGCCCCCGGCTTTTTGGGGATGTAACCAATGCGTGCATCTGTATGATCCGAAACGAGACATGCGGGGGCTTGTTGTTGTGTGGGGTGTAGCAGAAGCATGCGTGTCGGGGAATATTTTGATAGCGCGCCACCGAGCGCCCGTAAAATTATTGTTGGCGATACCGCACCTGCCACGCGGACTGACGATCCGACACTGGACGAAATCGCGGCGCTTACCGGTCTTGGCATCGGTAAACCGCTGATCCGCAAATTTGCCGGGCTGGCGAAGAAAAACGGCACGAGCATAGAGGCGGAACTGCTGGCCGACGGTTCTATCCGCGAAGATGCCTATTTTGCCGCCATGGCCCGCTTCCTGCGCCTGCCCTTCATCGCGGAGATAGATGCCTGCGACATTGTCGACGGCCATACGCTGGATGTGCAACTGCTGCGCCCGAACCAGATACGGCTGCAGCATGCGAAAAAAGCGCCACAGGTGGCGATCGTTCCCGAAGCGGCAAGGCTTGCCGATCTCGCCGCCCTTCTCGACCGCTTGCCGGCGCTGCGTCAGGGGCTGGTGATCACCACACCGTCACAGCTCCGCGCGGCAGTGTGGGAGGCTGGCGCTTCACGACGGACACGATCCGCCGTGACCGACCTTTTCGAAAAGCGCACCTATTCCTCGGCCCGTATCGTTCTTTCCGGCGCCCAGGGTTTTGCCGCCGGCGGCGCGAGCGTCATTCTGGCCATGGCTCTGTTGCTGGCGCCGCAGGCCACGCTTCCCGCCCTGCATCTGACTTTGTCACTGCTTTACCTGTCTTCGCTGACAATGCGCATTGCCGCACTGTCCCACCTCAAACGTCAGCCGAGACGGCGCAGCAGGACGAACGCGGCGGCATCCGATGCAAAACTGCCGGTCTATACGGTCATGGTGGCGCTTTACCGTGAAGCCGCCGTCGTGACACAGCTGGTTCGCAGCCTTGAGAGACTGGACTGGCCACCTTCACTGCTCGACATCAAACTCGTCTGCGAGGGCGACGATATCGACACCATTGCGGCTTTGCAGGCTGTTGCGCTCAAACCGCATTTTGAAATCGTCACCGTTCCGCCCTCCCAGCCGCGCACCAAACCGAAGGCCCTGACATATACGCTCTGTGCGGCGCGCGGCGAGTTTCTGGCCATATACGATGCCGAGGACCGGCCGCACCCGCAACAATTGCGCGAGGCATTTCAACGCTTTCGCGAAAGCCCCGCCGAGATCGCCTGTCTGCAGGCTCCACTCGTCATTACCAATGCCAGCCATTCCTTTCTGAGTGCGCTGTTTGCGGTCGAATATTCGGCATTGTTTCGCGGCCTTTTACCGATGCTGTCCGACTATCGCCTGCCATTGCCGCTCGGCGGCACGTCCAACCACTTTCGCACATCGGTATTGCTCGAAGTCGGTGGCTGGGATCCGTTCAATGTGACGGAGGACGCAGATCTTGGCGTTCGGCTCTACCGACACGGATATCGCGCCGCGACCTTGCGCCGGCAGACGCTGGAAGATGCGCCGATATCGCTGCGAGAATGGTTTGGCCAACGAACGCGCTGGTACAAGGGCTGGGTTCAGACATGGCTGGTGGCGACGCGGCATCCCAGAGCCCATATTACCGAGATGGGCTGGTTCGGCGCCCTCGCCTTCCAGCTTATGATCGGCGGCATGCTGGTGTCGGCGCTTCTGCACCCGCTGATCCTGCTTCTGGTTCTGACAAGTCTCCATGCCATCCAGCAGGATCCCGCCTCGGCCCTGACACTGCTCAGCCATCCGCTGATCTTCATCGACTTCCTCAATATTCTGGGAAGTTATCTTCTGTTCGTGGTTCTCGGCTTCCGTGTCATGACCGACCACGAGAAGCGACTTGTGGGCTGGCGCTGGGCGGCAGTGCCGCTCTACTGGATGCTGACATCGGCTGCGGCCTGGAAAGCGATCAACGAATTGAGGACAAAACCTTTTTTCTGGAACAAAACGCCACATCGCCCCGTTGATGCGGCCATCGGGACAAAGAAATAGGAAGCCTGCCCAACACCCTGCCTGCATCTCCACGCAAAACAGTCGTTGGCCGGCTTTCTACTCAAAACTCCTGCGTCAGCCGCTTGGGACAGGCGGTTTTAAAATGGAGAGAAAAATTCATGTCGGTTCTCATCAGTATTCTGATTACCTTCCTCGTCATCTTCCTCGTGCTCTATCTGGTCCAGCGCCTTCCGATCGACGGCCGCGCGCGACAGATCGTACAGATCATCGTGATCATCATCGGCATCATCTCGCTGCTGCGTTATCTGGCTGTGTTCTGAGCCGCGCAAGCGCGGCAAATCCCCGGCCCGCCTGATCAAAAGGGCGGGCAATTTCGGGCAACAAAAAAGGCCGGGGCGAAACCGCACCGACCTTCCTCATCATCGCTTACCAAACCCAGCCAGTACATCCGTGGTCAAAAGTCTTAAAGCGACGCGGCGATTGCGAGCGGCGAATTCATTTCAGCGCTCATCAGCAATGCCGATGACAGATGTCTATATAGCGAATGTGTTTATAATAAGTTTCAAATAAAAGTGGAGCGGGTGAAGGGAATCGAACCCTCGTATTCAGCTTGGGAAGCTGCTGCTCTACCATTGAGCTACACCCGCAACCTTGGCTCAAAGCCTTCCAACAGAAGACCTGCGCTGTCAAGCGTGATCACAGCCTGACGGCTGCGACAATCAGCTGCGAAAATGCTTCGACAGCTTTAGCCCCTGCGCCTGATAATTCGATCCGAGGCCCGAGCCGTAAAGGCCTTCCGGCGCTTCCAGCATGTGTTCATAAACAAGGCGGCCGACGATCTGGCCGTCTTCGAGAATGAACGGCACTTCGTGGCTGCGCACTTCCAGAACCGCGCGGCTGCCGCGTCCGCCCGCCGCCTCATGGCCGAAACCGGGATCGAAGAAACCGGCATAATGCACGCGGAATTCGCCGACCAGCGGGTCGAACGGTGTCATCTCGGCAGCATAAAGCGGCGGAACGTGCACGGCTTCACGCGACACCAGAATGTAGAATTCATCCGGATCGAGGATCAGTTCGTTACGGCCGCGGCTGTAGATCGGCTCCCAGAAATCGAACAGGTCGTGCTGGGCTTTCTTGTCGACATCGACGACCGCGGTGTGGTGTTTGCCGCGGTAACCGATCAGGCCGTCCTTGTCGCCGGCAAGGTCGATCGACAGCGCGATACCGCCGCCCGAGACGTTGGGCAGGTCGGAGGCGACCAGAGTTTCGGCTTCATGCAGCTTTGCCAGTTCCGGCTCACCCAGCAGCGCATTGCCGATGCGGAAGCGGATCTGCGACAGCCGCGAGCCCTGGCGCACGACGATCGGAAAGGTGCGCGGCGAGATTTCGAGATAGAGCGGGCCGGAATAACCGGCCGGGATCTTGTCGAATTCCTGCGCATAATTGGTGATGACACGGGTGAAAATGTCGAGGCGGCCGGTCGAGCTTTTGGGGTTGGCCGAGGCCGACATATCGGCGGGAAGATCGAGGCTTTCCATCAGCGGCACGATATAGACACAGCCGGTTTCCAGCACCGCCCCCTCGGACAGATCAACGACATGCAGCTTCAGCCGGTCGAGCTTGTCGGAGACGAGGCTGTTTGGCCCCGGCATGAAGGAGGCGCGAACGCGAAAAGCCTTGGTGCCAAGACGCAGGTCCAGGCTGGCCGGCTGAATCTGATCATCGTCAAGCGGCCGCTCGGAGGAAAGACGCCCCGTCTCGAACAGCGCCGCAATCGCGCGGTCGGCCAGAATTCCTGTCGTCCTGATCATCTCAAAAAGTCCCTGTGTCGAATGGCGGACAAAACCAAATCACGACCATTGACGCAAGCGCACAGCGGGATTATGCCAGTTTTATCCCGTGGTGATTTGGCCGGTCGGCTTGCAGCCACGTTAAACAAGTGGCTAAAAAGACCGGGTTGAAAACCGGTCTGCTTTTGCGGCCGGTTTTTTTGTATCACGAAGGTGGTCAGTACATGAGCAAAACTCCGAACAAGAATTGGCGCCCTGCAACGACACTCGTGCATGGCGGAACGCTGCGCTCGCAATATGGCGAGATGTCCGAAGCGATCTATCTGACACAGGGCTTCACCTACGACAGTTCAGAAGCCGCCGAAGCGCGCTTCAAGGGTGAAGATGACGGCTTCATCTATGCCCGTTACGGCAGCCCCACCAACGACATGTTTGAAAAGCGCATGTGCGCACTGGAAGGCGCCGAGGAAGCCCGCGCAACGGCATCCGGCATGGCCGCCATCACCGCAGCACTGCTTTGCCAGCTGAAAGCCGGCGATCATATCGTTGCCGCCCGCGCCCTGTTCGGTTCGTGCCGCTGGGTGGTGGAGACGCTGGCACCGCGCTACGGCATCGAATGCACGCTGATCGACGGCCGTGACCTTGCCAACTGGGAAAAGGCCATCCAGCCGAACACCAAGGTGTTCTTCCTCGAAAGCCCGACCAACCCGACGCTGGAGATCATCGACATCGCCGGCGTGGCCAAGCTTGCCAACCAGGTCAATGCCCGCGTCGTCGTCGACAACGTGTTCGCGACGCCGCTTTTCCAGAAGCCGCTGGAACTCGGCGCGCATGTGGTCGTCTATTCCGCCACCAAGCATATCGACGGTCAGGGCCGCAGCCTTGCCGGCGTCATCCTGTCTGACCGCGAATGGGTGACCGAGCATCTGCAGGATTATTATCGTCACACCGGTCCGGCCATGTCGCCGTTCACCGCCTGGACGCTGATCAAGGGTCTCGAGACACTGCCGATCCGCGTCAAGGCGCAGACGGAAAATGCCGGCCGTATCGCCGATTTTCTGGCGGACAGCGACAAGGTCGCCAAGGTCATCTATCCGGGCCGCAAGGACCATCCGCAGGCCGATATCATCGCCAAGCAGATGACCGGCGGCTCGACGCTGGTGTGCTTCGAGCTGAAGGGCGGCAAGGAAGCGGCCTTCAAGCTGCAGAACGCGCTGGACGTGGTGACGATTTCCAACAATCTCGGCGATACCCGCTCGATCATCACCCACCCGGCAACGACGACGCACAAGAACCTGACGGACGAGGCGCGCGCCGAACTCGGCATTTCGCCGGGCACGGTACGGTTCTCGGCCGGCATCGAGGATGCCAACGACCTGCTCGAAGATTTCGCGCAGGCCCTGGCGGGAATTTCCGCGTAAATATCATATTTTAAGGGATAGACTGCCATTTACCATGGTAGTTATCCCTAATATGCAGAATCCCGGTCGCAAAAGCCCTTTGCTGCCGGGATTTCTTGACGTGAGACACACTCTATATAATACCGATAGCATCAGTGTGAGGTGTATCGGGCATGTATAGTGCACGAACGAAAGATATCGAAGTCGAAGTGGAACCCTATTATCTGGAGGAGCAATCCGATCCGGATGAGAGCCGCTATGTCTGGGGATATCGTATCGTTATTTCGAACCATTCTTCCAAGCCGGTGCGACTGGTTCAGCGCTATTGGCACATTACCGACGAAAACGGACTGGTCGATGAAGTCGAAGGACTTGGCGTGGTTGGCGAACAGCCACACCTGCAGCCCGGCGACAGTTATGAATATTCATCCGGCTGCCCGCTGGACACGCCGTCCGGCATGATGTTCGGCCATTACCAGATGGAAACTGACGACGGCGAAACGATGATCGTCGACATCCCGGCGTTTTCGCTGGATTCGCCGGGGCAGTTGCGCATTCTGAACTGACGCGTTTTTCCAGCACATGCGCAAAAGGCCGGCATCGCTGCCGGCCTTTTGCGTTTTGATGCCAGAACCGATCAGGCGGAGGCGAACTCGGCCACGTCGTATCGATAGGTGGTCGAGCAGAACTCGCAGGTGACGGCGATCTCGCCGTTTTCCTGGCTCGCCGAGATCTCTTCCGCGGAAAAGCCCGACAGCACACCCTTGATCTTGTCGCGCGAGCAGCTGCAGCGATCGAATACGGCCTGCTGTTCGTAGATGCGCACGCCACGCTCATGGAACAGGCGATAGAGTAGCCGTTCGATGCCGACCTGCGGATCGGTCAGTTCATCGGTGTGCACCGTCTCCACCAGCATGCGGGCTTCCGCCCATGCATCGTCGGAGGAATGCTCCTCTTCGCGCTCGTCTCCATCGCCACCATGCAGGTCGGGCTGGCGCATGCGCTCGGGCGCCTGCGGCAGGAACTGCACGACAATGCCACCGGCACGCCAGTTGTGGCGCGGCTTGCCGTCCTCGTCACGGTCGAACAGTTCGGCAACGCCAAGGCGCACCCGCGTCGGGATCTGTTCCGACTGGCGGAAATAGACGCTGGCGATCTCTTCGAGCGTCGAGCCATCGAGCGGCACGATGCCCTGATAGGGCTGCATGCCGTGACCCTGATCGATGGTGAAGGCCAGAATGCCCTCGCCCAGCAGTTCCTGCGGCGCAGTACGCCCCGCCTCGACGGCCGCGGCAAGCGCTTCCTCGTCATAACGGGCATAGGCGCGCAAGGAATCTGGCGTCGAAAAATCGGCGACCAGAAGATCGACCGGGCCATCACCCTTGGTCTGCACGGTGAACTTGCCGTCGAACTTCAGCGACGTGCCGATCAGCGCGGTGAGCACGATGGCTTCGGCCAGCAGGCGGGCAACCGGTGTCGGATAATCGTGACGACCGAGAATGGTCTTCAACAGCGGCCCCAGCTGGACGGCACGGCCGCGCACATCCAGACCTTCGACCTGGAAGGGCACGACATGATCATCGCCGGCAAGACTGAGATCGTTCAGTTCAACGGTTGCTTCTGCCATTTTCCGCTCCTTCTGCGCCGATCTTTAGGATCAATCTGACATATGCACCCGCCGAGCGGAACCGCTGACTGGGTCAAAAGACGACGCCGATATATGTTGAAAGGCCGGTGCGATCATGCCGCCCGGCCCGTTTGAAGTCCAAGAAGTGGTGTCGGCCATGGCGAAAATCAAGCCATGGCTTCCCGCCTTGAAAGAGACGCCTCAGACGGCGCCAAAGCACCATGCAAGGATCGATTTCTGCGCGTGCAAGCGGTTTTCCGCCTCGTCGAAAACGACCGACTGCGGACCGTCGATAACGGCATCGGTGACTTCCTCACCGCGGTGGGCCGGCAGGCAATGCATGAACAGCGCATCGTCCTTGGCGCGCTTCATCAGCGCGTCATTGACCTGATAGGGCTGGAAGATGTTGTGGCCGCGCGCCTTGTGCTCCTGGTTCATGGAAACCCAGGTATCGGTGACGACCATGTCGACGCCGGCAACCGCCTGCTCGGCATCGTGGTAGAGTTTCACCTCGCCGCCATTGTTGCGCGCCCAGTTCATGAACTTGTCGTGCGGCTCGGAGCCCATGGGCACGGCCATGTTCATCGTGTAACCGAAACGGGCAGCACCTTCGACGAAGGAATGCAGCACGTTGTTGCCGTCACCCGTCCAGGCAAAGGTCTTGCCCTCGACGGAGCCGCGATGTTCCTCGAAGGTCATCAGGTCGGCCATGATCTGGCAGGGATGGGTGTCGTCGGTCAGCGCGTTGATGACCGGCACGGTGGCGTGTTCGGCAAGCTCGATGAGGCGCCTGTGATCGGTGGTGCGGATCATGATCGCATCGACGTAACGCGACAGAACCTTTGCCGTATCGCCGATGGTTTCGGCGCGGCCGAGCTGCATTTCCGTGCCCGACAGGAACAGTGTCTCGCCGCCGAGCTGGCGCATGCCGACATCGAAGGAAACGCGGGTGCGGGTCGACGGCTTTTCGAAAATCATCGCCAGCATCTTGCCGGCCAGCGGCTTGTCCGCGGTGCCGGCCTTGGTGGCCTGCTTGCGGACCTTGGCGTCGTCGAGAATGGAGCGCAGATCCTTTGCCGAAACTTCGGAAAGGTCGAGAAAATGCTTGGGAGATGCCATTTTAAATTCCCTATAAAGAGGGAACCTTCAATGGCGCCCTCTTCCCTGCCCCTCAGGCGGATTTTTTCAACTGTTCAGCGGTAAGTGCTTCCGCGGCCCGTTCGATGCGGGCCAGGCCTTCGCGGGCTTCCTCCGCGGTGACGACAAGCGGCGGCAACAGACGGACGACGTTGTCGCCAGCCGGCACAGCCAGCATGTGTTCGTTGCGCATGCCGACGACGAGATCGCCGACAGGAACCTTGGCCTTGATGCCGAGCAGAAGCCCTTCGCCGCGAATATCCTCGATCACTTCCGGGAAGCGATCCTTCAAAGCCGCAAGACCCTGACGGAAGACGAGCGCGACATCGCGGACGTTTTCAAGGAAACCCTCGGCCAGCACGATGTCGAGCACGGCATTACCGCAGGCCATGGCCAGCGGATTGCCGCCATAGGTGGTGCCGTGGATGCCGGGCTTCATGCCGGATGCGGCCTCTGCCGTTGCAAGGCAGGCGCCGAACGGAAAGCCGCCGCCAATGCCCTTTGCGATCGCCATGATGTCGGGGGTGATGCCCGCCCATTCATGGGCAAACAGCTTGCCGGTACGGCCGACGCCGGTCTGAACCTCGTCGAGGATCAGCAGCAGGCCCTTTTCGTCGCAGATCCGGCGCAGCTCGCGCATGAATTCCTTGGTGACCGGGCGCACGCCGCCCTCACCCTGGATCGGCTCGATCAGCAGAGCGCCGGTATTTTCATTGATGGCGGCATTGAGCGCGTCGAGATCGCCGAACGGCACCTGATCGAACCCTTGAGCCTTGGGACCAAAACCTTCCATGTATTTTTCCTGACCACCGGCAGCGATCGTCGCGATCGTGCGGCCGTGGAAGGCACCTTCGAAGGTGATGATATGGAATTTCTCAGGATGGCCCTTGGAATAGTGGTAACGGCGCGCCGTCTTGATGGCGCATTCCAGCGCTTCCGCGCCTGAGTTGGTGAAGAATGCCTTGTCCGCGAAAGTCGCTTCTGTCAACCGGCGGGCGAGACGCTCCTGCTCCGGAATTTCATAGAGGTTGGACAGGTGCCAGACCTTTTCCGCCTGAGCCTTCAGCGCCTCGACCAGATGCGGATTTGCGTGACCGCAGGAGGTGACCGCAACGCCGGCGCCAAAATCGAGATATCGCTCGCCGCGTTCCGTCACAAGCCAAACGCCTTCGCCGCGTTCAAAACGCAGCGGAGCCCGGGCAAACGTGTCGAAAAGCGCGGTTTCAGACATGGCGACATTCACTCCTTTAAACTGATCGAAATCAGGTGGCGACGGGTGTCGCCAAAATTGAAAATGCCGCCTTGACAGGCGGCGTCGGCACTATCGGCATTTCGCTGTGTGCTGTCAACAAAACAGCTTCCAATGCCCTGAAAACAGCTTTATTGCGCGCGACCGTTACTCGCCCGGAAGCTGTGACAATTATGACTCTCCCGGACAGCAAGTTGGGGAAAACACGGAAATCGATTCGCGGTGATTCGCCCGACTCTTGCCACGGAGTCAGCCCCACACTAGGTTAATCGTCAATTACTAGGCTGCATGCGGCGGACTTAGTCACCAAAAGTATAGATGTAGTGTCTTCCGGCAAATTTATTTGCCGGAGCGGTGACCGATTCAAGCCACGTTCGGCACTCACGGCGGAGAGATAGCATGAACTGGACTGACGAGCGCGTCGAGCGCCTGACGAAATTATGGGCCGAAGGTTTGAGCGCCAGCCAGATTGCCGCTCAACTTGGAGGCGTAAGCCGTAACGCGGTGATTGGCAAAGTCCACCGCCTGAACCTGCCGGGCCGAGCGAAAGCCGGCGGCAGCACCAGCGCTGCAGCGCGTCCGGCAAAGCGCGTCGCGGCTTCCGCACCGCGCCCGCAGAGCAATTTTGCAGCACGCCCGCAGACCCGCACCGTTCAGCGCCCGGCCGGCGCCAACGCAGTGCGCGAAGAGATGGAAATGGACGCGACGCAGGAAGTCGCCGTCTACAAGCCTGCCGGCAACATCGTCGTTCCGATCAACCGTAAGCTGGCGCTGACGGAACTGACAGAGCGCACCTGCAAGTGGCCGATGGGCGATCCGCTGAAGGACGATTTCCACTTCTGCGGCGCAGAATCCCCGGACAACTCGCCTTACTGCAAGTACCACGGCCGCATGGCCTACCAGCCGGTCAACGAGCGCCGCAACAAGGCTGTTGCCCGCGCTTCGTAAAAGCCGGCAAGACCACACGAGGACGAGATCGAAAGCGGGCTTCTGGCCCGCTTTTTTGCGCCTACGGATCCGGCAATTGCCTATATGCATAGCAGCTTTGCCATCTGGCGGCTTGCCTATCGTCTCCCGAAAACCTATTTACGGGTCGCGAGGACGACCTCCCCCGAACTGGGCTGACACACCGGGACGACCCGGCCAAAACCCAAGGGGTTGACCATGCGCACGACGCGCGACCGTATTCGCCACGCACTCAGCTTTGAAATCATCGGGCTTGCGCTTTTCACTCCGCTCGCGTCCTTCGTTTTCCATCTTCCGGTGGAACATGTCGGTGTCGTCGGCATCGTCTCGGCAACTGTCGCGACGGCCTGGAACTACATCTACAATCTCGGCTTCGACCACCTGATGCAGAAGTTTCGCGGCAGCACTCTGAAAACCATGCCTCTGCGCGTGGCCCATACCGTGCTGTTCGAGTTTGGCCTGCTGGTCGCACTCCTGCCGTTCATCGCCTGGTATCTGGGCGTGACGCTCTGGCAGGCGCTGGTGATGGATATCTCGTTCGCGACCTTCTACCTGGTCTACGCCTTCCTCTTCAACATGGCATATGACCGGATCTTTCCGCTGCCGGAATGGCGCGAGGCGCAGGCACCAGCAGAATAAAAAAATGGCCCGGATGCGAGACACATCCGGGCCATTTTCATTGTGAGCAGGTGAAACCGATCAGGCTTCCATCGAATAACCCGCGCCGCGAACGGTGCGGATGACATCCTGCATGTTGGAAAAGTTCAGGGCCTTGCGCAGGCGTCCGACATGCACGTCGACGGTACGCTCATCCACATAGATGTCATGGCCCCAGACGCCATCCAGCAGCTGCGAGCGCGAAAACACGCGGCCCGGCGAGACCATAAGGAATTCCAGAAGGCGGAACTCGGTCGGGCCGAGGCGCACTTCGCGGCTCTTGCGGTGAACACGGTGTGTCTCGCGATCAAGCTCGATATCACCGCATTTCAGCACGCTGGAGAGAACTTCCGGCTTGGCTCGGCGCAGCATAGCCTTGACGCGGGCCATCAGTTCCGGCGTGGAAAACGGTTTTACGACATAATCGTCTGCGCCCGTCGCCAGACCGCGAACACGTTCGCTTTCCTCGCCGCGTGCCGTCAGCATGATGATCGGCAGACGTTCGGTCTCCGGCCGCATGCGCAGGCGCCGGCACAGTTCGATGCCGGAAACGCCCGGCAGCATCCAGTCGAGGATGAGAAGGTCAGGAACGCGTTCCTGAAGTCGGATTTCGGCCTCGTCACCGCGCAAAACGGTTTCGACCTCATATCCTTCGGCTTCGAGATTGTAGCGAAGAAGCACGCTCAGTGCTTCTTCGTCTTCAACGACCGCGATCTTGGGTAGCATGTCTTATCTGCTCCGTTTCACCCGTCACTCGACGAGTGCACCAACCGTGTTTGCCGTATCGTCCTTCGGGCGTTCGCCTTCAAGCTGGGCACCGGTCTTGATGTAATAGATGGTCTCGGCGATGTTGGTGGCGTGGTCGCCGATGCGCTCGATGTTCTTGGCGCAGAACAGGAGATGCGTGCAGGTGGTGATGTTGCGCGGATCTTCCATCATGTAGGTCAGGAGTTCGCGGAACAGCGACGTGTACATCGCGTCGATTTCCTCGTCGCGGGCACGGATGATTTCCGCCTTTTCAGCCGAGCGGCTGGCAAACACGTCGAGAACGTCCTTGAGCTGCACGAGGGCGAGATCCGAGAGATGCTCCAGGCCACGGGCCAGCTTGCGCGGAACGCCGGTGCCCTGCACGGCGATGACGCGCTTGGCAGTGTTCTTGCCAAGATCGCCGACGCGCTCAAGGTCTGCTGCGATGCGCAGCGTGCCGATGATTTCGCGAAGGTCGGCCGCCATCGGCTGACGCTTGGCAATGGTGACGATCGCCTTGTCCTGGATCTCGCGCTCGGCGTGATCGAGGATGACGTCGTCGGAAATGATCTTCTGGGCCAGCGCCGTGTCGGAATTGACGAGCGCGCGCACGGCATCGCCGCACATCTGCTCAGCCAGGCCGCCCATTTCGGAAATGCGGCGGTTCAAATATTTCAGCTCTTCGTCGTAGGCCGAAAGAATATGGGTCGAAACCATTTTTCTGATCCTTGATGTCTGCGGTTCAGGCAATTCGGGTCAAAGACCCGGATCAGCCGAAGCGGCCCATGATGTAATCCTGCGTGCGCTGGTCATCGGGATTGGTGAACATCTTGTCGGTGTCGTTTTCCTCGACCAGCTGGCCAAGGTGGAACATGGCGGTGCGCTGCGACACGCGGGCCGCCTGCTGCATCGAGTGCGTGACGATGACGATCGTGTAATTGGCGCGCAGTTCGTGGATCAGTTCCTCGACCTTGGCGGTTGCGATCGGATCGAGCGCCGAACAGGGTTCATCCATCAGGATGACTTCCGGCGAAACGGCGACGGCGCGGGCGATGCACAGACGCTGCTGCTGACCACCGGACAAGCCGGTGCCGCCTTCATGCAGACGATCCTTGACTTCGGTCCAGAGACCCGCGCGCTGAAGGCTGGCTTCAACGATCTGGTCCATGTCCGCCTTGTTGCGGGCAAGACCATGGATGCGCGGACCGTAGGCGATGTTTTCATAAATCGACTTCGGGAACGGGTTCGGCTTCTGGAACACCATGCCGACGCGGGCACGCAGTTCCACGACGTCGATTTCCTTGTCGTAGATATCGTCGTTGTCGAGCGTGATCTTGCCGGTGACGCGGCAACCCTCGATCGTGTCGTTCATGCGGTTCAGCGTGCGCAGGAAGGTCGACTTGCCGCAACCGGACGGGCCGATAAGCGCCGTGACGGTGTTTTCGCGAACGTTGAGGTTGACGTCGAACAGGGCGCGTTTCTCGCCGTAATAGACGGATACGTCGTTGCCGATCATCTTGTAGGACATGTCAGTCATCTTCTTGTCTAGCGCCTTTTCCACTGCTGCTTCAGACATCATGTTCATAACAGAGCTCCTTCTACCAGCGCCGTTCGAAGCGGCGGCGCAACAGGATCGCACCGACGTTCATGACAATGAGGAACAGGAGCAGGATAATGATTGCTCCCGAGGTTCTTTCGACGAAGGCGCGTTCCGCCTCGTTGGCCCACATGTAGATCTGCACCGGCAGGGCCGTGGACGGATCCATGGGAGTGGTCGGATAGTTGGCGACGAAGGCGACCATGCCGATCAGAAGAAGCGGCGCGGTTTCGCCAAGCGCGTGCGCCAGGCCGATGATGGTGCCGGTCAGAATGCCCGGCATGGCAAGCGGCAGGACGTGGTGGAAGATGGTCTGCATCTTCGAAGCGCCGAGGCCGAGTGCGGCCGCACGGATCGACGGCGGAACCGCCTTCAATGCCGCGCGGGTGGCGATGATGATGGTCGGCAGCGTCATCAGGGTCAGAACCAGACCGCCGACCAGCGAGGCCGAGCGCGGCAGGCCCATGAAGTTGACGAACACAGCCAGACCGAGCAAACCGTAGACGATCGACGGAACGGCCGCGAGGTTGTTGATGTTCACCTCGATCAGGTCGGTCAGCCTGTTCTTCGGAGCGAATTCCTCAAGATAGATCGAGGCGGCAACACCGATCGGCAGCGACAGGACCAGCACGATCAGCATCATGTAGAACGAGCCGATCAGGGCGACGCCGACGCCGGCTGCTTCCGGACGGCTGGATGCGCCGTTGAAGAAGATGCCGCCGTTGAAGTGCTTGGCGAGCGCGCCGGCTTCAGCCAGCTGGTTCATCCAGCCAACCTGCTTGTCGGAAACCTTGCGGTTGTCTTCCGACACGTCGAGATTGATCTGGCCCTTCCAGGCGCTGTCGATATCACCGGCTGCAAGCAGCGACACCGTCTGGGTGGTGCCGATGATTTGCGGGTTGGCGACGACCATGTCGCGCAGCTGGCTGCGGACGCTGTTCGAAATCATCTGGTTGACGGCACGCAGATCGGCCGTGTTGCTTTCGGCAACGCCGAGTGCCTTGGCCACCGCATTGCGGGCGATGATCGGATAGTTTGCCGTCATCAGCTTCTGCGGATCGGTAGCGCGCTCGTTATCCTTGTCGATGACCTGTTCGGAGAATTCGACCGGAACGGTGATCATCGTCTGCTGGAAGGCGGTGTAACCCTTGGAAACGACCGACCACAGAAGCAGTGCCAGGAACAGAAGCCCGAAGGACAGGGCGGCGATGCCATAGGCGCGGAAGCGGCGTTCGGCGGCGTAGCGGCGCTTGATGCCGATATCGCGGCGGGCGGGCTTTGCAAGCACGCCGGCGGGGGAAGAAACCACGTCGGTCATTCGTACTGCTCCCGGTATTTGCGCACAATGAAGAGCGCGTAGATGTTGAGGCAAAGCGTGATCGCAAACAGCGTGATGCCAAGTGCGAAGGCAACCAGCGTCTGCGGCGAGGTGAATTCAAGGTCGCCCGTCAGCTGGCTGACGATCTTGACCGTCACGGTGGTCATCGGCTCGAAAGGATTGAGCTGCATGCGGGCGGCAACACCGGCGGCAAGCACCACAATCATGGTTTCGCCGATGGCGCGCGAGGCGGTCATCAGGAGAGCACCGACCACACCCGGCAGAGCTGCCGGCATGACGACCTTCTTGATGGTTTCCGACTTGGTGGCGCCGAGACCGAGCGAACCGTCACGCAGGGCACGCGGCACCGCGGTGATGATATCGTCCGACAGCGAGGAGACGTAAGGGATCAGCATGATGCCCATCACGAAACCGGCGGTCAGAACGCTCTGCGCCTGAATGAAGTTGGCGTATTCACCGGTGGTAAGCCCGCTCAGCTGCGCCGAGATGTCACGCAGGAACGGACCGACCGAGGTGAGCGCGAAGAAGCCGTAAACGATGGTCGGGATGCCGGCCAGGACTTCGAGCAGCGGCTTGGCGATGGAGCGCACTCTCGGAGAGGCGTATTCCGACATATAGATGGCGGAGAACAGGCCGACCGGGACGGCGACAAGCATGGCGACGAAGCCGATATAAAGCGTGCCGGCGAGAAGCGGGATAAGACCGAACTGGCCTTCCGAAGCGGTTGCGCCGGCCGCAGCAAAGCGCGGATCCCAGACGGTGCCGAAGAAGAATTCCCAGGGCGACACGCGGCCGAAGAAGTGCGTGGCTTCGGTCAGCATCGACATGACGATGCCGATCGTGGTGACGATGGCGATCGACGATGCGAGGACCAGAGCGGAAAGAATGACCTTTTCGACCCGGTTGCGGGCGCGAAAGCGCGGCGCGATGCGGACATAGGAGAGACCGGCACCAGCAAGCGCGATGATCAGCACGACTGCCGTCATGATGCGGCTGCTGATCTTCTGCATGGCGTTGAGATCGCCGGCGGACACGACCATCCACGGCTCAGGATCACCGGCAAGCGCGACACCCTTGGTGCCGAGCAGGCTACGAAGTTCGGCCGGATTGGCGCTGACAGCGTCGATTTCCTCGAGTGTCAGCACATCCATGCCGCGAGCAAGCCCGCCGACCATGCCGAAGCTGAGGCCCTGCTGCGCTTCACTCTGCGTCTTCACCTCTTCAGGGAAGCCGCTCATGACCGTCGAATTGATGTAGAAAGGGCTGGCAATCAGCCAGACGGCAAGAACGATCGCCGCCGGCACCGTGGCACAGATGGCGACAAAACTGCCGTAATAACCCTGACGGGAATGCAGATTGGAGGACAAGCCGCCGGCAATTGCCAGAGCGCGCCGTGTCCCGGCGACATAACAGGCAATGGCAATGATCGCCAAGGCCAACAAAATCAATGGTGTGCTCATTAGTATCCCCCGGCCTACCGCCATCGGCGGCACGCATTACCGCACAATCCCAATCATCGGAACCGATTTATTCGCGGTTACTCAACGCAGCCACAACTGCGGGTCCGCTACAGGCCGCCCCTGACCGGGCGACCGAAAGGCCAAAAGAAGAAGAAAAAAGTCGGCGCCGCCTTTGAAGGGCGGCGCCGGGTCATTGATTACATGGTCTTGCCGGCTGCGAAGTCCTTGCGGACTGCTTCGCGCTGATCGTCCGGAGCAGCAACCAGGCCGTATTCAGCCAGCGGGCTGTCCGGGCCAACCATGTCGTCGGAGATGAAGAACTCGACGTATTCCTTCAGGCCCGGGATAACGCCCAGGTGAGCCTTCTTCACGTAGAAGTACAGCGGGCGGGAAACCGGATACTTGCCGGAAGAGATCGTGTCGGTCGAAGCAGAAACGCCCGATACGGTCGCAACCTTCAGCTTGTCCTTGTTGTTTTCGTAGAAGGCCAGACCGAAGACGCCGAGGCCGGTCTTGTTGGCAGCGATACGAGCGAGCGTCTCGGTGTAGTCACCGTCGATGTCGACAGCAACGCCGTCCTTGCGAACTGCTACGCACTTGGCGGCAGCCTGCTTGGCATCGGTGATGGCAGCCTTGATGACGTCGGTGGCGCCGGCTTCCTTGCAGCCTTCAGCCATGATCTTCTCTTCGAAGACTTCGCGGGTGCCGTGCTTGGAACCCGGGATGTAGGCAGCGATCGGGCCCTTCGGCAGGGTAGCGTTGATGTCCGACCAGTTCTTGTAAGGGTTGGCAACCAGCTTGCCATCAACGATGACTTCAGCGGCCAGAGCCTTGTAGAGGTCCTTCGGCTCGATCTTCATGTCGCCGTTGGACGAGTCAGCGGCAAATACGATGCCGTCGTAACCGATGCGGACCTCCTGAACGTCGTTGACGCCGGCAGCCTTGCAGGCTTCAGCTTCGCTCTTGTTGATCTTGCGCGAAGCGTTGGCAATGTCGATCGTGCCTTCACCGACGCCCGAGCAGAATGCCTTCAGACCGCCGCCGGTGCCGCCGGATTCAACGACCGGAGCCTTGAAGTTCGGGAAGGTTTCAGCAAACGTCTCGGCAACGATCTTCGCGTAAGGAAGAACGGTGGAGGAGCCGGCGATCTGAACCTGATCGCGGGCAGCAGCTGCACCAGCGAAGGCAACAGAAGCCACCAGGGCTGCTGCGGAAAGTTTCAACATGTTCATCGATGTTCTCCCGGTATGGGTTTGTAAAAGCGTTTGGAGCCGGTATTTTCGCGCTTCCCGGCATTCGACAGCCACGTCTTAGCTGCCCTTGGCCTCAGCTTTTATGTCACTTCGATGAAACAATTGTGACAGTTTATCTACCTGATTTTATTTCGTTATTTTTACCGTGTGAATCTCACATCCGGGTTTTATGTCAAAAACGCACGGTAAACGTGGTTCCCTTTCCGATTTCGGACTTCACGATCAGCCGTGCACGGTGGCGCGTGAGAATATGCTTGACGATGGCGAGCCCCAAACCGGTGCCTTTTTTCGACCGACTATCGGCAACACTGACGCGATAAAAACGCTCGGTGAGACGCGGCACATGCTCTGCCGGGATGCCCGGCCCGCGGTCGACAACGCTGAATTCGACCGGCTGACCTTCCTGCTTGGTGAGATAGACATCGACGATCTCACCCTCCTGCCCGTATTTGCAGGCGTTCTCGATAAGATTTTCCACGACCTGCACGAGTTCGTCCCGGTCGCCGGTCACCTCGACCTTGCCTTCCGGCATGTGCATGCGGATATCGACACCGAGATCGGTCGCCAGCGGCTGAAGCGCATCGCGCACATGGCAGACAAGCGGCAGCAGATCGACACGCTGATCCGGCGCGATATGGGATTTCAGCTCGAGCCGCGACAGTGACAGCAGATCATCGACAAGCCGGCTCATGCGCGTTGCCTGATCGAGCATGATACCGAGGAATTTTTCCTGCGCCTTGGCGTCACCCTTGGCCGGCCCCTGGATGGTCTCGATAAACCCGCGCAGGGACGCGAGCGGCGTTCGCAGCTCATGGCTGGCATTGGCGACAAAGTCGGAGCGCATGCGGTCGAGGCGGCGCAGTTCGGAAATGTCACGGAAGGAGAGAACATAAAGACGCGCGGCACCGACAGGTGCCCCCTCTTCCATGACCGGTGCGATGCGCAGAATATAGACCCGCTCGGATGGCAGCCGCTCGGAATGCTCCATCTGGTTCGGCTCGCCGGTCGCCACCGTTTCGCGCACCATGTCGAGAATGCCGGGTGAACGCAGGCGCGCCGACAGATGCGATCCGACCTCGAACTCGCCCAGCGCCTTTTCGGCAGCCGGATTGTGGAAAAGCACCGTTGCATCGCTGGACAGAATGAGGATCGGGATATCGAGCGCGTTGTAGGCGGTCACGATTTCGGCAAGCGGCTGCGCATCCGTTTCTTCGGCGACCTCTTCTTTTGCCGGTGCATTAGCGACCGCCGAGGACCCGAAGCGGATGGCGAAGATGGACAGAACGATCAACGCCCAGCCGGCAGCGACCATCAGGCCATCGGCCTGCGAAAACCAGGCGATGATCGCCAGAAGCGTCGCCACTACAAAAATCGGCCAGCCGCGCCGGAACCGGGAAGCCATTCGCATGCCTGTCTGCCTGCTGTCTTTTTGCACCGCTTCCACCACGCTCATACGCGCGCTCCAAATCACCACAGTCAAAACGATAACCCGCGGTTTTATAGCGCTATCATGACAGATATGCATCGACCGACGACTGCCAAGTGCTTTTGCACAGCTTTGCAACAGAACGATGAATTGCCCTGTGTGCTTTGCCAACTGGCTTTGCGCCGCCGACTGCACTAGCTTTGTTTTTACGGACCATATGCCAGGAGGATGCCATAGATGGACATTGACCAGAGCCGCGCAGTCGAACTCGATATCAAGGGCAAGAAGCGGATCTTCAACATCGACGATCCCGACCTGCCCGACTGGGTGGAGGAAAAGGCGCTCGCCTCCGGCGACTTCCCTTACGAGGACAAGCTCAACCGCGAAAAATACGACAAGCAGATGCATGCGCTGCAAGTCGAGATGGTCAAGCTGCAATATTCGCTGCAATCCACCGGCAAGCGGCTGATGGCGCTGTTCGAAGGACGCGACGCTGCCGGCAAGGGTGGTACGATCTTCAACCTGCACTCCTATCTCAACCCGCGTTCCGCCCATATCGTGGCGCTGGCCAAGCCGACCGAACGCGAGGCGGGACAGTGGTATTTTCAACGTTACGTGACGCATTTCCCGAGTGCCGGCGAAATCACCCTGTTCGACCGCTCCTGGTATAACCGCGCCGTGGTCGAGCCGGTCATGGGCTTCTGCACGATCGAGCAGTATCGCGACTTCATGAAAACAGTGCCTTACATCGAGCAAATGATCGTCGATGACGGCATTCATTTCTTCAAGTTCTGGCTGGATATCGGCCATGAGATGCAGCTGAAGCGCTTTCACGATCGCCGCCATGATCCGTTGAAGACATGGAAACTGTCGCCGATGGACATTGCCGGCCTGCCCAAATGGGACGACTATACCGCCAAGCGCGACGTCATGCTGGACAAGACCCACAAGGACGACAGCCCGTGGACCGTCGTTCTCTCCAACGACAAGCGGCGGGCACGCATCAACGTGCTGCGGCATATCCTCACCTCCATCGATTATGTCGGCCGTGACCTCGAGGCGATCGGCGAGATCGACGACAAGATTTTGGGTGGCCCCAAAATGCTGCGTTGATCGTTTTCTGATCCGCTTGTGTTCGATGTGATCAGGTGCATTCTTGACATTTACAGTCATGAATGTGCATGAAGCCTGCAACGGACACTGCGGGCAGAGACCATGGCAGCGACATACAAGACCGAAGGCCGCATCGTCACAAACGGTGCGGCAGCACTGGAAGCGCTGAAGGCACGCGCCACGCTCTGGGACATGACCCTCGAGGATGATGGCGTTTCGACATCGCTCTGCGTGTGGAATTCCAGAGCCAGCCTTTGCCTTGAAGGCGAAGGCGGCACCTTCAAGCTGACCTCACCGGAAGAACGGCTTTTGCGGACGCTGCAGGACAGCGTGACGGAGATGCTCGAGGGCAGCGGCCTGTCGATCCAGTGGGACAAGGTCGACGAAGGTGCGTTGGCGCCGGGCCTGTCGCTGATGACAGTGGTGTCGGTTTCGCGCCGCTCGCCGGGTTATCTGCGGGTTCGCCTTGAAGGTTCCGACGCGGCTCGTTTCGCGACCGGCAGCCTGCATTTCCGCATTCTCATCGGCCCGCGTGGCCGCGCGCCCATCTGGCCGCGCACCGCCGCCAACGGCCGCACCGTGTGGCCGGAGGGCGAGGACGCTCTGCACAAGCCGGTCTATACGACCATCGCAGCCGAGGATAACTGGCTGGAATTTGATATTTTCCGCCATCAGGGCAGCCCGACCTCGGACTGGGCGGAAAGCAACCCTGTCGGCGAGACGGTCGGCCTAATGGGACCGGGCGGCGGCGGATGCCCCGAAGCCTCGGAATTGCTGCTGTTCGGCGATGAAACGGCAATGCCGGCGATTTCCCGCATGCTGGCGGTCGCGCCCGGCAAGGTGAAAGCCTATCTGCAGGTTTCGAAGGAAAATCTCTGCGAGCTTGCCAGCGACGACCGTGTCGTGCCGGTAGATAACCTCGTGGAAGCACTGGAATGCTGCGAAACGCCTTCCACCTGCCACGTGTGGTTTGCCGGCCATTGCGATGCCGCCAAGGCCGCTCGCACCTGCCTTCTGGCCCGCGGTTTCGGCAAACGCGATTTTACCGCGGTTTCCTACTGGAGCTGAATACCGCTTAGCGCGGCACGACCATCGGCGTGCCGGTGATCGGGTCAGGTACGACCATGGCCGAGAGGCCAAAACCGGTCGTCAGATTTTCTTCCGTCAACACATCCTGCGGCGAACCGGCCGCGACCATGCCGTTCGGGCCGAGCAGAACCAGCGTATCGTAAAACCGTGCTGCCAGATTGAGATCGTGCAGCACGGTGACAACGGTCACACCCTGACTGCGATTACGCTCGCGCACCAGTGACAGGACCTCGATCTGGTGGGTGAGATCGAGCCATGTGGTGGGTTCATCCAGCAGCAGGCAGGGCGTATCCTGCGCCAGAACGAGCGCGATCCAGGCGCGCTGGCGCTGGCCGCCGGACAGCTGGTCGATCGGCCGCTCCGACATGTCCGTCAGCCCGACTTCCTTCAACGCGCGCTCGACGGCTGCCGCATCGGCTTCGCTCCAGGCCGAGAACAGGCCGCGCCAGGGTGTTCGGCCACGGCGGACCAGATCGGCAACAGTGATGCCTTCCGGCGCCTTGGAGGCCTGCGGCAGGATTGCGAGGCGGCGGGCAAGTGCGCGCGTGTCCATCGAAAAGATATCGTCGCCACCCAGCCTGACGCTGCCCTTTGCCGGTGTGATCAGGCGGGCGAGTGCGCGCAGCAGCGTGGATTTTCCGCAACCATTGGGGCCGAGAATGGCAGTCATGCGGCCGCTCGGGAAATTCAGCGACAGGTTGTCGATGACGGTTCTCTCACCGTAACCGATCGTGAGGTTTTCCGCTTTCAGCGCGTTGTCGTTCGAATGTGTCATCAGATATCTCCGGCGTCCATTTCGCGCGACAGAAGCCACAGCAGATAAGGCGCCCCAAAAATGCCGGTCATGACGCCGGCGGGCAGTTGCAGACCCGGCACGATGGACCGTGCCGCCAGATCCGCCAGAACCGTGATGATGGCGCCGGTGACGGCAGCCGACAGGATGCGACCGCCAGGCTGGGTGGCGCCGGTGATGCGCATGCCGAGCGGCCCGGCCATCAGCGCGATGAAGGGAATGGGGCCGGCGACGGCCACGCCGGTTGCGGCCAGAAGCACGCCGGTACCGGCGAGTTTCAGACGCGCCCGGTTGCTTTTCAGGCCAAGACCGGTTGCGAGATCATCGCCGAGTTCGAGAAGGCCGAGCGCGCGCACCTGAATGGCAAGGATGACGGCCAGCACCGCGCCGCAGCCAAACACTTGGCCCGCATGGCCCCAGTCGCGGGCGGCGAGCGATCCGGTCAGCCAGCGCTGCGCTTCGGCCGCCTGTTCGGGCGGCAGGCGAGTGACGATGAAACTGTGGGCCGCGGTGGTGAGAAAACCGATGCCAAGACCGACGAGAATGAGGGTGATCGGCACCTGCGTTCCATCACGCTTGATTGCCATAATGGCAACCGCGCAGGCCGCAGCCAGACCACCGGCGGCGGACAGAAGCGGCATGGGCAGGGTGGTGCCGGCCAGAACACCACAGACAACGGCAAGGCCGGCACCCGAGGTGAAACCCATGATATCCGGCGCGGCCAGCGGATTGCGCAGCAGGATCTGGAAGATCGCCCCCGATGCGCCAAGCGCCGCACCGGCACCGATGGCGGTGGCAATGCCCGGCCCCCGCAGCACCCGCAGGGTCAGCGCGCCCGGCCCCTTGCCGGTCAGAAGGCCATTCCAGAGATCGAACGCCGACAGCCGGATCTGGCCGATCATCAGCGACAGCACGATGGCGACCAGCAATGCGACCGCCAGGATGAGACCACCCTTGAGACCCCTTGTCATGCCGCTGGTCATGCGCCCGCCCCCGCGCGCAGACGGCGCGCCATCCAGATGAAGATCGGTGCACCGATCAGCGCCGTCATGGTGCCGACGCGGATTTCGGCCGGCGGGATGAGGATGCGGCCGATCGTATCGGCAAACAGCAGGATCGTGGCACCCAGAATGGCAGCAGCAATCAGTTCGCGGCGCAGAACATGGCCGCCGACACGGCGCGCAAGGCGCGGCACGAGCAGCCCGAGGAAAGCGATCGGCCCGGCAACGCCGACGGCCGCGCCGGTCAGCGCCGTGACCGCCACAAGCGCGCCGAGCTGGATGCGGCCGGGATTGGTGCCAAGCCCGCGGGCAAGCGCAGACCCCAACGACAAGGCTTCGATGCGCGGCGCGATGGCGATGGCAAGGCCAGCGCCGAGCACGGCGGCAATGGCCATATAACCAAGCGGCCGCATGCCGGCCTGCGCCAGCGATCCGGTGACCCAGAAGCGAAACACTTCCAGCGCCTCGTTGCGGGCAAGAATGATGGCCGAGACAAAAGAGAGCAGCATGGCGCTGAGCGCGACACCGGCCAGCGTCAGGCGCACCGGGCCGGCGTCTCCCTTCAACCCGCCGCCCAATGCGAAGACGGCAATGGCAGCGGCGGCAGCGCCGGGAAAGGCAAGTGCCGCCATCAGGCCGTTATCGGCGCGGCCTGCAATCAGCGAACCGATGACGACGGCGAAGGCCGCACCCGCATTGATACCCAAAATGCCGGGATCGGCGAGCGGATTGCGGGTGATGGCCTGCATGATCGTGCCGGCCATGCCGAGTGCGGCGCCGGCGATCAGGCCAGCGATCAGGCGTGGCATGCGGATCGACTGGATTGCGATATGGGCCGGATCGGTGGGATCGAATGCGGTCAGTGCCTGAAAGAGCAGCGCAAAGCCGCCATCGCGAACACCGACTGTCAATGTCAGTGCCGCGGCGAAAACAAGCGCCAGAACTGCAACGATCATAGCCCTCACGGAGCCAGACCCGCCTTGACGCTGGACGGCACCGTCGTTGCCGGATCGCCGTCGAGCGCCAGCGCGATATCCCCTTCCAGCTCACCGAGCGCAAAAGGCAGGGACAGCACGCTGCCGAAGGAAAGTGCGCCGGCAATCAGCGCGCCTGCCAAGACTTCGCGACCTTGCCTGTGCGCCTTCAAGGTCTTGCGCATGGGAAGAGCGACAATATCCGGCACGGTATCGAAGGACGAGATCCAGACCAGCAGGTCTGCATCAAGCGCCGACAGATCCTCCGGCGATTGCGGTGCGTAAAAACCCTGCGCAGTCTTCAGGCCGACCAGCTTTTCCGTGGGCTTGAAGCCGAGCTCGGCCATGAAGGTGGCGCGTGTGTCGGAGCCGATGAAGGCACCGGTCTCGCCGCTGAAATTGTAGGCGCAGACGGCTGTCTTGCCGGCCCAATCCAGATGACGCTCACGAACGGCGGCAAACAGTGCCCTGTTTCTGGCGATCAGCTCATTGGCCTTTTCGACCTTGCCGAGCGCGCGGCCGAACATTTCCGTCTGGATATCCCAACGGGTGCCATAGGACGGATTGTCGACGGGCTGCATCAGCACCGGCGCCACCTGCGACAGCACGTCGTATTCGGCCTTGGAGATGCCGGAGCCGACACCGATGATCAGGTCCGGCTGCAGCGAGGCGACGATCTCGATGGAGACTTCGCCGGAGATGACGGTGGGCTTGGCATCGCCCAGATAGCTCTCCGCCCAGGGCCAGACGGCGTATGGGCGAGCGCCGAACCATTCGCGAATGCCAACCGGCGGCGTGCCGAGCGCCAGCAGCGAATCCTGCGTTGTGAAACCGAGCGAAACAACGCGGCTTGCCGGCTGTTCCAGGGTGACGTCGCCATAGACATGCTTGAACAGAAGACTGTCGTCGGCCGCGCGCGCCTTAGATGCCGTCATCGACAGGACCCCGGTGCCGAGCAGTGCCGGGGCCGAGAGACCGGTGGCTATCCCCGTCAACAATTGGCGTCGCGAAGGGTTCAGCAAACGGTCGGTTTCATCCGCGGATGGGCGTCGGACATGTGCCATGTTCAGGTCCTGCATTTATCTGCATTTTGCAGGCCAGGAAGACCCGCTGGGTTCGCAGATAACACCGAACATGCGTTGGGGGAATGCCTGCGCACTCCCCCAATAGCCCATTGGATCACTTATGTGGATAAAAATTATCCACTTCCGGACCGATACTTTTCACGGCTGCGTGGCGGGGGCGATTTCCGTCGGCGACGGGGCCGTTCCCGATGCCGGCGGCGGGCTGGCTTGCGCTGGCGCCGCCGTCTGCTGGACAGGCGAAACCTGATCGGTGCCAACCGGCTGCGGTGTCACCTTGCCGTCGGCGGCCGCGACCCGCCAGACCGTGTTGCCGGCATCGTCCGCAACCAGCAGCGCACCGGTTCCATCGATGCCGAGACCGACCGGGCGGCCACGCGCCTGTTCGTTCTGCAGGAAACCGGTCACGATATCCTGCGGCTTGCCGTTCGGCATGCCGTTTTCAAACGGTATGTAGACGACCTTATAGCCGTTGAAGGCGCGGCGGTTCCAGCTGCCGCGCTGGCCGACAAAGGCGCCCGCCGCATAGGCATCCGGCATGGCCGCCCCTTGCGTGAATGTCAGGCCGAGCGCGGCAACGTGGCTAGACAACGCATAGTCCGGTTTGATGGCGCGCTCGACCATGTCGGGCCGTGGCGGATAGACGCGGGCATCGACATGATTGCCGTAATAACTCCACGGCCAGCCGTAAAAGGCACCTTCCTTCACGGAGGTCATGTAGTCGGGCACGAGATTGGGGCCGAGTTCGTCGCGTTCGTTGACGACGGTCCAGAGCGCGCCCGTCTCGGGATTGAAGGTCAGGCCGTTCGGATTGCGCAAACCGGATGCGAAAACGCGGGCGGCACCCGTCTGGCGATCCACCTGCCAGATGGCGGCACGGCCCTTTTCGGCTTCCAGCCCGTTTTCGGCGGCGTTGGAATTGGAACCGACCGAGACATACAGCATGCGGCCATCGGGGCTGAGTGCCAGATCCTTGGTCCAGTGGTGATTGAGCGGGCCGCCGGGCAGCGGCGTCAGCACGCGCGGGTCACCGGAAATCGCCGTCTGCCCCAGTTCGTAAGGATAAGCGACAATGGCATCGGCGGCGGCGACATACAGCGTGTTGTCGATCCAGGCGAGCCCGAAGGGCGAATGCAGGTCCTTCAGCAGATCGTGGCGCTCATCGACGGTGCCATCGCGATTGGTATCACGCAGCAGGGTGATGAGATTGCTGGGCGGCGGAGAACCGCCGCCACCGCTTGCCATCGACATGATGAAACCGCGGATATAGTCCTTGGGTCGCGACAGCGGCTTGCCTTCCGGCCCGCGCGACTGCACCACCAGCACATCGCCATTCGGCAGGGTGTGCACCGTGCGCGGATTAACGAGATCCTTGGCATAGGCCGTGACCTTCAGCCCGTCGGCAACGGCGGGGGTTTCATTGTCCTTCCAGCCGATCACTTCGGCTACCTTCAGATCCGGCAGCAGCAGCGAAATCGGCTCGGGCAGGACGGGATCGGGGCCGACCTGCTGGGCCGTATCGAAATTGTCATTGCTGTCGCTGCAGGCGGAAAGGGCAAGACCGAGCGAGGCGGACAGGACGACGGTATAAGCGAGACGCTTGTTCATGGGTCAGATCCTCCAGGCCAGCCGGGCATATTTGCGGGACGACAGCGCTGCCGTGAAAATCATCAGCACGAAGGTGACGGCGGAAGTGGCAAGGCCGTAAGGCACGATCGCCGTCCAGCCATCGCCGGCATGCAGCAGGCTGTTGAAGATCGCCAGCGCCAGGATGACGAGATACAGCAGAATGACCAGAAAACCGGGGCGCAGCGGCCGGGTTCGTGACCGCACCAGATCGGCCAAGCCGGCGAGCAGGCCGATCGCGCCGAAAATCAGGCCGGCAAACAGCAGCCATGCGGAAAAATTCGTCCACATAAGATTGGCCGTCTGCCAATAGGCGAGATCGGTGAACAGCGTCAGCGTGAAGCAGACGAAGGGAAAGGGAATGAATACCGCCTGATAGGGATAAGCGGCGGAATCTCGGGCGGACGGGGAAGTGCTCATCGAGGGCTCCCGGGTGGACGAGCTTCAGATGAGCAGGCAACACCCGGAAAGGCCGATTTGTTCCAATGGTATTCCGGCAGGATGAGGTGGCGTCAGATCGCCACCTGTTCTCCCAGTTCGACAACGCGGTTCGGCGGCAGCTTGAAATAGGCCGACGGGTCGATGCTGAAATCGGCAAGACCGATATAAAGATGCTCCTGCCAGCCCGACAAACCGGTATTCGGCGTGCTGATAAGGTTGCGGCGGCCGAGATAGAACGAGGTCTGCATGATCTCGAACTTGAAACCCTTTTTCTTGCAGAGCGTCAGCGCCTTGGTGACATTGGGCTCATCCATGAAGCCGAAGGTGATGTCGAGGCGGACGAAGCGTTTCGACAGGCGATGCATCTCCACACGCTCGCTATCAGGCACATAGGGCTTGTCCTGCGTCCATACTGTGAGGATGACGTTCTGGTCGTGCAGGACGTGATTGTGCTTGATGTTGTGCAGCAGCACGCCCGGCGTGCGATCCGGTACGCTGGTGAGGAAAACCGCGGTGCCCGGCACGGTAACCGGCGCGTGATCGGATTCACGATCGATCGAGCTTTCCACCGACTTGATGAAGGTTTCGAGCGGGATGTCGTTTCGCGCCGTTTTCTCCTTCAGGTATTTCGAACCCTTGGTCCAGGTCCACATGATCAACATGATGGCAAGCGCCAGCACGACCGGCACCCAGCCACCATCATGGATTTTCAGCAGGTTGGCGGCAAGGAAGACGGCTTCGATTATGAAGAGCGGCAACAGCAGAAGTGCTGCGGTGATGGCCTTGTATCCACGCACCGAGCGCAGGAACTGGAACGACATCAGTGTCGTCACCACCATGGCACCCGTGACCGAGATGCCATAGGCGGTGGCCAGCGATTCGGAATCGCCGAACGAGAAGATCAGGATGATGACGCCAATGAACAGGATGCCATTGACCGCCGGCACATAGATCTGCCCGGTATTCGTTTCCGACGTGAACTTGATGGCGAGACGCGGCAGAAAACCGAGATGGACGGCCTGGCGGGCAAGCGAAAACGCACCGGTGATGACCGCCTGGCTGGCGATGATGGTGGCCATTGTGGCGAGGATGACGACCGGCAGCAGCGCCCAATCGGGGTACATCAGGTAAAACGGATTGGCGATGGCAGACGGATCGGTGAGCACAAGCGCGCCCTGCCCCAGATAGTTCAGTGCCAGCGCCGGGAAAACCAGGATGAACCATGCGGTCTGGATCGGCTTGCGGCCGAAGTGGCCGAGGTCGGCATAGAGCGCTTCGGCACCGGTGACCGTCAGGAAGACGGCGCCGAGAATGATGAAACCGACCGTGCCGGCATGGGTGATGAACCACAAAGCGTTGATCGGGTTTAGCGCCTTAAGGATGGTCCAGTCATCGCCGATATGGATGATGCCGCCCCAGGCCATGACGAGGAACCAGAGGACGGTAATCGGCCCGAAAAAATTGGAGACGGCAGCCGTACCCTTGGACTGAACCGCAAAAACGCCGACCATGACGGCGGCAGCCATGGGCAGAACATAACCGTCGAAAGCGGGCGTCACCAGTTTCAGGCCTTCGAGCGCCGACATGACCGACAGTGCCGGGGTGATCATGGCGTCGCCGATGAACAGCGCCGAACCGATGAGACCGGCGAAAAACAGGACCGGCGTGTAGCTGCCGGTCTTTTTCATCAACAGCGCCAGAAGCGACAGCGTGCCGCCTTCGCCGTCGTTATCGGCACGCAGCAGGAAAAGCACGTATTTGAACGTGACGAGGATGGTCAGCGTCCATACCATCAGCGAGATCATGCCGATGACTTCGGCATGGTGCACGGCGCCGTTTTTGGCGAAAGGTCGCAGCGCTTCGCGGAAGGCATAAAGAGGGCTGGTGCCGATATCGCCGTAGACCACGCCGATGCACCCGAGCAGGAGGACGAGGAACTTGCGGGTTTCCGACGTCGCCTCCGGGGCGGCAGTATGTGAGGCAGTCATAGGGTCTCCAGGCGCTCGGCCTTCGTTGCGAGATGAAGGCGAATATGGGGCATCGATGCGGCGTTGGCAAACCAGCGCTCGTTCAACTTTGATCCTATCGCCAGACATCGCACGCGCATGCGATGACATTTGTCATGAACATCAAAAAGCATGTGCAAAAGCTGTTTTTCATTGGAGGGTAAATGGTGCCGCTTAGGTGACTCGAACACCTGACCCCGTCATTACGAATGACGTGCTCTACCAACTGAGCTAAAGCGGCCCTCGCTTGCCAGGAAGCACCCGGCAGCGATGTGAAGGGGCTGATACAGGCAAAGAGAGAGGATTTCAAGACGGATTTGTATCGATCGGTGCATTTCCGCCAACGCGATATCCACAGCCGCAGCCAAAAGCCCAAGACAGGGCCGGATCACCGCACAAATCGGCCATGCAATTGCCGCAGGGCAGTGGTTCGTTCGCCACCCACCCAGGGCCTTATTCACCGCATTGCAGGATGCACGACTTGCAGTTCATTCCCTAAAAGTCTACCGAAAGATTAATATGAGCGGACGTATCGATATCAGGGCCCGGCAGTGAGCGGTTTGGAAAAAGCCATCAGGAACGCGCTCGCGCAATCCGAACGAAACAATGCAGATATCCGGGCGCGCATCTACCATTCCGCCCGGCAGGCGCTGGAAGCAGGCCTGCGCAAGCAGGACGTGACCAATCCTGATGTCGTGGATGCACAGCGGCAGCGACTGGAAGCCAAAATTCGTGAAATCGAATTCGAAGAACGCCAGCGTCTGGCGATCGAACGCGCCCAAACGCCAGCCATTCAACCGGTCAGCCCGGCTCCGAATTCGAACACCAGTGCCAACACCGTGGCACCGCCCGCCCGCCCGCCGGCCGATGCGCCGCAGCGGACCGAAAACCGCGATGATGCGCCGATCATCGGCTCCGCCACTGCGCAGGATGCACAGGACGATCTTTCGCTTCTGGTTGGAGGTCCGCGACGGGACAATGCTGCCGCCGTTCCATCCGATGCCGGAAGCCTTGGCGATCTCGGCGTGTCGCGTCGTGGTGGTCGCGAGCAACCTGCGGAACTGCGCCCAAGGCGGGAGCTCGAGACCGAGCAGCCACGCCCGCGCCGCTGGTGGCAAAGCAAGAAACAGGCGGCTCCGGCGCGGGTGGCCGCACAGCCGCAGACGCCGCGCGCCGCGCGACTGGATATCGCCGCTGGAAAAGAAGGACGCCCGCGCAAGCGCCGGCGCTGGATTTCCGGTCTGGTTCTGCCACTCATCGTATTGGGTGGCGCAGGATGGGGCGTATGGTGGGCCGCCCAGAACGGCATTATCGTCATGCCGGATCTTTCCAGCACGCCGGTCAACGGCAGCGGTGGCAACAGTCAGGCACCGACCGGCTTCGAGCCGGGCCGCGGCTTTTCCGAGGAATGGGCAGAGATTTTCATTCCAAAGGGTACGGAGGGTGTTGTTCCGGCCGGCGGCGCGACAGTTGAAGCCGTGAACGCCTCAGGTGGACAGGCCGTGCGCATCACCTCACAATCACCCGGCCCGGATGGCGAGGTCGCCATCGAAGTGCCACCGGAAATCCTGCGGGAAATGGCTGGCAAGACATCGACCGTCGCCGTGACATTGCAGACGGCTGCAGACCGCTCGGTCGAAGTGGCCGTGCGTTGCGATTTCGGCAGCCTTGGCGGTTGCTCGCGCCATCGTTTCCGCGCCACGCAGGAAAAGACCGATGCACTGTTTCGGGTGAATTTCGATCGCTCGCTTGCGCCGAACCGGCCGGGCCGCATCTATCTCAACAGCGATGTGCTGGGCGGTCGCCTGCCGATCTACGTGTTTTCGATGCGCATCCTGCCGGGACAATGATTGTCTGATTGCGTTTTTCGAGGCGGCCAGCCCGCCTCGACCAACGAAATCCACTGTCCGTTCAGAACCGCGTGGACATCCGTGCCCGCGCGCCGACGCTGACATCCCCCTCGCCTTCGATATCGAACAGAAGTGCGACATCGAACATCCAGGCGGTTTCAGTCTGCAACGACGCAGCGGCGGTGACCGTGGCAAACGTGCCTTCGCCATCAAGGCCTGCCAAGCCGACCGTGGCACCCAGACGCGGCGTCAGCACCATGCCGTTGCTGAGCATGATCCGGCGCTCGATTTCCGCACCGATGCTGGCGCGCAACTGCTCCATGGAAAACCCTTCGAGCAGCAGCTTGTCACCCGCATCGTTGCTGACGGCATAATCCTTGACCGTTTCGGTCAGATAGACGGCCCGCAATTTCGGCGTGACCACCGTGACCTCGTCGAGATACCACTCGCCCTTGAGGGAGCCATCCCACATCCAGCGCGTCGTATCGAATTTGCCATCGAAGAACGCCGTATCGATATCATTCCATGAACCGCCATAAAGCAGGCTGGTATCGAAGAACACACCCTTTGCGATTTCCAGCGACACGTATGGACCGGCGAACCAGCCATTGCCTGTCAGCTCCGCATCCTCATCGGCGGGATCGGTCATCCTGTCGAAATGCGCGGAGATGCCGATCAATGCACGGTCGCTGAGCAGGTAATCCATGCCGACCGACAAAAGCGCAAAACTGCCCCAGCGATCGTCTTCATCGTCTTCATTGTCGCCACCGCCGTGAATGCGGATGGCCCCATCTATCCATATATTGAACGGGCGCGGCCCGGCGGCATCCAGCCCGTCGGCACGATCACGGGCCGCTTCCATCTGCGCCAGGCTGGTCGAGAACGCGGCACGCATGCCGGTTTCCTGTGGCGACATGCGGATGGTGACGGGATCGCGGGCGTTTTCCATCCGTCGCCGCTCCAGAAGCCCCGGCACCCTGATGGTCGATGACAGGAGGTTTTGTCGGGTGCGCACGAAATCATGGACGAGTTCGTCGATATCCTCGGCGACGGCAGCGGGGTTGAAATTGAGGCTATAGGCGACAGTGCCGACATTGGAGGCACCCAGGGCGCTGATCAACTGGTATCCGACAACAACCCTTCCGGAGAAACCGGGATTGGGCGTGAAACGCAGGTAAAAACCGCTTGGGGCAACCGGCCCGGCCTGCGCCAGTTCACCGCGAATGATCTCTGCCGTGCCGGCGGCAGGTGGAGAAACGCTGCCAAGCGTCGCATCGACGAACGGCCCGCCGGTCGCACCGGCATTGAGATAGACATTCGGCGGCGTGCCACCGGGCGGCACGATGACCTCCTTGTTGGCAACGGTGACGGCACGCGCAGAAACCTGCAGGGTGAAACTGGCGGAGCCGGTCACGCCGGCGGCGTCGCGCACTGCGATGCTGAAACTGTAGGTGCCCGGCGCGGCATCGGCCGTCAGCGGACCATTGAGATCGCCATTGGAGACATTGAGGACGAGACCGGGAGGCAGACTGCCGCTGGCAAGGCTGTAGATCAGCGGCGCGACACCGCCCGTGGCGGAAATGTCCTGACTATAGGCTTCTCCCACCATCGCTTGCGGCAAGGCGCCGCCTGGCGGAGAGAAGACGAATGCGCCGGAACCCGCATTGACGGTGAGTTCATAGGTGGCAGTGGCAATCGCACCGCCCGTATCCGTGGCGGTGACATTCAGCGAGTAGTTGCCAGCCGCCGTGGGCGTGCCGTTGATGGCGCCGCTGGCGGCCATGGCGAGGCCCGGCGGCAGCCCCGTTGCGGCAAAACTTGCCGGCCCGCTACCACCACTCGCGCTGATGCCGGTGTAGGAATAGGCAGTTCCGATAGTGGCCGGCGGCAGACCGCTGCCGGTCGGCGGTGACAGAACTAGTGCCGCAGGGAGAATACGCAGCGTGTAGCCGACGACACCCGTTGCGCCGCCGGCATCGGTCGCGGTGATCGAAATGGTGTAGGTGCCGGTAGCCGTGGGCACGCCGGAAATCAGATCGCTGCCGGGCGCGAGCGCGAGACCCGCCGGCAGGCTGCCACCGCTGACCGCAAAACTGTAAGGCGCGGTTCCACCCGATGCCGACAGCATCTGGCTGTAGCTAGTGTCGACAGTGCCATCCGGCAGCGGTCCCGCCGCCGGCGCGAGCACAAGCGTGGGATTGGTGATCGTGATCGAGACCGTGGCTGGCGTAGACGTGCCGGACCCATTGCTGGCCGTATAGGCAAGACTGTCGGCACCGACGTAACCGGCCGTCGGCGTGTACGTTATCGTGGTGCCCGAAATGGACGTCGTTCCGTTCGATGGCGGCGTGGTGACGTTAACCGAGTTTGCCGGACCGCCGGTTATGCTCAGCGCGATCGGGGTGTTGACCGCATCCCGCACCACCGTCGCCGAGACAGGATTGGCGATCGGAGGCTGCACGGCAACGTTGATCGTGTAGGCGCTGCTTCCGGTGGCACCATAGGCATCTGTTGCGGTGATCGTGAAGCTGCTGGACCCGGCCGTGGTCGGCGCTCCCGTGAGTGCGCCGGTGGACGGATCAAGGGAGATGCCAACTGGCAAAGCCCCGCCCCCGAGCCCATAGGAATAGGGCGAAGTGCCGGCCGAAGCTACGATGGTCTCGTTATAGGCCGCTCCCACCATGCCGTCCGGCAGCGCGCCGGCCACGGGCGAAAACGTCAGGGTCGGGGCGGCAACCGTGACCGTCACGGTTGCCGGAGCAGAGTCTCCGGAGGCATTTCTGGCGATATAGGTGAAGCTGTCGGCACCGGAATAACCGGCCGTCGGCGCGTAGGAAATGCCGGTACCCGAAGCCGTGGCAGCACCGTGTGAGGGGGGTGCAGAAACCATCACGGCAGTTGCCGGACCACCCGACAGGGCGAGCGGGACAGGCGTTGCCGCGGCATTGGCAGCGATGCTGAACGACACATCGGATGCGACCGGCAGTGCAGGCCCGACCGTCAGTGTGTAACTGGCAAGACCGAAGGCCGGGGCCGTATCCGTGGAGGTGATGGTAAAGGATGCACTGGCGACCGCCGTTGGTGTGCCTGCGATCACGCCTGAAGCAGAGAGACTGAGTCCCGCGGGAAGTGCCCCTGCCGTGACGGTATATGCATATGTCCCGGTCCCTCCCGATGTGGTGATCGTCTGGGAATAGGCCGTTCCGACAATTGCTGCCGGCAAGGCGCCCGTGGCGGGCGCAAGCGTAAGGGTAGGATTGACGACGGTGACAGTGACCGTGGCAGGTGCAGACGTGCCGCCGCCATTGGTTGCCGTATAATCAAAACTGTCATTGCCGCTAAAGCCGGGGTTTGGCGTGTAGCTCAGCGTCAAACCGTTGACGGAAGTCGAACCGTTGGCCGGTTGCGATGAAACGTCGAGAGAGGCTGCGCTACCACCGGCGAGATTTGGCGTGATGGTATTGCCGCTGGAATTGATCGGCACCACCGCCGTGAAGGAATTGGCGATCGGCGGCTGTTCGGTAATGGTCAGATTGTAGATGGCGGTGCCGGTCGCGCCATAGACATCCATTGCCGTGACGGAAAACGACGACGTGCCGATGGTTGTGGGCACTCCGCCGAGCACTCCTGACGGAGACAGTGAAAGGCCGGCCGGCAAAGTACCGGGAGGGACCGTATAGGTATAATTGGGAGTACCGCCCGCTGCCGTGAAGGTCTGACTATAGGTGATCCCGGTCTGGCCTGCGGGAAGCACTCCCGCTGCCGGCAACAGGCTCAGCACCGGTGGCGTGACCGTGATGGTGACGGTTGCCGGTGCCGATGTGCCGCCGGCATTTGTCGCTGTGTAGGAAAAACTGTCCGTGCCGGAATATCCGGCGGTGGGCGTGTAGCTGATTGTGGTGCCGGACGCTATAGCGTTGCCATGCGTCGCAGCGGTCGTTACCGCCACACCGGTAATGCCGGTGCCGGTGACATTGAGCGTTATCGGCGAAGCGCTGCTGTTTGCCGCCACGGTGGCTACGGAATTAGTGGCAACCGGCGCAGCAAGATAGGTGAACTGGCTGGCGGCGCCACTTGTGCCGCCCGGTGTCGTTACGCTGACACCGACTGGTCCGGCAGCCCCGCCCGGCGATTGCGCCGTAAGCGTTGTCGAATTTCCAAAGACAATATTGTTGCCGGCCACCGAGCCGAATACGACCGTTGAATCGGCGGTAAAACCGGTGCCGGTAATCGTCACGGTCGTCCCGCCTGCCAATGGCCCCGATGTCGGTGAGATCGAGCCGACGACCGGCACGGCAAGATAGGTATAGGCGCCAGTGCCGGTGGTGCTGATGCCGCCCGAAGTGGTGACCACGACATCCACGACAACCGCCGACGTCTGGGACGGCACGTTGACGGTGATCGACGTATCGCTGCTGGCCGTCACCGCACCGGCTATGCCACCGAACGTCACAGACACGGGGTTTTCGAGCCCGGAACCGGTTATGGTGACACTGTTGCCGCCGGCCAATGGTCCGGAATTGGGAGACACGGTCGAAACGAGCGGCAGGGTCCGATAGGTAAAGCTCCCGGCAACCGTGCTCCCACCTGCGGTGCTGACCAGAACCGCGACATCGCCAGCGGCATGGGCCGGGGCCGTGACCGTGACCTGGCTTGCGGTATTGGCCGTGACGCTGACCGGAACGCCATCGAAGAAAACGGTAGCAAAGGCGAGATTGCTGCCGGATATGAGGATGCCCGAACTGCCGCCCAGCGGACCGCTTGCCGGCAATATTCCGGACACGCTGGGAGTGCCGGCGAAGGTGTACTGGTTGCCGCCACCGCTGCTTGTCCCGCCGGTTCCGGTCACCGTCACCCCGACCGTGCTTTCGGCCACCCCGGCAGGCGCGGTCGCGGTGATCTGGGTTGGCGAATTTTCCACGAACGAGACCGAGCTAGCGCCAAAGCTCACCGCCGTGACACCAATGAAATTGCTTCCCGTGATGATGACGGTGTTGCCCGCCGTGACCGGGCCGCGGTCGGGTGCGAGCGAGGTGATGGCAGGCTGTCCGACATAGGTGTACTTGGCCGCGGCAACAGGTCCGCTCGATCCGGTTGGCGTCGTTACGATGATATCGACGGTTCCGGCGGTTGCCCGGAGCGGGGCCGTGACGGTGATCTGTGTGGCGCTCGCAGCCAAGATGGTTGCAGGACTACCATCAAAGGTGACCGTAGCGCCGGTGAGGTCGGTACCATCGATAACGACGGGATTGCCGCCTGCCGTCGGACCGGTATTTGGGCTGATAGACGTGACCACCGGCAGCGGCAGATAGGTATACTGGTTGGCGGCGGCCACGGCACTGGTACCGCCGGCGCTGGTGACCCTGACATTGACCGGACCAGCTGCGGCACCGGCAGGCACGGTCGCACTGATATGCGAATCATCGAGAACCGTGAAGGTGGTGTTGGTGCCGCCGAAGGACACAACGCTCACACCGGTGAAATCGGTGCCTGTGAGGGTGATGCTGTTTCCGCCGAGAACACTGCCCGAGGCAGGAGACAGTGCCGTCACTGTCGGCGTATCACCATAACAATTGACGCGAACCTCGATCGTGCCCATTGAGCCGACATTGGTAGAGCCGCTTGCCGTGATGCCTAGCGTTGAGCTTGTATCAGGTTGCAACGTGCTGTTGATCAGCAACTCTTCACCCCCACCGGGGCGATAAGCCATATCCAAAACCAAATAATCATAAAAACCAAGTTGGGCGGAGCCGTTGTTCTCCGGACTGCCTGTAGTTTTTTCTTCCGGAGTGCTGTTTGTTGTCTTGGCGAAAAACGATAGCCGTTCATTGGCAGCAAAGCCCTGATCGTACTCGCGCTCCATCGGCGCGTCACCGCCAGAAACGGGGCCGAAGGTCTGAAGTACTCCCCAATCGTTATTGACGGCGATGCAGGCAGTAGAAAGAGCCTGCGCCGGCTGCGTGGATGACAGCAGAGCCAGAATGACCACGACAAAGGGAATGAAGACATTGGTGAATTGATGCAAAATCGCGCCTAGAAGCACCTGCCAGCGATCAGCCTGCATCAACACCACTCCTCACCATCATATCAAATCATCCTAATGCAACTTATTATTGCATTTTGAGACAACTCAACAGGAAAAGAAGAGTGTTAATCATATTTTTATGCGATATGACGAATATGCCACATATGCGTGCATTGATCGACAGCATCACTCAATCGATGTAATGATGCCCCTGCGTGATATTCCGTGAGCCGCAGACCCATAACCCTTCTCAGGGGCGCGGAGGAAACACGCCTACCGTGGCAATGCACTGGGTCAGGCCGAGCGTTGGCGACTGGGTGACGACCGGCTGAGAACCACCGGCGGGCGACACGGTAACTGTGCCGGCTGTAAAACCCGACTGCACCGTGAAGTTGAACGCGGGCCGCCCAGGATCGCCGGTCAAGCCGACAGTGACACCTGACAGAGCGACGTCGGCAGCGGTTGAATTCTGCGGGACGTAGATTGTCGCCGATCCCGTGCCGGTTCCGCTCTGCCCAAGATATGATCCGGCGGCAATCGCCGCGACGCCAGTCGCCTGCTTTGCGACGAAATGCGGCTGCGCCGCAAGCGTGCTCGGCACGGCATCGACATTGATCGTCTGGTTGCCGCCACCCGTGCCGGTAAAAGCCGCACCATGCGTGTGTTGCGGCATCTGCTGCTGCGTCAGCGTGATTTGCTGCACGCCAGACTTCATGCCCAGGACAACCTCGCTCAAGCCGGCCCCCGTGCCGACATTGACCGCGGCGCGCCCCTTCAGGTCAGGCAGTGCGAACGTCTGAGTGCCATTGCCGCCATAGACCGTGCCCAGCAGTGCGAAAAGCGCCGAGTTCTGCTGGACCGATACAAGGCTGCCATCGGCGGGGGCAAATCCCCTCGGGCAATAACCGAAAGCAAACGTGCATATTTCACCAAGATAGGGCGTGTCACCACAGGCAAAGGCCTGCCGCCCGCTTCCAAGAAAAGCGCCTCCCCCGACAAACGCTCCAGCGAGGATGGCAAAACTATTGAGATAAACCATTGAACGGCGGCTCGATGAAAGCAACTTTCCCATTACATCTCCCCAAACACCGCTACCGCAGGCAGGCTTGCCTGTCGATGAAGTTAAAGCGGCATGTCGGAGAGTGTAGTGACGGCGGCCAGACCCGCAATCAATAGTTGATTAATGTAAAATATATTAACCATAGGCAGCAAAAATATCAATCAGTGCTGCGTTCCGGCTGCGGACGAAAGTTCGTGACGCCGCAACTGATCAATGGCCTGTGATGCCTCATCTGCCGACCATCCGGCACGCAATGCGGCCTTGAGAAGCTTTGCCTCGGCCTCCACCTCCAGTTTGAGATAAAGTGGCTCCAAAGCTTCCTGAACCGTCAGCAGATGTTCGTCGGGCGATACAATGCTGTCAAATCGCATAGGCATGATTCACTGTCTCCCTTTGCCATATTTATGGATAGAAAGAGTGTAACCTCGCGGATCGCGAACGGTTCCAAAACTTGCAGAAAAAACCGGATACTTCGAAATCCGCCGAATCCTGAAGCATCTCCCATGCACGCATGGCAAGACGCTGGCAAATGCCCGCAACTTGATTAGCGAAAGATTCAGGGATGTTGATGCATATGGTCTGCTAGTGCTGTGGGGGCCCCGGACGTCAGGACAACCTGGGACGTTATTGCCCTGCTCAATTGATGAGAGGTATCAACCCTATGTCCGATTACGCAAACAACGTGCGCAGCTTCATTGCCGAAAACTTTCTGTTTCGTGCCGATGCCGAAATTGCCGATGATCAGTCCCTGCTCGACAGCGGTGTAATGGATTCGACCGGCGTTCTCGAGCTGATCGCCTATCTTGAAAGCACCTACGGCATTTCTGTTGCGGATGAAGAGATCGTACCGGACAATCTCGACAGCATCTCGCGCGTCACCGCCTATCTGACATCGAAAAAGGCTGCGGCCTGATTTGGCGCATCGCTGCCGGGAGAACGGGCGTGCGGATCGAAACCTTCATCGCGCAGAATGCGATCCAGCGACCGGGCAAGACCGCCGTCGTCGCCGGTGACATTCGCCTGAGCTATGACGAAACCGATCGCTTCTCCTCCCGTATCGCTGCACGTCTGGCAGCGACGGGGTTCAAGCCCGGTGATCGCTTCGTCTTCCTTCTCGACAATGGCAGCGAAGCGGTCGTTTCGTTTTTCGCCACTTGGAAAGTCGGCGGCGTCGCCTGCCCGCTGCATCCATCGATCAAGGCAGAAAAGCTTGCGGAGATTTTTCGCAGTATCGAACCGGCGGCGATCATCGCTCATGCGCGGCTTATGCCAATCGTCGAGGCTGCCTGCGACCTTTTCGGCAACAGGCCCGTCATCATCGTTGCGCAAGCGGCTTTCCCCATCGACGATACGTTGTCTTACGAGGATCTGATCGGCGTTGACGCGGTTTTCCAGCCGCCGCAAGGCCTGCGCGAAGACGATCTGGCGCTGCTGATCCACACATCCGGCTCCACCGGGCTGCCGAAAGGCGTGATGCTGACACATGCCAATGTCACTGCCGCCTGCACCTCGATCACCGGTTACCTCCGGAACTCCGCGGATGATATCGTGCTGAGCGTGCTGCCGCTGTCGCATGGTTACGGCATCACCCAGATGGTGACGATGGCGATGGTGGGCGGCACGCTTGTTCTGGAGAAAAGCTTTGCCTTTCCGCGCGTGATCCTGTCGCGCCTGCAGAGCGAGGCGGTGACCGGCTTTCCGCTGGTGCCGGCCATGGCAGCACTGTTTGCCGGTATGCCGGACCTGAGCGCGCAAACGCTTCCCACTCTGCGATACATGACCAATGCCGCCGCCGGCCTGCCGCCGACCACCACCGAGCGCCTGCAAAAATCCCTGCCGCATGCGGCGCTCTATCTGATGTACGGCCAGACGGAATGCCTGCGCACCACCTATCTGCCACCGGACGAGGTGACGTCGCGACCGATCTCGGTCGGCAATGCCATTCCGGGCACAAGTGTTTCCATTATCGATGAAAACGGTCTGTCCGTCGCAGCGGGCGAAACCGGTGAACTTGTGGTCGAAGGCCCGCATGTGATGCGCGGTTACTGGCGCGATGACGCTGCGACCACAACTGCCCTGCGTCCCGGCTCCAACGGCTTGCGCCTGCATACCGGCGATCTGTTTCGCGCCGACGAAGACGGTTTTCTCTATTTCGTCGCCCGCCGCGACGACATCATCAAGACACGTGGCGAAAAGGTCAGCCCGCAGGAAGTGGAGCGTGTGCTCTACGCCCTGCCCGGCGTGCTGGAAGCCGCGGTCGAAGGTGTAGACGATGCGGTTTTCGGGCAGGTGATCAAGGCGCATGTGGCGGCAGACCCGGCGGCCGGCCTGAGCGAGCGGCTGGTCCAGCGCCACTGCGCCACACATCTCGAAGATTTCATGGTTCCCAAAATGGTGGAATTTCACGATGCCCTGCCGAAGACGGCAACGGGCAAAATTCGCCTCAATGCCGCAAAGGCGCCAGAGGCCAGCGACAACGAAAAGGGCAGGATAGCTTGATGACAGGAACAAAGAAATTTTCCGCAGACAGCCTGAAGCTCGATACCGAGGCCGAGATCGAGCGCATCTGCGTTTGGCTGCGCGACACGGTGGCGAAGGATCTGCGCAAGCGCGGTGCGGTGCTGGGTATTTCCGGCGGCATCGATTCCAGCGTCACGGCAGCGCTTTGCGCCCGCGCCTTCGGCCCGCAAAAGGTGACCGGCATTTTCATGCCCGAACATGACAGTGATCCGGACAGCCTGCGTCTCGGACAGGCGCTGGCCGCCGCGACCGGTGTCGAGACCGTTCTGGAAGATATCGGCTCGGCGCTGGCCGCTGCCGGCTGCTATACGCGCCGCGACGGTTTCATCCGTCAGGTCGTGCCGGAATTTTCCGAAGGCTGGGGCTGCAAGGTGGTGCTGGAAGATGCACTGACCGGCCGCGGTTACAATATTTCCTGGCTGGTGGTTGCCAATCCGGCCGGCGAACAGAGCCGCCACCGCATGCCGCTCGACGTCTATCTCGGCATGATCGCTGCTGCCAACATGAAGCAGCGGACCCGCAAGCAGATAGAATATTACCATGCCGACCGGCTGAACTATGCGGTGGCAGGCACGCCGAACCGGCTGGAATACGATCAGGGCTTTTTCGTCAAGAACGGCGATGGCGCTGCCGATTTCAAGCCGATCGCGCATCTCTACAAGACGCAGGTCTACCAGTTGGCGGAAGCGCTTGGCGTGCCGGAAGAAATCCGCCGCCGCCCGCCGACCACCGACACATGGTCGCTGCCGCAGGGTCAGGACGAGTATTACTTCTCGCTGCCCTATGACCGCATGGACCTTTGCCTTTATGCGCTCGACAACGGCGTTTCGCGTGAGGAAACCGGCGAGGTTGCCGGCCTGACGCCGGATCAGGTGGATGCCGTGTGGCGCAATATCGCGTCGAAGCGCAAGGTCGCCGAATATCTGCATGCCGACCCGAAAAAGCTGATCGACTGATAAGCCAAGGCACAACATTTCCAAGACATACCGGCCCGGCAATTCAGCGGATTGTCGGGCCGTTCCTTTGGTCAGTCGTCGAACCGGTCGCCGATCAGGCGCATCCAGCTTTCGCCGGCCAGCCCGCTGATCAACGCCTGACCGGCCTTGATCGGCTCAAGCAGCGATTTGTCTCGGGCGTGGGCGACGTAGAAGGCGCGGCCCATGAAGATGGCGCGTTTCTGCATCAGAGATGGAATGAGCCACGGATGCGCCGCACCGCGCACCGATGCGCAGCCATAAGCATGCGCATGGGCGAAAAGGTCATCGACGAGATCAGCCGCTCGGGCTGGCAATGACACGGCCTGCAACACCCAGCCAATGCCACCCATCTTTGCGAAATAGGCATAGGCTGCGACCGGCCGTCCATCGGGACCATGGGCGACACGCCATTCGGGATAACCCAGATTGCGTTTCTGCTCGGCCTGATCGAGAAACCAGCCGAGCGTGCCGTCATCCCATGCCGGTCGCATGGCATAGGCATCCTTCAAGGACAGCAGCGCGTTGCCGAACTCCTGCATCGTGACATCACGGAACTCCAGCCGGCGCGCCTCACCACCGGTGAAGGACGGAGGGCGGATAACCGAGACGGCACGATCGGCGATACGGCCGAGCGGGCGCAAGACGCGGGCGACGGGCAAGGACCGCTCCATCAACTGCATGCCCGTCGAAACCGGCCGCAGCACCTTCATCCAGTTGAAGCTATAGCCCGGATCGAGCGGATGGCCGAGTTTCTGCCACATGCCGAGTGCGGTGGAATTGGCTGTTTCCGTCAGCGAGATATCCTGTGGGCCGGCCAGAAAGGCACGCAGAAGCCGGGCGCCCGCCAATGGATCGGCCTTGGGATTTTCCACCATCATCGAACCGGCAAAAGCCGCGGTAATGGATCGGCCATCGATTTCCAGCCGTGCCGGCAAGACGCCGATGAAGCCGGACACATGTCCTCCCTCGCCCACCACCACTTTCGAGGAAATGCCGGGGTCGGCCCATGGATGCTGAAAAAACGATTGCTCGAGGCAGGCATTCAGCGAAACGGACGGAGAAACCTTGCCCTTGGAGGCACCTCGAAACGTGAGCTGAAACAGACGTGCCACGCCGTCGATATCGCCGCGTTCGAAATCGCGTATGATGGTCGTTTGTCCGCTCATGCCGGTACCATTGCCAATCTTGTCCGAAGATCAGTTCAGTTTTGCTTATGGAGCCTTAAACAACGAAAAGAGGCCCCGCAAGCGGAGCCTCCAATCAAGATTACTATCCAGATCAACGGATCAGGATTACCTGAACATTACATCCAGTATGGCGGGACGCCGTAATAATCATAGACCTTGCGGTCGTTGCTGCCGTACCAGCTGTCGTCATCCAGATCCTTGTAGCGCGGAGCGCCGGTAATCTGGTCCTTGGTCAGGTCGATGCGGTAACCGTCGAGCTGTTCGTCGTAGCGCAGCTTTTCCCACGGCAGCGGGTAATAGTCATCGCCGATACCGAGGAAACCGCCGAAGCTGACGACAGCGTAGGCAACGCGGCCGCCGCGTTTTTCAAGAAGAATGCGTTCGATAGAGCCAATACGCTTGTTATCGGCGCCGTAAACCTTGGTGCCTTCGACCTTGTCGCTGGCAATCAGGGAGTGGCTATCCTTGATGTAAGGGTCCTGACCGGCGCGGGGTTCCTGACCGGCGCGGGGTTCCTGATGCAACATGATGCACCTCCTCTTGTTGATTGCACTTCAGAATTACAGGAATCAAACTCGCCATCTCCGGCATGGTTCCGGAAAAATCCCGAGTTTCTTTCGGATGTGGACGGCACCGGGCATAATTGACGTTTACGTCAAGGTTATCTAATCTTCTCGTGATTGGCCGATGAGGCCGCGTCCGTGCGATACTGCCGGCCAAGTGAAAAGGTGGAGGACCTTTGCACTTGTCACAGTGAGGCAGTATGGCTTTCGGTTCCCGCAAGGTGGCCGGAAACGGGAACGCCGATAAAAGGGAGGGAGAATGAATGACTGACCTTGCAGCCGCACCGGCCCGCACGCCTGTCGAAAAGATCTGGCTGGCATCCTATCCGCCGAACGTTCCGGCAGAATTGCCGCCGCTCCACCACAGCTCACTGGGCGAGTTGTTCGAGGAAAGCTGCCAGCGTTTTGCCGGCCGCACCGCCTTTTCCAGCATGGGCAAGGGCCTCACCTATGAGGCGATGGAACGCGAAAGCCGCAAGATCGCCGCCTTCCTGCAGGCGCAAGGCCTGAAAAAGGGCGACCGCGTTGCGGTGATGATGCCAAACATCCTGCAGAACCCGGTGACGGTTTACGGCATTTTGCGCGCCGGGATGATCGTGGTCAACGTCAACCCGCTCTACACGCCGCGCGAACTGGAACACCAGATCAAGGATTCCGGCGCGACCGCGATCTTCGTTCTCGAAAATTTTGCCAATACCGTGCAGCAGGTTCTGGGCAAGACGCCGCTGCGCCATGTCGTCGTCACCACGATGGGCGACATGCTTGGCCTCAAGGGCCATATCGTCAATCTCGTCGTGCGCCGGGTCAAGAAGCTGGTGCCGGAATGGTCGATACCATCTGCACTGAGCTTCAAGTCCGTGCTGTCTAAGGGTGCTGCCCAGACACTGAAACCGGTCGAGGTGTCGCTGAGCGATATCGCCTTCCTGCAATATACCGGCGGCACGACCGGCGTTTCCAAGGGCGCGGTGCTGACCCATGGCAACCTTCTCTCCAATCAGGAGCAGATGGGCTACTGGCTGGAAACGGCCTTCATCAACAAGCAGAAGCCGGAGGTTTTGAACTTCGTCTGCGCGCTGCCGCTCTACCACATCTTTGCGCTGACGGTGAATTCGCTGATGGGGGTGGCGACCGGCAGCCACAACATCCTCATCCCCAATCCGCGCGACATCCCCGCCTTCGTCGCCGAACTCGGCAAAAGCCAGCCCCATGTATTTCCGGGTCTCAACACCCTGTTCAACGCGCTGATGAACAATGCCGATTTCCAGAAACTCGATCTTTCCTCGCTGATCCTGGTGTTCGGCGGCGGCATGGCCGTGCAGCGGCCGGTGGCCGAGCGATGGTTCCAGATGACCGGCTGCCCGGTGACCGAAGGTTACGGCCTTTCCGAAACCTCCCCCGTCGCCACCGCCAATCGGCTGGACACGACGGAATTCACCGGCACGATCGGCCTGCCGATCCCCTCCACCGACATCACCATCCGCGATGACGACGATACCGTTTTGCCGAACGGCGAAGTCGGTGAAATCTGCATCCGTGGACCGCAGGTGATGGCCGGTTACTGGCAGCAGCCGGCGGAGACGGCCAGGGTGATGACGCCGGACGGCTATTTCCGCTCCGGTGACGTGGGCTTCATGGATGGCAAGGGTTACGTGAAGATCGTCGACCGCAAGAAGGACATGATCCTTGTTTCCGGTTTCAACGTTTATCCGAACGAGGTCGAGGAAGTGGTGGCCATGCATCCGGGCGTGCTGGAATGCGCGGCGGTTGGCGTGCCCTGTGAACACTCCGGCGAGGCGGTGAAGATCTTTGTGGTCAAGAAGGATCCGAACCTGACGGAAGAGGATCTGAAGGCACATTGCGTGGCCAACCTGACCAACTACAAACGCCCGCGCTTCATCGAGTTTCGTTCGGAACTGCCGAAATCCAATGTCGGCAAGATTTTGAGGCGGATGTTGCGGGAGTGACAGCGGAAGGACTTGGGATCAGCGGAAAACGCGTTGCATCGCTGCGACACCGCTCAGCCAAGTCCGACCAGCGCTTGCCCAAAACAATGGACCTGCGCGCCAAGGTGAACTAGCTGTAGCCCTTGGCTGGCAACGTGGAGCGTGCGTGCGTATCACCCCTTATCATCGTCTCGTCGCCGTGGCGGCAGTGCTCGGCATTCTTTCGAGCTGCGCCGGCCGACCCGAAGGCGTGCTGATCCCGACGGCTGCCGCATCTGTTTCCGGCACGTCCAAGGTCGATGTTCTGGTCGCCACCACCCGCCGCCCCTCGGAAACACCCGGCGTGCTTTATTCCGGCGAGCGCGGTGCCGAGCCGGCCATCACCGAGATTGCCGTTTCCATTCCGCCCGATAGCGCCCGTGAAGTCGGCCAGGTCCAGTGGCCGAAAAAACTGCCGGCCAACCCGGACAAGGAGTTCGCCACGCTTTCGGTGACCCCGATGGAAAAACCGCAGGCGCATCGCTGGCTGCACGATCACCTGCCCAAAAGCAAACGGGTGATGGTCTTCGTTCACGGCTTCAACAACCGTTATGAAGACGCCATCTATCGTTATGCGCAGATCGTGCATGACAGTGGTGCAGACGTGGCGCCGATCCTGTTCACATGGCCATCGCGCGGCAGCATCTTTGCCTATAATTACGACAAGGAAAGCACCAACTATTCGCGCGATGCGCTGGAAGACATGTTGCGCACCATCTCCCGCAACCCGGAAGTGGGGGAAGTGGTTGTGATGGCGCACTCGATGGGTTCGTGGGTGACGGTGGAAGCGCTGCGACAGATGGCGATCCGTGACGGCAGAGTGTCGCCGAAAATCCAGAACGTCATCCTTGCTTCGCCCGATCTGGACGTCGATGTGTTCGGTCGCCAGATCGCCGAAATCGGACCGAAGGGCCCGCATTTCACCCTGTTCGTTTCGCGTGACGACCGCGCGCTCGGCCTGTCGCGCCGGATTTCCGGCAATATCGATCGCCTGGGTCAGGTGGACCCGACCGTCGAGCCCTATCGTTCCGAATTCGAAAAACAGGGCATCGTCGTGCTCGACCTGACGGCCTTGAAGGGCGGCGATCGCCTCAACCACGGCAAGTTCGCCGAAAGCCCGGAAGTGGTGAAACTGCTCGGCAACCGCCTGATCGCCGGCCAGACCGTGACCGACAGCGATGTCGGGCTTGGCGACCGTATCGGCGCGGTGGCGCTGGGCACGGCGCAGACGGTGGGCGGAGCGGCAAGTGTTGCCGTCAATGCACCGATCTCGATCTTCGATCCGGCCACGCGCCGCAATTACGGCGATCAGGTCGATCGTCTCGGCCGCTCCGTCGGCAACACGGTCGAGACCGCCGTCGGCCGCTGATCGATACCCTTACCCATCTCAAAAAACGCGCCCGCTTAGGTCACATGGCGGGCGCAACAAGGCTTGATTTGCCAAGGAAAGCGAATAGGTTCCCGTTCGACCTATCCGTACCTCCCATTCCGCACTCCCCGTGCGCACCGTCAGGAGCAAGCCATGCAGGCGATCGTCGAAAAACTGAAATCCACCGCTGCCACCACCAAGGCCACCGATATTCGTGCAGCCTTCGCGGCCGATCCGCAGCGTTTCGAGACATTCAGCGTTTCCGCCGATGATCTCACCATGGATTTCTCCAAGACGGCGGTGAATGCGGAAGTCCTGGCGCTGCTGGTCGAGCTGGCGGAGGCCGGTGGCGTGGCCGAGAAGCGCGAAGAGATGTTCTCCGGCGTCGCCATCAATTTTACCGAGGACCGCGCCGTTCTTCACACCGCACTTCGCAACCGCTCCAACAATCCGGTTCTGGTGGATGGCAAGGATGTCATGCCTGACGTCAACGCCGTGCTGGCCGCTATGGGAAAATTTGCCGAGGGCATCCGTTCCGGTTCGCTGAAGGGCGCCACCGGCAAGGCAATCACCGATGTGGTCAATATCGGCATCGGCGGTTCCGACCTCGGCCCGGTCATGGCGACGCTTGCGCTTGCGCCCTTCCATGACGGCCCGCGCGCGCATTTCGTCTCCAATATCGATGGCGCCCATATCGCCGATACGCTGAAGCTCGTGCAGCCGGAAACGACGCTGTTCATCGTCGCCTCCAAGACATTCACCACCATCGAAACGATGACCAATGCCCAGACGGCGCGCAAGTTCGTGGCCGATGCGCTGGGTGACGCTGCCGTGCAGCACCATTTCTGCGCAGTTTCCACCGCGCTCGACAAGGTCGCCGCCTTCGGCATCGATCAGGACCGCGTCTTCGGTTTCTGGGACTGGGTTGGCGGCCGTTATTCCATCTGGTCGGCCATCGGCCTGCCGCTGATGCTCGCCATCGGCCCGGAAAACTTTGGCCACTTCCTCGACGGCGCGCATGCGATGGACACGCATTTCCGCACCGCGCCGACGGAAAAGAACCTGCCGATGCTGCTCGGCCTGATCGGTTATTACCACCGCAACGCGCTGGGTTACCCGACCCGCGCCATCCTGCCCTATGACCAGCGCCTGTCGCGTTTCCCGGCCTATCTGCAGCAGCTGGACATGGAATCCAACGGCAAGGGCGTCACCATCGACGGCACGCCGGTCGAGGGAGAATCCGGCCCGGTCGTCTGGGGTGAACCCGGCACCAATGGCCAGCACGCGTTCTACCAGTTGATCCACCAGGGCACGAGCATCATCCCGGCCGAGTTCATGATCGCCGCCAACAGCTTTGAGCCGGAACTGCGCCATCAGCATGATCTCCTGATCGCCAACGTGCTGGCGCAGTCGGAAGCGCTGATGAAGGGCCGTACATTTGAGGAAGCCAAGAAGCAGCTGACCGACAAGGGCATGGACGACAACAAGGCCGATTTCATCGCGCCGCATCGCGTCTTCACCGGCAACCGCCCGTCGATCACCTTCGTCTATGACAAGCTGACGCCGTTTGCCTTTGGCCGTCTGGTGGCGCTTTACGAGCACCGCGTGTTCGTGGAAGGCGTGCTGTTCCGCATCAACTCGTTCGACCAGTGGGGCGTCGAGCTTGGCAAGGAACTGGCGACCGGCCTGCTGCCGGTGGTGGAAGGCAAGGAAAGCGCTGCGAGCCATGATAGCTCTACGCAAGGATTGGTGAAGACGCTGGCGGGGCTGAAGAAGTAAGCTCGCAAATCGAATTGTAAAAAAGGCTCCGCCGATAAAAATCGGTGGAGCCTTTTTTATTGTCTCAATTTTTGAGGCTTACAGCCCGATCTCTTCAGCAAACGGCGGATTGGCTCCTGCCCGCGATACCGTGACGGCCGCAGCCTTGGCACCCAGTGCCAGCGCGCTCGCGATCTGGTCTTCCGTCAGGCTTGCCACCTGCGTTTTGGTCAGCAGGTTCTGCATCTTCAGCGAAGCGAGAATACCGGCATCGAACGTGTCGCCGGCGCCGACCGTATCGACAACGGTCACGCGTTCGCTTGGTACCGTGACCTTGTGAGCCGCCGTGTAACCAACCGCACCTTCGGCACCGCGCGTGACGACGACGAGCTTTGCGCCGTGATGCAGCCAGTGGCGGGCAAGCGTGTCCTCGTCGCCTTCCAGGCCGAACCACGCCAGATCCTCATCGGAGAATTTGACGATATCGGACATTGCCGCCATGCGGTTGATGCGGGCCAGATGCGCCGCCTTATCCTTGATGAAGCCCGGACGGATGTTGGGATCAAGCGAGATGACGCGGGTGGCTGCCTCGCGCTTCATCAGCGCCTCGTAGGTGGAGCCGCAGGGTTCGGGGATCAGGCTGATGGCGCCGAAATGCAGGGCCTCGCATGCGTCGTCGAGCGTCGGCAGATCGGCTTCGGTAATCATGCGGCCAGCCGTGCCTTCATCGTAAAAGGCATAAGTGGCGTGGCCATCGACGAGCTTCACGAAGGCGATGGTCGAGGGACGCGATGCGAGTGCGCAATAGCTGAAATCGACATTGCTCCTGCGCAGCGTGTCACGCAGGATGTCGCCCATCATGTCATCGGCGAGACCGGTGAAAAAGCCGGTATCGACACCCAGACGGCCAAGCGCGATCGCGGTATTGAACACCGCACCGCCGGCATAGGGCGCAAACGCCGGTTCGCCGAGCGTCGATTCACGCGGAAGCATGTCGATAAGGGCTTCGCCGCAGCACAAGATCATGGATTTCCCTCCCGAGGAATAACCTGTTTGGCACAGGAATAAGCGAGCTTTTGACAATTGACCAGAGCAAAAGCTCGCTTTGATTATGCGCGTTTAGCGCGGCAACTCGCTGATGCCGCCGTTGCGGGCAGACCATGCCAGCGGCGCATCGAGAAATGCCTCGACTTCCGACAGCGTCTTTTCATCAAACAGTTTCTGGTCACGCGCGACGGCCAGAACATTGCGCCAGGTGGCGATGTGGTGGAACTGCACCTTGCCATCGGCAAAACGCAACGCGCCTTCATCGAAGATGCCGTAATAGAACAGCGCCATGCCGTGATCGACAACACCGCCGGCCGCGCGGATAGCGTCGATGAACTTGAACATCGAACCACCGGCCGTCGTCAGGTCCTCGATGACGAGGACGCGAGAGCCTTCCGGCATGTTGCCTTCGATCTGCGCATTGCGGCCATGGCCCTTCGGCTGCTTGCGGACATAAATCATCGGCAGGCCGAGGCGATCGGCCAGAAGGGCTGCGAACGGGATACCAGCCGTTTCACCACCGGCGATGCAATCGAACTTTTCGAAACCGGCATCGCGCAGCAGCGTGGCGACGGCAAAATCCATGATGGTGGAGCGAACGCGCGGATAGGAGAGCAGCTTGCGGCAGTCGATATAGACCGGGCTCATCATGCCGGATGCGAACTTGTAGTGCTTGTCCGCATTGAAATGCACCGCCCCGATTTCCCACAGCATCTTTGCCATGAGTTCGGCCATGACCGTGCGATCGGTAAATGTGGTGTGCATGTCTGTTGCTCCTTTAGATCCGTTGCGGCGGCATAGCAGCAAGAAGGCCGCGCATCCAGTGGATCGCGGCCCTAGGTTATAAACAAACTGCTGTTTTCAGGCGGTGGTCCGCGCCTCGTCGAGATCGACGGCGTGCAGGAACCCGGCCACCGCAATGCGATTGCGGCCTGCCCGCTTGGCTTCATAAAGCGCGCCATCAGCCAGATTGAGAACCGTATCGAAATTGCGGCCTTCCTTGGTGCCGAAAGCGATGCCGGCGCTGGCGGTGCAGGAGACCGTCTTTCCGCCGATATCGATCATCCGTTCGGCGAAACCGCGGCGGATACGTTCGGCAATGCGTTCGGCGCGTCCCGGCAGCACGTTCTTGATAACGACCACGAATTCCTCACCGCCAAGGCGGGCGACGGAATCCTTTTCCGCCTTCACCTTCATCTCCTGCGCGAAGGCGCGGATGACGATATCGCCGGCGGCATGGCCGTGCTGGTCGTTGATCGACTTGAAGCGATCGATGTCGAAGACGATGACGGCGGTGGACTGATCGAGATCGACCGCACCGAATTTTTCGAACACGGCACGTCGATTGAGAAGGCCGGTCAACGGGTCGGTCATCGCTTCACGGCGATGGAAAGCGGCAAGACGCCATTGGTGCAGTGCCAGCGAGAAGGCACCGACGCCGGTCATGCTGGCAATGCAGATGGCGATATTGAGTTTTTCCGCCCAGTTCTGCGGCGCATGGCCGATCACCCATTGCTGGTCACGAATGAGAACGCAAGCACAGAGCGCAAACGATACGCCTGCCGTGGCATAGAGCGACGCCATGCCGATCAGCGGGCCCGGCGCCTCGTGGCGCACAAGCCAGTATTCGCGGGCGGTCGCCGTCAGCAGGATCGCCGTCGTAACATTCATCATGATGATGGAAATGCCGTCATACCCCATCAGCATTGCCGGCAGCCCGAGCACCATGACGATGGATCCCGCAACCATAGAAACGCGCAGCGGCGAGCGGCCCGTACGGAACTGGCAACCGGCGGCAAACATGACGGAAAACCCCGCCATGATGAAGAAATATGAGATGGCTCCGATGACCAGCCCAGCCTGCAGCGTATAGGCGCTGTAGCTGAATATGCCGACAATGATCAGCGCCAGGCTGACCACCCAGGTGAGCATGAAGCTATCGCTGCGGCGCGATGCCCAGGTGGCGAACAGCGCCACAAGCAGGCAGATCGCCGAGAATCCCAGCGCCAGAAGAAGTGAATTGTAATCGAGCATCATGCCTCGCCGTGTCCCCGACGGGCATCATGTCCCGCCATTCCCCAAGGCGAAGATCCGCCCTCACGTTGGGAAATAGTCTAGGACCTGATTCATGATCAAAACATTACCGGCATTGCTAAAATACCGTGCTTTTTCGACCATTACTGGGGGGATTTTTACCCTATTTATACAACCGCCCAGTGTAGCGGGAACATCGGGTCGAACACGGTGACCGGTCCCGCACCGGTTTCGATCTTGGCGGGGAAGGTCACCGGCTCGGCCTGCTTTTCCAGCGTGATGCGGTCTTCGTTCGGCGCCAGGCCATACCATGCCGGACCATTGAGCGACGCAAATGCTTCCAGCTTGTCGAGCGCGGCATCGTCCTCGAACACGTGCGCAAGGCAGCTCATCGTGTTGATCGAAGTGTAGATGCCGGCGCAGCCACAGCCGCACTCCTTGAGCGGATCGACATGCGGTGCGGAGTCCGTGCCGAGGAAGAACCGGCTGTCGCCGGAGGTCGCGGCGGCGCGCAGGGCAAGGCGATGGCTTTCGCGCTTGGCGACCGGCAGGCAGTAATAATGCGGGCGGATGCCGCCGACCAGGATGGCGTTGCGGTTGATGATCAGATGATGCGTGGTGATCGAACCCGCGAGGTTTTCCGGTGCCGACTTGATGTAGTCGATACCGTTGGACGTGGTGACGTGCTCCATGGTGATCTTCAGTTCCGGCAGTCGCTTGCGCAGCGGATCGAGCACGGTTTCGATGAATACCGCCTCGCGGTCAAAAATGTCGACTTCGGGCGTCGTGACTTCGCCATGCACACACAGCGGCAGGCCGATCTTGGCCATGCGCTCCAGCACAGGCATGGCCTTGTCCATATCGCGCACGCCGCCATGGGAATTGGTGGTGGCACCGGCCGGGTACAGTTTTACTGCATGGATGAGGCCGCTTGCCTTGCCCGCCTCGACGTCATCGGCGTCGGTGTGTTCGGTGAGGTAGAGCGTCATCAACGGCTCGAAACGATCGCCTTCCGGCAGAGCTGCCACGATGCGGTCGCGATAGGCCTCGGCATCCTTCGTGGTCACCACCGGCGGCACCAGGTTCGGCATGATGATGGCGCGGGCAAAATGCCGGCTCGAGTCGCCGATCACACCCTTCAACATGTCGCCATCACGCAGATGCAGGTGCCAATCATCGGGGCGACGGATGCTGATACGGGTCATGAAACAGGCCTTTTTCGTGGATGAGAGCTTTCGCCTTACCATCGAAAGGTCGGTCAAAACAACTGCGCACCAAAGCGTGATTAAAATTCGCGACTATCGGGAAAGTGGAGCCATTTCAGATCACTAGATGGCATTTTCGGCCAATTTCACGCCGTTTCCATCCGGCAAGTCCAGTGAAATCAGCGCAGCCATACGGAACCGACACCCAATTGCGGCGTTCGTTCATCAATCTTTAAGTGATCATGAGCCGGAGGCGAGGATGAATTCCCGTTCCAATAAAGTCAATCGGATGATGTTGCTGGCCACAGGAAGTGCTGTCGCATTGTGCATGCTGACCGTTTCCCTGAGTGCCGAACAGCGCGCCAAGATCGAACAGACCTCAGCCCTGCAGAGCGATTGCGATCGTATGGCCGGTAGCGCCTATGACAAGGATCGCAACGGCACGTTCGCTCCTGTCGATGCCGACAATATCGATGCGCAGGCTGTCGGCGTGTGCCGCACCGCCTTCGAGGCGACCGGCAATCCGCGCTTCGCATTCCAGCTCGGTCGTGCGCTCAACAAGGTTCAGGAACCGGATGAGGCGATGTCGGCATACGAGGCCGCCGTAAAGGGTGGCTATTCCGCCGCGAAGGTCAACTTTGGTATGCTGATGGGTCGCCTCGGCGACGTAAAGGCCGAGTTCAACCTCTACAGCGAAGCCGCTGCGAGCGGCAACGTGCTCGCCCAGTATAACCTCGGCGTGGCCTATCGCGACGGTCTTGGCACAGACGCCAATGGCCAGCAGGCGCTGCACTGGTTCGAAGAAGCTGCCGTTGGCGGTGACGATACGGCAGCCTTCAACATCGGCGCCATCTATGATGAAGGCACACTGGTTCCGGAAGACAATCAGACTGCGATTGCATGGTATGATCTTGCAGCCCAGCGCGGCAGCACCGATGCCATGATCAATCTTGGCCTGATGTACGAAAACGGCGAAGGCATTGCCGCCAACCCGGAACGCGCCGCCGAGATGTTTCGTGCCGCTGCCGACAAGGGTGTTGTGTTCGGCGCCTACAAGCTTGCCCAGCTTGAAGATCACGGCGTGACCCCGCCTGCCCCGCAGCAGGACGAACTGGCCGAAAGCGTCAGCACACTGGTGCTGAAGCAGGGCGATGTCGAGCCGTTTGGTGCCAAGCCGAAGGATATCTGAAAAGACCCCTGGGAGGCGCGGCCCGCTCCATCCCGGGTCCAAGCGCTTTCAAGAGCCCGGATCGGCACCAGCCGGTCCGGGCTTCTTTGTTTCAGGCGTCCAGAATATCGCCGGCAGACGGTCCCCAGACGTCGGTCATTGCGAAACCGCTGGCAAACGGATCGAACGGATCGATCGCCACCTGATGCAGACCAAAGGTAAAACCCCTGCCGGTGATGGTCGGCACGATGGCGGGTCTGCCGGCAATCATGGTTTCGCGCTCAAGGCCGACCTCGAATTCCGAGCCGATGATCGAGCGCGACTTGAAGACATCCCCGACCTTGACCTTGCCGCGTGCATGCAGGGCCGCGAGATTGGCGGAATTGCCGGTGCCGCAGGGTGAGCGATCCGCCCGGCCCGGCCACATTGTGGTACAGGTGCGCACCGCGCCATCCGCATCGACGTCCCTGAACATCACATAGGCAATGCCGGAAATGGCGGGGATTTCCGGATGCACGACGGAAAATTCCGCGTTGGCAAGCTGCTTGATGACCATGCCGGCGCTGACCAGTGCTGCGGCATTGCCCTTGTCGATCGTCAGCCCGATCTGGCCGACATCCACCAGCGCATAAAAAATGCCGCCATAACAGACATCGAGGCTGATCTCGCCCCATTCCGGCGTCGACAGTTTCTGGTCGAGCGCGTGCACGAAGGACGGCACCATGGTCAGCTTGACCTTTTCGCAGCGTCCATCCCGGCAGGTGGCGATGGCGCGCACGAGGCCGGCTGCGGTTTCCAGCGTCACGATGGTTTCCGGTTCCTGCATTTCGACGATGCCGGATTCGAGAAGAGCCGTCGTCACGCAGATCGAGTTCGAACCCGAGCTGGCATGCGCCTGATCCGGCTGCAGAATGACGAAGGCGGCATCGGCGGCAGGATCGGTCGGCGGCAGAAGAAGATTGACGGACCCGAGTGGCATGCCGCGCGGCTCGAGGCAGAGAAACCGGCGCAATTCCTGGCCTTTTGGATCGCTGTTGAGCCATGCCAGCTTGGCGGCCGTGGTGTCGCCCGGGATCTTTGGCACGCCGCCGATCGCCACGCGGCCGATCTCGCCTTCACAGTGGACGTCCAGCAACTGGATCGTGCGCTTCCACCTCATTTACGTCTTCCTTATATGAGCAGGTGTATTTTGCCGTTGTCTGCATCGCAAATCGGGTGCAGTAGTGCGGATAGTTCTAGACCGGGCCGCCCAACCAAATCGAGGAAAAAGCGTCGGATGCTCGCCATATTCGGAAAAGCCGCCCTGACTGCGGGTGCCGCTATTCTCGATGTCTACCGCAACGGCATGGACGTGTCGCTGAAGGCGGATGCGAGCCCGGTAACGCAGGCTGACGAGATCGCCGAGGAGATCATCGTCTCGGCGCTGACCGAAGCATTTCCCGATATTCCGGTGATTGCCGAGGAAGCTGTCGCCGCCGGCCATGTGCCGGATATAGACAGCCGTTTCTTTCTGGTCGATCCGCTGGATGGCACCAAGGAATTCATTGCCCGCAACAGTGATTTCACCGTCAACATCGCCCTGATCGACCATGGCGTGCCGGTGGCCGGCATCGTTTATGCACCGGCGCTCGGCGTTGCCTATGCCGGAGAGGGTGACACGGCGTGGAAAATGGCGGTATCCGACGAGGGCAAGGTGACGATCCGCGTGCCGATTGCCAGCCGCACCGTGGTGACACCACCGGTGGGACTGATCAGCCGTTCGCATTGCGATGCAAAGACGCATGCATTCGTGGCCGAACATGCGGTGAAAGACTGTCGCAGTATCGGCTCATCGCTGAAATTCTGCATGCTCGCCGAGGGCGGCGCCGACGTCTATCCGCGCTTCACCCGCACGATGGAATGGGACACCGCCGCCGGCGACGCGATTTTACGCGCCGCCGGCGGCAGGACGCTTGGACTGGATGGCAAACCGCTCCTCTACGGCAAACGCAACCAGAGCCATGACAGCGACTTTGCCAACCCCTCCTTCATCGCCTGGGGCCGCAAGGCCGAGACCGCCTGACGTTCAGACTGCAACCGAGTGGCGGGCCGCGCCCTGACCAAAGTAGCGGTCGAAGCGTGAGGCAATGGTGCGCACAAACGTGCGGCCCTGCGGGGTGACGGAAAACACGTCGCCATCGAATGCCGTCATGCCGTCACCATCCTGCTGGTGGATCTGCGCCGCTTCCGGCCGCAGCACCGCCGCGGCCGAACCGAAGCGCCGTTCCAGATCGCTGACGGAAAACGCGTAATTGCACATCAGGTCCTCGATGGCGGCGCCGACGACACGATCGATATCCGTCAGCTCCTTGCCGCGCAGAACAGGCAGACGGCCTTGCCTGACGGTGCGCATATATTCACCGGTCGCCACGATGTTCTGCACATAACCCCGGCCGACCTTGCCGATGGAGGATGCGCCGAGGCCGACAAGGCCGGGGGCGGCATCGGTGGTATAACCCTGGAAATTGCGATGCACCTCGCCTGCCTCAAGGGCTGTGGCAAGGCTGTCTCCGGGCCTGGCAAAGTGGTCGATACCGATGGCGAGGTAACCCGCCGCCTCGAGCCGTTCGGCCACAAGGCCTGCCATGGCGAACCGATCCTGAATGCCGGGCAGAGCCTGCTCATCGATCAGCGTCTGGTGTTTTTTCATCCACGGCACATGCGCATAGCCAAAAATGGCAAACCGATCCGGCTGCATGGCAAGCGAAAGCTCGATCGTGCGTGCCACGCTTTCCATGGTCTGATGCGGCAGGCCGTAGACGATATCGAGATTGACGCCATTGATACCGAGCTTGCGCAGCGTTTGCACCACGAAGGCGGTCTGCTCAAAACTCTGCGGACGGTTGATGGCCTTCTGCACGGCCTCATCGAAATCCTGCACGCCGATGCTGGCACGGGTGACGCCGAAATCGCGCCAGGCGGTGAGCTTTTCCTCATCGACGAAACCGGGGTCGATCTCGACGCTGATCTCGCAGTTTTCTGCGATATCGAAATGGTTGTCGAGCGCCTGCCGCAGCCGCAGCAGATCCTTCGGCGCGATCATGGTGGGGGAGCCGCCACCGAAATGGATGGCGATCACCTTTCGGCGGTTCCTCAAGGCAGCCGCGACGAGGCCGACTTCCAGCAGCAGGGCATCGAGATAGGTTGCCAGCGGATCGTAGCGCTTAACCTGCTTGGTGTGGCAGCCACAGTACCAACAGAGGCGGTCACAGAAGGGCACGTGCAGGTAAAGCGAGAGCGGACCATCATGCTCACCAAGCCATGCCACATAATCGTCCGGGCCGACGCCGGCGTGGAAATGCGGGGCGGTCGGATAGCTGGTGTAGCGGGGGACGGGTGCAGCGTAACGGGCGACGAGATCCGGGTGCATGAAGGGCTCCTGTTTGCCCGAAAATTAGGCCGGCCTTGCGGACAATTCCTTGACTTCGATCAAGTCTCGTCCGCCATCCCCAAAGCGCTTGCGATGATGTAGGCTTGGCCATCCAGCCAGCTATCGCGGAAACGCGCCACATTCGAACGGGAGCGTCGTAATGTCATTGGTTCAGGAAACACTTCTGCCCGCCCCTCTTCCTCACCCCGAGGAGATCAGGTCCGATTTCGAGATGCGGGTCGGAAAACACATCACCATGCAGGCCAGCGCCCGAATCACGCCAGCGGGCGTGATCAGCGCGGGCATAGCAGTCGCAGTGATGACATTGGCGCTCGGTTATGCCGCCGGCAAGATATGGCGGCAGACTTGAGAAACAAGCCTGCAATGCCACGCATAAATGCGGTCGGCTTTGTCAGTGTTATTGTGCTGTTTCAAAGGAAAGAGAAATGGCGCACCCGAAGAGATTCGAACTCCTGACCCCCAGATTCGTAGTCTGGTGCTCTATCCAGCTGAGCTACGGGTGCGTCTGTCGGCGGTGTGTCCCGCCTCGTCAGCGGCGTGTTCCGCTGGCGTGGCGATCCTCTAAAACGTCCCGGAAACGAATGCAAGCGATTTTCCCGCCCGATTTGTCATTTTACCGACATAAGTCGTACGCACCATTGAATTCATTGCGAAAAACGTATCAGGCCCGAGCCCGATAGTCTTCGAAGGAAACAGGACGATCCGGAATCTCGATGCGGAACTGTGTTCCCGGTCCCGGTTTTTCCACCAGACCGATCGTGCCGCCATGGGCGAGAACCAGTTCGCGGGCAATGACGAGACCCAAGCCCGTGCCACCGGAGCGGGCCGAACCACGAAATGCGGAAAAAAGGTTTTCGCGCGCCTTGCGCGGCATGCCCGGCCCGGTGTCATCGATGGTGATGCCGACGACGCTGCCCAGTCGCTGCGCCGTGACGCTGACACGACGGCCGACGAGCGGATCAACGACATCTGCCTGTGCGAGCGCCTGCACGGCGTTGCGGCACAGATTGTGGATGACGCGAAACAGCTGCTCGCTATCGGCGTCGACTTCCAGGTCTGTGGGAATCTGGTCCAGATATTCGATCTCGCCATCGGGATCGAGCGCCAGCATGTCCCGCACCTCCTGGCAGAGACTACCAAGACGGATGCGCCGACGTTTTGGTGCCGCCTCGCGGGCCTGCCCGTAAGCCAGCACCTCGGTGGAATATTCGACGGCGCGGTCGATCGTGCGCAACAGTTTTGGCGCAAAGCTGCGCACCATCGGATCATCGACATCCACCAGCCTGTCCGACATCAGCTGTGCGGAGGCGAGGATGTTGCGCATGTCGTGGTTGATCTTGGAGACGGCAAGGCCGAGGTCTGCAAGGTTCTTCTGCTGTTTCAGCGTTCGCTGCAGCTCCACCTGCATGGCCGTCAGGTGGCGGCCGGCGACGGCCAGCTCACCCTTTTCCTTGGCCGGACTGAACAGCCGGCCGGGATCTTCAGGGTGCTCGGAAAAGATCTGCATGCCGCGCGTCAAGCGGCGGATCGGTTTGATCATCATGCGGTTGATGGCGACATAGATCATGAAGGCGGTGATCAGCGAGATCATCAAGGACAGGATGAACATGTCTCGGGAGAAGCTGAGCATGGCCTTGTGCAGGGCTTTGTCGCTCATCACCAGCTCGATGATCATGTCGCTTTCGCCGATCGGCCCGTAAACGCGCATGATGCGATTGCCGCCGAATACCAGCGTTTCGAGAGAATCACGCATCGACGTCAGCGGCGTCTGCGCGGCAAGATCGATCTGTTCATCGACCTGCGGCGGCATATCCATGGCGGCCAGAAGCCGCGAGGTGCCATCCTTGCGCAGCGCGATGACCTTGGTGCCGGTGGCAAGCAGCGTATCATCCTGAACGGCACGCGGCAGTTCTGCCGGTTGGAGACCATCGATGACGATGCCGGCGGCAGCGGCCGTATCCAGACGATCCCGCAACCAGCCATCGCGCATGTTGGCAACGGTCGGCACAAAGATCAGGATTTCGGCCAGCATGACAAAAATCACGGTGAGCCAGAGAAGGCGCCCCGACAGGCCACCAAAAACGCGCGGCATCGGCTCCAGCGGAAAATCGGCCGCTGGGCGCGTCTCGGCTTCCCGAGGCATAAGCGCCGCATCGTCTGTCATGCGTTTCTCCATGGCATGCATACCGGCGAAAATCATTGCGCCGACGAGACTTCATATTAGCGGGAGATGGGGATTTTTCCAATCCTTTGCCAAGAGAGACTGCGCAGAACGAAGACGGCGGCCGTTTTGGCGGCCGCCGTTGTTTTGTTGCATCGGTAAGTCGACGTTGTCAGGCGATCAGAACTCTTCCCAGCTATCGCCGGATGGGGCGGAGACTGCTGCTGCGGCACCTGCGCCACCAAAGGCACGGGCGAGCGTGCCAACCATGCGGCGGGCCGGAGAAACATGCGCAGACGGCCGGGTATCCGCAGCAACGGCGCGAACATTGCCGGCGGCGGCAATACGTGGTGCCGCGACATTGCCTGAACCGGCGCCCGCGCCGATGTCAAACCGGGACACCAGACCGAACAGATGGTTGGCTTCCGACGACAGCTTGTGCGTGGCGGCCGAGGTTTCCTCCACCATGGCGGCGTTCTTCTGCGTCACCTGATCCATCTGGTTGACGGCGGTATTGACCTCGGCAAGGCCGGTGGCCTGTTCGCGGGCAGCCGTTGCAATCGAATGGATATGGTCGTTGATGCTGTGAACGCGACTTTCGATCTCGGTCAGCGCTTCACCGGTCTTCTGCACCAGCGTGACACCGCTCGACACTTCCTGACCGGACTTGGTGATCAGCCCCTTGATGTCTTTGGCGGCATTGGCGGAGCGCTGGGCAAGCTCGCGCACTTCCTGCGCCACGACTGCAAAGCCCTTGCCCGCCTCACCGGCGCGTGCCGCCTCGACTCCGGCATTCAGTGCCAGAAGGTTGGTCTGGAAAGCGATCTCGTCGATGACATTGATGATCTGGCTGATTTCACGCGAGGCCTGTTCGATCCGGCCCATGGCATCGACGGCACTGCGCACCACCGTGCCCGACTGGGCAGCGCTGTGCTTGGCTTCCGTCACCATCGTGCTGGCTTCCTGGGCACGATCGGCGGAATTACGCACCACGGCCATGATCTGGTCGAGTGCCGCCGAGGTTTCCTCAAGCGCCGCAGCCTGCTGTTCGGTGCGCTTGGAAAGGTCGTCGGTTGCCGAACGCAATTCGTTGGAATTGTCGTTGATCGAGGTGGTTGCGCCGCGCACGTCCTTCATCGTGGTGCGCAGGTTGCCCATGGCGCCTTCGACATTCTGCTGCAGTTCCGCAAAGGCACCACGGAACTCGCCGCGCATGGATTGCGTCAGATCACCTTCCGCCAAGCTGGCGACGACACGGCGGACTTCGGACACGCCCGTATCGACACTGCCGACAAGCTGATCGACATCGCGGCCAAAAGTATCAAGGCCCGGTTCGCCGAAGGAATGGTTGATGCGGCGGGTGAAATCACCACCGACAGCGGCGGTCACCACTTCGGCCATGCGGCGACGGAATTCTTCGTTCTTGCCGCGCAGATCGGCTTCGCTGGCATTCATGCGCGACACTTCGAGACCATTGCGCTTGAACACTTCGACAGCGGCTGCCATGTCGCCGATCTCGTCCTTGCGGCCGGTCGACGGTACCTGCGTGCCGAAATCGCCACCGGCGATACGCGTCATCGCGCCGGTCAGCTCGACGATCGGATTGCTGAGATGGCGACGGCCGGTGATCAGGCCGAATGCTGCACCGATCAGGACGCCGAAAACGGTGACGGCAGATACCAGCAGGAGAACGGTCTTGCTGAAGACATGCAGCCCTTCGCCAATCGACACCAGTTCCGCCTGATCCGCGGCGACGACCTTGTCGATGCTGGCCTGAAACGCCTTGCGATTTGCACGATTGGCTTCGTTATTTCCCTGTATTGCAGCGGCTTCAGGTCCCTGTTCACGCACCAGCCGGACGGTTTCGGAACGGAACTGAATAAAGGCACGAGACTGGGCGGAGATCACATCGAAATCAGCCCGCTGTGCGGCAGGAACAAGCAACTGCCAGTCTGCGATCACCTTGGACATTTCATCGAGGTTGGCCAGAACGCCTTTCGCAAAAGGCTCGGCGCTGGCGGTGGTGTCTGCAGCGTAGATACCGCGTGCCTCCATGACGACAGCCGTAACAATACGGTTCAGGTGCTCGCCGTTATAAACACGATCCGAAGCCGCCTCGGAGATATCGACGCGTTCCTGATACTCAAGGATGGTGAACAACGACAGGCCGCCGATCGCAAAGGCGACCAGGCTCATCAGGCCTACGAGTAAATTAATTCTGCCACGGATTTTCATGAAACCTCCCCCACAAGGTACGACGGACACGGCGCTACGCAGAACAAAACTGGGAAAACCGGACCTGATCCGGCAGAACTATCATTTGCATTTTAATAAAAACTTTCGACAATAAATAATTCGGACAGATATATTCTTTTAAATCAAATACATCCCAGGATATACTTTGATCATAAACTCAACCAGCGGAAGTATTTATTGCAGCGCACAACGCAAATGCTGAAAATCGCCGCATCGCAGCAAACGATCCGGCGGCGCCCAATGGCGCTTTAAAGCCTTCGGTGATTGACTTTCGCGCGCTACTGCCCTTATAAGCCCGCCAACGTCCGGCCACCCGGTCCCGCGTCATCGCAGGCCTGTGCCGGAACGTTTCTTTCGCAACGCTCTTGCTCTTTGAAGCAAACCCAAGAAGGGCCGCACACCGCGGTATTAAAAAAATGAAGCGTACCTACCAGCCGTCCAAGCTTGTTCGCAAGCGTCGTCACGGTTTCCGCTCGCGCATGGCAACCAATGGTGGCCAGAAGGTTCTGGCTGCTCGCCGCGCACGCGGCCGCAAGCGTCTTTCGGCCTAAGGCCGGCTGCCCGATGACAAACCGGGCGACCAAAGACGACAAACCTCCGAAAAACGCTGTCGGGCGGCTGAAAAGCCGTCCGCAGTTTCTGCGTGTCCGGGAAGGAGAACGCCGCAAGGGCAAATTCTTCCTTCTGGAAGTTCTCGACCGCCAGGAACCGGATACCGGTGCCCGCGTCGGGTTCACCGTCACCAAGAAGCATGGCAACGCGGTTGAGAGAAACCGCATGCGCAGACGGCTCAAGGCAGCCGTCGGGCACAGTGCCGCAATTGCAATGAAAGACGGACACGATTATGTCATTGTCGCCCGACGCGAAGTGCTGACGGCGAATTTTGCCGACTTGGAGGCCGCGCTTTCCCAGCGCATCGAGAGCCGCCCGAGACAAGGCAATCCGAGGAACTCCGCCCCAGGAAAGCATGATGGAAAAAAACCGTAATTACTTCATCGCGATCGGACTATCGGTCCTGATCGTCCTTGCCTGGCAGTTCCTCTATATGGGCCCGCGCATGGAAGCCCAGCAGCGCGCCGACGAGGCCCTCAAGGCCCAGCAGGCGCAGCAGCAGACCATCAACCCGGAAAGCCCGGGCGCGACCTCGCCGACCACCGGCCTTCCGGGCGCAACACAGGCTCAGGCCACGGCCACACGTGAAGAATCGCTTGCCAAGTCGCCGCGCGTTGTCATCGATACACCGGCACTGTCCGGCTCGATCAACCTGACCGGCGCGCGCTTCGACGATTTGAAGCTGCGCGAGTACCACGAGACCGTGGATGACTCGAGCCCGCTCATCACGCTGTTCTCCCCGGCCGACACCAAGGACGGTTATTTCAGCGAAGTCGGCTTTGTCGGTAGCGCCGATTCCGGCAGCGTTCCGGGCCCCGGCACCCAGTGGACCGTCGCCAGCGGCGAAAAGGTCACTGTGCAGACCCCGGTCACCCTGACCTGGACCAACGACAAGGGCGTGGTTTTCACCCGCAAGATCTCCGTCGACGAGCATTACATGCTGACGATTGACGACAAGATCGACAACCCGACCGCTGCCGCCATCAACATCGGCTCCTATGGCCGCGTCACCCGCTACAACAAGCCGGCAACACCTTCGGTCTGGGTTATCCATGAAGGTTTCCTCGGCGTCGCGGGCACCGATGGCAGCCTTTCGGAAAACACCTATTCGAACATCGAAAAAGAGAACGTCACGCATCCGAAGGCGACCGGTGGCTGGCTCGGCATCACCGACAAGTACTGGGCAGCAGCTCTCGTACCGCCGCAGGCCGTTGCCTACGAGTCGCGTTATTCGCACTTCACCGATGGTCAGCCGCGTTACCAGGCCGACTTCAAGACCGACAATGTCACCATCCAGCCGAATGGCTCGACCGAGTTGAAGAACCTGCTTTTCGCCGGCGCCAAGGAAGTGCCGCTGATCTCGCAGTATGAAACCCAGTTCTCGATCCCGCTGTTCGACCGCATGATCGACTGGGGCTGGTTCTGGTTCTTCACCAAGCCGATGTTCCAGCTGATGGACTTCTTCTTCCGTCACGTCGGCAACTTTGGTGTCGCCATCCTGCTCACCACTATCGTCGTCAAGGCGATCTTCTTCCCGCTGGCCAGCAAGCAGTATGCTTCGATGGCCAACATGAAGCGCGTTCAGCCGAAGATGGAAGAGCTGAAGGCCAAGCATGGCGACGACCGCATGGCCCTGCAAAAGGGCATGATGGAGCTGTACAAGGAAGAAAAGATCAACCCGATCGCGGGTTGCTGGCCGGTTCTTCTGCAGATCCCGGTGTTCTTCGCGCTCTACAAGGTCATCTACGTGACCATCGAAATGCGCCATGCGCCGTTCTTCGGCTGGATCCAGGACCTTTCGGCGCCGGACCCAACCTCGCTGTTCAACCTCTTCGGCCTCTTGCCCTACGACGTGCCGCATGCGCTGATGATCGGTGTATGGCCGCTGGTCATGGGTGTCACCATGTTCGTGCAGATGCGCATGAACCCGACGCCTCCGGATCCGACCCAGGCGATGATCTTCACCTGGATGCCGCTGGTCTTCACCTTCATGCTGGCAAGCTTCCCGGCCGGTCTGGTCATCTACTGGGCCTGGAACAACACGCTCTCGGTCACCCAGCAGGCGATCATCATGAAGCGCCACGGCGCCAAGATCGAACTGTTCGGAAATCTGGCGAGCATGTTCAAGAAAAAGCCACCGGCGGAAAAGCCCGCCGAAGACAAGAAATAAGCATGAGAAACCCTGCTTCGGCGGGGTTTTTCTTTGGGCGTTGCCGGCTGCCCTTAACCCGCAAAGCTTGACATTGCGGCCCAAAACCACGAAGCCCGAGCCTTCGGATCAAAGACAGGACACCAACACCAATGCCCACTGACGGAAACATGGACGCCAAGCCACTGTTCGGCCGCCCCTGGATCTTCATCCGTGGCGTGCCTTCGATGGATTTCCTGCCGCCGGAAGGCCCGCTGGAAGTGGCCTTTGCCGGCCGCTCCAATGTCGGCAAGTCGTCGCTGATCAATGCGCTGGTGGCCAAGAAGGGACTGGCGCGCACATCGAACACGCCAGGCCGCACGCAGGAACTCAACTATTTCGTTCCCGATGGTTTTTCCGGCCAGGCGGGCGACCTGCCGCCGATGGCGATCGTCGACATGCCCGGTTACGGTTATGCGCAGGCGCCGAAGGAACTGGTCGACAACTGGACCAAGCTGGTCTTCGATTATCTGCGTGGCCGGTCCACGCTGAAGCGCGTCTACGTGCTGATCGACAGCCGTCACGGCATCAAGAAGAACGACGATGAAGTGCTGGACCTGCTCGACAAGGCGGCTGTGTCCTATCAGGTCGTGCTGACCAAGACCGACAAGATCAAGGCGCCCGGCGTCGCTAAACTGCTCGCGGAAACGACGGAAAAAATTCGCAAGCGGCCGGCGGCCTTCCCGGAAGTGCTGGCGACCTCATCGGAAAAGGCGGGGGGCATCGACGATCTTCGTCGTGCCATCGGTGTTGCCGTCGGGAAGCCGGCCTGACGGATTGCTGTGGGGACGGCAGGGGGACACCGCCAGGCCGGCTGAACGGCCGGCTTCGGGGCGGAAGCGGCCGTCATAGAGTGATGGCCCGGCCATCTGAGCTCACATCGAACTCATCTTCGGCCGGACCATGCGCATCCGAACTTACATTTTCGGCAGAAGCACCGCATCGATGACGTGAATGACGCCGTTCGACTGCTTGACGTCGGCGATCGTCACATTTGCGACATTGCCGTTTTCATCGGTCAGGGTGATCTTGCCCATCGTTTCCTTGGCCTTCAGCACGCAGCCGCCGACCGTCTTGACGTCATGAGTGCCCTTGTCGTCCTTGATCATCTTTTCGATGGCCGTGGACATGGCATTGGCGGCAACCACATGGCAGGTCAGAACCTTGGTCAGCTGTGCCTTGTTTTCCGGCTTCAGCAGCGTATCGACCGTGCCCTTCGGCAGCTTGGCGAAGGCTTCGTTGGTGGGCGCAAATACCGTGAACGGTCCCTTGCCTGAAAGGGTATCGACAAGACCGGCCGCCTTCACGGCTGCCACCAATGTGGTGTGATCCTTCGAGTTCACGGCGTTTTCAACGATGTTCTTGTTGTCGTACATGGCGGCACCGCCGACCATCGGGTTCTTGGCCTGCGCCACGCCAGCAGCAGCCACCACGCCGACGATCGCCAGCGCGCGAATAACGGATTTCAACATTTCAGGAGTCCTCTTCCACAATTGTTCCGGCGGTCTCGGCGGGCTGCCGGAGCGCTGGTTCCTCATCCTCGGAACATAAGAAGAGACGGATGTGGACGGAAAAGAGTTTCAACCCGAGCGATAGATAAAAGAAAAAATCCGGCGATTGCGCGCCGGATTTTTCGAAGTTCATTCATGCGAGAAGTTGGCCTTATGGCGCGCGGGTCTGGCCCGCCGCAATGACCGGGCCGGTTGCCGTGCCGGTCGGCGAACCACCATATGGTTCGAGACTGACGGCAAGCGTGACGCCGGCAGCGATGCGGCTGCGCATGGCATCCGGTATCTCGATCTCGCCCTCGCCGCTTTGCGGCAAAACGCCGAGCGACACAGCCGGATCGTTGCCGGAGATCATCCACAGTTCGAGCGATTTCTGGTCGCTTGGTCCGGCCGCGACCGGTGTTACCGACAGGCGACCGCTATCGGCCCGATAGCTGGCGACGAGGCTGATGGCATTACCCTCGCCCGACATCTGCGCCACCAGCGGCTGGCCGGGTGCGGGCTTTCCGAACGGCTGGTTTTGCCAGATGACCGTGCCGGCGAGCAGTATGATCGAAAGCGCCGTCAGCGAACGCCACAAGGTCACCGAACTCCAGACACCGGCAAAACCTGACTTTGCAGACGCCGGGAAAAGCCGTGCCTCGATCCGAGGATAGACACCGGCGCGCGGCGTGGTCAGCTCATATTCGTCGTTGAAGCTCGACAGGTTTTCCGACCAGCGCCCGACCATGGCGGCAAAGGCCATGTCACGCGCCATGCGGGCCTCGACATTGCGGCGCTCTTCGAGCGACAGCACGCCGAGCACATATTCCCCGGCAATCACCTGGTCGCGGGCTCTATCACCTTCGCTCTGGTCCGGTGTGGTCATCTGTCCAAGCACTCTCTCAGCTTCAATAGGCTCCGCCGCAGCCAGGTGCGCATCGTGTTGAGCGGCACGGCGTGGCGGTCTGCCAGTTCCTGATAACTCAAACCCTCCACATAGGCGCTTCGAACGGCGCCTGCGCGGTCAGATTCCAACTCTTCCATGCACGTGTCAATGCGCTTGCCCTCGCCTTTCAGCACGGCAGCCTGTTCAGGATCGGCACCGCTATCGGCGATGTCCCATCCCTCTTCATCGATATTGCTGGCCACCGGTCGGCGCGCCCGCAACAGGTCGATCGAGTGGTTACGGGCAATCGCCATCAGCCAGCCAAGCGGGTTTATGCCACTTGCAGCAAAACGGTCTGCACGGTGCCAGATCTTGACGAAGATTTCCTGGAGGGCATCTTCGGCATCGGTCCTGTCCTTGAGAATACGAAGGCAGACGGAGAAAAGTTTCGGCGAGGTTGCACTATAAAGCGCCGAAAACGCGGCCCTGTCGCCAAGGCTTACGCGCGAAATCATCCCCGCGAGGTCTTCACCCGCCATGCTTGCATCCCCTTTATGTCCCTATCCCGCAAAGGTTGGCCAATGAGCCGCGATGTCAATATGGCAGATTGCTAAATCTGCGCAGGAATTGTTTTCACCGTCAAAAACATGCGTTAAAAGGCCCGCACTCGAGATGTAGGGATATTTCCATGACGGCTTCCGAAAGCGAACTCCAGGCCCAGTTGCTTGCACAGGCTTTGCCCTACATGCAGCGATATGAAAACAAGACGATCGTCGTGAAATACGGCGGTCATGCCATGGGCGACACCGCGCTGGGCAAGGCCTTTGCGGCCGACATCGCCTTACTGAAACAGTCGGGCGTCAACCCGATCGTCGTTCATGGCGGTGGCCCGCAGATCGGCGCCATGCTGACCAAGATGGGCATCGAATCGAAGTTCGAAGGCGGACTTCGTGTCACGGACCAGAAGACGGTCGAGATCGTCGAAATGGTTCTCGCCGGTTCGATCAACAAGGAAATCGTCGCGCTGATCAACCAGACCGGCGAATGGGCGATCGGCCTGTGCGGCAAGGACGGCAACATGGTGTTTGCCGAAAAGGCCAAAAAGACCGTGATCGATCCCGACAGCAATATCGAGCGCGTGCTTGATCTCGGTTTTGTCGGCGAAGTGGTGGAAGTCGACCGCACCCTGCTCGATCTTCTGGCAAAATCGGAAATGATCCCGGTCATCGCGCCGGTTGCTCCGGGCCGTGACGGCGCCACCTACAATATCAACGCCGATACGTTTGCCGGCGCCATTGCCGGTGCGCTGCATGCCACCCGCCTGCTCTTCCTCACCGACGTGCCGGGCGTGCTGGACCGCGACAAGAACCTGATCAAGGAACTGACCGTTGCGCAGGCGCAGGCCTTGATCAAGGACGGCACGATTTCCGGCGGCATGATCCCCAAGGTCGAGACCTGCATCGATGCGATCCGGTCAGGCGTTCAGGGTGTCGTCATCCTCAACGGCAAGACCGCCCATTCCGTGCTGCTCGAGATCTTCACCGAACACGGTGCGGGCACGCTGATCGTTCCCTGATCAGCCCGGACACGGTCAGGAGAGGGCGAACAAGCCCACCGGCCGCATATCGCCTTCGTGGCGCAGGAGCCATTTCTTGCGCCACAGACCACCGCCGAACCCGGTCAGCGAACCATCCGAACCGATGCAGCGGTGGCAGGGAATGACGATCGGGATGCGGTTGGCATTGTTGGCCTGAGCCACCGCCCGAAACGCCGTCGGTTCGCAGATCGCACGCGCCAGATCGCCGTAGGAACAGGTTTCCCCGAGCGGTACATCCAGCAGAGCCCGCCAGACACGACGTTCGAACTCCGTGCCCTCGTAATGAAGCGGGACGCGAAACTCGAATTGTTTGCCCGCCAGATAAGCTGCGAACTCATCGGAAAACTGTTCGAGCGCATCGCTGCCGCCCGGAATGACATTGGTCTTCAGCTTGCGCTCAAGCTGCGACACCGCGTTGTCCCTTGTCTTCTCGTCATGAAACTCGACGGCAACAAGATGCGTCTCGCTGGTGACGGCGAGAATCGGGCCGATCGGTGTTTCGAACCATTTCGCGGACAGGCCGATCCCTTCCATTCCTCTCTCCCTCCCGCCTTTTCGCACTGGCCTTTATTTCAGCGGCAGTGCATAACCCCGGCATGCCTCACCTGAAGACTTTGCCCGACCCCGCCGATTTCGCCCATGTCACCGAATGGGTGTTCGATCTCGACAATACGCTCTATCCGCATCACATCAATCTGTTCGCGCAGATCGATACCAACATGACCGCCTTCGTGGCGGAACTGCTGCAGATGGAGCCGGCGGAAGCAAAACTGCTTCAGAAGAAATATTACCACGAGCATGGCACGACGCTGAAAGGCCTGATGCTCAATCACGCAATCGATCCCGCCGCCTTTCTGGAACGCGCGCATGCGATCGATTATTCGCTGCTGCAGCCGCAGCCGGATCTCGGCGAGGCAATCAAGGCGCTGCCTGGCCGAAAATTCATCCTGACCAACGGCACCGTGCCGCATGCGGAGGCGGCCGCCGGCGCTATGGGCATTCTCGACCAGTTCGACGACATTTTTGACATCGTCGCGGCCGACTACCTGCCCAAACCGGCCAGCGCTACCTATGACAAGTTCGCTATCCTGCACCGTGTCGACACGAAGAACGCGGCCATGTTCGAGGACCTGCCCCGCAACCTGATCGCCCCGAAGGCGATGGGCATGCGCACCGTTCTTCTGGCACCGGAAGTGACGGCAGACATCGTTATCGAACGCTGGGAAAAGATCAGCGACGAGGATGTGCATATCGATTACCTGACGCAGGACCTTACCGGCTTCCTGCAGGCACTTCGGGCGTAACAGGGCCGGTGGGTTTGCGCCTACCTTACCGAAAGTTCATCCACCTTACAGATGTTTAAGTGGTGCCGCGCGGCACCGCCCCTTACCTTGAGGCTGTAAGAAGCAATAGGGAAGGAAACATCATGAACGCCAAGAAGATCGCACTTGCTGCCCTTGGAGCCGCCTTCGTGTTCGGCGCCACCGCCCCCGCAAGCTTTGCGGCTCCCGGCGATCGCGGCCCGAAGGGCCATGGTCCGCGCCACGAGATGGGCGGCCCGATGATGAAGGACCGCGCTTTCATCTACCTCCTGAAGAACGCCGATACCGACAAGGACGGCAAGGTGACGAAGGCCGAACTGACCGCCTTCGAGGAAAAGAAGTTTGCCGAAATCGACGCAGACAAGGACGGCTCACTGACGCCGGGCGAATTCCGCGCCTATCGCAAGGCCGCCATGGAAGCCTTCCGCAAGGAAAACCCGCGCCCTGAGCGTGAGGAAGCCAAGAAGGACGGCGACAAGAAGCCGGAAGAACGCGCCGAAGGCAAGGACGGCAAGCGCCACCACGCAAACGGCCCCGGCCGCCACGGCAAGGGCGGCGGTGGAATGGGCTTCATCCGCTTCGCCGACACCGACGAAAACGGTCAGGTGAGCAAGGCAGAAGCAACGGCTGCAACGGAAAAATTCTTCGCCTTCATGGACACCAACAAGGATGGTGCCATCAGCATCGACGACCTGCCGAACCGCCCCCTCTAATTTCCGGCAGAGCGTTGCAGAACCCGCCCCTTTCCCCCGAGGGGCGGGTTCTATATTTTCGAGATTGCGCCCTGATCAGCTTGGCCGGCTTTCCAGATCGGCGACCCTGTCGACCACCCCATCCAGCTTGTCCTCGATGCGACCGAGCGTGCCTTCGAGCTTCGATTGAAGATGCGCCAATGCACCAGTCAGTTCCATCTTGACCATGACCTCCAGATCGTCCTTGAGCTCAACTTCTCTCCGCTCCAGCCGGCGGGAAAAATCATAGGTCTGAAGTGTCAGCGTGCGGATGTCCGCAACATCCTTGCGTAACGCACGAACCTCTTCATTCGTGCGCTGCAGAAGTTTGGCGATGAAATTCAGATCGATGACGTCCTGGCTCATGGGATAAACCTCTCGGTTTATCCTAGTTGCATTTTTCGAGCGCCGCAATCGATCCGGTTTACAGCTCGTAAAAGTCCGAAACGACCTTCCACGCCTCATCAGCCGTCTCAACAAAGTTGATCAGTGCAAGATCTTCCGGCGCGATCGTGCCGAAATCGGCGAGTGCATCGAAATCGATGATGCCGCGCCAGAAGGATTCGGAAAACAGGATGAAGGGGATCGGCTCCATCCGTTTGGTCTGGATCAGCGTCAGCGCCTCGAACATCTCGTCCAGCGTGCCGAAACCGCCGGGAAACACCACGACCGCCTTTGCCCGCGTCAGGAAATGCATCTTGCGGATGGCGAAATAGTGGAAGTTGAAGCTGAGCTCGGGCGTCACAAACCGGTTCGGGGCCTGTTCGTGCGGCAACACGATATTGAGGCCGATGGTCGGCGCGCCGACTTCGGATGCACCACGGTTGCCAGCCTCCATCACGCCCGGACCACCGCCCGTGACCACGACATATTCCTTGAAATCGTCAAGCCGCGACTGTTCGGCGCAGAGGCCGGCAAACTTGCGGGCTTCCTCGTAATAGACGGAGGCAGCCGTGAGGTTCTTGCGCTGGACCTCGTTGCGCGCCGCCCATGGTTCGACACCCGGAGCAGGAATACGCGCGCCACCGAATAGTACCACGGTCGAGTTGATGCCCATTTCCTTGAGCGACAGTTCGACCTTCAGAAGCTCCAGTTGCAGGCGAACCGGGCGCAGTTCCTCGCTGCACAAAAAGTCCTCGTCGGCATAGGCAAGGCGATAGGAGGGCGACATCGTCTGCGGAGTTTTGGGAACGGCCTGCGCCTTGCGCTTGTCGGTGCCGCTGTCCTTCAGAGGATCCCATGAACCGTCCGCACGCCGGGCGGCTTCGTTTTCAGTCTTTGTCATTCCATTCCCTCAGTACCAAATCGCATTGACGCCTGATCGGTGGTCGCTTAGACCAAAGCCCATGTTTTTGCCAGACGGCAAGGCCATCTCCATCTTCACGATATCGCGTGACGTTTAAGGATTCCCCATGAGCAGCTTCGACTTCGCCGCCCTCGAAAAGACAATCGAGACCGCCTTCGACAACCGCGACAGCGTCAACGTTTCGACCAAAGGTGAAGTGCGCGATGCGGTCGAGACCTCGCTGAACCTGCTCGACAGCGGCCAGGCCCGCGTCGCGGTTCGTGGCGAAGACGGCAACTGGACCGTCAACCAGTGGCTCAAGAAGGCCGTTCTCCTCTCCTTCCGTCTCAACGACATGGAAGTTGTCAAGAACGGTCCGGGCAACTCGACTTGGTGGGACAAGGTCCCGTCCAAGTTCGAAGGCTGGGGCGAAAGCGAATTCCGCTCGGCCGGTTTCCGCGCCGTGCCGAACGCCGTCGTGCGCCGCTCGGCCTATGTCGCCAAGAACGTCGTGCTGATGCCGTCTTTCGTGAACCTCGGCGCATATGTCGATGAAGGCACGATGGTCGACACCTGGGCCACCGTCGGCTCCTGCGCGCAGATCGGCAAGAATGTGCACCTGTCCGGCGGCGTCGGCATTGGCGGCGTTCTGGAGCCTATGCAGGCCGGCCCGACCATCATCGAGGACAATTGCTTCATCGGCGCACGCTCGGAAGTCGTCGAAGGCTGCATCATCCGCGAAGGTTCGGTTCTCGGTATGGGTGTCTACATCGGCAAGTCGACAAAAATCGTCAACCGCGCCACCGGCGAAGTCACCTTCGGCGAAGTACCGCCTTATTCGGTCGTCGTTGCCGGCTCGATGCCGTCGGGCAATGCCACCATGCCGAATGGTCTTGCCGCGCCGCACCTCTATTGCGCCGTGATCGTCAAGACCGTCGATGAAAAGACGCGCTCCAAGACCGGCATCAACGAACTGCTGCGTGACTGATCCCAATCATCCCAAGGTCTATCCGATGTCCGTTGTTGATCCGGTCGCAAACCTGCAGGCGCTTATCCGTTGCCCTTCCGTCACCCCGGCGGAAGGCGGCGCATTGACCGCACTGGAAACCATGCTCAAGCCGCTCGGTTTTACCGTCGAGCGCATGGTGGCAAGCGAACAGGGCATGCCGGACATCGAAAACCTCTATGCCCGTATCGGCACTGAGGGCCCGCACCTGATGTTTGCCGGACACACCGATGTCGTGCCGCCCGGTGACGAGGCTTCGTGGAGCCATCCGCCCTTTGCCGCCGAGATCGCCGATGGCGAGTTGTTTGGTCGCGGCGCGGTGGACATGAAGGGCGGGATTGCCTGCTTTATCGCCGCCGTAGCCCGCCATATCGAACAGCATGGTGCGCCAGAAGGCTCGATCTCTTTCCTGATCACCGGCGACGAGGAAGGCCCGGCCGTCAATGGCACGGACAAGCTGCTGAAATGGGCAGCCGAAAAAGGCGAGCGCTGGGATGCATGCCTTGTCGGCGAGCCGACCAACCCGGACGTGCTCGGCGACATGATCAAGATTGGCCGTCGCGGTTCCGTTTCTGGCAAGGTCGTCGCCTACGGGGTGCAGGGCCATGCCGCCTACCCGCATCTGGCAGATAATGCGGTGCGTGGCGCATTGGCATTGGCATCGTCCCTGATGGACCCGCCATTCGATGCCGGCACACCGGAATTCCCTGCTTCCAATCTCGAAGTGACGACGATCGATGTCGGCAATCCGGCAACCAACGTGGTGCCGGCCAAAGCGACATTCGCCTTCAACATCCGCTTCAACGACACATGGACGGCCGATACGGTGAAGGTGGAAATCCTGCGCCGTCTGGATGCTGCGGCGGCGACAAACCCGCTGCGCCCCGGCCGTGATGCGACCCGCTACGAGATCACCTGGGCTGAACGCCCCAGCCATGTCTTTCTCACCCGCAACGATGCGCTGATCGGATCGGTCGCCGCCTCGGTCAAGGAGATCACCGGCAAAGAACCGAAGCTGTCTACGACCGGCGGCACGTCCGATGCCCGTTTCGTCAAGGATTATTGCCCGGTGGTGGAATTCGGCCTTGTCGGCCAGACCATGCATATGGTGGACGAGCGTGTGGCTGTGGCCGATCTCGAAACACTGACCCGCATATATGGCGACTTCATCACCCGGTGGTTTGCCGATGCCGTCATTCGCTGAAATTCAACTTTACATCTCCGGCCTGTGGCTGCTGATCAAGGGCGACGCACAAGGGTTTCGCCGACTTGACTTGACCGACCGCGGCATGAACCGCTCGTTCTGGGCGATCGCCTGGTGCCTGCCGCCGATGCTGATCTCCTGGAACTGGGCGCGCCTTGCGGTGCTGGAAGACAGTCCGCCGGGCACAAGACTGGGCCTGGCATTCTTCGCCAAACTGGGGCTGATCGACGGCATGAACTGGATCGTGCCGCTGGTGCTGGTCGCCGTGCTCTGCATGGTGCTTGGCTTGCGCGGGCGTTTTCCGGCCATCGTGGTGATTTCGAACTGGCTGTCGGTGCCGTTTTCCTACGGCTATGCGCTGCTGATCGTCATCGCGTTCCTGCTGCCGGGAAGCGAAGGTTTTGTTGCGCTTTTATGGCTGGCGCTGCTGCTGGGCCTGGTGTTTTCGCTGTCGCGCATCCTGCGAATGATCTTGGGGCCTCAGCCGCTGATCGTCGCCACCACGGCGATGACGCTGATCATTCCGTCGCTGCTGCTGTCTGATGCGCTGCAGACGTTTCTGGGCGTCTCGCCCTGATAGACATTCCTCCCGGCGTCAGAGATCGCCGGGATAGTCCACCTTCATGAAATAAAGCCCTTCCGGCGGCGCCACCGGTCCGCATTCCTTGCGGTCACGGGCTTCCAGTGCCTTGCGCACATCATCCGGTGTCACCTTGCCTTCACCCGCAATCTTCAGCGTACCGGCAAAGGAGCGGATCTGGTTGTGCAGAAAGCTCTGGGCGCTGGCGCGGATCTCGATCAGATCGCCGACGCGCGTCACATCCAGCCGATCGAGCGTGCGCACCGGGCTTTTGGCCTGGCAATGCGTGGAGCGGAAGGTGGTAAAGTCATGATGGCCGACCAGAGTCTGCGCGGCGGCATGCATGGCCTCGTGGTCGAGTTCTTTTGCCACCCACCATGCCCGGTTCTTCTCCAGCGCCAGCGGCGCCGGGCGATTGAGAATGCGATAGAGATAATGCCGCTTCAGAGCCGAAAATCGTGCATCGAACGTGTCATCGACCGCCATGACCTCGACGATCGAAACGCCTTCATTCGCCATCATCAGATGGGCGTTGACGGCATTGCGCAGCTTGTGGGGCAGCCATTGCCGCGACAGATCCGCATGAATGACCTGACCACGCGCATGCACGCCGGAATCGGTGCGGCCGGCGCCACGTATCGATACCGTCTCCCCGGTCAGCTTGAGAATGGCTTTCTCGATGGCCGACTGAACGGAGTGCCCGTTATCCTGACGCTGCCAACCGACATAGGCGGTGCCGTCATATTCGACGACCATGCGAAAGCGCGGCATCAGGCGACCTCGGAGGGCACGGGCAAAATGGTGCCGGCGACGATCGGCGTGCCACGCAGGAAATCGGCGGCATCGAGCGGCTTGCCGCCGGCCTTCTGCAGGCGTGTCAGCCGCACGGCACCCTCGCCGCAGCCCACGAGCAACGCAGTATCGGCCAGAACTTCCCCGGCCTTGCCCTGAGCTTCACCACATTCGGACCCCAGAACCTTGATGCGTTCCGGCTTGCCGTTGATCTCCAGTTCGAACCACGCGCCCGGAAACGGCGACAGGCCGCGGATGTGGTTATGCACATCACGCGCCGGTCTGGCAAAATCGATGCGCGTCTCGCCCTTGTCGATCTTGGCGGCATAAAGCACGCCCTCTTCCGGCTGGGTCGTCAGCGGCAGGTCGTCTGCCTCCAGCTTTTCCATGGCCTCGACCATGGCGCGGGCGCCGACCAGCATCAGCTTGTCGTGCAGCTCACCGGCCGTCATCGCCGCGCCGATCTCGACTTCTTTCGTCAGCGCCATCGGGCCGGTATCGAGGCCCTTTTCCATCTTCATGACAATCATGCCGGTTTTCTGGTCGCCGGCCATGATGGCACGCTGGATCGGGGCGGCACCGCGCCAGCGCGGCAGAAGTGAGGCGTGGCCGTTATAGCAGCCGAGCTTTGTACCTTCGAGAATGGCGACCGGCAGCAGCAAGCCGTAAGCCACCACAACGGCGACATCAGCCTCGAACGCGCGAAACGTCTCGCGGTCTTCCTCGGCCTTGAAATTCAGCGGCGTCAGAACCGGAATGCCGAGCAGTTCGGCGGCCTGATGCACCGGCGATTTGGTCAAATCCAGTCCACGCCGTCCTGCCGGCCGCGGTGGCTGGCTGTAGACCGCGACGATCTCATGGCCCGCGTCCTTCAACGCCCGAAGCGTCGGCACGGAAAAATCCGGAGTCCCCATGAAGATGATGCGAAGCGACATGCTGTTCTGCCCGTTTTTGTTCAGTGGTCTTCAAACGGGTTTACCAGAAGAAGATCAAGCCCCTCGAGATCTTTTCGATTGCGGGTGGCAAGCGTCGCGCCATGGGAAAGACAGGTGGCGGCAATCATGGCGTCCTGCACGCCGAGAGGACGACCAATGTTTTCGCGGCGGGCGCGGAGTTGGCCGGCCAGTATTGCACTCTCGTGTGTGAGTGGCAGAATTTTTCCGCCGAACCTTTTCAGCGTCTCGGAGAGCTTGGTTTCATGCCGAGAGGAACCGGTGCGTCGCAAGAACCTTTCAGCACCATAAGCCTGCTCCATCACCACGATATCACAGAGATAGATATCCGAATGCAGATTGGCGCCGTACCAACGCGCGACCGACCGGTGAAGGTTGGCATGGGTGAGTTCGGAAATGATGTTCGTATCGAGAACGATCACTCGAAATCCTCGAACGGACGACCGAAGTCGCGTTTGCGCTCCGCCTCGATCTCCTCCATGATCTCGATATATATGGCTTCTTCTTCTGCGTTATCCGCCTTCATGATGGAACGCAAAGCTTCGAGCGCCGACATCCCATCAAGGTCAGGCGCCTGCGGAACCTCTCCCACTTCCTGCCGCAGGATGGCCTTCACTTCATCGGACACGCTGTGGCCTGCCCTGTCGGCTCGGGCCACAAGGCTTTCTTTCAATTCCTCGGAAACATCGCGCACCAGCAGATCACCCATGGCCACCTCCTGTGATATCGGCAATATCATAGGTGCGGCGCGACGTTTTTTCAACGCAGCCGTCAGACCACCTTCGCCTTGGCAGCCTTGGTGAACCGCTTGATCACCATCTCGCGTTTCAGGCGCGAAATATGGTCGATGAAGAGGATGCCGTTGAGGTGGTCGAGCTCGTGCTGGAAGCAGGTGGCCAGCAGGCCGTCGGCCTCCAGCATATGTTCCTTGCCGTCACGACCGATGTGTTTCACCGTCACCGTCGCCGGGCGTTCGACCTCGGCATAATATTCCGGGATCGACAGGCAGCCTTCTTCGTAAACCGAGCGCTCGTCGGAGGACTTAACGATCTCCGGGTTGATAAACACCATCGGCTGTGCGGGATCGCCTTCCTTGGCGACATCGATCACCAGCAGGCGGCGCGCTACGCCGATCTGGATGGCGGCAAGGCCGATGCCGGGCGCGTCATACATCGTTTCCAGCATGTCGTCGGCGAGCTTCAATACCTCGTCGTCGACACGTTCGATGGGGGCGGAAACCGTGCGCAGCACTGGATCGGGCAGAATAATAAGCGGCTTGATCGTCATGCCCTCCCCATATCTCATCTTTTTCGGCGGGAAAACAAAAATTGCAAAGCCGGTTCATGCGACTATCGGCCAACGAACAATCTTCATTGCCATCGCGCGCATCATCGCATTTTGTTCCTGTTTTGATCTTTCGCACAACAGGAAATCTGCTAGGCTTGCGCCATGGAAACCCAACAAACCCTTCTGGCCGTGCTGACCGGCAACCCAATGCTTGCGGCCCTTGCCGGCGTCGTTGCCCTGCTGCTGATCTTCGCGTTGCTGATGGCATTGTCCGGCAGACGCGCTGCTGCCGATGCGCAGGAAGAGGCGGCGCGCCGCGCCACGGAGGCGGATGCGCGGCTTGCCGAACTGCTGCGGGCGCAGGCGGAAATGCAGGGGCGCATGGCGGCGATGGGCGAAGCGCTGAGCACGCGCCAGTCGGAACTCAACCGCGCCGTCAGCCAGCGACTGGACGGCATGAGCCACAGGCTCGGTACCACCATCACCGAACAGACCAAATCCACCCATGACAGTCTGCGGGCGCTGCAGGAGCGGCTTGCGGTCATCGATGCAGCGCAGAACAATATCCAGACGCTGGCGAAGGACGTGGTTGGCCTGCAGGCTATTCTCTCTAACAAGCAGACACGCGGCGCCTTCGGTCAGGGGCGGATGGAAACGATCGTTGCCGACGCGCTACCGCTCGGCGCCTACGGTTTTCAGACCATGCTGTCCAACGGCACGCGGCCGGATTGCACGATTGCCATGCCAAACGGCGCGCCGCCGCTGGTGATCGACGCAAAATTCCCACTGGAAGCCTGGAATATTTTTCGCGAAGCCACGGATGCGGATATTCGCCGCAATGCCGGCCAGCAGTTTCGCCGCGACCTGGAAGTCCACATCAAGGATATTTCCGAAAAATACCTGATCCATGGCGAGACGCAGGAGACCGCTTTCCTGTTCGTGCCATCGGAATCGATCTTTGCAGAGATCCACGAGCATTTCGAAGGCGTGGTGCAGAAGGCACAGCGCGCCCGCATCGTCATCGTCTCCCCTTCCCTGCTGATGCTTTCCATTCAGGTGATACAGGCTGTGCTGAAGGATCAGCGCATGCGCGAGCAGGCGCATCTGATCCAGGGCGAAGTGGCGCTTTTGATGGACGATCTCGGCAGGCTGGACGACCGCACGCGCAAACTGCAGAGCCATTTCATGGCAGCGCAGAAGGATGTCGAACAGATCCTGACCTCATCAGACAAGCTGAACCGTCGCGGCGCGAAAATCGGCGCGCTGGAGCTTGAGGCTCCCGCTCCTCACAGCCCAGGCATCGAGGCCCATCCCCCCACAGTTTCGCACGGCGTCGAAAGCCGCACCGGCCTGCTGAAACTGCGGGTGGTTGACGAGGACTGATACAGTCGGGCAGTGTCGCCCGCAAAATATCTGCTTCGAACGCACGCACAGGCTTTTCATGATCACTGTCCTCGGCTCCATCAACATGGACCTCATCGCCACCACGCCCCGCCTGCCGGAGCCCGGCGAAACCGTTGCCGGCACCGGCTTCTCGACGGCTGCCGGCGGCAAGGGCGCCAATCAGGCGCTGGCGGCCAGAAGGGCAGGCAGCAGCGTACACATGGCAGGCTCTGTGGGCGAGGACGAGTTTGCCGGGCCCGCGCTGGAATTGCTGGATGAAGCCGGCGTCGATCTTTCGGCAGTGGCCCGCAGCAGCGAGCCGACAGGCACTGCGCAGATCCTGGTGGGCGGCGATGGCGAGAACATGATCGTCGTCGTGCCGGGTGCCAATGGCACGATCGATGACGATCAGGCTCACATTGCCGTCGGCACGATGCGGGCCGGCAGCCTGCTCATGCTGCAGCTGGAAATTCCGGCGGCGAGCGTCGAACGCGCCCTTCTGTCTGCCCGCGCCCAGCATATCGTCAGCATTCTCAACACTGCGCCGCTGACACCGGAGGCTGCAGAGCTGGCAACGCTTGCCGATATAGTCGTTGCCAACGAGACGGAATTTTCACTGCTGATCGGCAGGACCATCACACGCGCTGACGAACGTGAAGCGGCGATGCTGGAATGGCACTCCATACGCGGCCAGGCGCTGGTCGTCACGCTTGGTGGTGATGGCGTGATCGCTGTCCGCAACGGCATGGTGCACAAGGCCAAGGGGCTTGATATTGTGCCCGTGGATACGGTCGGTGCCGGCGACACGTTCTGCGGTTATCTCGTGTCCGGGCTTGAGCAGGGGCTTGATTTCCCCGACGCGCTGCGCCGCGCCGCCATTGCCGGCTCGCTTGCCTGCCTGAAGGCCGGCGCACAACCGTCGATACCGACGGCGCAAGAGGTTGCCGCGCATCTTTGATGCGCTTTCCCCTTGCTGCGGGCGCTTTCGGTGCTTGCAGCAAGGCTGCAGATTTCCCATATGAATGTCGGAGCCGCATGCCACTTTCGGGTGCGGACATGGTCGCTTGAATTCAAGGACTGACACGACATGAGCCGAAGCACGACCTTCGCAAGCCCGCTGTTTCTGGGTTTTGACGCGATGGAAAAGACCCTTGAGCGCCTGGCAAAGGCGAATGACGGCTATCCGCCCTACAATATCGAGCGCATTGCCGCGAGCACCACAGGATGTGATGAGCGCTTGCGCATCACCATCGCGGTTGCGGGGTTTTCAGAAGAGGAACTCGACGTCACTGTCGAGGAAAACCAGCTTGTGATCCGCGGCCGCCAGATCGACATGCCGGAACGCGATTACCTCTATCGCGGCATTGCTGCGCGGCAGTTCCAGCGTGTGTTCGTGCTGGCTGACGGCATGCAGGTGGGCGGCGCCGGATTGCGCAACGGGCTTCTGTCGGTGGATCTCATTCGCCCGGAACCGGAGCGTATGGTGCGAAAAATTAATATTTCCGTCTCAGAGTAGGTCAACGGCGACGATGCCGGAATGCCCTCAAGACGGAGGCTGGAATGCTGCTTAAAGAAGCCACTGCGCGCCTGACGCAGAATGAACTTGTGGATCTCGGCGCCGGTGAAGTCGGCTATATCCGCAGGATGCGCTCAGAAGAAGTTTCGCGCTGCTTTCCGGAAGCTCCAGACATCGATCCGACCCTTGACCTCTGGGCCCTGTTCGGCGCCGACGGCACGCCGATTCTCTTGACCGACAACCGTTCCAGCACCTTTTTCAAGGCAGCGGAAGACGAGTTGCGCACCGTCAGCCTTCACTGAGAAAAAAACGGCGCGGTGCCTTGGGCAACCGCGCCTTTATCGTCTCCACAGAACTGCGTTCAGCGCGTCAGACGCGGCGGAACGTCAGATAGGCCGAGGAACGGCCTTCGCGCTTGGCCTTGGCCTCGTAGCGCGTGCCCGGCCAGCCGGCGAAGGGTGTCAGCCAGTCCGCAGGCTCTTCAGCCGTCCAGGCAAAGCCACCATGGTCGTGGCAATGGGTCAGCGTCCAGTTCACATAGGTATCGATGTCGGAGGCGAAGCAGAACAGCCCGCCCGGCTTCAGCACGCGGTGAAAACGCGTCAGGTTTACCTGCGACACGAAGCGGCGTTTCCAGTGTTTCTTCTTCGGCCACGGATCGGGATAGAGAAGATCGATCCGATCGACGCAGGCCTCCGGCATCCAGTCCAGCAATTGCGTGGCGTCATCGGCGTAAACGCGGATATTGTTCAGATCCAGCTCGCCGGCGCGGCCCAGAAGCTTTGCCATGGAATTGACGAAGGGTTCGACGCCGATGAAGCCGGTGGTCGGCTCTTCCTGCGCCCGGTGCACCAGATGCTCGCCACCGCCGAAACCGATTTCCAGCCGGATACGCTCCGGCGTGAAGGGAAACAGTTCGCCCAGATCCTTCGGCGCTTCGGTGTTCAGATCTACGGCGAGAGCCGGCAGAACCGTATCCATCGTTTCCGCCTGGCGTTCGCGCAGGGGTTTTCCCTTGCGTCTACCGAAAAAGGCTTCGGTGGCGCGTGTCGGATGCGATGGTTCGGTCATGGTCGGTCTTTCGAAATCAAAAAGCGGACGTCTCGGTTAGGAGACATCCGCTTTACAGTTTTATTCACTGGTCCGTAAAGACCGATCAAGCTGCCTTGATGGCATCCTTGAGCGGCTTTACCAGATCGGTCTTCTCCCAGGAGAACGAACCGTCGCGGCCGTTCTTGCGGCCGAAGTGACCGTAGGACGCAGTCTTGGCATAGATCGGCTTGTTGAGATCCAGGTGACGACGGATGCCGCCCGGCGAAAGGTCCATGGTCTTGCGGATAGCCGCTTCGATCTGATCTTCGGTGACGTCGTTGCCGGTCTCGTGCAAATCGACATAGACCGAAAGCGGCTGAGCGATACCGATCGCGTAGGAAAGCTGGATCGTGCAACGTTCTGCAAGACCGGCAGCCACGACGTTCTTGGCAAGGTAACGGGCGGCATAGGCGGCAGAGCGGTCGACCTTGGTCGTGTCCTTGCCGGAGAACGCACCGCCGCCATGCGGAGCAGCACCACCATAGGTGTCGACGATGATTTTGCGGCCGGTCAGGCCTGCGTCACCATCTGGACCGCCGATGACGAACTTGCCGGTCGGGTTGATGTACCACTTGCAATCGGCGTCGATCGGCAGGTCGCCGATGGCTTCGCGGATATAGGGCTCGACAACTTGGCGAACCTTTTTCGAATCCCAGCTCTCATCGAGATGCTGAGTGGACAGAACGATCGAGGCAACACCAGCAGGCTTGCCGTTTTCGTAACGCACGGTCACCTGGCTCTTGGCATCAGGACCAAGCTTGCCGGCATCGCCCTCGCCTTTTTTACGGGCCGTTGCGAGCAGCTGAAGGATCTTGTGCGAATAGTAGATCGGCGCTGGCATGAGGTCCGGCGTTTCCTTGCAGGCATAACCGAACATGATGCCCTGGTCGCCGGCACCTTCATCACCCTGCTGATCGGCGGCGCTATCGACACCCTGCGCGATGTCCGCAGACTGCGAATGCAGCAGCACGTCGATCTTGGCCGTTTTCCAGTGGAAACCGTCCTGCTCGTAACCGATATCGCGGATTGCCTTGCGGGCGGCCGACTTGAACTTCGCCGGATTGATGACGTCGTTGCCGTTCTTGTCCTTCTTCATCAGGCTCGGCGGCAGACGAACTTCACCGGCAATCACGACACGATTGGTGGTGGCCAGTGTTTCGCAGGCGATGCGCACCGTCCAGGGATTGACCCCGGTCTTCACGGCTTCGCGGTAGACCAGATCGACGATCTCATCGGAGATACGATCGCAAACCTTGTCGGGATGACCCTCAGCAACGGATTCGCTGGTGAAGAGGTAGTTGGCACGCATGTTGGGATTCCCCTCAAGAACAACTCGGCGAATGTGTAATGTCTTCGCCTCCGGAAAACAATAACACAACGACATAAATATATCTTTATGCGGTGATTTCGCTTTGATACGGCATGCATGCGACACCAGATCGCGCCCAAGGCGGCGAAAAAACATAAAAAAAAGCGGCCGTGAGGCCGCTTTCGAATAAGCAGTCTTGGGAGGAAAGCGTTATTCGGTATCTGCTTCTGCAGCGAGTGCCTTGACCAGATCAACCAGACGGCGGCGAACCTTCGGGTCGGAAATCTTCACGAACGCGCGGTTGAGTTGCAGGCCTTCCGAAGAAGACAGGAAGTCGACAACGTAGTTCGAGCTGGAGGCTTCGGCCATGCCGGACTGGCCATTTGCCTGATCGCCGGGAGCATCTTCGAAGAAGAAAGAAACCGGTACGTTCAGTATGCTCGAAATATTCTGAAGACGACTGGCGCCAACGCGGTTGGTGCCCTTCTCGTATTTCTGGATCTGCTGGAAAGTAATGCCGAGGCTTTCGCCCAGCTTTTCCTGGCTCATACCCAGCATGGTACGACGAAGACGAATGCGACTACCGACGTGAATGTCAATCGGATTCGGCTTCTTCTTATTCTCAATCATCTCACAGTCCTAGTTAAGTTGCTATCAAATCCCCATGACCCGTATCCCGTGTGTAAATACACTCATTGCTAATTTAGCTGCACGCAACATAAACGAGAAAGCATATGGCAACACGATAGGCTGACAGCACTATGCAATTTTGGGGGTTTTTGGTCAATTGACGCGAGATTTAAAACCCAGACGGGAAATCAGTGCAATCAGAAACATTGCGGCCACAATCAACCATAGGTGCCCTTCCCGACTAGAATTGTTCCAATGAGAGACAGCCCCGCCACCCACGGTAGAATCGATCACGCCTTTGTGATCAAGTTCTAAACCTGTGGATATACGTCCGAAGGGGTCTACCACCGCCGATATGCCGTTGTTGGCATCGCGAATCAAAGGAAGACCCGTCTCGATTGCACGTATTCGCGCCTGCTGAAAATGCTGGTATGGACCTGGGCTGATACCGAACCAGGCGTCATTGGTTATGTTGAGGATAACGCTCGCCTTTTCTATATCCGAGGTGATTTCATCCGGAAAAATCGCCTCGTAGCAGATCAGCGGATAGAAGCTGGTTCCGGAAGGAAGCGTAATGAGACTGCGCCGGCTACCGGCCGTGTAACCGCCCGGCATATCGACGACATTGCCGATGCCGATAGAGTTAAAAAAGTCTTCATAGGGCAGGTACTCGCCAAAGGGTGTAAGATGCACCTTGTCGCTGGCGCCGATAATCTGGCCCTGGCTATCGATCGCGTAGATGGAATTGTAGTAGCGCGGCGGACGTCCGGGGCCGGCATCCTCGGCTCGAACGGCGCCGACAATCAGAACCTGACCATCCTGAAGGACGTCTGAAATGCGCACCAATGCGTCCTGGTTCTGGGTGAGGATGAACGGCAATGACGTTTCCGGCCAGACGATCACATTCGGTCTGGTGGCACCCTCGGAGGGCGGCATGGCGCTCAGTGCCAGATGCTCCTCGAAAATGGCGATACGGTCGCTGTTGTCCATCTTGCGCGCCTGATCGATGACAGGCTGCACGAGACGCACGGAAATCTCCTGCGGGGGACGAGCGGCCATGAGCGCATCAGCACCGTGCAGACGCCAAGCTCCATAACCAAGATGGGCGGCAAAAAGCGCGGAAGCGATCGAGAGCCCTGTCACCATACCCTTGCGCGTACCGATGAGAGCCGGTGCGGCAAAGATGAAGACGGCAAGTATGGAAAGCCCGAAAATGCCGACAACGCCGGCAGACTGCATCATCATCGGAATGGGCATGATGCCATAGGCAATCGTGTTCCATGGAAAACCGGTCATCACGAAGCTGCGCAGCCATTCGCCCAGGCCGAAGCCAAGCGCCAGCGCTGCAAGCCGGCCGAAACCGTCCGACCATAAAATACCGGCGATCGCAGTCGCAAGACCATAATAGAGGGCAAGGAAGGCGGGCAGGCCAAAAATGGCGAGCGGCAAGGCCCAGGCAAACTCGTCGGAATCGACCAGAAGCGCATTGCCCAGCCACCACAGGCCAGCCACGAAATAACCGAAGCCGAACAGCCAGCCGAGAATGAAGGTGGCGCGGAACCGCCTGAGGAAACCACCTTCGGAACCGGCAGTGGAACCATCCATCAGCCAGACCAGAAGCGTGAAGGAGACAAAGAGCGCGGCAAAGAAGCCGACCGGTGGCAGCGCCAGAGCACCGATCGCACCGGCAGCGATCGCCAGAAGCGCCCGCTGCCAGCCCCATAGAAGCATGACCTTGCCTGCAAGCCGCTCCATTCACACCCTCATTTCGCCCGAATCAAACCCCGCGGCAGTGTTCCAAAAAAACCGCCTTTTGTCGTGCAGCTTGTCCGTGCAGTTTTGGCGAGAGCGCAAACGGCAAAACGGCACGCTCTCGCATGCCGTTTGAGATTGTCACGCCGGATTTATTCAGGTGCGCGGCTGCTCGCTACGGGCAGCCTGTGGCGGGGCCATGCCGTTGATCGACGTCACGTCCACGCCGGAGCCGGCTTCCGCTTCCGGGCTATATTCAAGATCGGTCTTGATACGGCGACGGACGGCGGCGCGCTTGCGCAGAATGCGGACGCGCTTGATGCGGCGCGGATCGGCCTCCAGAATCTGGAATTCGAAACCGGGAACCGCCTGCACGACTTCGCCCCGCACCGGGATACGGCCAAGCGCGGAGAAGATCAGGCCGCCAAGCGTGTCGACGTCTTCGAGCTGCACACGCACGTCGAAATCCGCGCCAACCGCCTTGGCGATATCCTCCAGCTCGACACGGGCATCGGCAACAAAGACGTCTTCGCTGACCTGCGAGAACATCACTTCGTCGTCGTCGTGCTCGTCCTCGACATCACCGATCACCATCTCGACGATGTCTTCGTGGCTGACGAGACCGTCAGTGCCGCCGTATTCGTCGATGACGAGCGCCATCTGGGTGCGGGCGGCCTGCATGCTGCTCAAAAGCTCGGATGCGAGCATGGACGGCGGCACGAACAGGATTTTACGGACCAGACCGGCTTCGGCGACAGTCTTGGTGAGATCGACGCGGCCGAGATCGAAGGCGGCCTTGGCGGTGCGGGCCGGCTTTTCAGCCACTGCCCCTTCGGCGGCGATATCCACCTGAACCGTGCGCGCAGTGGCGCCGCGGCGTTTGTTGCGAGCCTGCTTGGCCAGATAGGACAGAAGATCGCGGATATGCACCATGCCGCGCGGATCATCCAGCGTGTCGGCATAGACCGGCATGCGCGAACGGCCGGTTTCCTCGAAATGGATCAGAAGGTCGCCGAGCGTCATCGTCATGTCGACGGCTTCGATATCGGCGCGGGGGATCATCACGTCTTCAACACGGACTTCGCGGAAGCGGAGGATATTGTGGAGCATTGCCCGCTCTTCTGGCGAGAACGCATTGCTGACGGCCGCATCGGTCATCAGCGCGTCGGCCAGATCCTCACGCAGTCTTTCGCCCTGCGAGGGCCGCAGCAGCCGGACGGCGCGCGACCAGAAAGACGACTGGGTCCGGTTGTTATTTTCGTGACGTAACGGACTTCCGCCCTCTTCTGAGGAGGACGATTCCGCATTGCCGTCACGGGCGGCAGCATTGCTCGAATGATCGTTCATTGTTCCAGACTATACTATCGGGTCCTGCCCCGCATAGGGGTCAGATAAGCCAAGCGTGGCCAAAATGCGAGTCTCCAATCCTTCCATCTCTTCCGCCTCCTCCGTTTCGAGGTGGTCGTAACCGAAGAGATGCAGGAAACCATGCACCATCAGATGCGTCAGATGATCGTCGAAATTCTTGTCGAGATCAACCGCCTCGCGTGCCACTGTTTCGTGTGCAATCACGATATCACCCAGCATGGGGCCGGGTTTTCCGCCCGGTTCCAGCGGGTAGGCCGGGAAGGACAAGACATTGGTCGGCTTATCCTTTTGCCGCCATTCGGCATTGATCTGCCGGATGGATTCATCGTCCGTGAAGACGAGCGAAATTTCCACCGGCAGCGGCGGAAAAGGCTGTTTTTCTGTCTCCGCAAGGAAGGTGGCGGCGGCATTGAGCACCTTTTCGCTGAGCGCGAACAGGGTTTCCTCGTCCGGCCAACCGCCTTCTTCCACGCTGATCTGTATATCGAGTTCAGGCATCAAAAAATTCCCGACCGCTTATCTGCGGTCGAGATCCTCGCTTTCCTCATGGACGGCATATTGCGCGTCATAGGCACGCACGATGCGGCCAACCAGCGGGTGACGCACGACGTCCGTATCCTGAAAGCGGATGACGGAGAGGCCTTCGACACCCTTGAGGATATGCAGGGCTTCGACCAGACCAGACTTGACGCCACGCGGCAAGTCGACCTGGCTCGGGTCGCCAGTGATGATCATCCGGCCGTTTTCACCCAGACGCGTCAGGAACATCTTCATCTGCATCGATGTGGTGTTCTGTGCCTCGTCGAGGATGATCGCGGCATTGGACAATGTGCGTCCACGCATGAAGGCGAGCGGCGCGATTTCGATGACGCCGGCCGTGATGGCGCGGTCGACCTTATCGGCCGGGATCATGTCGTAAAGCGCGTCGTAAAGCGGACGCAGATACGGATCGACCTTTTCCTTCATGTCACCGGGCAGAAAGCCAAGGCGCTCACCGGCTTCGACGGCCGGACGGGTGAGGATGATCTTGTCGACAGCGCCGCGCTCCAGAAGCTGGGCGGCGTGAGCGCAGGCGAGATAGGTCTTACCGGTACCGGCCGGGCCGACACCAAAAACCAGCTCGGTGCGCTCCAGTGCGCGCATATAAGCGTCCTGGGTCGGTGTGCGGGCCTGAATGGTTTTCTTCTTGGTTGAAATCTGGCTCATCGACAGCCGGGCCTTCTTTTCCAGCGTCGGCAGTTGCAGCTGGTCGTCCGCGGCCTGCGCCATGCGGATGGCGCCCTCGACATCGGAGATTTCCACGGAACCGCCCTTTTGCAGGCGCTCATAGAGGAAATCCAGAGCACGGCGCGCCTGATTGGTAGCCGTTACTTCGCCCGAGATGGTCACGGAATTGCCGCGCGCCCGCGCATCGACGTTGAGACGCTGTTCCAGAAGTTTTAGGTTCTGGTCGAACTGCCCAAACAGTTCGCTGGCGAGCCTGTTGTTCTCGAACGTCAGAATGAAGTGATTTGCGTCGGTCGCGGCTGGGCGTGGCTGGCGCGCTGATGAAGAAACCAATTCACGTTCGATCAATAGGCAGGCTCCCGTTTCTGTTGGTGACCTATTTAACTCCCTGCCCGCTCGGCAAACAAGCTGTTCGGCCCCGTTGCGATGATTCGCACCTGAATAATGTCACCGATTTGCGATTCTTTTGCATCAACATTCACGGATTGAAGCCATGGCGAGCGACCTATCAACTGTCCCGGCATGCGACCCGGCTTTTCCAGCAGCAAATCGATGGTTTTTCCGACGCAAGCTTCGGCAAATTCCTTCTGCTGACGCAGTAGCAGAGCCTGAAGCCGTTCCAGCCGTTCGGTCTTCACCGCTTCATCCACCTGAGAACCAAGTTCTGCGCCGGGTGTTCCCGGGCGGGTGGAATATTTGAACGAATAGGCCGAAGCGTATTTCACGTCCTCGACGATCTTCAGCGTGTCCTCGAAATCCTGATCCGTCTCACCCGGAAAACCGACGATGAAATCGCCCGACATGGCGATATCGGGACGGGCGCTGCGGATGCGCTCGATCAGACGCAGGTATTCGGCACCCGTATGACGGCGGTTCATGGCTTTGAGAATGCGGTCGGAACCGGCCTGAACCGGCAGATGCAGATAGGGCATCAGGACCCGCAGGTCGCGATGCGCCTCGATAAGACAGTCGTCCATATCGCGCGGATGGCTGGTCGTGTAACGCAGGCGGGCAAGGCCGGGAATTTCCGCCAGACGATACAGCAGTTCGCCAAGAACCCATTCGCCGCCCTTCGGGCTTTCGCCACGCCAGGCATTGACGTTCTGGCCAAGCAGGGTGATTTCGCGCACGCCGCTATCGACCAGACGCAGGGCCTCGTCGACGATCTGCGAGACAGAACGAGAGACTTCCGAACCACGTGTGTATGGCACGACGCAGAAGGTGCAGAACTTGTCGCAGCCTTCCTGAACCGTCAGGAACGAGGTAACGCCACGCGCGCGCGCTCTTGCCTTGTCGACCTTCGGCAGGTGGTCGAACTTGTCTTCGACCGCATAATCCGTTTCGACCACCCGTTCGCCCTGACGGGCACGCGTCAGAGCCTGCGGCAGGCGGTGATAGGTCTGCGGACCGACAACCACGTCGACCGCCGGTGCACGACGCAGAATTTCCTCGCCCTCGGCCTGAGCCACACAGCCGGTAACACCGATCATCAGTTCGCGACCATGTTCGGCGCGCGTGCGCTTCATGTCGCGCAGACGGCCGAGTGCGGAATAGACCTTGTCGGCCGCCTTTTCGCGGATGTGACAGGTGTTGAGCAGGATCAGATCCGCTTCACCCATTTCCTCGGTCGGAACATACCCTTCGCTCGCCAGCGCATCGCTCATGCGATTGCTGTCGTAAACGTTCATCTGACAGCCGTAGGTCTTGATGAAGACCTTGCGGGTGTTGCTGGCGACGTCAGCCTTTTCGGCCGTGTCCGGGGAAATGACGGTGATCTGGTTCATGGCCGCTCTTTACCGCAAGAAAGGCCGGATTTGAAGGGCCGTGTTACGGCGTGTCGGTCGGAGGTTGCGGCGTGTCCGCCTTGACGGGCTCGAGACCGGTCTCGGCCATTTCCGCATCCGGCGTCTTCTTCCGTACGCCGTAAAGCCGATCCTGCAGCATTTGCTTCATGGAAGCGATCACGGCTGCACTCAGATGTTTGCGGTTATCGCCTTCGCGAAACGCAATGGCCTCGCCGAAATCGACATCGACATCGATCGCTTCGGCACGGAAAATGCCCATCAGATGCGGCAGAAGCTGGATATCGCCCGGCCAGGCGGCGATCGGGCGATGGTAACGGCCCATCGGCATGCCGTAGATGCCGGTATAGGCGATGGTGACCGGCTGGACGTAGACGACCTTTTCCGGCGTGTGCGGCACGGCAGCGGTGGCGGCGCCGAACAGCGAGGATTTGACATCGAGCAGACGGTTTCCGTCCGACGTCGTGCCTTCCGGGAAGAGTACGACGATTTCGCCACCGGTCATCCGGGCAGCGATCTCGTTGACCTGTTCACCGGTGCGGCGTTTCTGTTCGCGCACCACGAAAATCGTCTTCTGCAATTTGGCGAGAATGCCGAAAACTGGCCATTCGGCCACCTCAATCTTGGCGATATAGGCGACATCTGCCACCGCGCCAAGAACGAGAATATCCTTCCACGAAGCGTGGTTGGCGGCCAGCATGACCGGCCGGCGACGCTCGACCGTGCCATGCACACGAATGCGGATGCCAAGCAGGTAACAGGCGATGCGGTGCCAGATGCGTGGGACGTAACGGCGGATTTTAAGATCGAAGGCAAGCCCGACCAGCTGGAAGGGCAAGAGGACCAGCGTCGTCAGCACAAGGCCGGTGATGATGACGGTGATCCGTATCCAGGTGATCAAGGATCATCCTTGTCGAGCGGGATGCCGTATAGCTCCAGCCTGTGGCCAACAAGGCGAAAGCCGTGCTCGCGGGCGATCCGTTCCTGCAAAGCCTCGATCTCTGCCGAATGGAACTCGATGACCGTGCCCGACTGCACATCGATCATGTGGTCGTGGTGTTCTTCCGGCACGGTTTCATACCGCGAGCGGCCATCGCGAAAATCGTGGCGCTCGATAATGCCCTCGTCCTCGAACAGTTTGACGGTTCGGTAAACGGTGGAAATGGAGATGCGCGGATCGACCTTGGAAGAGCGGCGATAGAGCTCCTCGACATCGGGATGATCGTCCGATTCCTGCAGCGTCCGGGCAATGACGCGACGCTGGTCGGTCATCCGCATGCCCCGCTCGGCACACAGTTCCTCCAGCGATTTGGTAAGATCTGTCACGTCGTTCGGCCCTGAATCATGCGAGTTGTAAAGGTTCGGTCTAGCCAAGATCGCGACGCATGACAAGCGCCGCCGCCTTCTTGCCATCGGCTGTTTCGTAGTAGGCGGGGCGTGTCGCGACCGTGGTAAAACCGAGCCTGCGATAGAGGCCGATTGCGGCGACATTACTGTCTTCCACCTCGAGAAACATCGTCTCGGCACCGCGCTCCGCCGCTTCGCGGATGGCCGATTGCATCAGCCGCCAGCCAAGGCCGGTTCGGCCGACTTTTTCCGAAACGGCGATGGTCAGGATCTCGGCTTCACCCGCCACTTCACGGGCGAGAACGAAACCGCCCAGCGGCCTGCGGAAAAACGCATTGGTCTGGTAGGCGACAAAGCCAAAGGTGTTTTCCTGGCTCAGAAGGCTGTGGATTTCGCCATCGTTCCAGCGACGGGCGAAACGAAAACCATGCAGCTCGGACACCGCCTGGCAGTCTTCGGCCTTCATGGCGACGATTTCGAAAGTGGGCTTCAAACTCAGGTAATCGTCGATCATGCGCGTCTCAGGAGCGGGCCAGTGCGAATCCGATCTGAGGTTTAGCATCCGGGCCGCGAAGGTAAAGCGGTTTCGGTTTTGCACTGCCGAAGGGTTTTGCAGCGCCCAGCTTCGCGACAGTGGCGATATCGAAGCGATCCGGCACGGTTTTGATGCCGGGTTCGCTGATTTCACCGGCTGCCGCAGCAGTGATGGCGACAGCACCTGTACCAAAAATGGTTGCACTGTGATGCGTGGCAAGAGCCGTGACGGCTTCCGGCGGCAGCGCCTGCGCTTCTTCGAGAGAAGCACCATCGGCTGCAAAGGCTTGAGCGTAAATTTCGCCGCGCTTGGCATCCATGGCGGCGATAACCGGGTGACCGGCAGCGCCGGCCAGCTGGTGGGCGGCCATGGCTTCCAGCGTGGTGATGCCGACCGCCTCGATGCCGAGCGACAGCGCAAAACCACGGGCGGCAGCGACACCGACGCGGATGCCGGTGAACGAGCCGGGGCCGATGGTGACGGCAACGCGGTTGACCTGCTGGAGCGTGATGCCTGCCTCAGTCAACGCGGCCTCGACCTGCGCCATCAGCTTTTCAGCGTGGCCCTTGCCGATCATCTCGGTCTGGATGGAGAGAATTTTGTCAGCTGTCGCATCATACAAAGCGACGGAACAATCGATGCCGGCGGTGTCGAGGGCGAGAACGATCATGACAAGTTACCGGCAGTTTGGTGCGCCGACCTTAGGCCGGCGCCAAGATTTTATCAGAGGGATTCGACGGCCTGGACTTCCGGCACAAAGTGCTTGAGCAGGTTCTGGACACCATGCTTGAGCGTGGCGGTCGATGATGGGCAACCGGCGCAGGCGCCCTTCATGTTGAGGTAGACGGTACCGTCCTTGTAACCCTTGAAGGTGATATCGCCGCCATCCTGGGCAACGGCCGGACGGACGCGGGTTTCCAGGAGTTCCTTGATGGTGGCAACGACGGTTTCGTCGCCTTCATCGAAGAACTCACCTTCCTCATCGGTGGCTTCCGCCATGGCGGAACCGCCGCCCATGACCGGCTGGCCGGACATGAAGTGTTCCATGATCGAGCCGAGAATTGCCGGCTTCAGATGCTGCCATTCGGCATCGGACTTGCTGACGGTGATGAAGTCATAACCGAAATAGACGCCGGTGACGCCCGGCACGTCGAACAGACGGGCAGCGAGCGGAGACTTTTCAGCCTCGGCAGCGGAACGGAATTCGGCGGTGCCGCTTTCCAGCACGACCTTGCCCGGCAGGAATTTCAGGGTGGCCGGGTTCGGCGTGGCTTCCGTCTGAATGAACATCTTTATGTCTCCTGGCGAAGCGCGCTCGCCCGTTTAGAATTCTTCCAAAGAAGATAAGACCGTTCAGGTTTCGGTTCAAGTGCGCCTTTGCGGAAACAAGGTCAAGGGTGAAGGTTTATGCGCGGGGACAAAAGACCTTTAGGCCAGCGCGTCGATTTCCTCGTCGGTCAGCGTGCTGGGCAGCACGGTGACGGGGATCGGAAAGGCTGCGGTGCGGCCGGCGATCGAGGTGACGAGCGGCCCCGGACCTTCCTTGGCGGAACCGGCGGCAAGCACGAGGATGGCGATATCCTGGTCTTCCTCGATCAGGGAATTGATCTCGTCGGCAGCATTGCCCTCGCGGATCACCACTTCGGGATCAATGCCGATACTTTCCCGCACGCTCTGCGCGGCCTTGGCCATCACGGCTTCGGCCTCTTCACGCGCTTCGGCACGCATGATCGCCTCGACACCCAGCCATTGCTGGAAATCGCCTTCGGGGATGAGATAGAGCAGCAAGAGTGCGCCATTGGAATTTTTGGCGCGGCGTCCGGCATAATGCACGGCCTTTTCGCATTCCGGCGTGCCATCGATGACCGCCATGAACTTGCGACGATGGCCTTCGAGACGCGATAGCCGAGTTGAAACCATGCCGATCCCCCTGATGCGCTGACACGACCCGTTTGGTCGTGATGGACATTATACAAAAGAGCGGGGATGTAAAAGCGGGGGTGGTTGAGGGCGGGGCCGCCTGCCCTCGGTCGTCATCCTCGGGCCTGTCCCGAGGATCTGCTGAGGCCCATTGCTGGCGTGATTAGATCCTCGGCACAAGGCCGAGGATGACGAGGCGGGTTTGGCAACCCTCGGGAAAACCGCCGGTCCTTGCAGACCGGCAACCGAAATCAGCGCAGGAATCCGATAATGTCGGAAACCTCGTTCATGGTCTTTTCGGCGCGGGCGCGAGCGCGTTCGCCGCCATCCTTGAGGATCGCGTCGATATGCGTCGTGTCGTCCATCAGGCGGCGCATTTCCGTGGTGATGGGGGCAAGCACCTCCACCGCCAGATCGGCGAGCGCCGGCTTGAACACCGAAAACTGCTGGCCGCCGAATTCGGCAAGCACGTCCGCCTTGGTGCGATCGGACAGGGCCGCATAGATGCCGACGAGATTGCCGGCTTCCGGGCGACCTTCGAGACCATCGACTTCGCTCGGCAAAGCATCCGGATCGGTCTTGGCCTTGCGGATCTTTTTCAAAATCGTGTCGGCATCGTCCATCAGGTTGATGCGTGACAGATCCGACGGATCCGACTTCGACATCTTCTTGGTGCCATCCTTCAAGGACATGACGCGGGGTGCCGGGCCACCGATCAGCGGCTCGACCAGCGGGAAATAACCGTGGATCGGCTCCTCACCGACGACCATGTCCACACCCGTGCCGGCCTCGCGGATTTTGGGACCGAAATCGATATTGAAACGCTGGGCGATATCGCGGGCAAGTTCCAGATGCTGCTTCTGGTCGTCACCGACCGGCACATGGGTGGCGCGGTAGACGAGGATGTCGGCAGCCATCAGGCTCGGATAGGCGAGCAGACCGAGCGAGGCGTTTTCGCGATCCTTGCCGGCCTTGTCCTTGAACTGTGTCATGCGGTTCATCCAGCCGATGCGCGCGACACAGTTGAAGATCCAGGCGAGTTCCGCATGCTGCGGCACGGCTGACTGATTGAAAACGATATGTTTGACCGGATCGATGCCCGACGCGATGAAGGCGGCGGCGATGGAGCGGATCTGGCCCTTCAGATCGTCATGGACGAGCTGGGCGGTAATGGCATGGAGATCGACGACGCAATAGATGCAGTCGTTGTTTTCCTGCAGCGCCACGAATTTGCGGATGGCGCCGAGATAGTTTCCGAGATGGAGATTGCCCGTTGGCTGTACGCCGGAAAATACGAGCGGCTTAAACGTGTTCATGTCGTCCTCATCAGGCTTGTGGAAGGCCCCAGGGCATGGTGAGCAGGACGGATAACCCGGCCTTTGGCGCTCATGTCGCCCATGTTGCTAACGGCCGGGCTTATGCACGGCGGATGGGGCGGGATCAAGAGGATGCACCCGGCGTCAGATGCATATTCTGACGCGCTCTAAGACTCATATCCCAATTCGACGACGGAGGTGGGAATGGGCTGACGCAGGATGAACAGGCCCTGCGTCCCCCTCCCCTCACAAGGACGCGATCTTGTCCGTCAGCGCCACCCAGCCGCCGGGTTCCATGATGAGTGCTGCGATATCGTATTTGCCAAGCACGGCAAGTGCCGAACGACGGGTATAAAGTTCCGTCACCAGACTGGTGGCCGGGCCGGCGTCGCGGTGGAAATAAAAGCTCTGACGGGCGTCATGAACCACCCGGTCGAAATCGCGTGACGGCAGGCGGGATTGTGGCGGATCGTGCGCTTCCAGTGCCTCACGGGCAGCGGAAAGGCCCATGCCGGTCAGGCGCGGCGGGCGATCGGCCTCGCGCAGTTTTTCATTGGCCTTTTTCAAACCCATGCCGGTCAGCCGTGGTGGACGCTTGCGGGCAAGATAATCCTCACGAGCAAAGAAATCGGCAGGATCGAGCTTGTGCATGCGACAGAAGGCGGAAAACTGTTCCTGATAGGCGCGCCAGTGGATTTCCAGCGCCAGCTTTGCGCAGTTCTTGGCGTGATAGGCCTTGTCGAACGTCTTGGCCGCAGATGCCACGCCATTGATGCCGGCATTGACGCTGGCCGTGACGATCTCGCCAAGCACCGGAATGGAGCCGGTAACCAGCTTGGCGCCCTCGATGCCGGATTTATGCGCCTTGACCTTGATGACATCGCGCACCAGCTCGGAGAGCGTGACACCACGTTCCGCGCCCGCGCCGAGCGCATCGATCTCACGCGCGAGAATTTTCAGCTTGGTAAGATGGGCAGCTGTCGAGCCGGTCGTGTTTGCCTGTCTGGCAATCGACAGCGCATTGACCGGCAGCGCACCCATGGAAGCGGCAACCGCCACCGTGCCGGCAATGCTGAAACCGTTGCCGCCCATTTCCTTGACCCGGCGACGCTCCAGATACTTTAACGTCGCCGGGCTTTCGGTGTTGAGATCGCCCCGGCTGTGACCGTGGCCGACAAACAACGGATTGGGTGGCGCCGACACGCTTTTGGTCGCCTTGTAGCTTTTCTGGGCGCTATCGGCGACCGTCTGGGCCAAGCCCGCATAACCGGAACTGGCGCCGCCAGCGGCAGAACCAAAGGCAACATCGAGACAGGTGTTGACCACATCGGTGATGGAAAGCGGCGCATCCTTCTTGTCGTATGTGCCTTTCTTGTCGGCCTCGGCCTTCACCTTATCGGCCAATGTCGGGATGACATTCTTGCTGATCGGCGTGTTCACCGAAGGCGGATTGCGCTTGAAAGGATTGAGGGAAGACGCGTCTTTTGAAAAACCAAACATCGAAATCGGCCTTTTGCTATCGGCGCATCGACGTTTTTTTACGAAAATCCGAATGATTTTCACGGTCGATGCAGAAGGAGGAGCAGGCACTTTTTCGTCGGTGCCATATCCATCGGTGAAATGCACGGCGTATGAGGGGAAACTGGAGCAGGGTCGCGCGGTGTCAACCGTTGGATTGTGAAGGATTTTTACCAAAAATGTGACAGGTGGCATCCGGCCCGGTTTCCGGCCTTCACTGCACAAAAAGAGGCCTCGGGAAGCGGTCCTTCAATACCGCACAATGAGTACAAAAATGCGAAATTCTTAACGGATATTCATTATTATGGCAGACAGACTCCTAATTTAGAGCATTTTCGCCCTTATTGCCGTCACTTTTAGAAAAGAAATACTCCGAAATTAGCTTTCCGTTCGCCATGAGTGACGGATACGGTTTCGGAGTCCAGAATGCGCATTCTTTCCCGCGTCGCGCTTGCCTGCTTTATGACAGCCAGCGTCGTCCTTTCAGCCATTTCCGCAGACGCGGCGGATAAAAGCGGCAAACGCCGTGGCACCACCTTCAAGCATGACTATTCGGCGGCCTATACCGTGCAGCGCGTCAGCGTGCGCACCGCCTGTTTTCCGGAAAAGCTGGAAGCGATCCTCGCCCATATCCGCGCTGAGACCGGCAAGAAACCGATGGTGACGTCAGGTCACCGCCCGCGTTCGGGCACCTCGCAGCACAGCCGCTGTTATGCCGCAGACATCCGCGTGCCGGGTGTTTCGGAAAAGGCGATCCTGGCGGCAGCCGCCGGCGCGCCGGGCATTGGCGGCATCGGCCGTTATTGCAACGGCATCGTGCATGTGGACATCGGCCCGAAACGCCGCTGGGCGCATTGCGGCGGAAAATCCAAGGGCAAGGGTGGTTTGGCCAATCTGAAGCGTCACCACCGCCGCAGTTGATCAGCCTTCCGGATCGACCGTTGCTGCCGCCTGTTTTGGCTTGCGCTTGAGATTGCGGCGGATCATGCCGAGATCGGCACCGCCGATCAAAAAGGCGACTGAGAAGTAAACCAGCATCGAAATGGCAATCAGCACGCCAAGTGCCAGGACCTGCTGCAGAAAATGCGAACCGGACGCGAGCCACGGGCTGGCGTAACGCAGCGCATAGGTCAAAGCCACCGCCATGATGCCGGCAGAGACAAGCAGCATGGCCGTGCGACGGGCAAAGGCCCATTCCCATTTCAGATGGCCGCGCCAGACCAGCGTGGAAAACAGAAAGATCGTGTTGATCCAGCCGGCCGCAGCCTCCGCCGTGGCGATACCGCGTTCCTCGATCAGTGGGAAAAGCGAGATGGCGAGGCCCGAATTGACCACAACGGCCATCATGGTGAACCGCATCGGGGTTTTGGTATCTTCGCGGGCATAAAAACCGGGCTGCAGCGCCTTGATCAGCACAAAACCGGGAAGACCCAGACCGTAGATCGCGAGAATGGAACCGACAACGGCGGTGTTTTCGGCAGAAAACGCACCGCGCTCATAGAGCACGCGAATGATGGAATCCGACAGGACCCACAGCCCTGCAGCAGCAGGCAAGGTCAGGAACAGCACGAATTCGATCGAGCGGTTCTGGATATTGGCGGCTTCCTTGAGATTGCCGCCCTTCAGTGCGCGCGCCAGTTCCGGCAGAAGCACGACACCGACGGCGACACCAACGACGCCCAGAGGCAGCTGATAGATACGGTCGGCATATTGCAGGGCGGCAATCGCGCCTTCCTTGCTGGACGCGATTGCCTGGCCGATGATCTGGTTGATCTGGGTGACGCCGCCGGTGATGGCGGCAGGCACGGCAAGCACCAGCAGACGCTTGACATTGGGCGTCATGCGCGGACGGCGGAAACCGATCTTTATGCCGGCATGGCGCACGCCGACATAAACCACGGCAAGCTGCAACACACCGGCGACCAGCACGCTCCACGACAGATACCAGGCGGTGGAGAGCGGATCGGCACCGGTCCACAGCGCATAAAACAGCGCGGCGATCATCACCACGTTCAGAAAGACCGGCGCGATGGCGGCGGCAAAAAAATGATGCAGCGAATTGAGCATGCCGCTCATCATCGCCGTCAGCGACATGCACATCAGGTAAGGGAACATCACCACGGCCAAGCGAATGGTGATCGACGTCTTTTCCGGGTCATCGGCAAAACCGGGGGCGATGATCCAGGTGACCAGCCACGGCATCGCCAGTTCCATGGCGATGGTGATGATCAGCAGCGCCGAAAACAGGACGCCAAACACTTCCTCGGAAAACCGCTTGGCACCATCGATGCCGTTGGCCTCGATCTCCTTGGAGAACAGCGGCACGAAGGCGGCATTAAACGCGCCTTCGGCAAACAGCCGGCGAAAAAGATTGGGAAAGCGGAAGGCCGCGTAAAACACGTCGGCCATCGGCCCGGTGCCGAGTGCAGCCGCCATCAGGGTTTCGCGGGCAAAACCAAAAATGCGGCTGCCGAGCGTGGCACCGCCGACGGTCGCGAATTTTTTCACAAGGCTCATGCGGGGGCTCACCGGAAGGTTCGATTCGTGGGGGTGTTATAGCGGGAGGTGAAGCGGACGGCCATCTCTCGAAAGACTGAGAGATGGAGCGTATGCGAAACATGCCCGATCACCTGACAATCACAGCGCCCCGGCATCCCTCAGCCAACGGAGAGCAGCTTTCGCATCTCGCACAGCGGCAGCCATCTCGTCGTAAATTCCGGAAACGTGAGTTGGCGCCCAGTAGGTGTGGGGGCCGAGGCCAGGCACCTCGTCTTCAAGCTCTTGCTCTTCATTAAACGAGTAAAGGCCATTCCCGTGCTGAACGAATTCGACACGCGCCTTCCCGTCGGATCTTTCGATATTATGGATGATGATCATCCACCCTCACACCTTCACCTTCGGCGCACTCCCCGGCCCCAGATCCGGCGTCGATCCTTCCGAAGGTGCCGGCTCGGGTGCAATAATCCCCGATGGCATGCGGGAGCGCAACTCGTCGTCCTGATCGGTCATCACCGGTTTCAGCCTTGCGGTAATGCTTGCCTGGCGGTTTTCGTTGGTGATCTTCATGCCGACGATATCCGTCACGTAGAACGTATCGATCACCTTTTCGCCAAACGTGGTGATGTGGGCCGACTGGATATCCAGTGACAAGTCCGACAGCACGGCGGTGATTTCCGCAAGGATGCCGACGCGGTCGAGGCATTCCACTTCGATGACCGTAAACTTGTTGGACAGCGTGTTGGAGATCGTGACCGACGGATGCACGGAAAACGTCTTGTTGCGCTTCTTCGACTTGGCGCGCGAGGCGATGACTTCGGGTAAGCGTTTCTTGCCCGAAAGCACATCCTCGATCATGCGGCCAATCGTGCCGGCACGGCGCAGTTCATCGGCATCGTCGGTGAATTCACGGCTGACGAGGATGGTGTCGAGGGCGCGGCCATCGGTGGTGGTAAAGATCTGGGCGTCGGCGATATTGGCGCCGGCTGCGGCGCATGCACCGGCGATGATGGAGAGCAGGCGCGGATGGTCGGGCGCCAGAACGGTGATCTCGGTGATGGCGCGAAAACTGTCGGTGCGTACCATGGTGGCCAGCACCTTGCCGGCCTTGTCTGTATCGCGGATGAAGGCCGCATGACGGATCTGGTCGTTCAGTGGCACGGACAACAGGTAGGGCTGGTAATGCAGCTTGCCGTAGGTCTTGCGGTCCTTGGCGGTCCAGCCCTCATCCAGCGCCTGCACCAGCGCTTCTTCGGCGGCGATGGTGCGCTGCTTGCGGGAACTGTCCGAAAAACCGCCGGATAGCAGCAGTTCGGTCTCGTAATAAAGCGTGCGCAAAAGCTGGCCCTTCCAGCCGTTCCACACACCCGGCCCGACGGCGCGGATATCGCAGACGGTGAGGATGAGCAGCGCCTTGAGGCGCTCCATCGACTGCACGTGTTCGGCAAAATCGCTGATCGTCTTGCGGTCGTTGAGATCACGGGTCTGAGCGGTCATCGACATCAGCAGATGCTGGTCGATCAGCCAGACGACCAGTTCCGTCTGTTTCGGGTTGAGGCCGAAACGCGGGCAGAGCTTTCGCGCCACGCGGGCACCGGCGATGGAGTGATCCTCCTGGCGGCCCTTGGCGATATCGTGCAGCAGCACGGCCACGTAAAGCGCGGTGCGGTCCTCGATGGTCGGCATCAGCTTGTTGATCAGCGGATGTTCATCGCCGAACTTGCCTTTGTCGATATCCGACAGGGCCTCGACGGCGCGGATCAGGTGCTCGTCCACCGTATAATGGTGGTACATGCTGAACTGCATCAGCGCGACGATCTTGCCGAATTCGGGAATGAAGCGGCCGAGCACACCGGCCTCGTTCATGCGCCGCAATGTCATGGCCGGCGTGCGCGGCGAGGTGAGGATGGAGAGGAAAAGGCGGTTGGCCTCCTCGTTCTCACGCAGGTCATTGTCGATCAGCCGCAGGCCGCGATTGACCTGCTTTAGCGCATCCGGGTGATATTCCAGCCCGGCCAGATCCGCAACATGGAAAAAGCGGATGAGGCTTATCGGATCACGGCGAAATACATCGGGATCGGCAAGCGCGATACGGCCGCGATCCTCCACGAATTCGCTGCTGCCGGGAATTTTGCGGGTGCGATAGCGGAAACGGGAAATGACGCCGGTGAGGCCGGGGGCAGGTTTGGCCTGTTCCTCTTCCAGAGCGGCACACAGAATGCGGGTGAGATCGCCGACATCCTTGGTGACGAGAAAATAATGCTTCATGAAGCGCTCGACGGCCGAAAGGCCCGGACGCGCATTATATCCGATGGCGGCCGCGACTTCGCGCTGGATATCGAAGGACAGGCGTTCTTCGGCTTTGCCGGTCAAAAAATGCATGTGGCAGCGCACCGCCCAGAGAAAATCCTCGGCCTTTTCGAACAGGCGCAGCTCTGTGCGTGACAAGACACCACGTTTGACGAGAGCCGCTGCATCGCGCACGCCATAATGATATTTGGCAATCCAGAACAGCGTCTGGATATCGCGAAGCCCGCCCTTGCCTTCCTTGACGTTCGGTTCGACCAGATACCGCGTATCACCGGCCTTCTGGTGACGCATGTCGCGCTCTGCCAGTTTGGCGGCGATAAAATCCGGGCCGGAATTGTGGATGATCTCGCGATCGAAACGGTTATCGAGCTCTTCCGCCAGAGACTGTTTGCCGCAGATGAAGCGGGTTTCCAGAATTGCGGTGCGGATGGTCATGTCCTCGCGCGACAGGCGGATACATTCTTCCACCGTGCGGGTGGCATGACCAACCTTGAAGCCGAGATCCCACAGAACATAGAGCAGGAATTCCACCGATTTGCGCATGGCATCGGTGCTGGAGGCCGGCAGCAGGAAGAGAAGATCGATATCCGAGCCCGGCGCCAGCGTGCCGCGTCCATAACCGCCGACGGCGGTGATTGCCGTGGAGCCGGCCGCCTGCGGGTAAACATGCGCATCAACGAGATCATGAATGGCGACGATCAACTGGTCCTGCAGCCAGGAAATCCGCTCCGCGCACAGAATGCCGCCACCCTTGTTGGCCTCCAGCAGTTCGCGCGCCTTGTTGCGGCCGTCATTGTTGATGGTGCGCAAAAGCGGCAGAAGCGCTGCGCGCATATCGGCGGACTTGCCGGCATGGGTGGTGGCAATTGCTGCGATATCGGCCTTCAGCTTGGCGACGTCGAGCAGTTCTGGATAATCGGTATCGGGTCTGGCCATGTCTTCCTACCGGTGCCCAGGCCGCCACTCGTCCAATCGACTGGGCTTCGACCTGTGTCACACACCTTCTTGCGCATCATTATGCTTGCTGGATGTTTCCAACTTGTTGCTTTGCGGCAACAAGATCAACCCCGTTACCAGACACGGCAGCCGTGCTTCTGTCGCGTGCCTTCCACTGGCGCGGATTTTTGCCGGTGACGCGGCGAAACTCCCGATTGAAGTTGGATTTTGTCGAAAAGCCGACGTCGAACAGGATCGTGGTTGCAGATTTTTGTGTTTCATCCAGCAGCCGGCATGCCTCCGCCACACGGCGGTTGTTGACGAATTGCGAAACATTGACCCCGGTGGAACGGTTGATGGCGGCAGATACATCGCGGGCCGGCAGGCCGGCCTTGCGGGCAAGCCGCGCCAGGCTGAGATTTTCGTCGGCATAGAGCGTTTCAAGCGCGGCCGACACGCGGGTGATGATCGCATCGTCCTCCGGTGATGCAGCAGGTGCTGCCGCCCCTTGCATTTTCGGTGAAGTTTCCGGCAATTGCGGCCAGAGGTAATAGGCAATGACCGCAACGATCGCGGCAAGGTTCATCACCGAAACGGCAAACGGCACTTCGGCATTGCCGTAAAATTCCGCATAGATGGCAAGTGCGCCGTCGCTCAGCGCGAAAAACAGCATGAGGGCGGCGGTGAGTTTTGCCGCACGCAGAGCCGGACGCATGCGTTGCAAGGCGGCTTCGGCCATCACTTCATCACCGCCCGCGCGCGTGATGCGCCAGAGCGCGATGCTGTAGCCGATGAAGGTGAGGAACAGCAGCAGATCGACGAACTGCCGGGCAAAGGCGACGGCCAAGGCCAGACCAAGCGGTGGCAGGACATGCAGCCACGGGCTTTTGACAGGCATGGCGGTCAAACTGCGAAAGGCGAGATAGGCGAGCGGCGGCATGGCCGAGGCAGTGACCGGCAGAAGCGGCATGAGGCTTTCGACGCCATAACCGAAGCGCAGGCCTATGCCGATGCCCTGCGCCGCATAGAGCGCCAGAAAGACATTGAAGATTTTTCGCGTGCCCGGCAGCGCGACGCCTTTGAGACTGAGGTGCAGCGTGAGAACGAAAACAAGGCCGGCGAAAAACGGCAGCGGAATGGTGAGCAAGGTGGCGCCCCGATGATGACAGCGGATGTCGGTCAGATGGGATGGGTTATATCATTGGCGGCGGGGTGGTGCATCCGGGAATGCATGTTGCCATCCTTGAAGAAAGCGCAAATGTGCCGTGTAAAGGCATACAGATCCCCATCGGCATAGCGGATCAATCATCACCCGCCGGGCGGCTGGTCAATCGTCCACATACCCGGAAAAGCGACCTCGGTTTGCCGACACTGAAGGGAGGCATTCTGGAACCTGACAGTCGACGAGCCAGGCACCATGATTGAAGATAATGCAATTCCACATTATTCTTTCCTTCACCTCGGAGGTCAGTTCATGACGACATTGACGGTTACGGCGCGCGGCCAGATCACCATCAGGAAAGATGTCCTCAAACATCTCGGCATCCAGCCGGGTGGCAAGATAAGGATCGATCTTTTGCCGGATGGGCGGGCGGAACTGACCGCTGATACGGGCAACGGCTCCTGGCGGGACCTTAGCGGCATACTGAAGGGCAAGACAAACGGCGCAAAACTTTCCATCGACGAGATCAATGACGCCATTGCCGAGGCTGGTGCGGCAGCCGGCGAGGCAGGCATCAAAAACAAATGAAAATCAGCCTCGACACCAACGTGCTTTTGCGGCTGATCGTGGGCGATGACGAGGCGCAGCAGCAGATTGCGGTGAAGGCGCTGGAAGAGGCCGAACTGGTTGCCATCAGCGTTCATGCACTCTGCGAATTCGTCTGGGTGTTGGACCGAAGTTATCGTGTTGGAAAAGCCGATATTGCAACTGCCGTCCGCGGTATCCTCGATATGCGCAACGTGGCCACCAACCGGCCAGTCATCGAAGCCGGTCTGGCTGTGCTCGATGCAGGCGGGGACTTTGCCGATGGCGTTATCGCATTCGACGGCCAGTGGCTCGGTGCCGATACATTCGTGTCGTTCGACAGAAAAGCGACAAAGCTGATCGAACAACAGGGCATGGCGGCCCTGTTGCTATAACCCTCGCCAAACAGCTTGCCCTGATACAGCCCGGTCGAAACCGGGCTCTCGCCTCATCAGATCGGGTTGACCACACCCGAAACCAGCAGGCCCAGCAGCACCACGCCGATGACCAGACGGTACCAGACGAACGGCATGTAACTCTTGGTCGAGACCAGTTTCAGGAACCAGACGATGACGGCGTAACCGACCACGAAGGCGATCACGGTCGCTAGTGCCGTCGGGCCGGCAGCGACGGCGGTTTCCTCGCCCATCGTCTTGATGAGCTGGTAGAAACCGGAGCCGAACACGGCGGGGACGGCGAGAAGGAAGGAATAACGGGCGGCGGCTTCCCGCGTGTAGCCCATCAGCAGGCCAGCGGTGATGGTGCCGCCGGAGCGGGAAACGCCGGGGATGAGCGCCATGGCCTGCGCGAAACCGAAAATGATGCCGTCGCGCCAGATCAGCTGTTTCAGCGCATACTTTTTCTTGCCGATCTTGTCCGCCCAGCCAAGGATGAGGCCGAAAACGATCAGCATGATGGCGGTGATATAGAGGTTGCGCAGTCCGTGTTCGATATAATCCTTGAAGGCGAGGCCGAGCACGATGATGGGTAGCGAGCCGATGATGATCAGCCAGCCCATGCGGGCGGCGTCCTTGTCATAATCGCCCAGACGAAACACCTGCCGCAGCCAGGCGGTGGCGATCGCCATGATGTCCTTCCAGAAATAGACGAGAACCGCGGCTTCCGTCCCGAGCTGGGTGATGGCCGTGAACGCCGCGCCGGGATCCGTGCCCGAGGGCAGGAATTCGCCAAGAATGCGCAGGTGCGCACTGGAGGACACCGGCAGGAATTCGGTCAATCCCTGAACAAGTCCAAGGATGGCGGCATCGGTCCAACTCACGCTCATGGCAACTCCGAGGTTTTGGTTTTCGCGGAAGGAAATAGGCGGATTTTCGGTTACTCAAGTCCTGCGGGATGCCATTTTCAAGCGCCCGTGCCTGTCTCGAATGCTCGCTTTGGGGACCGGCAATGTGACGATTGTATGGTTTCCTGACGCTTTCGTGAACGGTAAAAATCTTCGTCGCGGGAAGAGGCGGGTACGGCATTGTTGCAACGCACAATAATCACCCCTTCCGACATTGGCCAGCACAAACGAAACAGACTCGGATTTCGCCAATATGACAATGGCACAAAGGGCTAACCTCTTATTAGGGTTTTATTGACCATAATTGCCCGATCCGCGGCGCTCGCACGAGTGTCAGATGTCCCGCGTAATCTGGGTTTGCAGTTCTTATGGTGGCGTTCGAGTTTCCGCACGGCGTATCGGTCGTAAATTCCTTTTGCCGGAATGTGGTGGCCGGGATGTGCCGTTTCGCGGCGCGTCCCGCGAAGGGTGTGGCGGCAGGTTTGCTGGCCCTGCCCCTGCTGGTTGGCACCACAAGTTTTGCCGCCGCCGAGAACCGATCTCTGAAACTCTATTTCACCCATACGGGCGAACGCGCCGAAATCACCTACAAGCGCAATGGTCGTTTCGACCCGAAAGGTCTCAACCAGATCAACCGCATCCTGCGCGACTGGCGCCGCAACGAACCGACCAAGATGGATCCCCGCCTGCTGGATCTCGTCTGGGAGGTCTATGACCGCGTCGGTGCAAGGGACTATATCCACGTCGTTTCCGCTTATCGTTCGCCGGCCACCAACGGCATGCTGCGTGGGCGCTCGCGCTCCACGGGCGTTGCCAAGAAAAGCCAGCACATGCTGGGCAAGGCGATGGATTTTTTCATTCCGGGGGTCAAGATTTCGACGCTGCGCGCCACCGCCATGCAGATGCAGGTGGGCGGCGTCGGGTATTACCCGACCTCCGGTTCGCCCTTCGTGCATCTCGATGTCGGCAGCGTGCGCGCATGGCCGCGCATGTCTCAAACCGAGCTGGCGAGAATTTTTCCGAACGGCAAGACCTTGCATCTGCCCACCAACGGCAAACCGCTGCCGGGCTATCAGCAGGCCCTGGCCGACTACAAGCGCCGCATCGGCGCGCGCTCGATCGAGATTGCCGCCACCGCCGAGCATGACGACGATGCGGCACCGGTGATTGCGCGCGGCCGTGCCCGCAGCGCCGATGACAGCGGCCTTGTGACGGCGATGCTGCCAACGCCCAAGAGCCGGGCGCAGGCAGCGCTCGACATGCAGGGAAAATTCGGCGGCAGCCCGAAGGAAAAGGCCGAGATTGTTGCGAAGCGCGAGGAAAAGCAGGTTGAACTGCTAACCGCTGCCATTCCGGTGCCCTCGCCGCGGCCGAAGACCGTCGAAACCACCGACCTGCCGCCGGACAATATCGTCGTGGCCTCGATCGGACCAATCCCGGCGCAGCGGCCGACCTTGCCCGCACCCGTATCAAAACCGTTCGGTGATCCGGCCATTCTACAGGACCTCGCAAAAATCCGCGTGCTGAAAGATGCTGCACCGGCAAGCGGGACGGCATCGGCCGAGCCTGTCGCGATCCAGTCGCTGACCCACTGGGCGCTGCTGTCACCGGGCCAGCGCGTGACCATGAAACCGCCGCTTCTGGTGAAACGTTCGCTGGAGACGGAGCCGGGCGCGGCCACGGAAAGCATGGCGCAGAAGCCGATGGCGCATGGCGGCGCGTTCGATTTCGGACGGTTCAGTTTTGAGGATGAGGGGTAAGCGGAGCGCGCTTTCTCAGGCGATCCAGCTTGATGGATCGCGCATCCCATGCACGATGGTACGACCTCGACACCGTATTTCGTCGGCTCGTAGATCGCGACGTAGCGTCCTTCGACCAGCATACGCGCCACATCGCCAATGTCTGGCCGAGCCACGCCGATTTCCGGATGGGAGGCAGCACGTTTGAATTTTGCGACAAGATGGCTCAGAAAACGATCGGCCGCCACTTCGTTATGAACTGCAATGTCATGCCAGATGTCACGCAGCTGTTTTCTTGCATGCGGTGACAGCCTGTATCTAGCCATTGCGAGAGCGCCGCTCGGCCTTCAACTCCTGCAAAAACAGTTCGGGGTCGAACTCCTCCGCCTCCCCACTCGCTTTGCCCAATGCATATTCACGGCGTAGGAATTCGAGTTCCAGAGCATCAGCTTTGGCCTCCTGCTCCACCAGCCGCAGCCCCTCACCCAAAACTTCGCTGGCATTCTGGTAACGGCCGGATTTCACCAGACGATCAATAACTTCGGCGTGATGGTCAGTCAAAACGACATTGCAGGTGGGCATGGCTGGACCTCGCGGCTGTTGTGCGAGGGCCATCATACCATAATGGCATAAACTGCCAATGCATCCCTACTTCTCCGCAAGCTGCTTGCGCAGCGCGTAAAGCGCATCCATCGCCTCGCGCGGGGTCATGTCATCCGGGTTGAGAGCCTTCAGCGCTTCCTCGACCTTGGACGGGCCGCGGCGCGTTTCTTCCTTGCGCACCGCCACCTGGAACAGCGGCAGATCATCGATCAACTGGCTGGCCGGGTTCTTGCGGTCACTGTCTTCCAGTTTGGTCAGCACATCACGCGCGCGTGCCACCACCGCATCCGGCAGGCCGGCCAAACGGGCGACCTGAATGCCGTAAGACCGGTCGGCGGCGCCAGGGCCGACTTCGTGCAGGAAGATGACCTCGCCGTCCCATTCCTTCACCTTCATGGTGGCGTTGGAGAGGCGGCCCAATTTTTCCGACAGGACGGTCAACTCGTGGAAATGGGTGGCGAACAAGCCGCGGCAACGATTGGCTTCGTGAAGGTGTTCGACAGCGGCCCAGGCGATCGACAGACCGTCGAAGGTCGCCGTGCCGCGGCCGATCTCGTCGAGGATGACCAGCGAGCGGTCGGTCGCCTGATTGAGGATGGCGGCGGTTTCGACCATTTCCACCATGAAGGTGGAGCGGCCACGCGCCAGATCGTCGGACGCTCCGACGCGCGAGAACAGGCGGTCGACAACACCGATATGGGCAGCAGTTGCCGGCACGAAGGAGCCCATCTGGGCCAGAATGGAAATCAGCGCGTTCTGGCGCAGAAACGTCGATTTACCGCCCATGTTGGGACCGGTGAGCAGCCAGAGTGCACCGAATTCGCCACCATCCCGTGGCGACAGATCACATTCGTTGGCGATGAACGCACCGGCCGACTGGCGGCGCAGCGCCTGTTCGACCACCGGGTGACGGCCGCCTTCGATTGCAAACATGCGGCTGTCATCGACGATCGGGCGACGATAACCCCACTCTTCCGCCAGCATGGCAAGGCCTGCGGCGACATCGATGATGCCAAGAGCACGCGCACCGGCCTTGATGGCTTCGGCGGCGGCAGTGACCGCGTTGGTCATGTGAGTGAAGGCTTCGAGCTCGATGACCAGTGCCTGCCCGGCGGCATTGGCGATGCGGCTTTCGAGATCGGCCAGTTCCGTCGTGGTGAAACGCATGGCATTGGCCATGGTCTGGCGATGGATGAAGCGGGCCTTGGCTTCCGGCGTATCGGTCATCGGCCCGGCATTGCCGGCGGTGACTTCGATGAAATAACCAAGCACATTGTTATGCTTGATTTTCAGCGACTTGATGCCGGTCTCGTCGGCATATTGCAGCTGCAGCCCGGCAATGACGCGACGTGACTGGTCGCGAAGCGCCCGGACTTCGTCGAGCTCGGCATAGGCGCCATCGGCAACAAAGCCGCCATCGCGCTTCAACAGTGGCAGTTCTTCCGCCAGCAGGCCGGAGAGCAGGTTTTCGACATCATCCGGTAGGGCGGCGAGTGCGGCCATCGCCTCTTCCAGCTCCGGCGGCAGCATGACCTTCGAGAGGTTCTGGCCGACGGTGCGGGCGGCCTGCAGGCCGATGAGGATGGCACCGAGATCGCGCGGACCACCACGGTCGAGCGCCAGACGCGACAGCGCGCGCGGCATGTCGGGCACGTGTTTGAGGCCTGTGCGCAGATCGCCGCAGAGCGATGGTTCCTCGATCAGGAAAGAGATGGAATCGAGGCGGTTGTTGATGACAGCCGGATCAGTGAGCGGCGACATCAGCCGCTCGGCAAGCAGACGGCCGCCACCGCCGGTGACCGTGCGGTCGATGGCTTTCAACAGTGAGCCATCGCGGCTGCCGGAAAGCGTTTTCGTCAGTTCAAGATTTCCGCGCGTGGCGGGATCGATAAACAGGGTGGAGTTGCCGCTTTCACGCTCCGGTCGGCCAAGCGGCGGACGTTCGGCAATCTGGGTTTTTTCGACATAAGCCACTGCTGCTGCGGCTGACGTCAATTCGGCACGCGAAAACGTACCAAAGCCGTCGAGGGTTTCGACGCCGAAATAGCGGGTGATACGGCTTTCTGCCATGGCGCTGTCGAACAGCACGGCCGGCTGGGGCACAGCGACGCGGCCGAGAACGTCGAAGACGGGTTTCAGTTCCGGATCGTGAAAAATGGCATCGGCAAGAATGAGTTCGCGCGGTTCGATGCGCAGGATATCGGCGAGAAGACGTGTCTGTTCTGTTTCGGCAACGCGGAAAACGCCCGTCGAAATATCGATCCAGGCGATCGCCATCTGCTCTTCGCTATTGCCGCGAATACGGGCGAGCGTCATCAGGTAATTGGATTCGGAGGCGACGAGGAGTTTTTCTTCGGTCAGCGTGCCGGGCGTGACGAGGCGCACGACATCGCGTTTCACCACCGATTTCGAGCCGCGTTTCTTGGCTTCGGCGGGATCCTCGATCTGTTCGCAGACGGCAACGCGATAGCCCAGCGAAATCAGCTTCTGCAGGTAATCGTCTGCCGCATGGACGGGCACACCGCACATGGGGATGTCGTAGCCCATATGCTGGCCGCGCTTGGTGAGCGTGATGCCCAGCGCCCTCGAGGCTTCGGCGGCATCGTCGAAGAACAGCTCGTAAAAATCGCCCATGCGATAGAACAGCAGCGAGCCGGGGTTGTTGGCCTTGATCTCGATGAATTGTTCCATCATCGGGGTGGCCGAAGCGCGGCTTTCCTCGGTGATCAGGCGGGCAGTGTCGAGCGTGTCGGTCGGCAGGCGTTGCAAATCGATGGTCCGTTTTGTGTTGCGTCCGGGAAAAGGCGACCTTATCGATGATGGCCCCGGAAAGACAACAATGGCGGAGGCGATCCGGCCTTTGCCCACATGATACTGACAGAGACACAGGGAACGGAAACACAATGGCAGCAGACAAGAAGGCGCCCGGCGCCAAAACCCGCACATCGGTGACCGATCGCGAGGCGCTCGACTTCCACGCCAACGGCCGCCCCGGCAAGCTGGAAATCACCCCCACCAAGCCGATGGCGACGCAGCGCGACCTGTCTCTGGCCTATTCTCCCGGCGTTGCCGTGCCGGTGAAGGCGATCGCCGCCGACCCTGCCACCGCCTACGATTACACGACGCGCGGCAACATGGTGGCCGTGATTTCCAACGGCACCGCCATTCTGGGCCTCGGAAATCTTGGCGCACTGGCATCCAAGCCTGTCATGGAAGGCAAGTCGGTTCTCTTCAAGCGTTTTGCCGATGTCGACAGCATCGACCTTGAAGTCGATACGGAAAATGTCGACGAGTTCATCAACTGCGTGCGCTACCTCGGCCCCTCCTTCGGCGGCATCAATCTCGAGGATATCAAGGCACCGGAATGTTTCATCATCGAAAGCCGCCTGCGCGAGCTGATGGATATCCCGGTTTTCCACGACGACCAGCATGGCACGGCAATCATTGCCGCCGCGGGCCTGATCAACGCGCTGGAATTGACCGGCCGTGACGTGAAGACCACCAAACTGGTCTGCAACGGCGCGGGTGCAGCCGCGATCGCCTGTATCGAACTCATCAAGGCGATGGGTTTTGCGCCCGAAAACATCATTTTGTGCGACACCAAGGGCGTGATCTATCAGGGCCGCACCGAGGGCATGAACCAGTGGAAATCGGCTCACGCGGTAAAAACTGACCGCCGCACGCTGGTGGAAGCCATGAAGGGCGCCGATGTCGTGTTCGGCCTGTCGCAGCAGGGCGCATTCACCGAAGAGATGATCCGCTCGATGGCGGACAAGCCGATCATTTTTGCGATGGCCAACCCGGACCCGGAAATCACCCCGGAAGAAGTGGCGCGCATTCGTGATGACGCGATCATGGCGACCGGCCGCTCGGACTATCCGAACCAGGTCAACAACGTGCTGGGCTTCCCCTACATTTTCCGCGGAGCGCTGGATGTGCGTGCCAGCCAGATCAACGATGCGATGAAGATTGCTGCCGCACAAGCGCTGGCAGACCTTGCCCGCGAAGATGTACCGGACGACGTGGCCGCCGCCTATCAGGGCGTTCGCCCACGCTTTGGGCCGCAGTACATTATCCCCGTGCCGTTCGATCCTCGGTTGATCTCGGCCATTCCGGTTGCCGTTGCCAAGGCTGCAATGGACAGCGGCGTCGCCCGTCGCGACATCACCGATCTCGCCGCCTATGCTCGCCAGCTTTCGGCACGTATCGACCCGATCGCCGCCAACACGCAGGACATCTATGAGCGCGTGCGGCAATATCCCAAGCGGGTGGTGTTTGCCGAGGCCGAGGAAGAACAGGTCATGCGTGCAGCCGTCGCCTATATGGCGCAGGGGCTGGGCACCGCCATCCTGCTGGGTCGCGACGACGTGATCCGTGCAACGGCGGAAAAGGCCGGGATCGAGCTCGACCGCCCCGGTATCGAGATCGTCAATGCGCGTATTTCCAACCGCGTCGAGGTCTATATCGATTACCTCTACGAGCGCCTGCAGCGCGAAGGTTATCTGCTGCGCGATGTGCAGCGTCTGATCCACAACGACCGCAACCACTTTGCCGCCTGCATGGTGGCGCTGGGTGATGCCGACGCGATGGTGACGGGCACAACGCGAAACTACGCGACAGCGCTTTCCGACGTGCGCCGTTGCATCGATGCCAAGCCGGGCCACAAGGTGATCGGCGTATCGATGATCCTGGCACGCGGACGCACCGTTTTTGTGGCCGACACCGCCGTGCACGACATGCCGACAGCCGATGATCTGGCAGAGATCGCCATTGAAGCGGCGCGTCTGGCCAAGCGCATGGGGCATGAGCCGCGCGTGGCGATGCTGGCCTATTCCACCTTCGGCCAGCCGATCGGCGAGCGCTCCGAGCGGGTCCGCGAAGCGGTCAAGATCCTCGACGGCCAGCGGGTCGATTTCGAATATGACGGAGAGATGGGGGCCGATGTGGCGCTCAATCTGGAGCGCATGCAGCAGCAATACCCGTTCTGCCGTCTTTCCGGAACGGCCAACGTGCTGGTCATGCCAGCCATCCATTCGGCGGCGATTTCCACACGCATGCTGCAGGAACTCGGCGGTTCTACGGTGATCGGCCCGTTGCTGGTCGGTCTCGACAAGTCGGTGCAGATCGCACCGATGGGGGCAAAGGATAGCGACATCGTCAACACGGCGGCGATCGCCGCCTATAACGCCGGCATGTGACGCGATAGCCCAAGCTTGAATGGCAACCGCGAGTGGATTACCTTAAAAGAACAAGGTCCACTCGCGGAATGTCGCTCATGAAGACCGTCAGTATTCAGGAAGCTCGGGAAGATCTGGCGCGGCTTTTGGAAGAGGCCGCGAAGGGACAGCCGTTTGTCGTTACCCGGGAGGGGAAACCTTCGCTGAAGGTGACGGTGGAGGTGATCGATGAGATCCTGCTGCAAGACAAGCCGGTCGATACAGCGCACGCAGACTAATTAGGAGATTGCTTATCATGGCAAGTTTCACACTCGCCGAGCTGGGCCATAAGTCAAATGAGGTGGCCGAAGCCACCTTTTACGGACCCGTGGAGATCACTGCGCAGGGCAGGCGCAAATTCGTGCTGATGACAGTCGAGCAATTTGACCACATGCGGAGAGGCGGCGACCAAAAAGCCCACCACGTCGATGATATCGAACCGCGTGAACGTGAGGAGTTGATCACGGCGCTGGAAAGCATGGGGGTGAAAGGCAACTTATAGAATGAGCAGGTTCGCCCATGGCGATGTCATTCTCTATTCGTACCTCTGGGCTCGCGAATATGACCGCGGCGAGGAAAGCGGTCGCAAAGCCCGTCCAACCTGCGTCATGCTGATCGTGATCAGCCAGGATGGTCGCAAAAAATCGCTGTTGTTTCCAATCACCAGTCAACCGCCACGATTGAACCGATGGGCGATTGAAATTCCACCCGCCGAGGCACGCACCGCAAACCTGCGCATGCCGGCCTGGGTGATTGTGGACGAGTTCAACACCGATGATCTCGTCGCATCTTTCGCAGTCGAGAAACAATCGCCACTTGGCCACTTCAGCAAAATGTTCATGTCGAAGATTGCCGTTACAGCCGCACAGGCAATGCGGGCAGCGTCCGCCCGCAATATTCCCCGCGACCCTGTGACGGGATAACGCGGGGAGCCTTGGTGGCTAACCGGCACAAGCTATCAGCTCGCGAACCGCCCAGCATCGGCGCCGAAATGGTTGATGTAGCGGCCGGAGATTACGGCGATGGGAAGCACGATCAACACGTCCGTGGTGTTGAAGGCCTGATCGACCACGGCGCCGTCACCGATCATCGCACCGAGGCGCAGGTAACCCTTCACCAGCGGCGGCATGGCCGACAAAGCCTGACGCGGGTTGATTTCTTCGGCCGGGACCATGTTCATGTTCTTGTAGAGTTCGGGCAACGCCGACACCATCCACTCGTCCTTCACCTGCGAATTGTGGTGCAGGAAAGAGAGCGCCAGCGCATGGTCCTGCGGATCGACGCCGGGGAAGGAGGCGCAACCGAACATGGCATCCATGCCGTGTTTCAGCGCATAAGCCCAGTTGCCGAGCCAGAGGAGTTCGACAGTACGTTTGGTGCGGTAGTCGGGCAGCACGCAGGAGCGGCCAAGCTCCATGAACTGTTTTCCGGGATGACGAGCGAGAAGCGGTGCGAGATCGAACTCGCTGGAGGAATAAAAGCCGCCATGCGCCATCGCCACTTCCTGCCGCAGCAGGCGGTAGGTGCCGACGATCTGGTCTTCGATATCACCTTCGATGGCGTGGTCGATGACGAGAAGGTGGTCGCAGATATCATCGAATGCATCGAAATCGCGCTCGCGACGCATCGCTTCCGCCGGCAGCTGCGCACCCATTTCCTGAACGAAAACACGAAAACGGACAGCCTGCGCAGCGTCGATCTCACGGGAAGATCTGGCAAGGCGGGTTTCGAGAGTGCCTATCCGGCCGAATACGTCCGTGCCCGCAAGTTGCGGCGGGACAACCTGGTTAGTTTCGATGGTGACGCCCCGAGTAAGCAGTTCGACAGTCATGATCTTTCGCCCGTAATAGCGCTTCACTGACTGTCATAAATCATTTCCATGCGACATTGCCGTGACAGTGTTTGCCACAACGGCTGACGGCGTCAAGATGCCTGTCGCATGGCTGCCGTTCCGAATTGACGCACCACTTCATTGAGCCTGTCGGGCGAGACGGGCTTTTCCATGACCTGTACGGCACCGGCTGAAAGCATCTGCACATGCTGACTCAGGCGCCCTTCGCCCGTCAAAATTATGACAGGCAGACTTTCGCCACGCCCGTTTGCCGAGGCCGTGATTGCGGCAAGCGCATGGGCGATTTCGCCGCCCGGCATATGCATGTCGGAGATGACGAGGTCGGGCGGATTGTCCCCACAGGCAGCCGCCAGCAGAGAGGGAAAATCGGCAACGCGCGTGACGGTATGGCCGGACCGTTTGAGGATCGTCGCATAAAGCATGGCGCTGACGGCATCGTCTTCCGCCAGCACGATGGACAGGCCGGACTTCGACGCTGGCGATGGTTCGGCCACTTGCTGCGTGGCGGCGGGCAGCTCTGGAACGGCCGGAACCAACGGTTCACGGTTGCCGAGACGGCCGCGCAGCACATCGATCAGGGTGCGCTCACGAAGCGGGCGGATGAGCCAGGCGTCATACAATTCCTGCGGCTGACTGCCACGATCTTCCGGGTTGACCAGCAGGATACGGCGCAGGCCATCGTGAACGAGCCCACCTGCCGGGCCGCCGGCAAGGCGGTGATCGACGATGACATCGGTGAAGCGATCCGCCCCCCTGCCCGCAGTTTCAATCAGTTTCTCGGCTTGCGCATTGCTGCCTGCCTGCACGCAAGTGCCACCAAGCGTTTCGATCATTCCGACAATGGCGGAAGACGACGGACCTTCCGGGGCCAGCAGCAATACACGCGACGGACGCAGCGCCTCGGCGCGGCCGGATGGCAATGCACGAATTCCCTCGATGGCGGCTGCTGCAGTCTCGGTCGGCGCCAGTGGCAGACGGATGGTGAAGGTGGAGCCGACGCCCTTCTCACTCTCGACAGACAATGAACCGCCGAATTCCTGTACGAGAAGGTGTGAAATCGCCATGCCGAGGCCGGTGCCGCCGCTGCGGGCTTCGGCACTGCCTGCCTGTTCGAACTCGCCAAAAATACGGGCCTGTTCTTCCGCCGTCATGCCGGGTCCGGTGTCGGACACCGCAATCACGACGTTATCGGTTTCCGGCCAGGCGCGGATGAGCACGCCGCCGGTCTGGGTGAATTTCACCGCATTGCCGATGACATTGAACAGGACCTGACGCAGGCGCGCCGGATCGAAATCATGCAGGTCCGGCAGTTCGGACATGACCGCGGCGCCGATCTCGACGTTTTTTGCGTGGGCACGCGGGGCCAGCATTTCCACGACGCTTTCGATCAGTTGGCGCAGGTTTTCCGCACGCGTGTTGAGCTTGAAGCGACCGGCTTCCATGGTGGAATAATCGAGAAGGTCATCGACCAACTGCGCAAGCGCCTGCCCTGCCTGGCCGATGCCGCCGATATAGTTCTGTTGTTCCGGCGACAGATGCGTGCGGCCGAGAAGCTGGCCCATTCCGAGAATGCCGTTGAGCGGCGTGCGCAACTCGTGCACGACGGTGGCAAGCTGGCGGGATTTGGTGAGGTTGAGCGCCTCTGCCTTCAGGCGGGCGGCTTCCTGCTCCTCGCGTGCCAGCCGTTCCTCGGTGACATCGCGGGCGAAACCGTGGAGGAGAATTTTGCCATCAGCATCGGCGACGGGAACGTCACGCCACCAGAAGATGCGCAGTTCGGCCGCCCCGGTGATTTCGAGATCGCGACCGGAAATTGTCGGCTCGGCGAGATCGATCGGCTGGCTGGATTCAGCACGTGCGCGAAAACCGAGACCTTCGAGCGTGCGGCCTTCCGGGGCAAGGCAGCCGGTCAGCTTGCGGAAAACACCATTGGCGCTGACGATACGCCCATCCGCCGTGCGGGTAACGGCGACTTCGCCAAGGGCATCGGCCAGATTGGCGGGATCGACCGCGCCACCGGCCGACATCGGCGGCGTTTCGCGATGGCTGCCGAGGCGGGTGAAGAAGTTCAGCCAAGCAGGGCTTGGCGATGGTTGCGGAGACGCCTGTTTTGGAAAAGCAATCGGAGCAGAAGCATCGTCACGGCCGCGATCCGCCTCGGACGGTACCGGGGCACCGAAGGCAGCGATCAGTCGATTTTGCATGTCGGCTATCTTGCGCATGTTTCAAAACTAACATGCGCTTCCTTCCGAATGCTTTCGGGCAAAGGTTAACGTTTTAGATTTTTGGCTCTTCGGTCTTTTTGCGCATCGAGCCCAGAATTTCGTCTAGAATGACGCAGCCCGCACCGATGGTGATAAAGCTGTCGGCGAGATTGAAGACGGCAAACGACCAGGTCGACGTGTAAAACAGGATGTAATCGATCACGTGGCCATACAGGAAACGGTCGAACAGGTTGCCAAGCGCGCCGGCAATGATGAAAGCGAAACCGGCATGGGCAAAGGTGCGGTCTGCCGGCGTGCGGCGCCACAGCCAGATGACGAAGGCGCAGATGGCAAGCCGCATGGTGACGATGAACCAGCCATCCATGTGATCCAGCATGGAGAAGGCAACGCCGGTATTATAGGTGCGATACAGCGCCAGCATGGGCACGACATGCACCGCCTCTTCCAGCGGCAGATAATGATCGACAGCGATCTTGATGATCTGGTCGAGGATCAGGGCGATGACGATAAAAATCGCGATCGGCAGCGGCTGCGAAAGGAGCGCCGGTCGTGCAGTCGGGCCGTGGCTGGCGGGTTCGGTCGTCATGCCGGTCCTTTTCAGATTTTCAGGAGATGGCGGCGGGCTTCGAACAGCATGACCGCCGTTGCCACCGCGAGATTGAGACTGTCTGCGAGGCCCTGCTGCGGAATGCGCACCAGACGCGTGGCTGCCTTGGCGAGGTTTTCCGGCAGGCCGGATTGCTCGTTGCCCATCAGGATCGTGACCGGCTTTTTCGAGTAATCGACCGTGCGGTAATCGACGGCACCGGCAAGATGCGTGGCGACCAGCTCCGAACCGGCATGTTTCTGCCAGGACAGGAATTCGTCGACCGAGGTGCGGATCAAAGGCGTCGCAAAGATCGAGCCCATGGTGGCGCGCACGGTTTCCAGCGAAAACGGATCGGTACATTCGCCGACCAGAATGACGCCCGAAGCACCGGCGGCATCGGCAGTGCGGATGATCGTGCCGAGATTACCGGGATCCCGCACACGGTCGAGCGCGACAAAGGTCTGGCCGTTTTCCGGGCGGATGTCCGACAGGCGGGTCCAGCGGCTTTCGAAAATGCCGACAACCATTTGCGGATTGTCGCGACGGGTGATCGACGACAGCACCTTTTCGCTGACTTCCAGCACAAGGCCGCCATTGGCGACCGTCTTTGTCGCCACCTGTTCGACCAGTGGCTTGCCCTTGGCGGCCTTGGCATAAACCAACGTGCGGATTTTCCAACCGAGTTCCAGCGCATCGATGACCAGCTTCAGGCCTTCGGCCATGAACGTGCCGGTCTCTTCGCGGGTCTTCTTGTCGGACAGCGCCTTGATGTCCTTGACGATCGGATTGGCGAGGCTGGTGACTTCCTTCACCTGGCCGACGCGGCGCGGGCCTTCCCGCCTGAAATCGGAACGATATTCTTCGGTCATTTCGGCACCCAGCGGGAAAAGAGGGAAGTGGAGAGCGCGCGCTCGTGACCCTTGCCGTCAAGACCGGCCTCGCGGATGACGAGTTCGCCAGATTCGACGACGCCGCCTGCGCCACGCATGGTTTCGCGCATCAGTTCATGGATGGAATAGAAGCTGGCGCGGATAGAATAGGCGGTCAACACAAGCCCGACAGCCTTGGGCGACAAAAGCTCGCGGCAGATATCAAGCATGTTCGGCAGGTGCTCGAACAGATGCCAGACTTCGCCATTCGGCCCGCGCCCGAACTTCGGCGGGTCGGTAAGGATGATGTCGTATTTGCTGCCGCGGCGTTCCTCGCGCTGGATGAACTTCATGGCATCCTCGCAGATCCAGCGGATCGGCGCCTTGTCGAGACGGGCCAACGACTGGTTTTCGCGCGCCCAGCCGATCGCCTTTTTCGAGGCATCGACATGGGTGACCTCGGCGCCGGCACCGGCAGCCACCAGCGAGGCGACGCCGGTATAACCAAACAGGTTCAGCACTTTCAACGGACGATCGGCCTTTTCCTGTTGTTCCTTGACCCAGGCCCAATGGACGATCTGTTCCGGGAACACGCCGACATGGCGGAAGGAAGTGAAACGGCCGAGAAAATCGATGCCGAGCAGCGACAGTGGCCAGGTTTCGCCCAGCGCCTCTTTTGGAAAACGCCAGCGACCCATGCCATCCTCATCCGTATCGCCGGTAAAGACCGCATCGGCGTTTTCCCAGACATGGTCGGGCAGAGCCGGCTTCCACAAAGCCTGCGCTTCCGGGCGAACGATACGGTAAGGGCCGTATTGCTCGAGCTTCAACCCGTTGCCGGTATCGATCAGGTGGAAATCGCCGGCACCGGTGGATTCGAGGATGACCGGGATGCGTTCGGGCGGACGCTCTCCCTTGCGCTCGATCATCGGCCGCTGTTCAGCTGCCGCTGCCTGTCGCGCTTCTGCTTCACGCAGATTGCCGAATTGCGCATGCTCGCTGCGGACGGCGCGCGGCTTTGCTTCAACGCGCTGTTCCGGCGGGCGGGCGGGCTTTTGAGGTTTTGCAGCGACCTTGGGCGATGCGTGACGCTCGCTGCGGGCAGCAGCGGGTTTTCCGCCGGCCTTGCCAGTCGGCTTTGCCGGTTTGCCGGCGGGGCGCGATCCCGGTCGCCGTTCCTTGTTCTTCATGGTCATTTTCCCGAGCACGATCAGGCCGATCCGGTCGGGCCTTCCTTTATCTGGCGTGCAAATAGCATTGCTGCGCCCCTTGGCAAAGGGCTTTCCCTTTCGCAGATAGATGACAAAAGACAGGATAAGCGGCATGACCGCGGAAAAGAAGGAGCAGGCCCATGGATGTGACCGGCGAGGAACGCATTGCAGCGCCGCGCGACAAAGTCTGGGCCGGCCTCAATGATGCAGACATATTGAAGCGCTGCATCCCGCACTGCCAGAGCCTGGAATGGCAATCGGACAGCGAACTGGCGGCTGTCATCCGCATCAAGCTCGGGCCTTTTTCCAGCAATTTTTCCGGCACGATCACGCTGTCGAACGTCAATGCGCCTGCCAGCTACCGCCTTTCGGCAGCCGGCAAGGGCGGCATTCTGGGTTTCGCGCAAGGGGCGGCCGACGTGGAACTGGTTGAAGACGGCGGGCAAACCATTCTGCGCTACAGGGCCGCGGCCGAACTCGGCGGGCGGCTGGCGCAGATGGGCACCAAGCTGATCGGCGCTGCGACGCAAAGGCTGGCGGCGCGGTTCTTTTCGGATTTCAATGATGCGGTGAGTGAAGAACGGACGGAAGCCTGAAGCGAACAGGCAAATTCCGCGAGGTTACTTGATCCGCAGCTGCTTCGCCTCGACCGGCGAGATCGACGGTTTGCCGTTCTGCTGCCATTTCAGCGCTTCGCGCGCTTCCGTGCGGGCCTGTTTGCGATAACGGCCCTGGTTCCACCAGGTAACCGTCGAGCCGACCGCCATGCCGAAAATCACCGAGAGGAACAGCACGGCAAAGAGCGGAGCAGAAACCGACAGCACGCTGTCCTGCGGTTGGAACGGGTTGAGCGCAAGCGTGACGCTCTGGCGATTGGCAACGCAGAGCACGATCAGCAGGATGCCGAGCGGTACAAAAATCACGAGATTGGCGATTTTCCTGACCTTTGTCATGGTCCCTCTCATAATTCCTGCAATTGTCGAACTGCGGTATGGGCCGGCGACCGTGATACCGGCCACCTCCATCACCTAGTTCTTGAAATCCGCTTTTCAAGCGAGGCGATGCACTGCCAACGGCTCAGTCGGCATCTTCTTCATCGGCAAGATCGGGGTTCAGCCGCTCGCGCAGCTCCTTGCCGGTCTTGAAGAAGGGCACCCATTTTTCCTCGACGAACACGGTTTCACCGGTGCGCGGGTTGCGGCCAGAGCGCGACGGGCGGTTTTTCACCGAGAACGCGCCAAAACCGCGCAGCTCCACGCGGTTGCCACCGGCAAGCGCGTCGGTGATCTCGTCGAGAACGGCGTTGACGATATTTTCCACGTCACGGTGATAAAGATGCGGGTTGCGGGCCGCGACGATCTGCACCAGTTCCGACTTGATCACGATCTTCCCCCAGAAATCATTGAATTATCTGTCACTACCAACCTGCCAAACGGAAACAAGACCGTCAAGGAACAACTTATCGCCGCCCCACTGCCGCATCGCTTCCGGTGAAAGACCGGTTTCGATGCCCATCAGCCGGGCGAAGTAGACGACGGCTGTCGGCAGCGAGAAAAACGAGCTATCGTCCTTCTTCTTCCAATCCAGCACCGGCAGGCTTTTTGCAACACCCTTGGTATCGAGCCAGTCACGGATTTCCTTCTCGCCGCCGAGCTGATCGACCAGCTTAAGCTTCAGCGCCTGACGGCCGGTGAAGATCGAGCCATCGGCAAGCTTCAAGGTTTCCTCACGCGACAGGCCGCGACGTTCTGCCACAAGATCGACGAACCAGTCATAGCTGTCCGTGATCATCGAGCGGATCATCGCCTTGGCCTCTTCGCTGGCCGGATGGAATGGCGAAGGTTCGGCCTTAAGCGGTGACGACTTGATTTCCTGCAGCGAGACGCCGAGCTTCTTCATCAGCTCATCGACCTGCGGATACTGGAAGATGACGCCGATCGAGCCGGTGATCGAGCTTTCGCCGGCGATGATCATGTCACCGGCAGAGGCGATCATGTAGCCGGCGGAAGCAGCAAGCGTGCGCACATCGGAGACGACCGGCTTCTTTTCTGAGATGGCGCGGATGGCCTTGAAGATGCGCTCGCCGCCATAAGTGGTGCCGCCCGGCGAGGAGATCGAGACGATCACGGCCTTGACCTGATCGTTGTTGGCGATCCTGTCGAGCCTTTCGAGCAGCTCGGTATTGTCAGTGATCATGCCGGAGATTTCGACACGCGCCACATGCGGGCGCACTGTGCCCTGCTGATCGCCGGCTGCAAAACGATAAAGGGAAAAGCCGATGGCAACGACCAGAACAAAGGCGGCGATGCGCCAGAAGGTCAGCTTGCGGCGCAGACGCCTGCGGTCGGCATAGGCCATTTGATCCATGATGGTCTTTATTCCTCGTCAATCTCTATCGGTCCTAGAACCTTTCACGGAAAAAAGGAACCGGGCCGGTAAAAATCAAGGGAAGCGGTGTTGTAACAGCCGAAAAAAGCCGGGCAACCGCAGGTGCTTGGCAGATCAGACGATTGCGGGTACACGTATTTGTGTCGTCCATTATTGTTTGTTGATGATTAATCGCCATATTCAAGGCTCAGGACGCAGGCTGCCAAGCGCCGCGGCCATTCACATTAGACAATGCGGACGCATAACCGACTGCCTGGAGATACCCACTGCAGACCCTCGCTCAATCCGGCCCCACTGATGATGCAGCGCTTCGACAGACCAGAGCCTACAAGCTGGCGCTGACGCATTCGTCGCGTGTGAAGAAGCTGAAGGTGCTACTGCCGGTCGCCGCACTGATCATTTCAATGCTTTTTATCGGCGTGTCGTTCATCCGCACGTTTCTGCCGGAAAACCTGACGATCCAGAGCGCCAAGATCGAGGACGGCAAGATCGTCATGGAAAGCCCGGCGATTGCAGGGCGCAACGACGATGGCGTCAGCTATTCGATGACGGCGTCGCGGGCGCTGCAGGATCTTGCCGATCCCAACATGATCTCGCTGGAAAACGTCAAGGCGGCGATGCCGATGAGCAAGGACGTGATCGCTCGCGTCGTGGCCACCAGCGGTCTGTTCGATCGCGCCACCGACCGCATGAAGCTGACCGCGCCGTTCGACGTCAACCTCAGCAATGGCCTGACGGCAAAGTTCCAGTCGGCCAATATGGATGTGAAGGCGGGAACACTCGAGACAGCCGACACAATAACAATCTCCACTCCGGAAGCGTCTATTGTTGCAGACTCGATGAAGATAACGGATAAGGGAAAAACCATTACCTTCACAGGCGGGGTCCGGGTCGATCTCGAAGCCGCCTCGCTCAACAACCAAGATAAATAGAGCCCGGCCATGACCCTTCGCCGTTTCCTGACCTCGATGACCGTCCCGGCTGCGCTGGCTGCCTGTTGCATGGCCAGCTCCGCGCTGGCGCAATCGTCCACCCGCATGGAGGGCATGACGCTTTCCAACGACAAGCCGATCCAGATCGAAAGCGACCAGCTGGAAATTCAGGACACCGAAAAGAAGGCTTATTTCACCGGGAATGTGCGCGTTGTGCAGGGTACGACGACGATGCGCGCCGGCAAGATGACCGTGCTTTATCTGGGTGAAGGCTCTTCCGTGACCTCGGGCAACACCCAGATCGACAAGATTTTTCTGAACGACACCGTTCACCTGACCTCTGGCGAGCAGAATGCCACCGCCGATCAGGGCATATTCACCATGGCCTCGCAGACATTCGAGTTGACCGGCAAGCAGGTCGTTCTGTCCGACGGGCCGAATGTTTTCCGCGGCTGCAAGCTGACCGTGCTGATGAAGACGGGCGAGGCCAAACTGACGCCATGCAGCGGCACGCGCGTTCAGATCCTGCTCGACCCGAAATCGAAGCCACAGCAGTAATCGCGCCCAGTGAAGAAAATTTTCGCCAAACAGCCGAAGCCAGGCCAGCCGGAACCTTTCGACCCGCGTGACAAAGCGCGTTACGAAGGCACGCTCATCGCACATGGCCTGACCAAGACCTATGACTCGCGACGCGTCGTCAATGGCGTGTCGCTGGTCGTGCGCCGCGGCGAGGCTGTCGGACTGCTGGGACCGAACGGTGCCGGCAAGACCACCTGTTTCTACATGATCACCGGCCTGGTCGGCGTCGATCTCGGCATGATCGCCATCAACGGCAATGACGTGACGCGGATGCCGATGTACCGCCGCGCACGCCTTGGCGTCGGCTACCTGCCACAGGAAGCGTCGATCTTTCGTGGACTGACGGTGGAGGAAAACATCCTTGCCGTTCTGGAAGTCCACCAGAAGGACAAGAAGCTGCGTGCCCGCAAGCTCGATGAGCTGCTGGAAGAATTCCACATCGAGCGGCTGCGCAAGTCACCGGCCGTGGCGCTTTCGGGTGGTGAACGTCGCCGCCTGGAAATTGCGCGCGCTCTCGCCACCGACCCGGCCTTCATGCTGCTTGACGAACCGTTTGCCGGCGTCGATCCAATTTCGGTATCGGACATCCAGAATCTCGTGCGCCACTTGACGGCACGCGGCATCGGCGTTCTGATTACGGACCATAACGTGCGTGAGACGCTGGGCCTCATTGACCGCGCCTATATCATCCATGCCGGCGAGGTTCTGACCCACGGTCGCGCAGACGACATCGTCAACAATGCCGATGTGCGCCGCCTTTATCTGGGCGACAAGTTCAGCCTCTGACGAACAAACGTCATGAAAATGGCGCCGACGGCATGTCGGCGCTTGACCAAACCAATTTAAAAAGCAATTTTTGGGCCAAGTGAGATTTCCCGCGCTTCCACGCGGGAAAAAACCCACGACTGGGAGATCGTCAGGGGAGTTTCGCGTCCATCATGGCCCTAGCCGCCAGCCTTTTTCTGCGACAGAGCCAGTCGCTCGTCATGACGCCACAGCTGATGCAGTCGATCCAACTGCTTCAGATGACGCATTTCGAGTTGAACCAGTTCATCGCGCAGGAGGTGGAAAAGAACCCGCTGCTCGATTTTTCACCAAACGATGCCCACGGTTCAGGCAACAATGCCGGCCTCGAAGCTTCCGGCGACGAGCGGGACGCCCCCTCCTCCGATGAAGTCCGCGGCGATGGCGACAGCCAGCCCGACTGGTATGACGCCGACCGCGACGATGGCGGCAAACATCTTTCCGAACAGCTGGACGTCAATTTCGAAAACGTCTTTCCCGACGACATGCCGCAGGCCCGCCCCGATGCGCCGGAGTTGATGGGCCAGTGGAAGTCCATGCCCGGCGGCGACAGCGGCGAAGCCTATAATCTCGAGGAATTTGTTGCCGGACACCTGAGCCTGCGCGATCACGTCAACCAGCAGGTTCCGCTGCTGGTCTCTTCGCTGGCAGAACGGCTCATTGCCCAGCACCTTGTCGACCAGCTGGATGATGCCGGTTATCTGCAGGCAGATACGGACGAGATAGCCACGCGCCTGGGTACGGGACGCGCCGAGGTGGAAGCGGTTCTGCAGCGGCTGCAGACGCTCGATCCGCCCGGTATTTTTGCGCGATCCCTAGCGGAATGCCTGGGCATTCAGCTGAAACAGAAAGATCGCTTCGACCCGGCCATGCGGACGCTGATCGAACATCTGGAGCTTCTGGCAAAGCGCGATTTCGCGACACTTCGCAAGCTGTGCGGCGTCGACGACGAGGATCTTGTCGACATGCTGGCGGAAATTCGCCAGCTCAACCCAAAGCCCGGCAGCGGCTTCGAAACCGGCATTTCCGAGGCGATCGTGCCCGATGTGGTGGTGCGATCGGGCGCCGATGGCGGCTGGGCGATCGAGCTCAATCCGGACACGTTGCCGAAAGTGCTGGTCAACCAGACCTATTTCCAGACTGTCTCGAAGACGGTGGCGAAAAAGAGCGAGGATCAGGCATTCCTGTCGGAATGCATGCAGAATGCCAGCTGGCTGACCCGCAGCCTCGATCAGCGCGCCCGTACGATCATGAAGGTTGCCACCGAGATCGTCCGCCAGCAGGACGCTTTTCTCGTGCACGGCGTCAGTCATCTGCGACCGCTGAACCTGAAAACCGTGGCCGACGCCATCAAGATGCACGAATCGACCGTGAGCCGCGTCACCTCCAACAAATACATGCTGACGCCGCGCGGCCTGTTTGAGCTCAAATATTTCTTCACCGTATCAATCGGTTCGGCCGAGGGTGGAGACAATCATTCGGCGGAAGCCGTCCGCCATCGGATTCGCCAAATGATCGCGCAGGAATTGCCCGAGTCGGTGCTCTCGGATGACGACATTGTTATCAGCCTGAAGAAGGGTGGCGTGGATCTGGCTCGCCGCACGGTTGCAAAATATCGCGAAGCGATGAACATCCCCTCCTCGGTGCAGAGGCGCCGTGAAAAGCGCGCAATGGCAAAGATTTCCGCCGCCGGCTGAGGCCTTTTCGGACCCCACAAAAGCCCGAGTTACCCACAGGCACAGGACGTTGCGCAATATGCTAATTTTCGTTGCCGTTGACTTTCCGGACCTCTGCGTCTAGAAGCCCGCCGCATCGGCTTGGAGATATGCGCCGCACCCTTGATCCCTCAAACATGACCTGACAACGCAATTTGCCTCATCACCGCGTGAAGAGCTTGGATGCATCCGCGGCTTGGCGTAAACTGGTTCGTGCAAGTCACGACAAGAAGGAAACAATCCATGAGTGTGCGTGTATCTGGAAAGCATATGGAGATTGGCGACTCGTTCCGTCAGAAGATCGAAAGCCATATCGGCGATGCGGTTACCAAATACTTCGACGGGGGATATTCCAGCCAGGTGATCGTCGAGAAGGCGGGTTCTTCGCGCTTCTCGGCAGACTGCAAGATCCACCTCGATTCGGGCGTGGTGTTCCACGCAGCCGGTGAGGCGAACGATCCGCAGCTGAGCTTCGATGCTGCTGCTGAACGGATCGAAAAGCGTCTGCGCCGCTACAAGCGTCGTCTCAAGGACCATCATGCCACCAATGGCAATGGTCACGAGGACGTTGCCTACGCGATCATGGATTCCATTCCTGACGACGACCAGGAAGTGGCGGAGGATTACGCTCCGACCATCGTCGCCGAGAGCTCAAAGCAGCTGCGCACCATGACGGTGGCAACGGCTGTCATGGCGCTCGACATGACCGATGAACCGGTTCTTCTGTTCCGCAGCCCGGACAAGGAATTGAACATCGTTTACCGCCGCAACGACGGCAATATTGGCTGGGTCGACGCCGCCAATATCAAAGGATAAGAGACTTGTCGGGAGCGGTTAACGCCGCTCCCCTCGCCCCGGTTGGTGGCAAAAGGATGAGAAGAATGGCTTTGGCAGATCTGCTGCAGCAAGATGCAATTATCCCCAGCTTGAAGGTGAATTCCAAAAAGCAACTGCTGCAGGAACTGGCTGCCAAGGCTGCCAAACTGACCGGCGTGCCTGAACGCGAGATTTTTGACGTGATCGTGCAGCGCGAACGCCTCGGCTCGACCGGCGTCGGCCATGGCATTGCCATTCCGCACGGCAAGCTGACAGCCATTTCGCAGATCGTCGGCCTGTTTGCCCGTCTCGACACGCCTGTCGATTTCGAAGCGCTGGATGACGAACCGGTCGATCTCGTCTTCCTGCTTCTGGCACCTGAAGGTGCCGGCGCCGACCACCTGAAGGCGCTTTCGCGCATTGCCCGCGTGCTGCGTGACCAGGACCTGGTAACCAAGCTGCGCGCCACCGATTCCGCCTCGGCGATCTACGCCTTCCTTAACGAGGAACAGGCTTCCAACGCCGCCTGAGGTAATCTCAAGGTTTCACAAACGAAAAGCCCCGGGTATCTGTCGATACCCGGGGCTTTTTGCTGGAATGCTGTCCCGCTGGAATGGCGTCAGGCCTATCAGGCCTTTTCGTCGGCCACTTCAATCTTCGGGCCACCCTTGGCAACGCCGACCATAGCCGGACGCAGCACGCGGTCGCCGATTTTGTAGCCGTCCTGGACGACCTGTACGACGGTGTTGTTGGGAACGGCCGGGTTCGGCACTTCGAACATCGCCTGATGGAAGTTCGGGTCGAACTTTTCGCCTTCCGGCTCGATCTTTTTCACGCCGTGGCGCTCCAGCGTCGAGAGCATGGAGCGTTCGGTCATTTCCACGCCTTCGAGAAGCGTGGTGAGGCCGGCATCCGCTGCTGCACGCATTTCTGCCGGAACGGCATCGAGCGCACGGCGAAGATTGTCGGACACGCCGAGCATGTCGCGGGCAAAGCTGGTGACGCCATAAACCTTGGCATCCTTCAGTTCGCGTTCGGTGCGGCGGCGCAGGTTGTCCATATCGGCAGCGAGGCGCACGAAACGGTCGCGCAGGTCGGCATTTTCGGCCTGAAGCTCCGCAATCGGATCAAACTCGGCGACGTCGGCTTCGGTCGCAGCAGTATCCTCCAGCGCGGATGCCACGGCTTCGGCAGCGTTTTCGTCCGCTGCCGCGTCAGTGCCGTTGTTCTTGGTTTCGTCGGTCATGACGGTCTCCGGATGGTGTTCGTGTGAAGTGGCCCCGATATCAGGGTTTGAGGCGAAAAAATCAAGGCTTTGCGGCAATCAAGCGACATCCGGGCAATCAAGGCCCTCAAAGAGGGTTGCGCGACATGCGGGCGAGAAGCTGGGCGGTGTAATCCACCATCGGCACGATGCGCGAATAGTTGAGCCGTGTCGGGCCGATGACGCCGACAGCGCCGACGATGCGATCGTCTCCGTCACGATAGGGCGCAACGATGAGCGACGAACCGGACAGCGAAAACAGCTTGTTTTCCGAGCCGATGAAGATGCGCACGCCCGGCCCGCTTTCGGCGAGGTCAAGGATCTCGATCAGACTGTCCTTCTTTTCCAGATCATCGAACAGGAGACGCAGACGATCCATGTCGTCCGCCCCTTCCAGCCCCTGAAGAAGGTTGGCGCGGCCACGCACGATCAGCTGTGCCGGCTTGCCCTCGCCATTGTCGCCTGACCAGACGGCAAGGCCACGGGCAACGAGATCCTGTGAAAGGGCATCAAGTTCCCCCTTCACCTCATCCTTGAGCTTCGAGATCTGGCTGCGGAAATTGGGCAGCGTCTGGCCGGTCAGGTGGGCGTTGACGAAATTGGCAGCTTCGGTGAGCTGCGACGAGGTGATGCCCGAAGGCAGCTCAATGACGCGGTTTTCCACCTGATTGTGCTCGCCGACCAGGATGGCGAGTGCCTTGGTGGGCTCCAGCCGGATGAATTCGACATGTTTGAGAACCGGATCACTTTTCGAGGTGATGACGATGCCGGCGCCGCGCGAGACGCCGGACAGCATGCGGCTCGCCTCTGTCAGCATGCTCTCGATCGGCTGGCCGCGATCCGACGCCCGCACTTCGCGATCGATATTGGCGCGTTCTTCCGGTGACAGGGCCCCCACCTGCATGAAGGCATCGACGAAGAAACGCAGGCCTGTCTGGGTGGGCAGGCGGCCGGCGCTGATATGCGGTGAATAGACCAGGCCAAGTTCTTCGAGATCGCTCATGACATTGCGCACCGACGCCGGTGACAGCGACATGGGTAGAAGACGCGACAGGTTGCGTGAACCGAGCGGTTCTCCGTTTTCCAGATAGCTTTCAACGATGCGGCGAAAGATTTCGCGCGAACGGTCGTCGAGGATGGACGTGCCATCCCTGCCCGTCGATGCCGAAAATACCATCTCTATCCCTATCGTTGCCGCACGCCTTCGGTGCCGTCTCTCATCAGATATAATGCCGCTCTGCCCTTGGCAAAAGGGAAAAGCGACGAAGCGGCCTCCGGCTTTTCCTTTGCAAAAGCGCCCTTGGGGCTCTAGAAACGCGATCACCAATTATGGAGCAAAGCATGCGGCCTTCAGGCAGAAAAACCGACCAGATGCGCAAGATCTCTTTCGAGCGCAATTTTTCCAAGCACGCGGAAGGGTCGTGCCTCGTGAAATTCGGCGAGACGCATGTGCTGTGCACGGCAAGCCTTGAGGAAAAGACGCCGCCGTGGCTGCGCAATTCCGGCAAGGGCTGGGTGACCGCCGAATACGGCATGCTGCCACGCGCCACCGGTGACCGCATGCGGCGCGAAGCTGCCACCGGCAAGCAGGGCGGTCGCACGCAGGAAATCCAGCGCCTGATCGGCCGCTCCCTGCGCGCCGTCGTGGACCTCGAAGCCCTCGGCGAAAAGCAGATCACCATCGACTGCGACGTCATTCAGGCGGATGGCGGTACACGCACGGCGGCCATCACCGGCGGCTTCATTGCCCTGCATGACTGCCTGAAGTGGATGGAAGCCCGCAACATGGCCAAGGTCGACAAGGTTCTCAAAGACCATGTCGCCGCCATTTCCTGCGGCATCTTTGCCGGCCAGGCGGTGATCGACCTCGATTACCTCGAGGATTCGGCTGCCGAAACCGACGCCAATTTCGTGATGACCGGCTCGGGCGGCATTGTCGAGGTTCAGGGTACCGCGGAAGGCAAACCGTTCAGCCGCGAGGAATTTTTGACGCTGCTGGATCTGGCGACGGCCGGCACTGCCGAGCTGGTGGCCATGCAGAAGGCTGTGCTTGCGGGTCAGTGATCGTGAAGGGCGCGGGCGGCGATCAGGAATCGTCGCTGCCCGACCCGTAGATATTTGTCCCGTAATTCGGCTCATGACTGGTGTCACGGGCTTCCGGCAGAAACTTTTTCCCGCCGAAGCCAACAGGATGAATCGCCCACCAGATGCTGGCGGCGATCAGAAGCATGCCTGTTACAAGGCCGATGGTCACTGACAGCCAAACTGCCATAGATTGCTTCCCCGCCTATCAATACAGTCATTCATAACATGAGACAAAGTCATGATCGACGGCATTCTCGAAACGGCTCTTTACGTCGATGACCTCGATGCCGCCGAGGCCTTCTACGGCAGTCTCCTCGGCCTCGAAAGAATCTCACGCGCCGGCGACCGCCATGTCTTCTTTCGCTGCGGCCCCAGCATCCTCCTGATCTTCAATCGCCACGAAACCATCAAGCCGCCCTCCCCCGATGCCCTGCCGGTTCCGGGCCATGGCACGACCGGCGCGGGCCACGCCTGTTTCCGTGTCGATGCCGAAGCGATTGACTTGATCGCCGAAAAGCTCAACAAGGCAGGCGTTTCCATCGAAAGCGACTTTCGCTGGCCGAACGGCGCGCGATCGATCTATTTGCGCGATCCGGACGGCAACAGCCTGGAATGCGCCGAACCCAAACTCTGGAATCTTTGAAGGACCGCCCATGCGCAAGCTCGAGACCCGCACCATTGTCGTTGCCAGCCACAATGCCGGAAAAATCCGCGAGATCGCCGACCTGATCGGCCCGTTCGGTTTTTCGGCGAAATCTGCGGCCGAGCTGAAATTCGCGGAACCGGATGAGACGGGCACGACCTTTGAAGAAAATGCGGCCATCAAGGCATTGGCCTCTGCCAAGGCATCCGGCATGCCTGCCCTTTCCGACGATAGCGGTCTGGTGATCGACGCGCTGGATGGCGCGCCGGGCGTCTATACCGCCAACTGGGCCGAGCGCGAGGATGGCAGCCGCGATTTTCCCTGGGCCGTGCAGAAGGTGGAAACCGCATTGCAGGACAAAGGCGCGACCACGGCCGACAAACGTACCGCGCGTTTCGTCAGCGTACTGTGCCTGGCATGGCCGGATGGCCACACCGAAATGTTCAGAGGCGAAGTCGAGGGTACGATCGCCTGGCCGCCGCGCGGCGCCGATGGTTTTGGTTACGACCCGATCTTTCAGCCGGAAGGTTACGACACCACATTCGGCGAGATGACGGCGGAAGAAAAGCATGGGTGGCAGCCCGGTGATGCGCAAGCGCTTTCCCACCGTGCCCGTGCCTTCAAGATCTTTGTCGAAACCTGCCTGGAAGCGTAAACAACACCTCATGGACACCGTACTCGACCGCCATGCCAAATTGCTGCCCGATACCGGCGAACCCGGTTTCGGGGTCTATGTGCATTGGCCGTTCTGTGCCGCCAAGTGTCCCTATTGCGACTTCAACAGCCATGTCCGCCATCAGCCCGTCGATCAGGAGCGGTTTACCGCCGCCTTCCTGAAGGAAATGGAATGGATGCGGCAGATGAGCGGCCCGAAAACCGTGACCAGCGTGTTTCTGGGTGGCGGCACGCCGTCGCTGATGCATCCGAACACGGTGTCCGCCATTCTCGACGGCATAGCCAAGAATTGGCACATGCCCGATGGCATCGAGATCACCATGGAAGCCAATCCTTCCAGCGTCGAAGCCGATCGTTTTCGCGGATACCGGGCCGGTGGTGTCAACCGCGTGTCGCTCGGCGTGCAGGCGCTGAACGACCGTGATCTGAAATTTCTCGGCCGTCTGCATGACGTGGAAGACGCGCTGAAGGCGATCAAGCTGGCGCGCGACATTTTTCCGCGCATGTCCTTCGACCTTATTTACGCACGGCCGAAGCAGACTGTTGCCGAATGGGAAGCCGAGCTGCATCAGGCAATCGGCTTTGCCGTCGACCATCTGTCGCTCTACCAGCTGACGATCGAGGAAGGCACGCCCTTCTACGGCCTGCACAAGGCCGGCAAGCTAATCGTTCCCGATGGTGACCAGTCAGCAGACCTCTACGAGGCGACGCAGGAGATTACCGCACGTTTCGGCATGCCGGCTTATGAAGTGTCCAACCACGCACAGCCGGGCGCTGAAAGCCGCCATAACCTGACCTACTGGCGTTATGGCGATTATGCGGGCATCGGCCCCGGCGCGCATGGGCGGCTGACACGCGGCTCCTACAAGGTTGCCACCGCCACCGAACGCAAACCGGAAGCCTGGCTCGACCTCGTAGAGGCGCATGGCCACGGCATGGTGGAGCAGGAAATGCTCGGTTATGACGAGATGGCAGACGAACTGCTGTTGATGGGGCTGCGGCTGACCGAGGGTGTCGACCTGGCCCGCTGGCAGCAATTGTCCGGCCGCGACCCCAACCCGGAGCGCGAGCAGACTTTACTGGAACACGGGTTTATCGAACGCATCGGCAATTCCCGCCTGCGCTGCACGCCTTCGGGCATGCTGATCCTGGATGCCGTGGTGGCCGATCTGGCGTTTTGAGGTTTTGCCATGCCGGTCGATGACGCCTTCTCCCGCGCCGACCTTGCCCGACTGTACGATGCACTCAACCCGGCCGGTGCGGATAGCGAATTTTACCTGCGGCTTGCCACGCAGCCATGCAGTATTGTCGATGTCGGCTGCGGCACCGGCCTGCTGACGCTCCTTTACGCGCAGGGTGGACATGACGTGACCGGCGTGGAACCGGCAGAAGGTATGCTGGCCATGGCGCGGCAAAATGATGTCACCGCCTTGGTGCATTGGCTGGCTGCGACCGGTGCCGATTTTATCAGCGACAATCGCTTCGACCTTGCAGTCATGACAGGCCACGTCTTTCAGGTATTCCTGAACGACGCCGCGACGCTGGCTGTCCTGAAAAACATCCGCAGCCACCTGAAACCCGGCGGCCGGCTGGCGTTCGATAGTCGCAACCCTCTGGCGCGGGCCTTTGATGGCTGGACTGCGGAAAAGACGCTTCGGCATATCGAGCTCGGCGGCTCAGGGACCGTCTGCGTTCACCATCAGCTTCTGGCGGTGGACGGCGAACAGGTCACGTTTGAAACTGTCTTCGATTTTATCGACGCAGGACGTCTGGAGACAAGCCGCAGCACCTTGCGCTTTCCATCACAAGACACGATTGCGGCGCTTCTTGCGCAAGCCGGTTTTGACGGCATCGACTGGATCGGCTACTGGGATGGTTCGGCATTTGCACCGGAAAGCCGTGAGATCATTGTGGTCGCCCACAAAGCCCGCTGACACTCATGCCTTCACGGCAAGAAGATGCAGCCAGTCGGTCGACTGGCCGTCATAGGCGCCGCCATGGGTGATATCCAGCGCCATAGTTCGCCATGGCAGCACGCTGCAAACGTCCTTCAACCACGTCTGCGACGGATAATTGTAATAACGGCCAAGGCCATCATGCCCTTCCGCCTCTCCTGCCTTGAAGCTGGCGTAAAAGGCGCCGCCGGGACGAAGTGCGCGGTGGATGCGTGCAAGGATGACGCCCAGATCGACGCGGGGCACATGCAGAAGGCAGGCATTGGCCCAGATGCCATCAAAGGCCGATACCGCGGCGATCTCCGAGAAAGACAGTACCGAGACCGGCATTTTCAGGCGGCGAGAGGCTTCGGCGGCAATTTCGGCGATACCGTCCGTCGGCGTCACCCGAAAGCCGCGTGACAGCATTTCGGCACTGTCGCGGCCGTTGCCGCAGCCGAGCTCCAGAACTTTCGCACCCTGTGGCAGAAGCGCGAGAAAGGGATCGAGGCGCTCGCGGCTGGGCGCCTGCGCATGCTCGACATAGGTCTTGGCATTGTCCGCATAGAACCGGCTGGTGGGATCCTGCGGTGCGGCCATCACCTTCTCCTATCGCGACAACATCAGCTTGGTGCCGAAACCCAGAAACACCAAACCGACACCGAGATCGATCTTCTTCTTGGCCTTGAGATAGGCAGCGGCAACACGGGGATGAGTGATGAGGCCGACGAGAATGGTGTAATAGACCGTCGAGACCATGATCATCACGGCGATGGCGGCAAGACCATAGAGAAACGGCGTGCCGGCCGGCATGGTGGCGGCAAACAGCGAGGCCACGAACAGCGCCGATTTCGGATTGGCGAGATTGGTGGCAATCCCCATGCGGTAGGCCGCTTTCAGCGGCACGTCGATCTTGGCGGTACCAAGTTCGGCAACCGGACCCGAGCGGCGCAGATCGCGCAAAATCTTGAAACCGAGATAGACGAGATAAAGCCCACCGACGATTTTCAGTGCCAGATAGGCGAAGGGAGCCGCCTGAAACAGTGCATTGATGCCGAGCCAGCCGGCAAGGCCCCAGAGAAACGTGCCGGTGATCGTGCCGGCGGCTGCGACGACGGCAACCCTGCGCGGTGCGGTCAGGGCATAACGCATGACCAGCAGCGTGCTCGGCCCCGGTGTGATACAGGCAACCGCCCAGATGGTGGCAACGGAAATCAGAAACACTTTTTCGGCCCCTTCAGGCATGTCTTGTTTTGACAAGACATGCGCCCTGGAAACGGCCTGGGTCAAGAGGTGCTGCTCGCACAACGAAACGCGGCGCGAGCAAATGCTCCGCCGCGTTGTTCCGTCATGCAGGCATGGATCATGGCGCGGCTGGCGGCCGCGCCGCCATCAGGCGTTGTTGTCGTTGATCAGGCGCTTCAGGAGTTCGATCTCCTGGCCGAGCTTGGTGTCGCCGCCGATCAGATCCTCGATCTTGCGCACGGCATGCAGAACCGTGGTGTGGTCACGACCACCGAAACGACGGCCGATTTCCGGGAAGGAACGCGGCGTCAGGGTCTTTGCCAGATACATGGCGATCTGGCGCGGCTTGACGATGACGCGGGTACGGCGGTTCGACACCAGTTCCTGGCGCGAAACGTTGTAATGACGGGCAACGATGCGCTGGATGTCCTCGATGCGCACACGCTTGGCTTCGCCGGTGCCGACCAGATGCGCCAGCAGTTCATCGACGCGCTCGAGCGACAAGGATGGCTCGAACGAGCGGCGGAAGATCAGCTGGTTGAACGCACCTTCAATCTCGCGACCGCTATTGGCAACATTGCGCGCAACGTGGCTGAGGATTTCTTCCGGAATATCGAGCGAAGGATCGTCCTGGCGGGAAATTTCGAGGCGGCGCTTGAGCATTTCGAAGCGCATCTCGTAGTCCGGCGATTCCATCTCGATATTGACGCCGCCCTGCAAACGCGAACGGACGCGGGTATCAAGCGATTCCAGTTCCCACGGCGCACGGTCGGCAGCAACAACCACCTGTTTGGCGCTGTCGAGCAGCATGTTGAGAAGATGACAGAACTCGTTCTGGATCATCTTTCCCTGCAGGAACTGCATGTCGTCGATGATCAGCAGATCGATATTGCGCAGCGACTCCTTCAGCGTCAGGGCGTCGTTGTCGCGGATGGCGGTGGCGAAACGCCACATGAAATATTCGGCGGTCAGGTAAACGACGCGCGGGTTGCGGTCGCTGTTGACGGCAGCATTGGCGATCGCCTGCAAAAGGTGGGTCTTGCCGAGGCCGACGCCCGAATGAATGAACAGCGGGTTGAAGCGTACGGCATTGGCACCGGCATCCGCGATGGTGCGGGCAGCGGCAAGAGCAACGCGGTTGGACGGGCCGTCGACAAAGGTATCGAACGTGTAACGGCTATCGAGCGGCGAACCGAACAAAGGACCGGCTGCAGACGGCTGACGCTGCGTCGACGAGGATGCGGCCTGCATCGGGGTCGGGAAAGAGGCGATCTGGCCGATTTCACGCGGCGGCTGGCGACGGGCAGGCTGAACGGCCGGTGCCGCATCAGCAGTCGACGGACGTTCTTCGGCGCCGGCACGAACCGGACGACCGGCAGTGCGCACCAGGATTTCGACCTTGAGGATTTCGGAATCCTCGGCCTGCATGATGGTGGTGATCAGATCAAGGTAACGGTTGTTGATCCACGACTTCAGAAAGGTGGTCGGCACGCTCAGCCGGACAACGCTCTTGGAGACGGAATGAAGTTTAAGACGTCCGAACCAGCTCGTATAGACTTCAAGGCCAACCTGCGCTTTGAGGCGCGCGCTGAACCGCTCGAAAAGAGCATCATTCTGCATTTCAGATTTTTCCCCTGCCGCCTGGGAGCAAACTGAATCCAACGTCTGCGGTACCGTATCGCTTTCGCCAAAAGCCCGGATCGGAGCCGTGTTCATCTGCATTGCTGTGCCGCCTTCCAATATTACTCACGCCCGGCGGCCGTACATTTCGTACCGCCAGGTCGAACTCGTTAAATTGCGATCAGCTTGCCTCTCCTCGTAAGAGGCAGCGTCCCGCAGCAATTATTTAAATGTCGCTTGGGTCGAAACCCGAACACGACTTACCAGAAGCCCCTTGTCCCCGGCTCCAGATCGCATCTGATACGCGACACGACCGAAATACCCCATCCTCGTCATGGAGTATCGAAAGTCCCCTTCTCCATGGGGCCGGAATGCGGCCCCACTCATTCGACAACAACCGACCGCGCCGGAATCCGTAAGGATTACCGGTACACAACCGTTGGTTATATGAAAAAACGGAAACTGAACTTTCCGTCACAAGAGTCTAGAACGGGTTTGCCCCTGCTCTATACTCGGCGTTCGTCAGTGTTCCCGACAATTGCCCACGCCTCTTGTTGAGAGCCATTTAGGCAGGATCACATGCCAAGATCAACAGTGAATTTTACGCAAAATTAAACGGCAGCCGTTGACTCTTTTGGTCCAGTCGGCATCGATTTAAGTCCTTGTTCGAGAATCTCTTTTGAATCAACGGGATTCAAAAATGATGGGATTACTGGACGCGTCAGAAGCGAAAAAATAAAAATTCGCTTGACTCAAAATCGGACAGGTCACCCACCCCAAAAATCGATGCAATGCAACCTTTCCTTCTATAAGCATTTGATTTTCAACGAATTTTTATGTCACCGACTTGTTATCAATTCGTCAAATAGCCGGACAAGGATTCTCGTCATGAGGGAAACGCAAAAAAGCCCGGTCTAAGACCAGGCTTTGTTCGCAACTGCTAATGCAGAATGTATTAGGCCGAAAGAGCCTTAACGCGCTTGGCAAGACGCGAGACCTTACGGTCTGCAGTATTGCCATGCATAACGCCCTTGGTGGCGGCGCGCTGGATTTCCGGCTGAGCGGCCTTGAGGGCTGCTGCTGCGACCGTCAGATCACCCGTTGCGATAGCTTCTTCGACCTTGCGGATGAAGCCACGGACGCGCGAACGACGAGCCTTGTTGACTGCGGTACGGCGAGCGATCTTGCGGGTCGCCTTTTTCGCCGAAGTTGTATTGGCCATCTCATGCCTCTCTACGAATTCGAACCAAAACTCCACCATCGCCGCGCAGGGTCGTTGCGACCTTACCATCCAGCAATTCGGGAGCAATAGAGGAAGCCGTGATCAGGCTTTCCCAACTGTGGGGCGGCGTATAGCCTTAATGGGCGCAGTCGTCAACGCGCAATTTCGCCGGTTCTGCCCGGATTGCGAGTCTTTTCGCCAGGCGAACCGCTCAAACATCACCTTTGGCATTGCGGGCAATAAAAAGACGAGCGCCCGGCCTGGGTGATGCGGTGGATCGTGCCTGCACATTCCGGCGTCCGGCATGCGGCCCCTTCCCTATCATAGACCGAGAAGGAGTGCTGGAAATAACCGAGCGTACCATCCGTCTGGATATGGTCCCGAAGCGATGAGCCGCCGGCGGCGATCGCTTCGGCAATCACGTCGCGGATCGCTTGCGTCAGCACCAGCAGCTCCTTCTTCGGCTTGCCGGTGGGCGTAACCGTGGTGCCGGATGCCCTGAGCGGCGACAGGTGCGAACGCCAAAGCGCTTCGCAGACGTAGATATTGCCGAGGCCGGCAATATTGCTCTGGTCGAGCAGCGCGCTTTTCAGCGGCTGGATTTTTCCGCCAAACCTTTTTGCCAAATGGTCGGCGCCCAGAATATTGCCGGTCGGTTCCGGGCCAAGCTCGGCAAAGGCGGGATAGGCATCGAGTTCCGTGCGCGCCCATAAATGCATGAAGCCGAAACGACGGGGATCGTTATAGATGACACGCATCGGCCCCTTCGCCGTTTGCAGATGGAAGATGACGTGATCGTGTTTCTCGTCCTTCGAGCGGGCATGATGGAAATTGCCCGGCACCTGCTCTCCCGCGCCTTCCTCGATCCGGAACGAGCCGGACATGCCTAGATGGGCAATGACGCTCATGCCGCTCTCAAGGTCAATCAGCAGATATTTGGCGCGACGGCCAAGGGACGCGATCCGCTGGCCGGACACCCTGGCGGCGAAGTTTTCCGGAAAGGGAAAACGCAGGTCGGGGCGACGAAGCTCCAGCTTTGTAACGGTTGCGCCTTCCATGACCGGCGAGAGGCCTCGACGGACGGTTTCGACCTCTGGCAATTCGGGCATGGCTTTCCTAACTTCCTGTTTCAACGTCCGGCGGACTGCTCTATAGACCAAGCAACATGGCCTTGCGCCGAGGCGCCCGCATTTGATGGAAAACATAGTGCGGGCCTTGCCCATTCGCTACGGCCGATCGACCGATATGCAGGATCACAGAAGAGGATAGTTCCATGGCTGACACCCGAACCCAGGCAGACGGCGGCATGGAAACCTCCTACGGTTTCCGCGAGGTCGGCAATGGCGAGAAGCAGGGCCTCGTCAACGAAGTCTTTCACAAGGTCGCCAAGCGCTATGACGTCATGAACGACGTCATGTCGGTCGGCATGCACCGCATCTGGAAGGATGCGATGATCAATGCGCTGAACCCGCGCAAGGATCCCGATTACCGCTTTCTCGACGTTGCCGGCGGCACCGGCGACATCGCCTTCCGCATCGTTGAAGCCTCCGACAAACAGGCCAAGGGCACGGTTCTCGATATCAACGGTTCGATGCTGGGTGTGGGCGCCGAGCGTGCGACCAAAAAGAAGCTGGCCGACAACCTGACCTTCGTCGAGGCCAATGCGGAAGAACTGCCCTTCGAGAACAATTCCTTCGACGCCTATACGATCGCCTTCGGCATTCGCAACGTGCCGCGCATCGACGTGGCGCTGTCGGAAGCCTATCGCGTGCTGAAGCGCGGCGGTCGTCTGCTGGTTCTGGAATTTTCGGAAGTCGACCTGCCGCTTCTGGAGCGCGTTTACGAGGAATGGTCTTTCAAGGCGATCCCGCAGTTCGGCAAGATGATCACCGGCGATGCCGAGCCCTACCAGTATCTGGTGGAATCGATCCGCAAATTCCCCAACCAGGCAAATTTTGCGACGATGATCCGCACCGCCGGTTTTTCGCGCGTCGGCTTCACCAACTATACCGGCGGCATTGCCGCGCTGCATTCCGGCTGGAAGCTGTAAGGGTATGGTGAAGGCAGGTTTTGAGACAGGCATGAACGCATGAGCACGATCGGCGCCTATTTTCGCCTGACCCGTGTGGGCTGGGTTCTGGTGCGCGAAGGTGTCGTTTCGGCGCTGCCGACGCAAGGCATGCCGCCGGCACTGGCGCTTGCCAAATCGCTGACCCGTATCTTTGTCAAACCACGTTCGATCAAGGAAAGCCGTGCCGAGCGTCTGGGCCGTGCCGTCTCGCGGCTTGGGCCTTCCTACGTCAAGATCGGCCAGTTTCTGGCAACACGTCCCGATGTCGTCGGTGTCGACTGGTCCGCCGATCTGGCGCTGCTGCAGGACCGGATGGCGTTTTTCCCGACTGCCATTGCCAAGGACCAGATCGAGACCTCACTCGGACGGACGATAGACGATCTTTATACGGGCTTTGGCGAGCCGATTGCCGCCGCATCTATCGCGCAGGTGCATCCGGCCGAAGTGGCGGGCAAGAAGGTTGCCGTAAAGGTCGTGCGCCCCGGCGTGCGCCAGCGGTTCGCCAACGATATCGAAGGCATGTATCTGGTTGCCCATATGCAGGAGCGTTTCATGCGCTCCTCGCGCCGCCTGCGCCCGGTCGAGGTGACCCGCACGCTGGAACAGACCACCAAGCTGGAAATGGACCTGCGGCTGGAAGCGGCAGCGCTTTCGGAAATCGGCGAAAACACCAAGGATGATCCCGGCTTCCGCGTGCCGAACGTGGACTGGGAGCGCACCGGCCGCGACGTCATCACCATGGAGTGGATCGACGGCATCAAGATGTCGGACGTGACGAGCCTCAAGGCTGCAGGCCATGACCTCGATCTTCTCGCCGAGACGCTGATCCAGTCCTTCCTGCGCCACACGCTGCGCGACGGCTTTTTCCATGCCGACATGCATCCCGGCAATCTGTTCGTCGATCCGGCCGGCATCATTGTCGCCGTCGACATGGGCATTGTCGGACGGTTGGGCAAAAAGGAACGGCGGTTCCTTGCCGAAATCCTCTATGGTTTCATCACCCGCGATTACATGCGCGTCGCGCAGGTGCATTTCGAGGCCGGTTACGTGCCGGGCCACCATGATATAGCCAGTTTTGCGCAGGCGATCCGGGCGATCGGCGAGCCGATCCACGGACAGCCGGCAGAAACCATCTCGATGGCGCGCCTGCTGGCGCTGCTGTTCGAAGTGACCGACCTGTTCGAGATGGAAACGCGGCCCGAGCTGATCATGCTGCAGAAGACCATGGTCGTGGTCGAGGGCGTGTCGCGCATGCTCAACCCGCGCTTTAACATGTGGAAGGCATCCGAACCGGTTGTCGGCCAGTGGATCCGCGACAATCTCGGCCCCAAGCGGATCATGACCGACCTCAAGGACGGCATGACGGCTGCGGTGAAACTGGCAGAAGCCCTGCCGGAAATTGCCGCCAAGACCGAAAAATTCCACGGCCAGCTGTTGCAGATGAGCGAACACGGCCTGCGTTTCGACACCCAGACGGCGGAAGCGATCGGCAAGGCCGAGGCGCGGCATACCCGTTCGGGCCGGTTGGCGCTTTGGGTAATCGCCATCGCGCTGATGGCAATTGCGATTATGCTGGCCTGACGGTCGCCACAAGAAGGAACGACATGGCCTGTCGCAACCAGACAAGGTTGCGACAGGCCGCGGATCAGGTAGGATCCGCGCACGAGGAGACAGGATGATAAAATCCGACAGCGTGCATGACATGAAGAATTCCGAAAAGCAGGGTCCGGCCGAGGATGTCGCAGACCCGCATGCCATCATTGAACTGACCGGCCAGCCGCTCGGATTTCCCGAACTGATCCGCATTGGACAAGGCACCGTTCAGGTGACGGCTGATCCCGACGGATTGGACCGCGTCCGTTATGCCCGCACCATTCTGGAAAAAGCCATCGACGACGGCATTCCCGTTTATGGCGCCACCACCGGCGTCGGCGCCATGAAGGATGTGGCATGGTCGCCGGAAGAACTCGATGCCTTTAACCTCGGCCTTGTGCGCGCCCACCATTTTGGCACCGGCGAACCGTTTCCCATTTCCGTCGTGCGCAATGCCATGGCGCTGCGCGTCAACACGGCGCTGACCGGTTATGTCGGCTGCTCGACTGATCTGGTCGAAGCCTATCTTGCGCTGCTTGCCGCCGATGTCATTCCCGTCGTGCGGCGCACCGGCTCGATCGGATGCGCCGATATCGGCCTGATGGGACAGATAGGCGCGGTACTGACCGGTGTCGGCGAGGCCCATTACCAGGGTCGGCGGCTGCCGGCCGCGCAGGCTTTCGAAGAGGCGGGCCTGAAACCGTTCAAGATGGCGCCGCGCGACAGTCTTGCCTCGCTCAGCGTCAATTCCGTGAGTTTTGCCGCAACTGCCGAGGCGACACGTGCGGCTGCGGGCGCAAACCGCACCCTGCTGGCGACGGGCCTTGCCGCATCGGCGGCCATGGGTGGCTCACGTGATCCGTGGATTGCCGTCACCCATGTCGGCACGCCGCGCGAGGCGATGATCGGCAAATGGCTATGCAATGCCTCCGATGGCTGGGCGGACGGCGGCCAGGAATGGCCGAGCGCCACACATGTGCAGGACCCGCTCAGCCTGCGCATGATCGCGCAGGTTTTTGGCTCCGTCTTCGAAGCCGTGCTGACCGCCGGACACAAGGTGCTGGCGGCAACCGGTCGATCCGACGACAATCCCGTTATCGTCGACGGCCGGGTGCTGACCTCGGGCGGCTCGCTTCCCCTCGATGTGACGGTGCTGCTGGAATCCGCCTCGCTGACCATGGCGCATGCGGCCCGCAATGCCTTCAACCGCTGTGTGCTTCTCGGCAACGGCCAGCGTCGTGACCTGCCGGTGAACCTCGTGCCGCACGGACGCATTGCCACCGGTTTCGGGCCGATCATCAAGCTGGCCGGCGAAATCTTCTCGCGCGTCTTGTCGATGACCAATCCGGTATCCGCGCAGTCGTTGGTGGTTTCCGGCGGCATGGAGGATGAGGCGGCGTTTCTACCGCTGGTGATTGAGCGGTTCGAGAGGCAGACACAGGCGCTGAAACGTCTGGCGGCGCTGGAAGCGCTGCTGGCGGCGCAGGCGATGGATATCTGCGGCGATCGGCCGGGTGGAGCTGCCAAGCTGGTGTATGACGTGGTGCGCCGGCATGCGGAATTTTATACCGTCGACCGGCCGCTTTCGGCCGAGGTGGAGGCAATCGAGGAGGAACTGGCGTCCGAAACCTTCCTCACCGAGCTTATCGCCATCTCGCCGATCCATGCTATCGATGGATTTTTCGCGCTTGGTGCTTTTGGAGCGCAGGCGGATGCGTAAGGCGGGAGATAACCTCCCGGCCGATGGCGCGCCCGTGCTGCAGGGAGATATTTTATGAATTCAAATCTGCCGGTCGATGCCGCCCGTATTGCTGCCGATATCAAGGCGCTGGCCGACATTACCGAACCCGGCCGCCCCTGGACACGCCGGGCATTTTCGCCGCTGTTTCTGGAAGGCCGAGCCTATGTGGAGCGCCGCATGAAGGATGCCGGACTTGAAACCCGCATCGACCATGCCGGCAATCTGATCGGGCGCAGACCCGGAAGAAAAGGTGGTGGCACGCTGATACTGGGCTCGCATTCCGACACCGTGCCGGAAGGCGGACGGTTCGATGGCATTGCCGGGCTGATCGCCGCGCTGGAAGTGGCGCGCTCGCTCGCAGACAAGGGGATCGAGCTCGATCATGATCTGGAGATCGTCGATTTTCTGGCCGAGGAAGTCAGCCCGTTCGGCGTCTCCTGCATCGGCAGCCGCGGCATGACCGGGCAGCGGCCGGACGCGTGGCTGGAGCGGATGGCCGATGGCCGCAGCCTGGCCGAAGGCATCGCAGAAGTGGGCGGCGACGTGACGGCGGCAACCGCCCGCGACGACATCAAGGGGTTTCTCGAGCTGCATATCGAACAGGGCACGGTGCTGGAGCGCGAAAACATCAATATCGGCGTGGTGACGGCGATTTCCGGGATCACCCGCATCGAGATCATCGTCGAGGGTCGTGCCGACCATGCCGGCACGACCGTCATGCCGTTCCGCAAGGATGCGCTGGTGGCAGCCTCCGAGATCGTGCTGGCCATTCGCGAGGCCGGACTGGAACTCTCAAAGACACCGGGACATTTTACTGCAACGGTGGGTGAATTCGAAATCGAGCCGAATGCCGCCAATGTCATTCCCTCACGGGTGCGCATGCTGATCGATGCGCGGGCGGAATTGCGCGAGGATATGGAGGTGTTTTGCGCGCATCTGGACGCCATCGCGACCCGCACCGCCGAACGCTGGGGCGTAACGATCGCGCCGCCGATCCGGATTTCGGACGTTGTGGCAACGCCTTGTGACCCGCACGTACTGGAAATTCTCGAAAAGGCTGCCGACGGTTCGGGCATCAGCCATCGCCGCATGGCATCCGGCGCTGGCCACGATACCGGCTGGATGGCGAAAGTGGCGCCGGCGGCGATGATTTTTGTGCCCTGCAAGGATGGCCGCAGCCACTGCGCCGAGGAATGGGCGGAGACCAACGATATCGCGCTTGGAACGGCCGTGCTGTTTCAGGCCGTGCAGGACATGGACCGGAGTTTGACGCAGGAGAGCTGACGCATGGGACGCATACTGGTCGAAAAGGACGTTGAAGCAGCGGTAAAAGGCGGCTCGGTTTATGCCGCAGGCGGTGGCGGATGGGCTGATCATGGGCGCATGCTGGGTTATGCGGCTGTTGCGGTGGGCAAGCCCGAACTGGTGTCGATCGACGAACTGAAGGATGACGACTGGGTGGCGACGGCAGCCGCGATCGGCGCTCCCGCCTCCACCACGCCCTGGGAAATGCGCGGTGTCGATTATATCCGTGCCGTACAAATCCTGCAGGAAACGCTGGGTGAAAAACTGTCGGGCCTGATCATTGGCCAGAACGGTAAATCCTCCACGCTGAATGCCTGGCTTCCCTCCGCCGTGCTGGGCACCAAGGTGGTGGATGCGGTGGGCGACGTGCGCGCCCATCCGACCGGCGACATGGGTTCAATCGGCATGGCCGGTTCACCCGAGCCGATGATCCAGACCGCCGTCGGCGGCAACCGGGAAGAACACCGTTATATTGAACTCGTCGTGCGCGGCGCGACGGCAAAAATTTCGCCGGTGCTGCGGACGGCAGCCGATCAATCGGGCGGGTTCATCGCCTCCTGCCGCAATCCGCTACGCGCCTCTTATGTGCGCAACCATGCGGCACTCGGCGGCATTTCGCTGGCGCTGACGCTCGGCGAAGCGATCATCGAGGCGGAAAAGCGCGGCGGTTCGGCAGTGATCGATGCGATCTGCAAGACCACCGGCGGCGCCATCATTGCCGAAGGTGAGATCACCGCCAAGGATGTCGTTTATACGCAGGACGCTTTCGATATCGGCACGATCACCATCGGCACCGGCGATAATTCGGCGGTGCTGCATGTGATGAACGAATACATGGCGGTGGAGGATGCCGGCGGCAACCGTGTCGCCACCTTCCCCTCCGTCATCAGCACGCTGTCGCCGGAAGGCGAGCCTTTGAGCGTGGGTCAGTTGTCGGTCGGCATGAAGGTGTTCGTGCTGCATGTGCCGATGGACATTTTGCCGCTGTCTTCCAGCGTGCTCGACCCGACGGTTTACCCTTACGTGGAAAAGGCGATGGGGATCGAGATTGCGAAATATGCGCTGAAAGGGCGGAGCTAGCAGACTGGGAGCTTGCGACGGCCCCTCATCCGGCTGCCGCCACCTTCTTCCCGTTGTGACGGGGAGAAGGGATATGCCGAACCACCCTGCGCCAAGAGCTGAGGAATAGCGGGGCACGTCCCCTTTCCCCGCCTGCGGGCAGAGGTGCCGCGCAGCAAGCCGCGCTGTGGGTGAGGGGAAACCGTTGCCGCAACGAACCACGGAGGAGACCCGCATGCCAAAACCAAATCCGCGTCACCCCAATTTCCCCATTCCCGGCGGCCCGGAACTCCGGGCAAAGGGCTGGCGGCAGGAAGCGCTATTGCGGCTTCTGGAAAATGTGCTCTCGGTAGGCGAAGACCCGGACAATCTCGTGGTCTATGCCGCACTCGGCAAGGCGGCGCGCAACTGGGCTTCTCACAAGGCGATCATCGAAACGCTCAAGACGATGGACGAGGACCAGACGCTGCTGATCCAGTCCGGCAAGCCGGTGGGGCTGATGAAGACCCATGCGAAGGCGCCGCTGGTCATCATGGCCAATTGCAACATCGTCGGCCAATGGGCGAAGGCCGAATATTTTTACGAACTGGAGCGTAAGGGGCTGATCTGCTGGGGCGGACTGACCGCCGGCGCCTGGCAATATATCGGCAGCCAGGGTGTCATTCAGGGCACCTACGAAATTTTCATGCGCATTGCCGAGAGACGCTTTGGCGGTGATCTGGCGGGCCGCTTCATTCTCACCGCAGGGCTCGGCGGCATGGGTGGTGCGCAGCCGCTGGCGGGTCGCATGGCGGGAGCAGCGATCCTGTGTATCGATATCGACCCGGAGCGCGCCACCAAACGCAAGGCGATCGGTTATCTGGACGAGATTGCCCCCGATCTCGATGCGGCGCTGGCGATGATCGACGCGGCGGTGAAGGAAAAGCGGGCATTGTCGGTCGGTCTCGTCGGCAATGCGGCGGCGCTTTACCCGGAGATTTATCGACGCGGCATCGTGCCGGATATTGTTACGGACCAGACGTCCGCACATGACCTCGTTTACGGCTATGTGCCGAAGGGCATGGATCTCGCCACTGTCAAAAGCCTGCGCAAGGATGGCCAGGGGCAACTGATGGCGGCAAGCCGTGCCTCGATCGTCGACCATGTGCAGGCCATGCTGGATTTCCAAAAGGCCGGCGCGGAAGTTTTTGACAACGGCAACCTGATCCGCACGCAGGCGCGCGAGGGCGGCGTGGCAAACGCCTTCGACATTCCGATCTTCACCGAAGCCTATCTGCGGCCATTGTTTGCCCGCGCCATCGGGCCGTTCCGCTGGATGGCGCTGTCGGGAGAGGCAAGCGATATTTCCCGCATTGACGACCTGCTGATAGAGATGTTTCCCGACAATAAAATCATCACCAACTGGGTGCGGCTGGCCCGTGACAACATTCCGTTCGAGGGGCTTCCGGCCCGCATTGCATGGCTCGGACATGGTGAGCGCACGGCCCTCGCACGCAAGGTCAATGAGCTGGTGGCGGCCGGCGAACTGGCCGGACCGATCGCCTTTTCCCGCGATCATCTCGATGCCGGCGCCATGGCGCATCCCAATATCATGACGGAACGCATGAAGGACGGATCGGACGCCATTGCCGACTGGCCGCTGCTCGACGCGATGATGTTGTGCGCGTCCATGGCCGATCTCGTCGTCGTGCATTCCGGCGGTGGCGGTTATGCGGGTTACATGACCAGTTGCGGCGTCACCGTGGTGGCCGACGGCACAGACGAGGCCGATGAGCGGCTGGACAATGCGCTCACCAATGACACGGCGCTCGGCGTCATCCGTTATGCCGATGCCGGGTATGAAGAGGCGCTGGACGAGGTGGAGACGAAGGGCGTGCCGCATATAAGGCTGAGCTGAGCGCCCTTTATATTCAGCGTTTCGCCAAAACCTTGGCGCTCATGCCGGCGATGATGGCCAGAACCAGCATGCCCGAGGTGAAGGCGACGACGGCTGGCCAGCCGGCAGCGGCAAAGAACATGCCGCCGATCGAACCGGCAACGCTGGAGCCGAGATAATAGGTGAGCAGGTAAAGCGCCGAGGCATGGCCCTTGGTGCCCCGCGCCAGCCGGCCGACCAGCGCGCTTGCCAGCGAATGGCTCATGAAGAAGCTGATCGTCAGCAGCACGATACCGAGGACGATCAGCGGCAACGATGCGGACAAGGTAAGAGCGCAGCCGATTGCGCCGGAGAGCAGGCTGAATGGCAGCACGTTGAAGGCGCCGAACCGATCGCCCATGCGGCCCGCCGCCCAGGATGCCGCGATGCCGAACACGTAGACCGTAAAGATCAGGCTGAGTGTCGTCTGGCTGAGATTGTAAGGATCGGCGACAAGGCGGTAGCCGATATAATTATAGACCGTGACGAAGGCGCCCATGACCAGAAAGCTGATGGCGAACAGGAAGGGCAACGCCGGATTGCGGATATGGCCCAGCCAGGCCGACAGGTGGAATTTTGGGTTGAAACCGCCATGCGGCGTAAAATGCCGGGATGGCGGCAGCAGGCGCACGAAACCGATCGCAGCGGCAAGACCAAGCAGGCCGATGACCGCAAGCGCCGGACGCCAGGACATGAATTCGGTCAGCGTGCCGGTGACGACGCGGCCGGACATGCCGCCAAAAGCGTTGCCGGCGATATAAAGGCCCATCGACGCGCCAAGTCCCTTCGGATCGACCTCTTCCGCCAGATAGGCCATGGCGACAGCCGGCACACCGCCGAGCAGAAAACCCTGCAGCGCCCGGAGGATCAGCAACATGTGCCAGTCAGGCACCAGCGCGCAGGCAATGGTGCAGAGCGCCGAGCCGAGCAGTGATGCGAACATCAGACTGCGGCGCCCGAAACGTTCCGAAATCGCGGCGGCGCAGAAGATGGAAAAGGCGAGAAAACCGGTGGCGAGAGACAGCGACAGCGAGCTTTGCGCCGGGGTGACGCCAAAGTCGTGCGAGAACAGCGGCATCAGCGGCTGCACGCAATAAAGCAGCGAAAACGTGGAAAAACCGGAGAGGAAAAGCGCGATGCTGGCACGGCGAAAGGCTGGCTGGCCCTTTTTCAGATAGTCCGTTTCGGATGGCGGTGCCGGTTGCGGCGTGACGAGAGGGAGGGGTTGATCGAGCGTATTTTCCGCTGCGCGAAACATTTTTCCATGCCTTGTTATGCCTCCCGCAGCTGGATTTACGCCTCACCTCGCTATTAGTCCAATATATGATACTGTCGATCTCGATAGCTTTTGGAGATACCGGAAAAGATGGAATTGCGGCACATCCGTTATTTTCTGGCCGTGGCGGAAGCCGGCAATTTTACCCGCGCCGCGCAGACGCTCGGCATCGGGCAACCACCGCTCAGCCAGCAGATCCGCGACCTTGAGAACGAGATCGGCGTACAGCTGTTTCACCGCGTGCCGCATGGGGCCGAGCTGACGGCGGCAGGCATTGCCTTTCGCGACGAGGCCAAGGGCGCGATTGCTGCAGCCGAGCGTGCGAAACTTGCCGCGAGGCGCGCAAGCCAGGGCGAGACGGGACGCCTCACGCTTGGCTTTACCGCATCAGGCGCCTTCAACCCGGCCGTCAGCGGCACGATCCGGCGGTTTCGGGCGCGCTGGCCGGATGTCGATCTGTCGCTGACCGAGATGAACAGCAACCTGCTGCTGGACCGGCTGATGCGCGGCGAACTGGATGCCGTGTTCATCCGTCCCGGACTGGAAGATCCGAAGAACGTGCGCATGCGGCGCCTGCCCGACGAACCAATGCTGATCGCCTTGCCGGCACGACACCGGCTGGCGGCGCATGCGCGGCTGCCGCTCTCCGCGCTTGCGGGCGAACCTTTTGTCGTGTTCCCGCGCACGGTGGGGCTGAGCCTCTACAATGATATCGTGGGCGCGTGCCGCGCGGCCGGTTTCGAGCTCAACGTGACGCAGGAAGCGCCGCAGATGACCGCCGTCGTCAATCTCGTGGCGGCAGACCTCGGTGTCTCCATCGTGCCCGCCTCGATGGCGCAGGTGCGGCTGGAGGGCGTCACCTACCGGCCGATAGAGGGTGAACCGCTTGTGGCGCGACTGGCGCTGGCAAGCCTGCGGGGCAAGCGCTCGCCGTTAACCGAAAATCTCGAAAGCCTGCTGCCACGGCCAAAAACCTACGACGACCATTGACGGCCAGCAAAACCTGCCGTCATCATTCCGCCCTGTTCTTCATTCTTTGTTAAAGGAATACATTCCTTTTATCGTTGCCTTCTGGAGGCTTCATGGCGCTTGGCGCTTCGCACCGCTTGACCGACGGCGTCGCTGCCGTCGAAACCATGACCCGTTTTGCGCTGGCCGTGCTGGCGCTGGCTTCCGGCGTCTACACCTATCTCGGGGCGCGCACGATCCTCGACGGTTCGCCGACGGCGGTGTTTTTCGCCGCCATCATCTATTCCTTCTCGGTCTCGGTCGGCATCTATGCCTTCTGGTCCTACATGATGCGGTTCTACCCGCATGTGACCAGCCGCAGCGGGCGCACTGGCCTTCTTGCCGTGATGGCCGCCGGCTGCGCAATGATCCTCGCCATGTCGAGCTGGCTGAATGCGGCAGCGCTTGCCGGCTCCGCCGCCGTCGAGCAGCATCTGGCGCAATCGGTCGAGGGTTACACCGCCGATCTCGATCGCACCTACCAGAACGCACTTGCCGCCCAGAGCCTGCTTCCGGATATCCAGCGCGCCTCCGAACGGTTTTCGCAGCTGGCCGCCGTCGAACGGCAGTCCGGCTCGCTGACCGGCACGACCGGATCGGGCAGCGTCGTGCAACTGCTGACCCAGATGTCGTCACAGATGAAATCGCTGGAAGGCAATATCAATGCCTCGCGCGAGCAGGTGACGGAACTGGTGGAACAGGGCCAGAAGCGGCTTGAGACGATGCGCACGCTGCTCTCCACCCCCGGCCCGATCGGTCCACGCGCCGACCAGTTTTCCACCGAAGCCGTGGCGCTGACCAATGTGATGGCGCAGCTTTCGCAGACCTCCGTTGCCCCCTCGATCCGCCGCGCTGCCGATGACCTGTCGCTCGGTTTCATTGCACCGGTGCCGGATGGCATGGCGCCCGATCTCGTCAACCGCCAGAACCAGGTGATGGAGACGGTGAAGGCATCGGTCACCGCGCAATCCAAGGCGCTGGCCAAGGCGGCGGACGAAATTCTGGTGCGCCCGCCGGTAGCCGAGCGTCGTTTCGTGCCGCTTTCTCCGGCCGAAGCCGTGCTGGAATATGCGTCCGACTTCATTCCCGCCTGGGCTGGCGCCATCTCGATCGACCTTCTGCCGGGCGTGATGGTGTTCATTCTGGCCGTCGTGCACGGCGCCATCCGCCGTCAGGAAGAAGGCATGCCGTTTGCCGAGCGGATCACCGTGGCCGAACTTCTGGAAACGCTGGCGCTGCAGAAGGCGATCTCGGAAAAGGCGGCACAGACGACCGTGGCCGGAGCACCGAGCGCCGAAGAGGTGGCCCTTGCCGCTGCCGAACCGCGGGCGCGCGAGGAACAGGTAGCGGACGAGCGTGAGGCCGAACCTTTCATGCGCGACGATCTTCACCACCGCACGGCGGAGAGCGACGACACCCACCAAGCCACCAATGTCGCCAGTTTCGATCCGGGCAAGAACCCGCGCAAGGGTCCCTGATGGTGAACCCCATCAGCCGATCTGTCGCCACCAATATCACGGCCGAACCAAAACCGCGCCGCAGCCTGAAACAGGTTCTGGTATCGATCGACGACGGCGCGATCATGCGCACGGCCTTCTACATGCTGCTGGGCGCGGCGGTGACCTTTCTGGCCGTCGATCTCTATGAGGTTGCCACAGTAAAAACCGATACGCGCCTGCCCGGCCATGATCCGCTGACGACCGACGCACCGGTTCTGCCGCCAGCGCTAACCGAAGGTGTGCCGCATGCACCGCCGGTGACACCGGCAAGCCCGGCCGAGGTGCTGCGCAAGCCGATTACCTTCAACCTAACCGGCGGCGGTGTGCTGTTGGCGGAAGGGGCGATCGATCCTGGTGCGGCCGAACGGTTCAAAACTGAGATCGAGGCACGCGGCGAATATGTGAAAGTGGTGGCGCTGAATTCCCCCGGTGGCTCGGTGGAAGATGCCATCGCCATGTCAAAGCTGATCCGCGAAAAGAAACTGGTCACACGCGTCAGGGAAAAGGCGCTTTGCGCCTCCTCCTGCCCAATCGTGTTTGCCGGCGGTGTGATGCGTATTGCGGAAAAGGATGCGGTGATCGGCGTGCATCAGGTTTTCAACGGCAGCCGCGAACGGCCATCGCCGGAGGAGGCGATGTCGGCGGCCCAATCGACCACCGCACGCATTGCCCGGCATCTCGAAGAGATGGGTGTTGGCGCCGGCGTGTGGCTGAAGGCATTGGAGACGCCGCCCGACCGGCTTTATTACCTGACGCCGAAGGAACTGGCGGACTTCAAGCTGACCACGCCGGGAGTGATGCCGGCAGCCGCTGCGGCACCCGCGAGGCGTCCCTGAGGTTCGATCGCCGCACCGTACAGTTCGTACGATTGCAACTTCTGCCCCAAAGGCTTAGCTTCCCGCCGAAATCATTACGGGCAGAGCCATGGACCTTTCGGGCAAGCGTATTCTTCTCATCATCAGCGGCGGCATTGCCGCCTATAAAAGCCTCGACCTGATCCGCCGCCTGCGCGAGCGCGGTGCCGAGGTGCGGCCGGTGATGACAAAGGCGGCGCAGGAATTCGTGACACCGCTGGCCGTCGGCGCGCTGTCGTCCGGGCATGTCTATACCGAGCTGTTTTCGCGCGAGGACGAACAGGATGTCGGCCATATCAGGCTGGCACGGGATTGCGACCTCGTTCTGGTGGCGCCGGCCACGGCCAATCTGATGGCAAAGATGGCGCATGGTCTGGCCGATGATCTCGCCAGCGCCGTGCTGCTCGCTACCGACCGGCCTGTTCTGCTGGCGCCGGCGATGAACCCAAAAATGTGGCAGGCAAAGGCGACACGACGCAATGTCGAAACGCTGAAGGTAGACGGCATTTCCTTCATCGGCCCGATGGCCGGCGAGATGGCGGAAAGCAACGAGGCGGGTGTTGGTCGCATGGCCGAGCCGCTGCAGATCGTCGATGCGGTGGTCGGCCGGCTGGACGATGGGCCAAAGCCGCTGAAGGGTCGCAAGGCGATCGTCACGTCGGGACCGACACATGAACCGATCGACCCGGTGCGCTACATTGCCAACCGCTCCTCCGGCAACCAGGGTCATGCGATTGCCGCCGCCCTGGCAAGGCTCGGCGCCGAGGTGACACTGGTGTCCGGCCCGGTGACGGTTGCCGATCCGGCCGGTGTGACGACCGTGCATGTGGAGACGGCAGCCGAGATGCTGGCCACCGTGGAGGCACAATTGCCGGCCGATATTGCCGTGATGGTGGCGGCGGTGGCGGACTGGCGCGTCGCGGCATCTGCCGACCAGAAGATCAAGAAACAGCCGGGCAAGGCCCCTGCCCCGCTGATGCTGACGGAAAATCCGGATATTCTGAAAACCGTCGGCCATAATGCCCGACGACCGGCGCTGGTGGTGGGGTTTGCCGCCGAGACACAAAATGTCGAGACCAATGGCCGCGCCAAGCTGGAACGCAAGGGCGCCGACATGATCGTTGCCAACGACGTTTCACCCGAAACCGGCGTGATGGGCGGCAATCGCAATCAGGTCAGGATCATTTCCGCCAACGGCATCGATACGTGGCCGGACCTTTCCAAGGACGCGGTGGCGGAGCGGCTGGCGGCGCTGATTGCCGAACGTCTTACGTCGATCTGATGCAGGAGGTGCGCGCATGAGCCTGTTCACGCAAAAGGGGTTTGATGGCTTTGTGAAAAAGCTGGCCGGCACAAATTTCGTGGACCAGTGGGACAGCCATGTCGCCAAGGTGGGCGACAAGGCGTTTGCGCTTTTAGGCGACGATGAGGCGCGTATCGTCGTCAAATGTTCGGAAGAGAGTTTTGAAATCCTGACCGCGCTCGAAGGCATTGGTCAGGCACCCTATTTTGCCAAGCGCAAATGGGTGGAGATCGGATCAAGCGCGCCGCTATCCGAAGACGAGGTCGCGCATTACATGACCCGATCCTACGAGCTGGTGGCCGCCGGGCTGACGAAAAAGCTCAGGGCGGAACTGGGCATCATCCTGTCTGGCAAATAATCAGGCAGCGACCGACAGAAGTTTCGGCTCAAAAATTTCACGTCTCATGCCATCGTCGCACAGCGTGATGGCGCTGCCATCCGGGATTTCCATCCAGGCATCGACATCATCGTTGAGCGGCTCGGAGACGAGGCAATAACCCGATGTCTTTCCGCATTTTCCACCCATCGGTGCGGCGTAGAGCGTCGGCGGCTTGTGGTCCGTCGCATAACGCACGGCATACAGCTGCTGGCCATCGGAAAAGGCGGCGGTGAAGCGCACCAGTGCCTCGTTGCCATGGCGCATGGAAATATCCTCGACCGTGGCGATGGCTTCCGCCATGGCGCCGAACGGATCGTTTTCCAGACCAAAATGCAGTGCCAGCAAGAACAGAAGTTCGGAATCGGTCGTGCCGGTGCGGGCATCGAACAGCGTGTCCGGCAGCAGCGCTTCCATGCGGCGGCGGATGCGCTCGAAACCGGAAATCTGGCCATTGTGCATGAAGGACCAGCGGCCATGCACGAAGGGATGACAGTTGTCGCGACGCGTACCGCCATTGGTGGCGGCGCGCACATGCGCAAGAAAGAGCGGCGAACGGATCTGGCGCGCGAGGCTACGCAGATTGCAGTCCGACCATGCCGGCAGAATGTCACGATAACGGCCGGGTTCGGGGTGATCGCCATACCAGGCAATTCCAAAACCATCGCCATTGGTGGCGGTCTTGGCGCGGTTGGCGCAATGCGACTGTTCGATCAGCGAATGTGCAGGCGAGGATACCAGATCCTCGAGATAAAGAGGGTTACCACGGTAGGCTGCCCAACGGCACATGGGGTTCACTGCTCCGATCGAGACCGCGAGTGGGTCGCGGCATATGACTGCAAGGGTCGACGCATTTGGATAATGAAAGATTAACCTAGCAGCATTCGTGACGGAATTACGACGGCGAAAGCTTCACGTTTTGCAACGCACCTAAACACTGTGGCGTTTTCGCAACGATGGGACGACAGCGTACAGATTGCCGCATATGCGGCCATTTCCGGGCAAGCGGGGTTGCCGGTTCGCTCACCCGGCCTAAGTATAACCCTATGTCTCAACAAGAAAAGTCTCGTGAAGCCACTCATGCTGGCGGTTTTTCACCGTCCGCAGCAGCCGTTTTCGACCTTCTCGGCGATCTCGACCGTTTTGCCCTTTTCCTCGATATCGATGGCACACTGATCGATCTCGCCGCGACGCCCGATGGCATCGTGGTGCCGCCGGAATTGCCGACGGATATCGCTGCGGTGTCACAGAAACTCGGTGGCGCATTGGCCCTGGTAACAGGCCGCGCGCTTGCCTATGCCGACAGACTGTTCGAGCCACAGCGTTTCCCGATTGCCGGCCTGCACGGCGCCGAACGCCGAATGGCCGATGGCACGGTGGACCGTGTAACGGTGACGCCGGAATTCGAGGCCCTGAAGGCGCAGATTGCCGCAGAGGCTTCCCGGTGGCACGGTGTGCTGATCGAGGACAAGGGCGCTGCCGTCGGCGCTCATTACCGCCAGGCGCCGGAGCGTCAAGCCGATCTGGAAAACCTGATGCAGGCGGCAGCGACAAAAGCCGGCGGTGAATTTGCGCTGCAGCGTGGCAAGATGGTGATCGAGCTGCGCCCTGCCCGCGCCAGCAAGGGCGAAGCTATCAAGCGCTTTCTGGACGAGCCGCCTTTTACAGGACGCCTGCCCATCACCATCGGCGACGATCTGACTGACGAAGCGATGTTCAAGGCAGCCAACCAACTCGGCGGCCATTCGATCCGCATCGGCGATGCGACACTGCCCGATGGCAGCGCGACGGCAGCGACCATGCTTCTGTCATCCGCGCAGGAACTTCGCGACATTCTCAGCGGGCTGGCACGATAAGCGCCGGCCCTACCGATAATATTTGAAAGGAATTTGCATTGAGCCGCCTTGTGGTCGTTTCGAACCGTGTCACCATCCCGAAAAAGGCAGGCGATGCGCCAGCCGGCGGGCTTGCTGTTGCCCTGCAGGCGGCACTGGAGGAACGCGGCGGCATCTGGATGGGCTGGTCGGGCAATTCCAGCGGCGAACGCGAGCCGGAAAAGCTCGACATCATCGAACGCGGCAACATCACCTATGCACTGACTGACCTCACCGATACCGATGTGGAGGAATATTACCACGGTTTTGCCAACCGGGTTCTCTGGCCGATCTGTCATTACCGGCTGGATCTGGCCGAATACGGCCGCAAGGAAATGGCCGGATATTTCCGCGTTAACCGCTTCTTCGCCCACAAGCTGGCGCCGCTTCTGAAAGAAGACGACATCATCTGGGTGCATGACTATCACCTGATCCCGCTTGCCGCCGAACTGCGGCAAATGGGCTTCAAGAACAAGATCGGCTTTTTCCTGCACATCCCGTGGCCGCCTGCAGACGTGCTGTTTGCCATGCCGGTGCATGAACAGATCATGCGCGGACTGTCGCAATACGATCTTGTCGGCTTCCATACTGACTACGACCTCGACAATTTTGGCGGCGGACTGGTGCGCGAAGGCATCGGTGAGCGGCTGGACGGTGGCAAGAAATTCTCCACCTATGGCCGCACCTTCAAGGGCGGCGCCTATCCGATCTCCATCGAAACCAAGGCCTTTGCCCAGTATGCGGTGAAGGCTGCGCGCAATGTGATGGTGAAAAAGGCGCATGACAGTATCGAGGGCCGCGATCTGATCATCGGCGTCGACCGGCTGGATTATTCCAAGGGCATCACCCAGCGTATCGACGCGTTCGAGCAGTTCGTAAAACTGAACCCGGCCTATCAGAACAAGGTCACCTACCTTCAGGTAACCCCGAAATCACGCTCGGAAGTGCCGGAATACGAACAGATGCAGCGCACGGTGGCGGAACAGGCCGGCCGCGTGAACGGCGCGCTCGGGCAGGTGGACTGGACACCGATCCGTTATGTCAACCGCTCGATCGCAAGGCCGCTGCTGGCCGGTCTCTACCGGCTGGCCAAGATCGGCCTCGTCACGCCGCTGCGCGACGGCATGAACCTCGTTGCCAAGGAATATGTGGCGGCACAGGACCCGGAAGATCCCGGCGTGCTGGTGCTTTCGCGGTTTGCTGGTGCTGCCCGCGAACTGACCGGCGCTCTGCTGGTGAACCCCTATGACATCGAAGGCACGGCACACGCCATTGCCCGTGGCCTGACCATGTCGCTGGAAGAGCGCAAGCAGCGCTGGGAAACGATGATGAACCATCTGCTGGAATATGACATCAATCGCTGGTGCGACGATTTCCTCAAGGATCTGACGGCCGATTGAGCGATGTTCGCCGCTTGACGGCCTTATCCTTCGCGGGTTGGCTGACCACCTGAAAACTGTCAGGAGAGAAAAGCCATGAAGATCAGTGCACGCAACCGTTTTAAGGGCAAGGTCGTCGAGGTGACGAAAGGTGCAACGACAGCGCATGTCCGCATCGACCTCGGCAATGGTCTGGTCGTCACTTCGTCCATCACCAATGAAGCCGTGGAGGAACTCGGCCTGACTGTCGGTTCCGACGCTTATGCTGTGATCAAAGCGTCGGACGTGATGGTCGCGATCGACTGACCGGGGCACGGGCTCTTCCAATCATGCCATGGCGGCATTAATGCTGCAGCATGTTCCAGCTAGAGCAATCCGTCACCTTCGAGCAGGTCATCAAGAACAGCCGTTTTGCGGCCATCGCCTTGTCCGTTGCCAGCGAAGAAGAGGCGAAATCCGCCATAACCGAGCACGGGTTTGCAGATGCCAACCACAATTGCTGGGCATGGCGGATCGGCGCGACCTATCGGTTTTCCGATGATGGCGAGCCGAGCGGCACGGCCGGAAAACCTATCCTTGCGGCGATCGACGGGCAGTCGCTGGATCAGGCTCTGGTGATCGTCACCCGCTGGTTCGGCGGCATTCTCTTGGGCAGCGGCGGACTGGTGCGCGCTTATGGCGGCACGGCGGCGGCGTGTTTGCGGGCGGCGACCATGGTGGAGGTGAAGCCGACCATTGCGGCCAGGGTCAGTTTTGAATTTTCCGATCTTGCCCGCATGAAGGCGCGGCTTCTGGCCGTCAACGAACTCGCCATAACCGAAGAGCAGTTCACCGCGACCGGCGCCGACCTTGTTCTGCGTGTGCCGGAGGCGGAGATCGAAACAGTTTCACGGCTGATCTCCGATCTCACCAGCGGCCGGGCCGAGCTGAAGCTCGCCTAGGCCTGAACGACATCACGCCACCTTGGCGACGTGATATTCCTTGATGGCGGCCATCTTGATGGCCGGGTAACGCTCCGATTCATAACGCAGCGAGAATGAATCCTGCGCCAGAAACACCGGATCGCCATCCAGATCGCGGGCGATATCGCCGCGTTTGACGGTGACGAACTTTTCCAATTCCACCTTGTCGTCACACGATACCCAGCGGCAGACGGAGAAGCGCGACATTTCGAACGAGACCGGCAGCGAATATTCGGCCGACAGGCGCTCCTTCAAGACATCGAGCTGCAGCGCGCCGACAACGCCGACGATGGCGGGCGAGCCATCTTCCGGCGAAAACAGCTGCACGACACCCTCTTCGGCCATCTGCTGCAGCGCTTCCTTGAGTTTCTTCGCCTTCATCGCATCTTCGAGACGCACGCGGCGCAAAATTTCCGGCGAGAAGTTCGGAACGCCCTGAAACACCAGCGCTTCGCCTTCGGTCAGCGTGTCACCGATGCGCAAGGTCCCGTGGTTCGGGATGCCGACGACATCACCGGCAAAGGCCGTATCTGCGATATGACGCTGCGAGGCGAAGAAGAACTGCGGCGCAGTGAGGCCGAGCTGTTTGCCGGTGCGCGCCAGACGCGCCTTCATGCCACGCTCCAGCTTGCCGGAGCAGATGCGGGCAAAGGCGATGCGGTCGCGGTGGTTGGGGTCCATGTTCGCCTGAATCTTGAAGACGAAGGCGGTCATCTTTTCCTCGGCGGCATGCACCGTGCGAATATCGGCCACCTGATCGCGCGGCGGAGGCGCAAAGTCGGCGAGCGCATTGATTAGGTCGCGCACACCGAAATTGCGCAAAGCCGAGCCAAAAAACACCGGTGTCATATGGCCTTCGAGAAAGGCCTGCCTGTCGAAAGGACGGCAAGCTTCCCTTGCCAGTTCCACTTCATCCACGAAAGCGGCGCGTTCGTTTTCCGGCAGACGGTCGGCCACGGCCTGCGGGCCGTTGACGGCCACAGCCTCTTCGCTATCCGGACCGCGCACCTTGTTTGTCGCCAGCTGATAAGACCCGCAAAAACTTTTGGAACGGCCGATCGGCCAGGTGATCGGAGCGGTGTCGAGCGCCAGCTTTTCCTCGACTTCATCGAGAATTTCGAAAATGTCGCGGCTTTCGCGGTCCATCTTGTTGATGAAGGTGATGATCGGAATGTCGCGCATACGGCAGACTTCGAACAGCTTTAGCGTCCGCGGCTCGATACCTTTGGCGGCATCGATGACCATGATCGCCGCATCCACCGCCGTCAGCGTGCGATAAGTATCGTCGGCAAAGTCTTCGTGACCGGGCGTATCGAGGATGTTGAAGACCTTGTCGGCATATTCGAAGGTCATCACCGAGGTGACGACCGAGATGCCGCGTTCGCGCTCGATCTTCATCCAGTCGGAGCGCGTCTGGATGCGATCCTTCTTGGCCTTGACCTCACCGGCAAGCTGAATGGCACCGCCGAACAGCAGCAGCTTTTCGGTGAGCGTGGTCTTGCCGGCGTCCGGGTGGGCGATGATCGCAAAAGTGCGGCGGCGGGAAACCGCCTCTGCCAGTGTTTCGGCCATTTTTTGGAATCCTGTGAATTGCCGCGGGTTCTAGCGGCTAAAGCATCTCATTGCAATTGACCTGCGGGTCGGCACGGCAAAGTAATGCCTTATGAACGTTCACGCCCCCTCCTCGCCCAAACTCAACCTTATCCGCCTGCCGAACGGCGACGGACTGGACCTGCCTTCCTATGAAACAGCCGGTGCTGCCGGCATGGACCTGCGCGCCGCCGTGGCCGATGGCGATGCCATGACGCTCGCGCCCGGCAAACGCACGCTTGTGCCAACCGGCTTCATTTTCGAAATCCCGCAGGGTTTCGAGGCCCAGATCCGCCCGCGTTCAGGCCTTGCCTTCAAGAACGGCATCACCTGCCTCAACACACCCGGCACGATCGACAGCGATTACCGCGGTGAAGTGAAGGTGCTGCTGGTGAACCTCGGCGAAGAGGACTTTGTCATCACCCGCGGCATGCGCATCGCCCAGATGGTGGTGGCGCCGGTGACGCAGGTGCGTATCGCCGAGATTTCCGAAACATCCGAGACGGGACGCGGCGCTGGCGGGTTTGGCTCGACCGGCGTCTAAGCCGAGCAACAAGGAAACGGACGCTTTGCAGCCCAAAGGCCTGACATTCCGGCAGGGCGATCTCAGCCATCCTCCCTCCTGGGCGGCCATCTCAAAGCTGCTTGCCGACATTTTCGATTTCGATGTTACGGCGCTGGACCGCATGGGCGGCCCGGACCCCAGCAGCATGGCATTCAGCTGGTTCGGCAAGGATAGCTGGCTTGCAGCAAATCTGACCGCTTTTGCTCTGCCAATGGCAATCGATGGCCGGGCGGTACGTGCAGCGGGACTGCAATCCGGGGCGGTGCGGCCGGAGTTTCGTGGGCTCGGACTGTTTCGCGATTTGATAGAAAAAGCTTTGACATGGTACGATGATCAAGGCTTCGAAGCCGTCCTGCTCTATACCGACAAGCCAGGGCTTTATGAGAAGCACGGATTTGTGGTGTTGCCGCAAAGTCGTTTTCTGGCCGAAACCTGCGTGGCCGGCAGCGCCATTCCACCGCCGCGGCGGATGGATTTCGGCGACCCCGACGATCTTGCGCTGATCAAAAAAATGCTGGCGAGGCGAAAACCGGTTTCCGACCGATTTGCGGTAGCAAGGCAAAGCGAGATGTTCCTGCTCAACACCTGGCTTTCAGACGACGTGCGCCTCGACTACCTTCAAACGCTGGATGCCATCATTGCCTGGCGGCAGGGTGAAGGCGACATGGTCGAGCTTCTCGATATCGTTGCAACAACGATACCGACGCTTGGCGACATCCAGGCCGGGCTCAACCTCACAACGGGCCGTATCGCCGTCGATTTCGTGCCAGACCTGCTTGCCTGCAATGCTACGGCGGCAATGGATGACGACCCTCTGGTGCTGATGATGCGCGGACCGGCGCATCTGCGACCCGCAGGGCCGATCCGGCTGCCGGAACTGGCACATTTCTGACTTTCAGAAACGGATTTCGGATGCCGCACGCACTGTGACGGCATGGTCACCCGCATCGAAATCGTCCAGCACCATATTGTGGTGGGCAATGACATCCTCGAAGCACAGGCGGCCCATATCCGCCGTCATGTGGCCATCGGCCAACAGCGTCACGTCATAACCCATGGAGACGGCGCGGCGCACGGTGGTATCGACGCAGAACTGCGTCATGCAGCCGCCAACGACCAGCCTAGTGATGCCGCGCTCGCGCAGGCGCTCGTCGAGATCGGTTTCGAAAAAGCTGTCGCAGGCGCGTTTTCGAACGATCACATCACCGTCGCCGGCAGCAATTTCCGGCCGTAACTCCCAACCCTGTGATCCTTCCGCCAGCCTATGCTTTTCGCTGCCGTCATGCTGCACGAGAACGACCGGGATGTCGGCGACATGCGCCGCCTGCTTGAGTTTGCCAAGACGCGCGCAAAGCGCATCCAGTGCATCATCGATTGCCGGCTGGCGATCCGGCGTGCCGAGCCCTGACAGGATGGCGTTTTGAACATCGATAATCACGAGGGCTGTGGTCACTGGCAACTCCGGTGGTCAAGCTGTTGTTTGTCAATGTGCTTTGCTGCGGCGAAAGGTTTAATCCAGAACAACGCAAAAACAGAGTTTTTTTCTCCGCCAACCCATGGCGACCGACAGACTGTTCTCGCATAGGCCTTCAAGAAATCCTATTTTGCCTTCATACGCCTGAACGGAGAAAACAATGTCCGACAAGAAGCCCGGCCGCGGCCGCATCTATTCCTCCATTACAGAGACGATCGGCGATACGCCGCTGGTGCGGCTCGACAAGCTGGCACGCGAAAAGGGCGTCAAAGCCAATATTCTGGGCAAGCTGGAATTTTTCAACCCGATCGCTTCCGTGAAGGACCGTATCGGCGTTGCCATGCTGGAAGCGGCCGAAGCCGCTGGCCGCATCGCGCCCGGCAAGACGACGCTGATCGAGCCGACATCGGGCAATACCGGCATTGCGCTCGCCTTTGCCGCCGCCGCCAAGGGTTACCGGCTGATCCTCACCATGCCGGAAACGATGTCGATCGAGCGCCGCAAGATGCTGGCGCTTCTGGGCGCCGAACTGGTGCTGACCGAAGGCGCCAAGGGCATGAAGGGCGCCATCGCCAAGGCCGAGGAGCTGGCGGCCTCCACGCCGGATGCCGTCATTCCCCAACAATTCGAAAACCCGGCCAACCCGGAAATCCACCGCAAGACGACGGCGGAAGAGATCTGGAACGACACCGAGGGCAAGGTCGACATCTTTGTTGCCGGCATCGGCACCGGCGGCACGATTACCGGCGTCGGCCAGGTGCTGAAGGCACGCAATCCGAACGTCAAGGTGATCGCTGTCGAGCCGAAGGAATCGCCGGTGCTTTCCGGCGGCGAACCCGGCCCGCACAAGATCCAGGGCATCGGCGCCGGTTTTGCCCCGAAAATTCTCGATACGGAAATCTATGACGAGATCATCACCGTTGCCAGCGCCGACGCTCTGGAAACCGCCCGCCATGTGGCGCGGCTGGAAGGCGTGCCAGTCGGCATTTCTTCCGGTGCCGCGCTGAAGGCAGCCATCGAGATAGGCAGCCGGCCGGAAAATGCCGGCAAAAACATCGTGGTGATCATCCCTTCCTTCGCAGAGCGTTATCTTTCCACCGCGCTGTTCGAAGGGCTTGGCGGCTAAGCTCGCCACACAAGAGACAAAGCGGGGCGCGGTGAAAATCGCGTCCCCATCGCTACCTTTCAGTCGTTGAGGCCTTTGGCCTCCAGAATGCGTGGCACGCATTTTTCGATCCTTGCCTCGCGCGTTTTCACCTGTTTGGGCGCTGCGAAATAAAGAAGGTAGGCGCGCTGCCGACCGGGCGTCAGTGCCTCGAAGGCGGATTTCAGTGCGGCTTCCGCGTTCAGCCTGTCCTGAAACTCTTGCGGAACCGGAAATTCCTCGGTCTTGCGGTATTCGACCTTCAGCCCGGCTTTTTCGATCGCAACCGCATCCAGAACATAAGCAGCCAGAACGTCCTTCATCCGCTCGATCTCGGCCGCATCGGTGAACCGTATCTGTCGCGCACCCTGCACGTTTTCCGTCTGGCGAATGAGGATGCCATCCGGGTCCTTCATCAAGGCCCCCTTGAAGAACAGCAGGGCACAATATTCCTTGAAACCGTGGATGATGATCGCATTGGCATTATCGACCGTGTAGCAGGGTTCTCCCCATTTCAGCTCCTCCGTCAGCCCGCAGGCCAGCACGATCGCACGCAGTGCCTGCGATTCCGCCCGCCAGTTCTTTTGCCGGTCGAAATAGGCGTCCACTTTCGGGTTTGTCTTCGCATCATCCATCGCGACCTCCCATGGCGATCCGTGCCGTGCCGTCTCTCATCCCAGGACGGTCAAGCATATCCGCCTCTTCGAAAGAGAGGAATACGGATGTTCAGGCAGGCGCCATCGCCGTTCTCTCCCCGGCCATCCGGTAGGAAATAGCCTCGGCCAGATGGATACGGCCGACCATATCCTTGTCATCCAGATCGGCCAGGGTGCGGGCAACCTTCAGCACCCGATGGTAACCGCGCGCGGAAAATCTCAGTTTCTCCGCCGCATCCCGCAGCAATTGCAGTCCGCTTGCATCCGGCGCGGCAAAGGCCTCGATCATCGACGTGGAGCAACGAGCATTGGTGGTGATGCCGCGCTGCCCGGCCGCCTCGAAACGCTCCTGCTGACGCGCACGGGCGCGGGCAACACGGCGAGCGACATCGGCACTGGTTTCAGAGGCAGCCGGGCGGATCAGATCAACCGCCGAGACGGCAGGCACCTCGATGCGGATATCGATCCGATCCATCAGCGGGCCGGAAATGCGCGCCTGATAGTCGGCCGCACAGCGTGGACCGCGAGCGCAGGTATGGCCGGGTTCGCCCGCCATGCCGCAGCGGCACGGGTTCATGGCGGCAACAAGCTGGATGCCGGCCGGATAGGAGACGCGGTGATTGGCCCGGGCGATCACACATTCGGCAGTTTCCAGCGGCTGGCGCAGCGCATCCAGAACCTGCGGCGAAAATTCGGGAAACTCGTCGAGAAAAAGCACGCCATGATGAGCAAGCGACGCCTCCCCCGGTTTGGCACGCAGGCCACCACCGACCAAAGCCGCCATGGTGGCGGAGTGATGCGGCGCACGATATGGCCGGCGATCCGACAGTTTGCCGCCGGACAACTGGCCGGCGATCGAATGGATCATCGATACTTCCAGCAGTTCCGGCGCCGTCAACGGTGGCAGGATGGACGGAAGACGCGCGGCCAGCATGGATTTTCCCGAACCGGGTGGCCCGATCATCAGCAAGTTATGGCCACCGGCCGCTGCCACTTCCAGTGCCCGTTTGGCGCTTTCCTGGCCCTTGATATCGGCGAGGTCCGGCAGGTCACCCACCGGCGCGCGGATGGCCGGCTGCGGCCGCGACAGAACCTGCGTACCGCGAAAATGGTTGGCGAGCGCGATCAGGCTGCGGGGCGCCAGAATATCGAGATCATTGCCGGCCCACGCGGCTTCGGTACCACTATCTGCCGGGCAGATTAGCCCCTTGCCCAGACCGCTGGCACCGATTGCAGCCGGCAAGGCTCCGGCAACAGGCGCCAGCGTGCCATCGAGATTGAGTTCTCCGAGGACGACATAACCGGCAAGCGCATCGGCGGGAATGGCGCCGAGCACCGCCATCAGCCCGAGCGCGATCGGCAGGTCGAAATGCGAGCCTTCCTTGGGCAGGTCGGCCGGCGCCAGATTGATGGTGATCTTCTTGGCCGGTAGAGCAAGGCCCGAAGCGTGCAATGCTGCCTGCACCCGCTCGCGGCTTTCGGCCACCGCCTTGTCCGGCAGGCCGACGATATGCATGTTTATCTTGCCCGGCCCGATCATGACCTGCACATCGACCGGAACGCCCTCTATGCCCTGGAATGCAACCGTACTGACACGCGCCACCATTGCCACCGCCCCCAACCTGCAGATGCGGGGCAAATACACGCCATGCGCCACCCCGGATTGCAATCAAGCACAGAAACGCACGCCAAACAAGAACGATTGCAGAACAAATTCGCGCATAACGTTCATTTCAGTTGAGGCCGGTTGCAATCGGAGAACAAAGGCTAAAAGGGACGGGAACGAACGAGCACGGCCCGCTGGTCAAGAGCGGGCCGTCCATCAGCTTTGGTGATGTGTTCAGGCGTTGCGCTTGGCTTCGATCGCGTCCCAGAGCAGGCTGGCGACATCGGCACCGCCGAATTTCTTGACTTCGCGAATGCCGGTCGGCGAGGTGACGTTGATCTCCGTCATGTAATCGCCGATGACGTCGATGCCGACGAACAGGAAACCGCGCTCGCGCAAGGCGGGGCCGATGCGGGCGCAGATTTCCCGTTCCCGCGCCGTCAGTTCGGTCGGTTCGGCGCGACCGCCGACATGCATGTTGGAACGGCTGTCGGTTTCGGCCGGCACGCGGTTGATGGCACCCACGGGCTCGCCATCGACCAGCAGGATGCGCTTGTCGCCTTTGCGCACCTCTTTCAGGTAGCCTTGGGCAATATAGGGCTCGCCGCGATAAAGCTGTCCGAACATTTCCAGAAGCGAGGTGAAGTTGCGGTCGTCGCGGGCCGAGTGGAACACGCCGGCGCCGCCATTGCCGTAAAGCGGCTTGAGGATGATATCGCCGAGTTCCTGACGGAAAGCGGCAATTTCAGCAGGATCGCGCGAGATCAGCGTCGGCGGCATCAGGTCCGCGAATTCGGTGACAAAGATCTTTTCCGGTGAGTTGCGCACCCAGGCCGGATCATTGACGACCAGCGTTTTGGGATGAATGCGCTCGAGAAGATGCGTCGAGGTGATGTAGCCCATGTCGAAGGGCGGATCCTGACGCAGGTGGACGACGTCGATGGTGGAGAGGTCGACACGTTCCTTTTCGCCAAGCGTATAGTGATCGCCTTTGACGTCGCGCAGTTCCATGGGCTCGAGACCGGCAAATATCCTGCCGTCACGCATGGTCAGCCGGTCGGGCGTGTAATGAAAGACCTGGTAGCCGCGGGTCTGCGCTTCCAACGCCATGGCAAAGGTTGAATCTCCGGCAATATTAATGCCGGAAACATGATCCATCTGGAACGCGACTGTCTTGATCTTCGCCATAAGCCACCCTTTGAAAATGCCCGCCTGATGTAGGACGGCGGGCGCTCAATGGCAACTGCTTCGGCAGGCTTATCGTTACTGCCTTTTCAGGCTGCGAGACCACCCTTGCGCTTGGGGCCGAACTTCGCCCAGGCGCGAAACGCATAAGACAGCGGCATGGGCAGCGGCTTGCGGATGAAGGCGATCTTCTTGACGTAGTTGTCGATATGCCAGGTGGCCCAGGTGCCGCCGCGGAAATAACCGACATCGCCGGCGCGCAGCGTGCGTTCGCTGCCGTCCTCTGCGGTCACATGTACTTCACCTTCAAGGATGACGACCGTTTCGTCCCAGCCGAAAAACCAGCGGAAGCTGCCGGCCGTGCAATCCCACACACCCGTGGAGGCGAACTTGTCGGCAGCCTCGGAGTGGGCGGCAAAACGCGCCTGCGGATCACCTGACAGAACCCAGGTCGGTTCGATAGGATGAGACTTCATCTCGGCAGCCGTGGAACAACCGCCGATAAATGGTGAAAGCTGGTTGGCAAAAGGCGTCTGAGCCCTGTTGCGAATGCCGACGGCCGCGATTGCAAGCCCGAGATAATGCAAGGCCATATCGATCCCCTTGTCCTAACCGCAGAGAACGATATCCAGAAAGGGTAATGCAACGGTTGCAACAATCGTTAAAATTGCAGCAACCGCGCGTTTTTTGTTTCGATTTAGCCGACCGGCACCGGGCTCGGCACATCGATTGCGGCTGCAGTGCGATCGGCAGTCGTGATCCGCTTGCCATCTTCGGCTGCAAAGAAATGCAGTCGTGCCGGATCGATGCCGATGCGCATGGTTGCAGGGATTTCGCTTTCGCCGGCAAGCGCGATGGTTATCGACTGATCACCGACGAGACCGTGCACGAGACGCTGCGAGCCCAGTTCCTCGACATAATCGACGGCGAACTGCATGCCTTCATCGCCCGAAACGACATGCAGGTCTTCGGCGCGCAGACCGACCGTGACGGGACCCGAGGTTGGCATGTAGCCATTTAACGAAAGGACCGCAGAGCCAATCGTCAGCTTGTCGCCCTGGCACTCGGCCTTCACCAGGTTCATGGCCGGCGAGCCGATGAAGCTGGCAACGAAGGTGGATGCCGGTGTGTGGTAGACTTCCAGCGGCGAGCCGACCTGTTCGATCTTGCCGCCATTGAGGACAACGAGGCGGTCGGCAAGCGTCATCGCTTCCAGCTGATCGTGGGTGACGTAGATCGAGGTCGTGCCAAGGCGACGCTGCAGGCGCTTGATCTCGCCGCGCATGGAAACACGCAGTTTGGCATCGAGGTTGGAAAGCGGCTCGTCGAACAGGAAGACCGAAGGCTTGCGCACGATGGCACGCCCCATGGCCACACGCTGGCGCTGGCCACCGGACAGTGCACGCGGCTTGCGATCGAGATACTGGGTGATTTCCAGCATGCGGGCGGCTTCAGCAACACGCGTATCGATCTCTGCCTTCGGCGTCTTGCGGTTTTTCAGACCGTATTCCAGGTTCTGGCGCACGGTCATATGCGGATAGAGCGCATAATTCTGGAACACCATGGCGATGTCGCGATCGGCCGGCTCGACCTGATTGACGACACGCGGGCCGATCTTGACGTTGCCCTCTGAGATGGTTTCGAGGCCGGCAAGCATGCGCAGAAGCGTGGACTTGCCGCAGCCGGATGGGCCAACCAGAACGATGAATTCGCCATCCTGGATGGTCAGATTGATGTCGGTGACGGCGCGTACATCGCCCGTATAAACCTTGCCGACGCTTTCGATATCGATCGAAGCCATGATCATTTCTCCGTTTCAACCAGGCCTTTGACGAAAAGGCGCTGCATGAAGATGATGACGAGAACCGGCGGCAGGCCCGCCAGGATGACGCCCGTCATCACGAGGTTCCATTGATTGTCGCCGTCGAGCACGTTGGCGAGACGCTTGATGCCCATGACGACGGTGTAATAGTGCGGCTCCGTGGTGATCAGCATCGGCCAGAGATACTGGTTCCATCCGTAGATGAACATGATGATGAAGAGAGCGGCGATATTGGTGCGCGACAGCGGAAGCAGGATGTCGCGGAAAAATTTCATCGGGCCGGCACCATCGACGCGGGCGGCTTCCATCAATTCTTCCGGCACAGTCAGAAAGAACTGGCGGAACAGGAAGGTTGCGGTGGCCGAGGCAATGACCGGAATGACGAGGCCGGAATAGGAATTCAGCATGCCCAGATCGGCGACCACCTTGTAGGTCGGCAGGATGCGTACCTCGATCGGCAGCATCAGCGTCATGAAGATCACCCAGAAGGCGACCGTTCTCAGCGGAAAGCGGAAATAGACGATGGCGAAGGCCGACAGGATGGAGATGGAAATCTTGCCGAAGGCGATCAGCAGCGCCATCCACAGGCTGTTGAGCAGCATCAGCGTAAACGGCGGCGCACCGGCCGTCGATTCACCGGAACCGAGCAGATAGCCGTAATTGGCGACCATCTGATCGCCCGGCAGCAGCGGCACGAGGCCGCTCATGAAGTCGGTCGGGCCATGCGTCGAGGCGATGAAGGCGAGATAGACCGGGAAGACCACGATCAGCACGCCGACGATCAGCACGAGATGGGTGAGGAAGGAAAGGAAGGGACGATTTTCGACCATCTGCGGCGCCTCAATACTGGACTTTGCGCTCGACCCAGCGGAACTGGACGACGGTGAGAAGGACCACGATCAGCATCAGGACGACGGATTGCGCGGCGGACGGGCCGAGGCTGAGACCGATGAAGCCATCGGCATAAACCTTGTAAACGAGAATGTTGGTGGACTGCGACGGGCCGCCGGTGGTGACGGCATCGATGATCGGCAGCGTATCGAACATCGCATAGGTGATGTTGATGACGGCCAGGAAGAAGGCGGTCGGCGACAAAAGCGGGAAAACCACCGTCCAGAAACGCTTGACCGGGCCGGCACCATCGATCGCGGCCGCTTCCGTCAAAGAATGCGGCACGGACTGCAGGCCGGCAACAAAGAACAGGAAATTGTAGGAAATCTGCTTCCAGGACGCGGCGATGATGATCAGGATCATGGCATCGCCCTCGTGCAGGCGATGGTTCCAGTCATAACCGACCATGTTCAGCACATAGGGAATGAGGCCGACGCTGGGGTTGAACATGAACCACCAGAGAAGACCGGAGGCAGCCGGCGCCAGCGCATAAGGCCAGACCAGCATGGTCGTGTAGAAACGGCCCGACTTGATGGCGCGATTGACGCAGACGGCAAACAGCAGCGACACGGTCATCGACACGGCGGTGACGCCGGCAGCGAACACGAAAGTGACGCTGAGCGAATTGAGGTAAGAAGCATCGCCGATCAGGCGCGTGTAATTCTGAAACCAGACGAATTTTTCGCTGAGGCCGAACGGATCTTCACGCATGAATGACTGTCGAACGGCCTGCAGGGCCGGCCAGACGAAGAAGATCAATGTGATGATGAGCTGCGGCGCGAGCAGCGCGTAGGGCAGCAGCCGAGCCTGGAAGACAGTGCGCTTTGTCTGCATGACGATCCCGATCAAGACAGGCCCGAAAACAGGCCCCAATAAAAGACCCTCCCCGCTGGCGGGGAGGGTTTCGTGACGTTGGACGAAGCTTAGTTCGAGTTTGCAGCTTCGAATTCGCGCAGGATGGCATTGCCCTGCTTGGCTGCTTCATCGAGAGCCTGCTGGCCGGTCTTCTTGCCGGACAGGACAGCTTCGAACTGCTGGTCGACCAGATCGCGGATCTGCGTCAGGTTGCCGAAACGAACACCCTTGGAGTTGTCGGACGGCGTGCCGCGCATGATCTGCTTGATGGCGATGTCGGAACCCGGGTTCTTGGCGTAGTAGCCCTGGGACTGGCCGAGTTCGTAAGCAGCGTTGGTGATCGGCAGGTAACCGGTGAACTGGTGCCAGTCGGCCTGGACTTCCGGCTTCGACAGGTAGGTAAAGAACTTGGCAACGCCCTTGTAGACGTTCTTGTCCTTCTGGCCGTTCAGCGTCCACAGGGTGGCGCCGCCGATGATCGAGTTCTTCGGCTCCTTGGTGACGGTATCGTCGTAAGGCATCGGCGCGAAGCCGACCTGGAAGCCCTTGGCGTTGTTGATGACGCCGGCGCGCGAAGCGGACGAACCCATATAGACGGCGCATTGCTGCGAATAGAACATCGGAGCCGATTCAGCCGCGCCGCCCGGACCACCGTACTTGAAGACCTTGTCGTCCTGAGCCTTCTTCAGGCCGTCCCAGAACTTGGCCTGGTTCGGGCCGTTGAAGGTGAATTCGGTCTTGGTGCCGCCAAAACCGTTCTGCAGGGTGCCGAAAGGCAGGTCCTGAATGGCAGAGTAGTTTTCGAGACCAACCCAGGTGGCAGCATAGCTCAGCGTGAAGCCGCAGGTGGCAGCGCCACTGTCGACGATCTTCTTGCCCATGGTGGCAAGTTCAGCCCAGGTCTTCGGCGCGACTTCCGGATCAAGGCCAGCCTTCTTGAAGACGTCCTTGTTGTAATACATGATCGGCGTCGACGAATTGAACGGCATCGACAGGATGTTGCCGCTGGCGTCCGAATAATAACCGGTAACCGGAGCGAGGAAGCCCTTGGTATCCCAAGGCTCACCGGCGTCCTTCATGACCTGATAGACCGGGTAGACGGCGCCCTTGGCGGCCATCATGGTGCCCGTACCGACTTCGAAGACCTGCACGATGGCAGGCTGCTGACCGGCGCGGAAAGCGGCGATGGCAGCCGTCAGGGTTTCCGGATAGGTACCCTTGAAGACCGGAACGACCTTGTATTCGCTCTGGCTTTCGTTGAACTTCTGAGCAACTTCCTCGAGCTTCTTGCCAAGCTCGCCACCCATGGCGTGCCACCAGGTGACTTCGGTCGCAGCCAACGACGTGGTTGCAGACAGCGCGACTGCGGCAGCAGTCAGAACAAGCTTCTTCATCATGGGAGTAGACCCCTCTCCGCCAGTTAATGGTGAGGGAGGGATAGTGCCCTTGTGTGACGGTAAAGCTACGAATTTATGACAGAACGATTACAAGGCCTTAAGCTCTTTGCACAGCATTGCAATTCCTTCAGAAAGCGTCCTGAAAATGCTTGGGAAAACGGCCCGGCAGCACCGCGACGACATCATATCGAAGCGTCAGGAGATGCGCATCACGCCTGCGTGACAGCCATTGGTCGGAAGCGGCACGGATGCGTTTCTGCGTTTCGTAGCCAACGGCATCGATCGCAAGCCCTTCCGCCCGCCGCGCCTTGACCTCGACAAAGGCAACCAGATCACGTTTGCGGACGATGATATCGATCTCGCCGCTCTTTGCTTTGTAGCGCAGGCTGAGGATGCGGTAGCCCTTCAGCAACAGAAAGACCGCCGCCAGATATTCGGACCAATGGCCCCGGCGTTCGGCGCGACGGCGACTTTCCCGTCGATCAGCTTTCTGGCTGGCCGGGCTCATCCTCTCCCTTCAGGGCAATAAGGCGCTGATACAGATCCTTTTTAGACAGGCCGGTAAGACGAGCCGCCTCGGCTGCCGCCTTCGAGGTCTGCATGGTGCTGGCAAGCTCGCGCAAAAGCACATCCACCTCGACCGCACCCGGCACGTCATCATAATCCGGCGGGCCGACAACAAGGACGATCTCGCCCTTCACCGTGCGCCCATCCTCATTATAGTAATCCGCCAGTTCACCGAGCGTGCCACGTCGAAACTCCTCAAACGTCTTGGTGAGTTCGCGGCAGACGCAGGCTTCGCGCTCCCGGCCCAGCACATCCGCCGCCGAGGTGAGCGTTGCGGCAATGCGGTGCGGGCTTTCGAAAAAGATCAGCGTCGACGGGATCTTGGACAATTCCGCGAGACGGTCGCGGCGTCCCTTTTCCTTGACCGGCAGGAAACCGGCAAACAGAAACGCATCCGAGGGCTGGCCGGAACCGACCAGAGCTGCAAGCGGCGCCGAGGCGCCCGGAATGGGCACAACGCGAAAGCCGGCAGTAATCGCCAGCTGGCCGAGACGGTAACCGGGATCCGACACCAGAGGCGTGCCGGCATCCGAGACCAGTGCCACCGACTTGCCGCCTTCCAGCGCCGCCAGCAGTTTTGGCCCGACCTCATCGGCATTGTGCTCGTGATAGGCATAGGGCTTGTTGACGATACCGAAACGGTCGAGCAGCACGCGGGTGACACGCGTGTCCTCGCAGGCCAGAACATCGGCACCGGCAAGCGTTTCCAGTGCCCGCAGCGTGATATCGCCAAGATTGCCGATCGGGGTTGCGACCAGATAGAGCGCAGGCTCCAGCGGCCGGGCCGGCACAAACGTGTTTGCGACCCGGTAACCGAGCATGGGCGTCTTCGTCTCTTCCGTCACTGGTATTCTCTCTTTTTCATGCATTGGCCGCCTTTATGGGCGAGGCTCCGCTGTTCGGCAAGCCACAGCAAGGCCTCGGGGTCGGCGCTTTTCTGTGCGCATTGTCGGAGCGCAGGACCGAATTGGTATGGCAGGTGCCTTCACCCTCTTGCGTTTGCGAGCAAATGTCTGCCATTTTGCCCGTCCACATCCATCCGCCTCACCGGCGGACGACAATAACATACGGTCCGGTCTCCGGTCCGGCACGGTCGAAAGCGATAGCGTCCATGCGTATTACTCTTGAGCGATCCAACCTTCTGAAGTCGCTGAACCACGTTCACCGCGTGGTCGAGCGCCGGAATACGATCCCGATCCTGTCGAACGTTCTGATGCGCGCTTCCGGCGCCAACCTCGAACTGAAGGCAACCGACCTCGATCTCGAAATCACCGAGGGCGTTCCGGCCATGGTCGAGCAGGCAGGCGCCACCACGGTTCCGGCCCATCTTCTCTATGAAATCGTCCGCAAGCTGCCGGATGGTTCGGAAGTGATGCTGGCGACCACGCCGGATGGCGGCTCCATGACCGTGCAGTCCGGTCGTTCAAAGTTCTCGCTGCAGTGCCTGCCGGAATCGGATTTCCCGGACCTCACCGCCGGCACGTTCAGCCATACGTTCAAGCTGAAGGCGACTGATCTGAAAATGCTGATCGAGCGCACCCAGTTTGCGATCTCGACCGAAGAGACCCGGTATTACCTGAACGGCATCTTCTTCCACACGATCGAAGCCGGTGGTGCGCTGAAGCTGCGCGCCGTCGCCACCGACGGTCACCGTCTGGCCCGCGCCGACGTGGAAGCACCGTCCGGTTCGGAAGGCATGCCGGGCATCATCATCCCGCGCAAGACGGTCGGTGAACTGCAGAAGCTGGTCGACAACCCGGAAGTCGTCGTGACCGTCGAACTGTCGGACGCAAAGATCCGCCTGACGATCGGCGAGATCATCATGACGTCAAAGCTGATCGACGGCACGTTCCCGGATTACCAGCGCGTCATCCCGACCGGCAACGACAAGGAAATGCGCGTCGATTGCCAGAGCTTTACACGCGCCGTCGACCGCGTTTCGACCATCTCGTCCGAGCGTGGCCGTGCCGTAAAGCTGGCGCTGACCGAAGGCCAACTGACGCTGACCGTCAACAACCCGGATTCGGGCAGCGCGACGGAAGAAGTGGCTGTCGCCTACGAGAACGATCCGATGGAAATCGGTTTCAACGCCAAGTACTTGCTGGACATCACCGCCCAGCTTTCGGGTGAGGATGCGATCTTCATGCTGGCTGATGCCGGCTCTCCGACGCTGGTTCGCGATACTGCGGGAGACGATGCGCTCTATGTTCTGATGCCGATGCGCGTCTAGGATTGATCAGGGCGGTCAGCGATGACCGCCTTTTTTTATCGTATTTTCCATGAGCGACATTTTGCCTTGTTTTGGCGACATTTGCGCCCACATAAAACGCTGCCAAATAACCAGGAGACGGACGGATGGAACTACGTTTGAAGGAACGGCTCGGCCGCAAGTTTGACGAGGAGATCCGTTTCTTCAAGGGCTGGATGGATGGCCCGAAAAGCGTCGGCGCAATCTGCCCGACCTCGTCCATTACCGCCAAACGCATGGCCAGCGTCATCAATCCGGCTTCCGGCCTGCCGGTTCTCGAACTCGGTCCCGGCACCGGTGTCATCACCAAGGCCATTCTTGAGCGCGGCGTCGCGCCGGACAATCTGGTCTCGATCGAATATTCCACCGACTTCTACCAGAACCTCGTCAAAGCCTATCCGGGCGTCCATTTCGTCAACGGCGACGCTTTCGATCTCGACAAGACGCTTGGCGACAAGAGCGGCGTGATTTTCGACAGCGTGATCTCCGCCATTCCGCTTTTGAGCTTCCCGATGGAGCGCCGCATCGCGCTTCTGGAAAGCGCGCTCGACCGCATGCCCGCCGGACGCCCATTCATGCAGATCACCTATGGTCCGATCTCGCCGGTGATCGCCAAGCCTGATCGTTACAAGATCAAGCATTACGATTTTGTCGTACGCAATATCCCGCCGGCGCAGTTGTGGGTCTATACCCGCGGCTGACGGTCGTGAGCCGCGGTCTTTATATCACCCACCCGCAGGTGCGGATCGATCCGGCCGCGCCGGTGCCGCTTTGGGGCCTTTCCGATATCGGGCGGGCACGCGCGCAACAGGCCGCACTCTCCGGCTGGGCGAAACAGCTGGGGCGGATCGTTTCCAGCGACGAGACCAAGGCGATCGAGACGGCCGAGATACTGGCGGCCGCCAATGACATCCCGATCATGATCGCGCCGGACAGCCATGAAAACGACCGCTCGGCGACCGGATTTTTGAGCCCGCCGGAATTCGAAAAGGCGGCCGACTGGTTCTTTTCCCATCCGCACGACAGTTTTGAAGGATGGGAACGCGCCATCGACGCGCAGTCGCGGATCGTCTCGGCGGTGGAGCGTATTCTGTCCGACCACAATCCCGACATGCCGATCGCCTTCGTTGGCCATGGCGGCGTCGGGACGCTTCTGAAATGCCATCTGGCCGGAAAGCCGATTTCCCGCGATGGCGATCAACCTGCTGGCGGCGGCAATCTCTTCTGCTTTGATCTTGCGAACCGCGCCATCTCATGCGACTGGACCCCTATCGATATCTGGCAGGGAGTTTGAACCATGAGCGCACGTGACCGACTGATCGTAGGCCTGGATATTCCCACCATTGCAGAAGCCGAAGCCATGGTTGCCACACTCGGCGACAGCGTTTCCTTCTACAAGATCGGCCACCAGCTGGCCTTTATCGGCGGCCTGGAACTGGCGCGCGATCTGGCAAAAGACGGTAAAAAAGTCTTCCTCGACATGAAGCTGCTCGACATCGACAACACGGTGGCGAAGGGCGTCGAGGCGATTGCCGGCATGGGCATGACCATGCTGACGCTGCATGCCTATCCGAAGGCGATGCGCGCCGCCGTGGAAGCCGCGAAGGGCTCCAACCTCTGCCTTCTCGGCGTGACGGTGCTGACCTCGATGGATGCGGCCGACCTGACGGAAGCCGGTTATGCCCACTCGCCGGAAGAACTGGTGCGCATTCGCGCAACACAGGCGCGCGAAGCCGGCATGGGCGGCATCGTCTGCTCGGCGGAAGAATCCTCTGTTGTTCGCGACATACTCGGCGATTCCGGCATGGCGATCGTCACGCCCGGTATTCGCCCCAAAGGCACTGACGCCGGCGACCAGAAACGTGTCGTCACACCCTACGATGCGCTGAAGGCCGGTTCGACCCATCTCGTGGTCGCCCGCCCGATCGTCAAGGCGGCTGAGCCGAAACAGGCGGCGGACGCCATTCTGGAAGAGATGCGACAGGCACTGTGGCCTGCAAACGACGCCTGAGCGTCGAACCGGGGAGGAGAAAACATGCCAAAAGGATATTGGATTGCGCGCGTCGATGTGCGCGATGCCGAGCGCTACAAGGATTATGTGGCGACGGCCAAGCCGGCCTTTGAGCGTTTTGGCGCGAATTTCCTGGCCCGCGGCGGCCCTGTCAGCCATCTGGAGGGCGAGGCGCGCAGCCGCAATGTGGTGATCGAGTTCCCGTCCGTTCAGGCGGCCATCGACTGCTACAATTCGCCGGAATACCAGGCCGCTGCCAAAATCCGCCAGGAAGTGGCCGATGCCGACATGCTGGTCGTCGAAGGCGTCTGACCGAACGGTTTTTGCCGCGCACCGCAGCGGCGCTTTTGTTCAGGATCAAGGCGCAGCCTCATCCTATATGCATCGTCTCTTTCGTGGCGGACATTGCGCTCGTCATTGCCACGCAACCACTTCACGTATCGTCGCGTTTCGGCTAAGAGAGTGCGACAACCCGCCACAGGCCCATTCCCGGAGCATGCCATGACCGTGTCCAATCTTCCGCCGCTCGTTACCGTCTTTGGAGGTTCTGGGTTTGTCGGACGATATGTGGTGCGGGCTTTGGCCAAGCGCGGCTACCGCATTCGCGTCGCTGTTCGCCGGCCTGATCTTGCCGGTTTCCTGCGTCCCGACGGTTATCCCGGCCAGATCGCACTGATGCAGGCCAACCTGCGCAACCGCCAATCGGTCGATCGCGCCGTTGCCGGTGCTTCGCATGTGGTCAACTGCGTCGGCATCCTGTTCGAGAGCGGCAAGAACAAGTTCGATGCCGTGCAGGATCTTGGCGCCAAGGCGATCGCTGAAGCAACCGCTGCGGCCGGCGCCAAGCTGACCCATATTTCCGCGATCGGCGCCGATGTGAAATCCGCCTCCTCCTACGCCCGTTCCAAGGGCCGCGGTGAACAGGCCATTCTGGCCGCCCTGCCGGATGCGGTCATCCTTCGCCCTTCGATCGTGTTCGGCAAGGAAGACAATTTCTTCAACAAATTTGCCGCCATGGCCCGTAACCTTCCCTTCCTGCCGCTGATCGGCGGCGGCAAGACCAGATTCCAGCCGGTTTTCGTCGGTGATGTCGCGGAAGCCGTGGCCCGCTCGGTCGATGGCAAGGTGGCAACCGGCACCACATATGAACTCGGCGGCCCGGAAGTCATGACCTTCCGCAACTGTCTTGAGACCATTTTGCGCGTGACCTGTCGCAAGCGCAGTTTTGTTTCTCTGCCCTTCGGCATCGCTTCGCTGATCGGCAAGATCGCGCAGTCGGTTCCGTTGATCACTCCGCCGCTGACGTCGGACCAGGTGACACTGCTGAGGACCGACACCGTGGTTTCCGACAACGCTGCGAAGGAAGATCGTACGCTTTCCGGCCTCGGCATCCAGCCGACACTTCTGACCAACGTGCTGCAGCATTATGTCGTGCACTATCGCCCGCAAGGTCAGTTCACGAATACCGGCAAGGCCGCCTGAGACTTCTAAAAATACGGCCAAATAATGAGCGCGGGAAAAGAATGCCCGCGCTTTACACATTTGTGATGTGGGACAGTGTGACACAAAAATCGCATTGTGAAATAGCGTCGCGTTAACCGCAGATTCAGTAGAATTCCCTATTGTATCTTTGAAATCCGGCCAATAAACCGCGGGCACAGGATTTCAGGAAAGACATTCCCACCGTGACAGACGTACCTTCCTCCGAAAGGCCAAATTCCATGGGCAAGTCCATCGCACTGTTTTTTGCGTGTGCGGCACTGATCATTCTCGCAGGCTCGTTCCTGGCGCCCGGCACGGTTGCTGCCAACAAGGGTTCCTGCGCTCCGGCATACGGCGTCGACCCCTGCAGCACGGGTTCGATTGCTCGCTGAGCCGACAAGACCATTTTTGAAGATTGAGGGTGAGTGGCATGCCGCTCACCCTTTTCTTTTGCCCTTAGATTCCGGGCGTTAACGGCGCATCCGTTTTCTTGATCATTTGTTAGAAAAATTAACTTAAAATGGCGAGAATTGTCGTTCTGGCCGTTTGGTCTGGTAATTAGGCTGCATCGCCTTATGTCAGCCACATTCGGGACTTGGAGGTCATCTCCGACTTCCGCTGATAATTGCAGTACCAACAATCGAGTATCGATGCCCACGCTCTATCATCACCCCATGTCTTCGGCCTCCCGGTTCGTGCGGCTCATCCTGGCCGAATACGGCTTTCAGACCGATCTCGTGGAAGAGCAGACCTGGGAAAAGCGCCGGGAATTCCTGGCCCTCAACCCGGCCGGCACGCTTCCCGTCTATGTCGACGACAATATGCGGGTGTTGAGCGGCCCCAACGTGCTGCTCGAATTCCTCGACGAAACCCATGGCGTGTTGAAGCGCGAACGCCGGCTTCTGGCGGAAGATCCCTTTCAGCGGGCCGAAATCCGCCGGCTGACGGAATGGTTCCTGCTGAAAATGGAACGCGATGTGACGCTGCCCTTGACGCGCGAACGTGCCTACAAGCTGCAGATGACGGCAGCACAGGGCGGCGGCGCACCGGACAGCAAGGTTCTGCGCACCTCGCGCGCCAACATCCGCCAGCATATGAAATATCTTTCGTGGCTTGCCGGCTCCCGGCCATGGCTTGCCGGTGAACGGCTGTCCTACGCCGATCTGGCCGCCGCCGCCTCGATCTCCGTGCTCGACTATCTCGGCGAGATCGATTGGCAGGAGACACCGATTGCCAAGGAATGGTATCAGAGGCTGAAATCGCGGCCGTCTTTCCGGCCGCTTCTGGCGGAACGTGTCCGCGGCCTAACACCGGTGTCCCATTATGCGGATCTCGACTTCTGAGACAAAGCCCGAGGCTGCGCGGGCAGATGCTCCGTCGCGGCACGATGGCCGCTCGGAAAAGGACCGTCTTCGCGCCAGCAAACTGACCGCACTCATTCGCACGGAAGCTGAAGCCCAAGGCTTCGATCTCTGTCGCATCACCCCGCCCGACAGCATTCCGCACGCCCCTGCCCGTCTCATCGAATTTGTCGAGGCCGGACGGCACGGCACGATGGCGTGGATGGAAGAAACGCGCGAGCGTCGTGGCGATCCCAAAGTGCTGTGGAGCGATGTGCGCTCGATCGTGATGTTCGGCATGAATTATGGTCCGGACGAGGATCCGCGCGGCCTGCTGTCCAAGCCGGACAAGGGCAACATCTCCGTTTATGCCCGCAATCGCGATTACCACGACGTTATCAAGGGGCGGCTGAAGGAAATCGCCACGCGTTTTGCAGCCCGCGCCGGTGTCGATGTGAAAGTGTTCGTCGATACCGCGCCGGTGATGGAAAAGCCGCTGGCAGCTGCCGCCGGCCTCGGCTGGCAGGGCAAGCACACCAATCTCGTCAGCCGCACGCATGGTTCCTGGCTGTTTCTCGGCAGCCTTTTCACCACTGCCGATCTGGATTTCGACGAGGCCGAGCGCGATCATTGCGGCAAATGCCGCGCCTGCCTCGACGCCTGTCCGACGTCCGCCTTTCCGGCGCCCTACCAGATCGATGCGCGGCGCTGCATTTCCTACCTGACAATCGAGCACAAGGGGCCGATCGCCCATGAATTCCGGCCGCTGATCGGCAACCGCATCTATGGCTGCGACGATTGTCTGGCCGCCTGCCCATGGAACAAGTTTGCGGCAAGCGCCAGCGAGATGAAACTGCAGGCCCGCGAGGACCTGAAAGAGCCGTCGCTCGCCTTTCTGCTGACGCTGGAGGATGCACAGTTTCGCACCTTTTTCAGCGGCTCACCGGTCAAACGCATCGGCCGCGACAGGTTTGTGCGCAACGTGCTGATTGCCGTGGGCAATTCGGGAGATCGCGGCTTTATCGAAGCCTGCAAGGGACTGGCTGCCGATCCGTCCGCTGCCGTGCGCGGCATGGCGGTATGGGCGCTTTCCAGATTGATGACAAAAGACGAATTCGAACGGTTTGCCTCCGCCCGCGTTATCGACGAGGATGACGAGGTCGAAGCGGAATGGGCAATGGCAGGAGTGGCGTGATGCAGGTGCTGATCTTTGGTGCGGGATATTCCGGGCAGGCGATCGGCACGGAGACCCTGGCCAGAGGCAAGGCCGTGGCCGGCACGACCCGAAGCGCCGACAAGCTTGCCGAACTCGGAAGCCGCGGCATCTCTCCTTATATATATAGCGGCGAAAGTTTTTCGCCCGAACTGCGCCGTGCAATGAGCACGACCACGCATCTCGTCCAGTCGATCCCGCCCGGTGCTGAAGGTGACAGCCTTTTGCGGCTGACAAATCGCGAACTCAGGCAATGGTTTCCCGCCCTTGAATGGATCGGTTATCTGTCGACTGTCGGCGTCTATGGCAATCACGACGGCGCCTGGGTGGATGAGCAGACGCCGTGCCATCCGAAATCGGCGCGCGCGCTGGAGCGCGTCGCCGCCGAGCGGGCATGGATGCAGGCGGGAGAAGCGGCCGGCATTCCGGTCGCCATTTTGCGGCTGGCCGGCATTTATGGTCCCGGCCGCAATGCCTTCGTCAATCTCGCGCGCGGCACGGCGCATCGCATCATCAAGAAGGATCAGGTTTTTAACCGCATCCGTGTGGAGGATATCGCAGGCGCAACCCTGTTTCTTGCGTCTTCCGGCACCGGCGGCATCTTCAACATCACCGACAACGAGCCGGCACCGCCACAGGACGTGGTGACCGAGGCCGCCTGCCTGATGGGCGTGGAGCCACCGCCGGAACAGGCCTTCGAGACCGCAGAAATGCGGCCAATGGCACGCTCTTTCTACGGCGATAACAAGCGTATTTCAAACGCCGCCATACGCAACCTTGGATTTCAATTCACTTATCGAGATTACCGTACATCGCTGGTAGAACTCTGGTCGTCTGGACGCTGGAGAAGCTGATCCGGCAGACCTGAAACTACTCCGTAAAAGCCACAAAAACGGATGAAATTTCCTACCAACGGCATCTCTCAGGTCATAAATTCTTAATAATATGGGCAGCGTCTCACAAAAATTCCGCAAATTGGGCAGTAAAAATCACTGCCGCGCAAAATTATTTTCGCGATTTTTGTGATCGATGTGACAACCGCATGACAGGCGGAATGGTTTTCCGTTTTCCTACTGTTTTTACTGCGATTCTTGCGTGTCTGTTAACGATTTAGCAACCTGCAGATTCATCACGTATGTTACGCGATGTAACATTCCGTGATCAAAAGGCCCACTTTTTCGCCTTTTTTGCCCCTGCCTTAGCGTCGCCCACCGCAACAGCGGCTCTTCGACCACTGGGGATACTCCGATTTGAACTTCGTCCGACGCTCACTTTCCATCGCAGCTGCCGTGGCTGCTTTCAGCTGTCTCGGTGCCGCGCAGGCAAATGCCGCGCCCGGTTGTGGCCACGCATCCTGGTATGCGCTCACGTCCAAAACCGCATCCGGTGAACGGATGAACGCCAGCCTGATGACCGCAGCCCATCGTTCGCTACCCTTCGGCACCAAGGTTCTGGTGACCAACAAGCGCAACGGCAAAAGCGTTGTCGTGCGCATCAACGACCGTGGCCCATTCATTCGCGGCCGCATCATCGACGTTTCCAAGGCCGCTGCAAAGAACATCGGCATGGTGTCTTCCGGCACCGCACAGGTCTGCTACCAGGTCGTCGATGGCGGCAACCAGAAGGTCGCCGGCAGAGGCGCCAAGGAAGGCTGATCCATCGGACGCCCTTTCGGCCACCCCTTGCCCTGCAGCCCAAACCCCGATAGGACCCCGGCCATACGGGTTCAACCGATACGGAGTTTGAGATGCGACTGGGCGGACGAGTAGCCGGAGCAATCGAGGTACTGGCAGACATCGAGGCGCGCAGGCGTCCTGTCGCCGATGCTCTCAAAGACTGGGGCCTTGCCCATCGGTTTGCCGGATCGGGCGACCGCGCCGCGATCGGCAACATCGTATATGACGCGCTACGCATGCGCCTGTCGCATGCCTGGCTGATGGAAGACGACAGCCCAACCGCACTTGCCTTCGCCGTTCTGATCCGCCAATGGGGCTTTACGCCCGAAACGCTTGCGGCTGAACTGGAAGACGACAAGTTCGCGCCGGTGCTGCCTTCCTTCGAAGCCTTTGCCAATCGCGACCTCGCTGACGCACCGCTTCATGTGCAAGGCGATATCCCCGACTGGGTGCAGCCATCCTTCGAAGCCGGTTTCGGCGAGGACTGGCTTAACGAGGCCAAGGCATTGGCCGGCCGCCCGACGCTCGATCTGCGTGCCAACACGCTGAAGGCCTCACGCGACAAGGTCGTCAAGGCGCTCGATCGCTCTGGAGCTGCCGCATCTCCGATCGCCCGAAACGGTGTGCGCATTGCCGCCGGCGAAGGCCCGTCACGTCTACCCAACGTCACCGCCGAGCTTTCGTTCCAGAAGGGCTGGTTCGAGGTTCAGGACGAAGGATCGCAGATCGTCGCCGATCTGGTGATGCCGACGGACGGCGCGCAGGTGCTGGACTATTGCGCCGGCGGTGGCGGCAAGACGCTCGCCATGTCGGCTGCCATGCACAACAAGGGCCAGATCCACGCCTTTGACACCGACCGCAAACGGCTGGCGCCGATCATCGAGCGCCTGAAACGCGCCGGTGCACGCAACGTGCAGGTTCATGACGATATACGGCGCATGGAAAGCCTCCGTGAGAAGCTTGATATCGTGCTGGTCGATGCGCCCTGCACGGGCACGGGCACATGGCGCCGCCGTCCTGACACCAAATGGCGGCTGACCCAGAAGAATATCGAGGAACGGATGGAGCAGCAGCAAGAGGCTCTTGGCGAGGCAGCAGCCTTCGTCAAGCCGGGCGGCACGCTGGTCTATGTCACCTGTTCGGTTCTGCCGGAAGAAAACGACAGCCAGGCCAAACGGTTTGCACAAACCCACCCGGATTTTGTCATCGAACCGGCAGGTCCGGCCTGGGAGACGCTGTTCAGCGGCAACGCAGCGCGCCCGCATTCGCGCGACGGCGCCACGCTGACGCTGACCCCGGCTTCGACCGACACGGATGGTTTCTTCTTCTGCCGCATGCGCCGCAACGGTTGATTTTCTCGCCCTCCAACATCGCTTGAACGGCCGATAATACAGGCCGTTCAAGAACATGCTGTTGTTTGGAAATACTCCAAACTAGATTGTTTGACACCAGTTATCAAAAGCGCGATGAAATCCGTCTCGCAGCCTTGAGGACAACGGCTGCACCAGGAGGGACGATGATCCGCAAGACCTTGTTCGGCGCCACCTTTGCGCTGCTTTCCGCTTCCGCCGCCTTTGCCGCGACTGAGCCCGCGGCTGTGATCAAGCATTACGCCGACGTGGCGCATGCGAAATACGAAGACTCCCTGACGACGGCCAAGGCACTCGATGCCGCGATCGACGCCCTGCTGGCCAAGCCGAGCGCCGACACGCTGAAGGCCGCACGGACGGCATGGATTGCTGCCCGCGTGCCTTACCAGCAGAGCGAAGTCTATCGTTTCGGCAACCCGATCGTCGACGATTGGGAAGGCAAGGTGAATGCCTGGCCGCTGGACGAAGGGCTGATCGACTATGTCGACGCCTCCTACGGTACCGAAAGCGATTCCAACGCCTATTACACCGCCAACATCATCGGCCACCCGACGCTGACTGTGAACGGTGAGACCATTGATGCCAAGAAGATCACGCCGGAACTGCTGGAAAGCCTGCAGGAAGCCGGCGAGGTGGAAGCCAATGTGGCGACCGGCTACCACGCCATCGAATTTTTGCTGTGGGGCCAGGACCTGCATGGCACCGAAGCCGGCGCCGGCGAGCGTCCCTATACCGACTATGACAAGGCCAATTGCACCAATGGCAATTGCGATCGTCGCGGCGACTATCTGAAGGCGGCTTCGACCCTGCTGCTCAAGGATCTGCAGGAAATGGTCGATGCCTGGGCACCGGGCGCCGAAGCCACCAAAACGGTGGAAGCCGATCCGAAGGCGGGCCTGACCGCCATCCTTACCGGCATGGGCTCGCTGTCCTACGGCGAACTGGCCGGTGAGCGCATGAAGCTCGGCCTGCTGCTGCATGATCCGGAAGAGGAGCATGACTGCTTCTCCGACAACACCCATGCCTCGCACCTGAACGACGCAGTCGGCATCGCAGCCGCCTATACCGGCAACTATACCCGCGCCGACGGCACCAAGATGACCGGCCCGTCGCTTTCCGACCTGGTCAAGGCCAAGGACGCCAAGCTCGACACAGAGATGACCGGCAAGCTGGACGCGACACTGGTGGCCATGAACGCCATGGCAGACCGCGCCAAGAAGGGCGAGGCCTATGACCAGATGATCGGCGACGGCAACAAGGAAGGCAACGCCGTCGTGCAGAAGGCGATCGACGGTTTGATCGACCAGACCAAGACGATCGAGCGTGTCATCACCGCACTCGACCTCGGCTCGGTTTCGCTCGAAGGCTCCGACAGCCTCGACAACCCGGACGCAGTGTTCAAATAGGCCGAAAACAACCCGGCATCCGCGACAAGATGCTTGTCGCGGATGCCATGAAAATGTCGGATCGTGTCCGCATGAGGCGAATTGTTCGCCGCCATGCGCACTGTCACGCGATCCACCCCGTTATGTGAGTTTCGTTCCATGAAGACGTCGAGGGCATTGCTTCTGGTGCTGCCGGTTCTGGCGGGTGCGCCCGTTCTGGTATTGCCGCTGATCACCTCGATCGTTTCGGCGCAGGACACGCCTGCCGTCGCCATCGCGACCCAGGCCACCGTCATGCCGGAGGACCGCACCGATCTCACCCCAAAAGATGCCAAGCGCGTGCAAAGCGTGACGCGTCCGACCGATGATTTTTCCAAGCCTGAACAATTCGAAACCATGCAGGGTGGAGCGGCGACCACCAAGGCCACCGTCAACGGCAATATCTTTTCGCATTTCTCCACCAACCTGACCTTTCAGGAGGAGGAGACTTTCAAGCTGGGCAATGCGCTGTTCACAAAGCTCTGGGTGGCAGCACCGTCCTCCACGCAAGCCTCGGATGGACTGGGGCCGCTGTTCAATGCCCGCGGCTGTCAGAGCTGTCACCTGAAGGATGGCCGCGGCCATCCACCCGAAGGTGCGCCTGATGCGACCTCGATGTTTCTACGGCTGGCGCGGCCGGCCAAGACCGAGGCTGAAAAGGCAGACATTGCCGAGCGCAAGGTGCTGAATTTTCCCGATCCGGTTTATGGCGAGCAGCTGCAGGATCTCGCCGTACAGGATTTGCCCATAGAGGGCCGGATGGCGGTCACTTACGAGGAAGTCCCAGTAGAGCTGGCAGACGGCGAAACGGTATCGCTGCGCAAGCCGACCTATTCCGTCTCCGATCTCGGTTATGGGCCGATGCATCCCGACACGACGCTGTCTCCGCGCGTTTCGCCACCGATGATCGGGCTTGGACTGGTTCAGGCGATCCACGAGGCCGATATTCTGGCGAACGCCGATCCGGACGACAAAAACGAGGACGGCATTTCCGGCAAGCCGGCTTTTGTGCGTGATCACCGCACCGGCGAGCTGAAACTCGGGCGGTTTGGCTTCAAAGCGCAAAATGCGACGATCCGCGACCAGAGTTCATCCGCCTTCGCCGGCGATCTCGGCATTTCGACGCCCGATGCGCCGCGCGATTTCGGTGACTGCACGCCAGCGCAGACCAAATGCCTGTCACTGCCGACCGGCGTGCAGGAGCGACTGGGACCGACCGAAGCGCCGGATCCGGTGATGGATCTCGTCACCTTCTATTCCGAAAATCTGGCCGTGCCGGCTCGCCGCGACATCGACAATCCGAGCGTGCTGCGCGGCAAGGAAATGTTCTACACATCGGGCTGCACCAGCTGCCACACGCCAAAATTCGTGACGCGGCGCGATGCCGGCAACAAGGCGCAGGCGTTTCAGCTGATCTGGCCCTATTCCGATTTCCTGCTGCACGACATGGGCGAAGGTCTGGCCGATGGCCAGCAGGTGGGCGATGCCGACGGCCAGGAATGGCGCACCCAGCCGCTCTGGGGCATCGGCTTGACGAAAACCGTCAATAACCACACGTTCTTCCTGCATGACGGTCGCGCCCGCAATCTGACCGAGGCGGTGCTCTGGCATGGCGGAGAAGCGCAAGCTGCGCGCGATGCTTTTGCCGGCCTGCCGAAAGACGACAGACAAGCCCTCATCACCTTCCTGGAGTCGCTATAAAATGTGCAAAATCCTCATCGCCGGCCTTACCCTTCTGATGCCGGCCACAACATGGGCGCAGGAACCTGCAATGGCGGTGACACTGCCGGAAGCCAAGGTGAAGGCCGTGATGGCGGCGGCAGTCGATGGGTTCATCAAGCCGGGTTACGATGCTTTTGCCACATCCGCCGTATCGACAACCAAGGTGGTCGGCACGCTGTGTGATGCACCCTCCGAGGCCAATTACAAGGCAGCACAAAGTGCGTTTCGCGACACGGCAAAAAGCTGGGCGCATATCGAGATAGTCCGTACCGGCCCGATCATCGAGCAGAACCGCTTCGAGCGCATCCTGTTTTACCCCGACCGCAAGAGCACCGGCCTGAAACAGGTGCAGGCCGTGCTTTCCAAATCCGATGAGACCGCCACCGATCCGAAAACGCTCGGCACCAAGAGCGTGGCGACACAGGGGCTTGGCGCACTCGAATATCTGCTGTTCGGCACGGATGCGCAAATGCTGGCGTCCGCGGAGAAAGACAATTTCCGTTGCCGTTATGCTGCCGCCGTTGCCGGCAATATCGCCAACGTGGCGGAGGAAGTCTCCGCCATCTGGGATGCGCCGGATGGTATCCAGAAGTCCTGGGAGCAGCCGGGACCGGACAACCCCGCCTTCCGCACCGGCGGCGAGGCGATGACGGCGCTGCTCGGCATTCTCGTGCATGGCGCGGAAGCCGTACGCGACCAGCGCATCGAGACGTTTTACAAAGGCCCGGACAAGGCAAAATTTCCAAAACAGGCGCTGTTCTGGCGATCGCAGACCACATGGCCTTCGGTCATTGCCAATATCGAGGGGCTAAAAACATTGCTCTCCACCTCAAGCATGGTCGATCTGCTGCCGGAGAAGGACAAGCCGGTCGTGGCTGCGATCGACGCGCAGCTGACAGCCATGGCTGCAACAGCCGGCAGTGTGACGCCGGACCTCGAAAAGGCCGTGGCTGATGAGAGCGAGCGCAGAAAGCTCGACACGCTGCTGGCCGAGGGCAAGGATGTGATCTCCAGGCTGAACGACGGTTATGGTGGCGCGATCGGCCTCAGCTCCGGTTTTTCCTTCGCTGACGGCGACTGATCCATGGTCTGGCGCGGCGAAACGATCGACCGACGGGCATTCCTGAAGGCTGCCGGCTTGGCCTTCACTGCCACGCTGACGCCCGGCTCGTTACGGGCGCTTGAGCGCGCCGATGCGGTTTATGCCTCCGGTTTTCGCGCAGCCGACGGTTCTTTCGGCATCGCCACCGTTTCCGAACGCGGCGAAATCATCGAGCGTGTTGCCCTGCCCGCCCGCGCCCACGGACTGGCGCATAGCACCGCCACCGGCCGCACGGTCGCCTTCGCACGCCGCCCCGGCACGTTTGCGATGACTTTTGATGCCTCGCCTCAAAGCGAGCCGATCATCATCACCGCCCCGGAAGGCCGGCACTTTTACGGTCACGGCCATTTTTCGCCGGATGGTTCACGCCTTTACGCCAGCGAAAACGACTTTGACGGCAATCGTGGCATGATCGGCATCTATGACGCCACGGACAGATTTCACCGCATCGGCGAGTTCGATGCGCATGGACTGGGCACACACGACATGACCGTGTCCGACGACGGGTCGATACTGGTGATCGCCAATGGCGGCATCGAAACCCACCCGGATTTCGGGCGCACCAAACTCAATCTCGACCATATGGAGCCGTCGCTGGTTCTGCTCGATGCCCGCAGCGGCGCACTGATCCAGAAACACACGCTGCCGCCGTCGCTTTCCCAGCTTTCCACCCGCCATCTCGATATCGCCGACAATGGCCGCATCTGGTTCGCCTGCCAGTGGGAGGGTGCACGCAACGAACTGCCGCCGCTGGCCGGCTGGATCTCCAGGGGCGAGGACATCGCCCTCCTCGACCTGCCGGAGGAAACCACGATCCGCCTTGGCAATTATGTCGGCGCCATCGCCGTCAACCGCCGCGAGGGGCTGGTGGGCCTCACCTCACCCGTTGGCGGAGCGGCGGTGACACTGGATGCGAGGACCGGAGCGGTTCTGCGCGAAGAGATCGTTCGCGAGGCGGCAGGTGTTGCCCCCGCCCCCTCCGGCATTGCCGTTTCCAGCTATGACGGGCGCTTCAACGGCACCCGCAACGATGTTGCCTGGGATCAACATATCATTTCGCTAAAATAAGCTTTACTCTCGCTTTTGGCAGCCCTATGTCAGGCCTATGCGAAAACTGACAACCTATATTTTATTTGTTGCAGCATGCGTTGCCATCGGCGTTCTGAGCGGCATCGCCAACATGCCGGGTGAGTGGTATCAGGCGCTGGAAAAGCCGCCGCTCAACCCGCCGAACTGGATTTTTGGACCGGTCTGGGCTGCACTTTACGTGATGATCGGCACGGCACTCGCCGAAACATGGTTCGATGAGAACAATCGCAACCGGCTGATCGTGTTCGGCCTGCAGGGCATTCTCAACATCTGCTGGTCACCCGCCTTTTTCGGCATGCAGAATCCACCGCTGGGTCTGGCCATCATCCTGCCGATGCTGTTTTTCATCCTGCTGTTCATCGCCATGAGCTGGAATGCAAACCGCAAGGCGGCCCTGCTGTTCGTGCCCTATGCCGTCTGGGTGTCTTTCGCCACCCATCTGAACCTTGCCATCGTCCTGTTAAATCGCTGATCTATGCCGCGTGGGACAAGCCGCCGCTTGCGATGCCGGGTCGCCTCGTGCAAACCTTGCTACGACCAACAGGAGCAGACATGACGGTGATCGACCCCGGCGATTTTCAGACACGTATCGAGAAAAGCTTTGCCAGCCAGCAGGCCATGGCCATGCTGGGCGCCGAATTGACACGGGTCGAACGGGCAAGCGTCGAGATCGAGATGCCGTTCGATCCAAAACTCACGCAGCAGCACGGCTTTCTGCATGCCGGCGTGATTGCCGCGGGTCTGGATTCCGCCTGCGGTTATGCCGCCTATACGCTGATCGAGCCGGAAGCCTCGATCCTCACCATCGAGTTCAAGATCAACCTGATGTCGCCGGGGCGCGGCGAACGGTTTCTGTTTCGCGGCGAAATCACCAAGCCGGGTTCCACCATCATCGTCGCCGACGGCCGCGCCTATGCGCTGGGCGACGGCCCGGCAAAACTGATCGCCTCGATGAGCGGCAGCATGATGGTGATCCGCGGCCGTCAGGATCTGGTCGAATGAACGCTTCAATGTCGATTGCGCCGACCAAAAGGATTGCCGGAAAATCGGTGCTGTTCGTGATGGCGGTGGATGCCGAATATGGACAGCACCTCAAAAGCCGCATCACCCCGCTGATGACCGGTGTCGGGCCGGTGGAAGCCGCCGCCGTTCTTTCGCGCGAGCTCACGCTGCTGGAAACCGTTGGCGGCCTGCCGGATCTCGTCGTGTCGCTCGGTTCGGCCGGTTCGCGCAATCTCGAGCAGACCGGTGTCTATCAGGTCTCCTCCGTCGCCTATCGCGACATGGATGCGTCGCCGCTCGGTTTCGAGAAAGGCGCAACACCGTTTCTCGATCATCCGGCGATCCTGCCGCTGCCGCTGACCATTCCCGGCATTCCACAGGCATCGCTTTCCACCGGTGGCAATATCGTTTCCGGCAACGCCTATGATCTCGTCGCCGCAGATATGGTCGATATGGAGACGTTTGCGGTGATGCGCTGCTGCCAGCTATTCGACGTACCGCTGATCGGTCTGCGCGGCATTTCTGACGGAAAAGAAGACCTGAAACACGTCGGCGACTGGACCGAGTATCTGCATGTGATCGACGAAAAGCTGGCCGATGCCGTCGACCGGCTGACGAAAGCGCTGGAAGCTGGCGAACTTTCGCTATGACCTGAGTGAAAATCCGCTATGCGCCAGCGGTTTTTCCCGTTTGTCCGGTTGCCAGAAATGCCAAGTTTCTCTAAAGGCTCGACATGACCCAGATAGCTCATCCCGACAGCATCCTCATCATCGATTTCGGCAGCCAGGTGACGCAGCTGATTGCGCGCCGCGTGCGTGAAGCAGGCGTCTACTGCGAAATCCATCCCTTCCAGAGCGCCGCAGAGGCTTTCGACAAGCTTGCGCCCAAGGGCGTGATCTTCTCCGGCGGCCCGGCTTCGGTCACCACCGAAGGCAGCCCGCGCGCTCCGCAGGCGGTATTCGACAGCGGCGTGCCGATCCTCGGCATCTGCTACGGCCAGCAGACACTCTGCACCCAGCTCGGTGGTGTTGTCGAAGGTGGCCACGCCGCCGAATTCGGCCGCGCCGATGTGGAAGTGAAGAAAGCCAGCCCGCTGTTTGACGGTTTCTGGGAACAGGGCGGCCGTTACCCGGTGTGGATGAGCCACGGCGACCGCGTGACAAAGCTGCCGGAAGGTTTTGAGGTCATCGCGACCTCGGAGAACGCTCCGTTCGCCATCGCAGCCGACGAAAGCCGCCACTACTACACGACGATGTTCCACCCGGAAGTGGTGCACACCCCGGATGGCGCCAAGCTTCTATCCAACTTCGTGCACAAGATCGTCGGCCTGAAGTCCGACTGGACCATGGCTGCCTACCGCGCCGAAATGATCCGCAAGATCAAGGATCAGGTCGGCAATGAACGCGTCATCTGCGGCCTGTCCGGCGGCGTCGACAGCTCTGTTGCCGCCATCCTCATCCATGAGGCGATCGGCGACCAGCTGACCTGCATCTATGTCGACCACGGCCTGATGCGTCAGGGCGAGACCGAACAGGTCGTCGGCATGTTCCGCGACCATTACAACATCCCGCTCGTGGCTGTTGATGCATCCGACCTGTTCCTGACCCAGCTTGCCGGCGAAAGCGACCCGGAAGTCAAGCGCAAGACGATTGGTCGCCTGTTCATCGAAGTGTTCGAAGCGGAAGCCGCAAAGATCGCTGCCGACGGCAAGGGCGAACCGCGTTTCCTCGCACAGGGCACGCTTTACCCGGACGTCATCGAAAGCGTCTCCTTCTCCGGTGGCCCTTCGGTCACCATCAAGAGCCATCACAATGTCGGCGGTCTTCCTGACCGCATGAACATGAAGCTGGTGGAGCCGCTGCGCGAACTGTTCAAGGACGAAGTCCGCGCGCTCGGCCGCGAACTCGGCATGCCGGAATCGTTCATTGGCCGCCACCCCTTCCCGGGTCCGGGCCTTGCCATCCGTTGCCCGGGTGGCGTTACCAAGGAGAAGCTCGACATTCTGCGCAAGGCGGATGCGATCTATCTCGACGAAATCCGCAAGGCAGGTCTCTACGACACGATCTGGCAGGCTTTTGCCGTGCTGCTGCCGGTACAGACCGTTGGCGTCATGGGTGACTATCGCACCTACGAGTTTGTCTGCGCGCTGCGTGCCGTCACCTCGGTCGACGGCATGACCGCGGATTTCTATCCCTACGACATGAACTTCCTCGGCCGCGCCGCGACCCGCATCATCAACGAGGTCCGCGGCATCAACCGCGTCGTTTACGATGTGACCAGCAAGCCACCGGGCACGATCGAGTGGGAATAAGCGGAGAAATCCGTTCTGACCGCGATTGCAAGGGAGGGCGAAAGCTCTCCCTTTTTCGTTTGGCTTGATTGCGAAATCCTTCGGCTCTATCCTCACACCATCGCAACAGGCAGGCTGCGTGATGGATCATCAGGAAAAGCTGACGACGACCGTTTCCCCGGACGGGCAAATCGCCCTGCCAAGCGGTGTGAGCGAACGGCAGAACTGGAATGCGGGTACGCGGCTGGTCGTCGAGGAGACCCCGGATGGCGTGCATCTGAAACGTGCCGGGGAGCAGGTTTTTCCGCCAACAAATCCGGCTGATGTTTTCGGCATGCTTAAATACAAGGGCAAACCCAAGACACTGAAGGAGATGGACGAGGGTGTCCTGGAAGAGGCTCGTCGCAGTTTCCTGAAGAGCGTCGATCCCGACGCATGATCGCCATCGACACCAATCTCGTTATCCGATACCTCACCGGCGATGAAAGCCGACAGTCACAACGCTCTCGCCAGATCATCAATAGGAGGGAGGTCTTTGTCCCGATCACTGTGTTGCTGGAAACCGAATGGGTGCTTAAAAGTAGCTTCCGCTTGGAGCGCGCGGCGCGACGCAAGGCAATCAGCGATTTCGCGGGACTGCCGACGGTAACGGTGGAAGAACGCCATATCGTAGCCCATGCACTCGACCTCTTCGGGCAAGGCATGGATTTTGCCGACGCCCTTCATCTCCTGAAAGCCCGCCACTGCGAAGGTTTTGCCACCTTTGACCGCAAGTTCGTCAAATTGGCGCAGAAGGCCGGCTTCGAAAACGTAATCGAAGGCTGATCCGTCCCAACCCTATGCCGGCAACAATCTGACAGTCCCACCTTGCCAGCCATCCGGCATCGGTCTAAGAACGCGCCATCACAGGGGTGCTCCGTAATGCCGGGGCTGAGATTTGGTCGCCATGATCATGGACCCTCAAGCTGATCTGGATAATGCCAGCGGAGCGAGGTAGAGCGATGTTTTCCGGCGCGCAGATTTCTTTGTATCCCATGACCGACGATTTTGTCGGCGTCATCACCAATGCGCTTTCCGCGCTCGATCCCTATCGCGAAAAGCTGCGGATCGAGACGGACGACATTTCCACGCTGCTCGTCGGCACGCCCGATATCGTGTTCGCCGCCATGCGCGATCTCTTTGCTGCGGCAGCGAAAAGCGGCAAACATTGCACCCTGCATGCAACGATCTCGCGCGGATGCCCGGGTGAGCCGGATGACCCGATGTGCCAGGTGCCCGAATTTCTAGGTCCTTGGGCGCCGCTCGATGAACGCAAGGCGAAAGCCCATGCGGCTGTAGCGGGCGCACCTGTCATCGGCCAGGAAGCGGCCGCGCAATTCTCGCTTTATACGCTCGGCATCGACGGCCATATGGACGAGATCTATGGCTGCATCGATTTCGTCAAAAACTCCGGCACGTTCGAGAAATCCAAGAATTTCTGCACAAAACTGCGTGGCGATACCGGCGCGGTTTTCTCCACCGTGCATGAAGCACTGGTGCGCTTTGGCCCACCGGCCGGCCATGTGACGATCGACCTGACGGTTTCCGCCAACAGCCCTTCCAAGCGCTGAACCTTTTTCACGCGTCTTTTCGGCTGGCCCGAGGCTCAAATCATGTCGTTTTCGCAAACCCGCAACGGGCGATATCTCGCCTCCCTGCTTTCGCATATCGGTAACTTTCTGCCGGCGCTTTTTGCAGTGGCAAGTCTGGTGCTGATCTGGGAAGGCTACACCCGATTTTCCGGGGTTTCGCCGACAACTCTGCCGGCGCCTTCGCGCGTTGTGGCGCAGGCCTACGAATACCGGCAGGCGCTTTTCGACAATACCCTTCCGACGCTGCACGCCACACTGACCGGTTTTGCGCTATCGGTCATCGCCGCCTTTCTTCTGTCGGTCATCGTCGACTTCGTGCCACGTCTGAAACGGGCGCTGTTTCCCGTTTTCATCATCAGCCAGACACTGCCGCTGGTCGCCATCGCGCCGCTGGTTGTTCTGTGGTTCGGCTTCGGGCTGCTGCCAAAAATCCTGCTGGTGGCGCTGGTCACCTTTTTTCCCATGCTGGTGGCGCTTTCCAAAGGTTATGAGGCAACCGAGCCGGAACTCGAACAGCTACTGAGTTCGATGGGCGCGCCACGCTGGAAACTTTTTGGGCTGGCCCGCCTGCCGTCCGCCCTGCCCTTCTTTTTTGCGGGCCTGCGGATTTCGATCACCTATGCCGTCGTCGGCGCGATCTTTGCCGAATATGCAGGGGCAGCCAAGGGGCTCGGCATCTACATGCTGAACGCCAAGAACAATTTTCGGCCCGACCTCGTGCTGGCCGCCGTGCTGGTCAGTGCCGCCCTCACACTCTGCCTGTTCGGGCTGGCGGTTCTGGCGGAACGGCTGGCCATGCCGTGGACACGCCGGCCGCAAGATGGAGGCAGAAACCTGTGACGCCGCCACGCCTCAAACTCGACGGGATCAGTTACCGCTACGGCGACCTGCCGGTGCTCGAAAAAATTTCCATGACTGTGCAGCCCGGAGAGTTCGTCTCTATCCTCGGGCCTTCAGGTTCGGGCAAATCCACGCTGTTTCGTCTGCTGACTGCCGCCATCACCGCTGAGGCCGGCGCAATCGCGTTCGATGGCAAGCCGCTGACCGAGGCAGGCCGCCCCTTCGCATTCATGCCGCAACGCGACGCATTGATGCCGTGGCGAAAGATCATCGACAACACGACGCTGGGACTTGAAGTACAGGGCATGCGCCGACGGGATGCGCGTGCCCGCGTCACACCACTGTTTGGCGAATTCGGGCTTGACGGTTTCGAGCAGAATTATCCGGCCGAACTTTCCGGCGGCATGCGCCAGCGCGCGGCACTCTTGCGCACCGTCGTGCAGGACAAACCGATGCTTTTGCTGGACGAACCGTTTGGCGCGCTCGATGCACTGACACGCGCCGGCATGCAACGCTGGCTGGAGGAGATGTGGCAAAAGCACCGCTGGACGGCGATGCTGGTGACGCACGACGTGCGCGAGGCGGTCCATCTTTCCGACCGCATCTATGTGCTGTCACCACGCCCGGCAAAAGTTATCCGCGAGATCGTAATCGACCTGCCGCGTCCGCGCGGGCGCGATGCCGACACGCTGGCGCGGGCAGCCGCGATTGAGGCGGATATTCTCGACACGCTTCTTAAGCCCGACCATCGCAACGGCATTCCGGATCGAGAACATGCCGCCGAATAGGAATTCACGCGTTTCAGGAGGATTGAACACCATGATCATGCTCACCCGCCGCACCGCCCTCGCCTCGGCTGCCGGTCTTGCCCTCACGCCGATGCTGGGCTTGCCCGCTCGAGCAGACAATCAGACCGTCAAGGTGGCGCTCGACTGGACGCCGAATACCAACCATATCGGCCTGTTCGTCGCCCGCGACAAAGGTTTTTATCGAGACGCAGGCCTCGATGTCGAAATCCTGCCCTATACCGACACATCGGCCGGAACGCTGGTGGCCAATCATGTCGCCGATTTCGGTGTGATCGGTTCCATCGGCCTGTTTACCCAGCATTCGGCCGGTGCGGACCTGATCGGCACTTACGCCATAGTGCAGCACGAGACCGGCCGCGTGGTCTTCAAGGCCGATCGTGACGACATCAAGAGCCCAAAAGATCTCGACGGCAAGACCTATGGCGGCTTTGGGAGTGCCTGGGAAAACGCGCTACTGAGCGCAATGATCCGCCATGATGGCGGCAAGGGCGAATTCGAGACGGTGACGCTTGGCACATCCGCCTATCAGGCGCTGGCCAATGGCTCGGTGGATTTCACGCTGGAAGTCTATACCTGGGAAGGCGTGCAGGCCGAGCTGGAAGGTTTGAAGCAGAAGGCTTTCCGATATGCCGATTACGGCGTGCCGGATGAACATACGGCTCTACTCGGCTCCAGCCGAAAATTTCTCGACGCCAAGCCGGATTTGGCCAAGGCTTTTCTGCAGGCAACGCAAAAAGGCTATGCCTTTGCCGTCGAAAACCCGGACGAGGCAACCGACCTGCTGATCTCAGCCAACAAGGATGCGCTGACAAACCGCGCGCTGATCCGCGCCTCTCTTCAGGCTCTGATCGAGGGGCATTACCTGCGCACGACAAGCGGCGTGATCGGAAAGATGGAACCGGCCAAGATGGAGGCGATCGGCACCTATCTGTTCGACGCGAAAATCCTCAAGGACGGCGATGGCAAGGTGCTTGCGACGAAGCCGGATCTGGCGCGCTATTACACCAATGAGGCTCTCGGCGGTTAAAACAACCTCCGTCGAGCCTCTGCGAATGCCTGCCACCCCTCAGGCATTCGCTGACATACGGTCAGAGAATGGCCACTTTTGCACTGCAGCAAGTTTACAAGCTTATCCCGCGTCGATAGACGTCGGTGTACGACAGATCGGGAACAGTTGCATGCTTCGCAGACTCTACGACTGGACGATGGCGCTCAGCGCCCGCAAGGCAGCGTCCACATGGCTCGCCATCATCGCCTTCGTTGAAAGCTCCATCTTCCTGGTGCCTGCTGACGTTCTTTTCCTGCCGATGACACTCGCACGGCCACAGCGCGCATGGCGTTACGCCCTGATCGCAACCGTTGCCTCTGTTCTGGGTGGCATTGCAGGATGGTGGATCGGTTATTACGCCTTCGACGCAATTGCCGAACCGATCCTGCGCTTCTATGGCAAGATGGATACGTTCGAGGAACTGCGCTCCGGCATTTCCTTCGAAATGGTGCTTCTGTTTCTGGTCACATCGGGCCTGGCGCATCTGCCGCCGATCAAGGTGGTCACCATTCTGGCGGGGGCAGCGCATGTGAATATCTGGCTGTTCACTGCGTCGGCGATCGTTGCCCGCGGTGCGCGGTTCTACCTGCTGGCATGGTTGCTGCGGCGTTACGGCGAAGGCATACGCCATTTCATCGAACACCGTCTTGGCCTGATCACCGCTGCAGGCGCCGCCGTTCTGCTGGTCGGTTATGTCGCCTACAAGTTTCTGACGCACTGACCTTTCGGCCCGCGGAAACATTTTCAGACACAGTTATGCCGCCACTCATATCGAAGAGATAAGAGCGCGGCCAGTCGCTGCGATGAAGAGAATTTTGTGTCGTCTCGGGACGACTTGTCTGGGCCAGCACCGCACATCCGGCATGGCTGTAGCCCCGGACTGCCCCTGTTCGATCCGGGGCAGTCAGATCATCAAAGCTCGATTAGAGCTGTACGCGGTCAAAAGCCTTCGGGTCGATACCGAGCGTGACGAGGTCACGGGCCTGCGGCTTGCGGCCACCTTCAACTGCGGCGGAAGCGGCGCTTGCAGCACCGAAAACAGCGATCGCACGGCCAATAAAACCACCGCGCATGTTCTTGAGGTTCGTGGACATGTGCATCTCCTTTTGTTGATTAGAATATGCTCCTGAGCCGCTTTGCATTCAATGCACAAGGTCAGATGGGAGCCATGCAAAACAACGCTGCCTGCCTGTATTTCCGCTTGTCCCATGCCGCATTTGGAGGCATGTCCAACGGCGGAATTTTTCATTAACGTCATGGAGCCACATCAGATGAGCGTCACGATTTTCGGCATCAAGAACTGCGACACGATGAAAAAGGCGCGCACCTGGCTGGATGACCATGGCATCGATTACACTTTCCATGACTACAAGGCGTCCGGCATTGATCTGGCTCATCTTGAAACCTGGACGGACAAGGCAGGGTGGGAAACGGTGCTGAACCGTGCCGGTACCACGTTCAGGAAGTTGCCGGATGATGCCAAGGCGGACATGACACGTGAAAAGGCGATCGGCCTGATGCTCGACCAGCCGTCGATGATCAAGCGCCCGGTTCTGGAAAAGGACGGCACGCTGCTGGTCGGCTTCAAGCCGGAAATCTATGCCGAGGCGTTCGGCGACAAATAAGGAAGGCATGGGTCATGTCGAAGACCACGCGCGCCACTCAGATGCTGACCAAAGCCGGTGTCAGCTTCGAGACTGCCACCTATGACTACGATCCGAATGCCGAACGCATCGGCCTGCAGGCGGCTGAGGCAATCGGCGAGGAACCGCATCGGGTGCTGAAAACGCTGATGGCCGAACTGGATGGCAAGCCGGTCTGCGTGATCGTGCCATCCGACCGAGAAGTGTCGATGAAGAAGCTGGCGGCGGCTTTTGGCGGCAAGTCGGCCCATATGATGAAACCGGCCGATGCCGAGCGCCTGACGGGCTATCATGTCGGCGGCATCAGCCCGTTCGGCCAGAAAAAACAGGTGCCGACAGCCATTGAGATCATCTCCATGGACGAGGCCCGCGTCTATATGAACGGTGGCCAGCGCGGTTTGCAGGTGCGGCTGGATCCGAAGCAAGCGCAACGGGTGCTGGAGGCGATTGCCGCGCCGCTTGTGGCCGACTGAGCTTCAAATTCCCGATCGAGAGGACTATGTCTGTCGCATTGTTTTTGAAAACGGGCAGGCATCTCCATGAACATCCATTCCGATATCGTCACGATCGATCCCAAAAAACTGGAAAAGCTCGCCGAAGTGGCGATCAAGGTGGGCTTGAGGCTTGAAGCCGGCCAGGATCTGGTGATGACGGCTCCGCTTGCCGCCATTCCTCTGGTGCGGCTGATCACCCGCCACGCCTATATGGCCGGTGCCGGCCTCGTCACCACTTTCTACTCCGACGAGGACACCACGCTGTCGCGCTATCGCCATGCACAGGATGCCAGTTTCGACAAGGCTTCCGGCTGGCTGTACGAAGGCATGGCCAAGGCTTTTGCCGGCAATGCCGCGCGCCTGGCGATTGCCGGCGACAATCCGATGCTGCTGGCGGGTCAGGACGCATCCAAGGTGGCACGCGCCAACAAGGCCAATTCGATGGCCTACAAACCAGCGCTCGAAAAGATCTCCAATTTCGACATCAACTGGAACATCATCTCCTATCCCAACCCCGCCTGGGCAAAACAGGTGTTTCCTGAGCTTGGCGAACAGGACGCCATCAAAAAGCTTGCCGACGCGATCTTTGCCGCCTCGCGCGTCGATCTCGATGATCCGGTCGCAGCCTGGGTCGAACATAATGGAAACCTGCGCAAGCGCTCGAACTGGCTGAACGGCGAGCGTTTTGCCGCTCTGCGCTTCACCGGCCCGGGAACGGATGTGACCATCGGGCTGGCCGACGATCATGAATGGCATGGTGGCGAATCCACCGCCAAGAACGGCATCACCTGCAATCCGAACATCCCGACCGAAGAAGTGTTCACCACCCCGCATGCGCTGAAGGTGGAAGGCTACGTGTCGAGCACCAAGCCGCTGTCGCATCAGGGCACGCTGATCGACGGCATTCAGGTGAAGTTCGAGGGCGGCCGCATCGTCGAGGCAAAGGCCACCAAGGGCGAGGAAGTGCTCAATAAGGTGCTGGACACCGACGAGGGTGCGCGCCGTCTTGGCGAGGTGGCACTGGTGCCGCATTCCTCACCGATTTCGGCGAGCGGCATCCTGTTCTACAACACGCTGTTCGACGAAAACGCCTCCTGCCACATCGCCCTCGGCCAGTGCTATTCGAAATGTTTCCTTGACGGCGCATCGCTCAGCCAGGAGCAGATCGCGGCCAAGGGTGGCAATTCCAGCCTGATCCATATCGACTGGATGATCGGTTCGGACAAGGTGGATATCGACGGTGTCCGCGCCGATGGTTCGACCACACCGGTCATGCGCAAGGGCGAATGGGCCTGACCTCATAGCAGTGCTGAACGGAAAAAGGGCCGGTCTGTTTGCGCAGACCGGCCCTTTTGATTTCATTCCATCAGGCAGTACCGATCAGGCCGGCTTGTGGCCCTTGAGGCCATAATAGGCGATGTAGACGTAGCAGATGATCGGCATGACGAAGGCCAGCTGGATGCCGATCGTATCGGCAAGCGCGCCCTGCACGAGCGGCAGGATGGCACCGCCGACGATAGCGAGGCACAGGATGCCCGAACCCTGGCTGGTGTGACGGCCAAGACCGTGCAGCGCCAAGGAGAAGATCGTCGGGAACATGATCGAGTTGAACAGGCCGATGGCCAAAACCGCCCACATGGCAACCGAACCGGTCGACACGATAGTCACGGCCAGCAGGACGATGACCGCGGCAGCATTGAAAGCCAGAGCCTTGCCGTCGTCGATGTAGCGCATCGCGAACGCACCGATGAAACGACCGATCATGGCGCCGCCCCAGAAATAGGCAACGTAGTGAGCGGCTTCGGTTTCCGGGATGTTTCCAATCGTCGGCTCGGCGAGGAAGTTCACGAGGAAGCTGCCGATCGAGACTTCGGCGCCGACATACACGAACAGACCGACGGCACCGAGAACGAGATGGCGATAACCCCAAGCCGAACCTTCGACATGGGCACCGGCTTCTACCGTTTCGTCTTCCTGAACTTGCGGCAGCTTCAGGGCTGCAAAGATCGCAGCCAGAATGAGGAAGGCGGCAGCCAGGATCATGTAGGGAAACTGGACGGCATTGGCCTCGGTGACACGCAGGGCCTCGATCTGCTCCGGCGTGGCATTCTCCATGCCGGCGGTTGCTGCCGACAGGATCAGCACTGCGCCGAACAGCGGGGCAAGCGTGGTGCCGAGCGAGTTGAAGGCCTGTGTCAATGTCAGGCGGCTGGCGGCCGTTTCAGGCTTGCCGAGAACCGTGACGTAAGGGTTGGCAGCAACCTGCAGAACGGTGACGCCCGCAGCAAGCACGAACAGCGTACCGAGGAAAAGCCCATAGACGCGGTAGCTGGCGGCCGGGATGAACAGCGCGCAGCCGATGGCGGCGATGACCAGACCGACGACGATGCCCCATTTATAGCTGATGCGCTTGACCAGCGCGCCGGCCGGCAGCGAAACGATGAAATATGCGCCGAAGAAGCACAGCTGAATCAGCATCGACTGCGTGTAGTTCAGCGAGAAGACGCTTTTCAGATGCGGGATGAGAATGTCGTTCAGGCAGGTGATGAAACCCCACATGAAGAACAGGGACGTCAAAGCGACGAGAGCGAAACCGTAGTTTTCGGTGCTCGAAACGCCGGGGGAGCGGGCTCCCCCGAGATCAGCGCCGTTACCTGTATAACCAGCCACTTGGCAAAACCTTTCAAACACATTCAGGCAGCCAGAAACACCGTGTTGCGTGCTGCGCTGCGAGACAAAATGTCTCTATAGGATTCCTATATGCTGCACCTGCACAGTTTTGAAAGCGATCTCCGTCAATTTCGGTTGCAATGCACCTAAATTTTGAACAACCGAACCGGCCATTCGTAAAGATTGCATTCAGTCTTTTTCGGTAATCTTCCGTTAGCACTGTCTCCAATGGTTCCGGCTGGTCGTAAATCACCGGACAGGTAATGCGTACGGACACCGATGCATAAAGCAATCAAGCCGGCATTTTTCATCACCACCCTGCTCTTGAGTGGGTGCTCTTCGAGCATGACACCGGACGCGCTGGTACCCTCTCGTCCTTCGCGTGAGGTGACGAGTTCCGTCCAGCAGACACCGGCGCCTGTTCCGGCCGCCAGTGTCGGCGGCCCGTCCATGGCCGCAGCGCCGGCGAATTCGCAGCAGCATCAGGAAGTTCTGTCTTGGGCAGGCCCGACACCGAGCGACCATGCATCGATGTCTGCCGCGCCGATGGACGCGATGACCGCATCCCGCACGCCCCCTCTTCCGGCTTCCGCGACCATGGTCGGCATGCCATCCACCCCGCTTCCTGTGCAGCGGCCGTCGGGCATGATGGAAACCGCCGCGCTATCATCCGGCACGATGAGCGCCACTGCCCGCTCACGCATCTACAGCCGCCAGTTCCGTGATGCCAAGCCGATCAATTTCGGCCGGGTACAGCCACGCCATTATGCCGTTCACGGCGTCGACGTTTCGCGCTGGCAGGGTGAGATCGACTGGCCGAAACTGCGAAGCCAGGGCGCCAACTTCGCCTATATCAAGGCGACCGACGGCGGCGACCATCTGGACCCGATGTTCCGGACCAACTGGCGACGCGCCAAGGAAGCCGGCATACGCCGTGGCGCCTATCATTTCTTCTACTGGTGCCGCACCGCCGGCGAGCAGGCCGACTGGTTCATCCGCAACGTTCCGCGCGAGCCGGATGCGCTGCCGCCGGTGATCGATGTCGAATATAACGGCGAATCCGCCTGCAAGATGCGGCTTTCAAAAGCCCGCGTCATCGAAAAGATGCAGGTCTTCATGGACAAGCTCGAACGTCATTATGGCCAGCGTCCGGTGATCTATACCGCGCCTGACTTCTACAAGGACAATCTGCGCGGAGAATTCCAGAACTATCCGTTCTGGCTGCGCGCCGTCGCCCAGCATCCATCCGTCGTTTATCCCGACCGCAAATGGGCGTTCTGGCAGTATTCCGGCTCGGGCCTGTCGCATGGCGTCACCGGCAAGATCGACCTCAACGTCTTCAACGGCAATGAGGGGCAATGGCACAACTGGCTGAACCGGCAGCGGGGTTCGGGCACCATGGCCAGCCGTTAGTCCCTTCTGAAAATCGACAACATCAAATGCAAACGAGGCGCCTGCGATACAGCAAGGCGCCTCTTTCTTTTTGTCTTCATGCGGTTTCGGCCGATCCGACACGAACCGTGCCAAACCGCTGTTCGATGGATCGTTAGCCTGCCAGCCTTGTTGGCTGGTTGCGGAGGGCCAACTCCGGCATTTCCTGCAGAAGTTCGGCCACCTGCTCTGCCCTCAGCGGACGCGCCAGCAGAAAACCCTGCACTTCCGTACATTGGTCCGCCGTCAGGATTGCCAATTGTTCGTTGGTTTCGACACCTTCCGCGGTGACGGAAATGCCAAGCGCGCGGCCAAGACCAAGGATAGCCTGCACGATCGGGCGGGCGCTTTCCTTGCGATCCAGGTCGGAAATGAAGCTGCGATCGATCTTGATGACGTCGAACGGGTAGTTGCGCAGATAGCTGAGCGATGAATAGCCGGTTCCGAAATCGTCCATGGCAAGCGTTACGCCAACCTGTTTCAGCTCCTTGAGGAGAGCGATAGCACGCTCTGCATCTTCGAGAAGCACACCTTCGGTGATCTCCAGCTCCAGCAGCGCTGGCTCGAGACCGGTTTCCGCCAGGCAATCGCGGACCTTCTGAACGAAATCGGCATCCCGGAACTGCACCGGCGAGACGTTGACGGAAACGCCGATACCGCACCAGTTCATTGCCGTTTGGCAGGCTGTGCGCATGATCCAGTCGCCAAGCGGCACGATCAATCCGTTCTGTTCGGCCAGCGGAATGAATTCGGCGGGGTTGATGCGGCCGCGTTCCGGATGCGCCCAGCGCACCAGTGCCTCTGCACTGCGGATATGGCGGCGGCGCGCATCGAACCGTGGCTGATATTCCAGATAGAATTCACCAGCCGCAAGGCTGTTGCGCATGCCCTCGGTCATCTGCCGCTGAACGGCGACCTTGCAGTTCATGTCGGTCGAGAAGAAACTGTACTGGCCGCGCCCATTTTCCTTGGACTTGTAGAGCGCGGCATCGGCCGCCCGCAACAGTTCGTCCGGTGTCGTGCCATCGGCAGGCGACATCGTCACACCGATCGAGACACCGACCGACAGTTCGACGCCTTCATGGCGGATCGGTGCCGTGACGATGTCGTGAATATGCGTGCAGAAACGTTCGATCGCTTCTGTCGGCATGCCGGGTGCCGCGATAACGAACTCGTCGCCGCCGACACGTGCGGCGATCTGATCGTCGCGCAGAGCGCGGCGCATGCGGTCGGCAACCTCTCCCAATACACGGTCCCCGACATGATGGCCGTAGGTATCGTTGATCGGCTTGAAGCGGTCGAGATCGAGATAGAAAACGACCATGCTGCCGGCCGGACCCGCAAGGCAGTTCTCCATGAAGGAGGACAGTTTTACGCGGTTAGGCAAGGATGTCGCGGAATCGTGCTGGGCCTGACGGCGGGCATCATCGAAGGCGGCTGCCAGCTCGACATTGGAACTGACATCGGTCGCATATTTGATGACCTTGGTCGGCCGACCATTGAGATCGAAAATGGGATTGTAGCTGGCCTGGATCCAGATCTCGCGGCCATCCTTGCCGACACGCTTGTACATGCCGGAATGGTAACTGCCGGAGCGCAGCGTGTCCCAGAAGCCCACATAGTCGGCGCTGGCGGCTTCATCGCGTGCGATCAGAACCGAATGGTGGCGACCTCTTATCTCATCAAGCTCATAACCGAGCATGTGCAGGAAATTCGGGTTGAGATCGATGACCGTGCCATCGAGATCGAACACCGCAACGCCCTGGGATTTGTGGATCGCCTCGATCTGGCCCTGATAATCGGCCTGGCGCAGTTTTGCTTCGGTAACGTCGGTCGCATATTTGACCACCTTGAACGGGTGGCCATTCAGGTCCTTGATCGGATTGTAGGTGGCTTGCAGCCAGATCTCGTGGCCGTTCTTGCCGATGCGCTTGTATTCGCCGGCGCGGAAATTGCCCTTGGCGAGATCAGCCCAGAAATTCCGATATTCCTCGCTCTCGGCCTCATCCGGCTCGACGAACATGCGATGATGGCGGCCGCGCACATCCGCAAACTTGTAGCCGGTGGCGCCCAGGAAATTTTCGTTGGCCTCGATAATGGTGCCGTCGAGTTCGAAGGAAACGACACACTGGGCGTTGTGAATGGCTGCGATCTGGCCTTCATGCTCGGCCTGGACCAGGCGCTCATCGGTCACGACAGAAGCGTATTTGACGACCTTGACGGCTTTGCCATTGGCATCGAAAATCGGGTTATAGGTGGCCTGCAGCCAGATTTCCGCGCCATCCTTGGCGAAACGCTTGAACAGGCCCGAACGGTGACGCCCCTTGCGCAGGTCGTTCCAGAAGGTGGCATATTCGGTGCCGTGGGCATGCGAGCGCTCCACGAACATCTTGTGGTGCCGGCCCTGGATTTCCTCCAGCGCATAACCGACGGCTTCCAGAAACTGTTCGTTGGCATCAAGAATGGTGCCATGCATATCGAAGGTTATGACGCTGTTCGATTTGTGGATGGCGTTGATCTGCCACTCGTAATCGGCCTGACGCAGTTTCTGGCGGGTAATGTCGGTGGCGTATTTGACCACTTTCATCGGCCGTCCTGCCGGATCGAATATCGGGCTGTAAAGTGCCTGAAGCCAGACGTCCTCGCCATCCCTGCGTCGGCGACGGAATTCGCCGGCCCGGTGGTCGCCGCGGCCGAGCGAACGCCAGAACTCGCGATATTCGACATTGTCAGGGTCGTGCACGAAAATCGAATGGTGGCAGCCGACGATCTCGTACAGCGCATACCCCGTCGCCTCGAGGAACTGGCTGTTGGCGTCGAGGACGAAACCATCGAGCGAAAAATGAACGACTGCCTGTGCGGCGTTGATGGCGGCGATCTGACCGCGCTCATCTGCTTCACGCGCCTTCTGCTGGGTGACGTCGGTGACGATCTGCAGGATTTCGCCGACGGCACCGTCTTCGCCCTGAATCGGCACATAACGCGACTGCAGCCAAAGCTCGGTCCCAAGCTTTGCAATCCAAAGCGAAGTCAATTCACGCTGCTCGCCGCGGCGAAGACTTTCCCAGAGGTCTATCTGACGACTACGTTCGACGGCCTTCGACAGAAAAAGCGTGTCACTATTGCCCAGAAGCTCGGTGAGATCATAGCCCAGCATACGCAGGAAATGCGGGTTGGCAGCGGTTATCTTACCATTGGCATCATACTTCACCGTGGCGAAGATCTGATTGAGGGCGCGAACCTCTGTTGAAAGGTTCAGATAATCGGCGACGGGCTGCGGCATGGGCGGCATACACAGAGCTGTTGAAACTACAGCCAACTTACCGCTCACCCTCTAAGGTAGCGTAAACATTTGAATTTATTGCATTTATAACTTTTTATCAGATTTTTATATTCTGAAAAGCGAACACATCACACATAAGCCGCCCGCTGGTTGCAGGCGGCCAATGACAATCCGTCAGCAAAATTGGCAATGATCGGCGGCTCAGGCCGAGACGGTTTCGTCCACCGTTTCCGCGCCCGGCGCGTTCTTCTTCACCGATTCGATGCAATACTTCGCGCTGGCCTTGGACGCATAGAGTTCCGAGCGAACCATGGCCTCGCCATTGGCGGCCTTGAAGCGTACGAAATGTTCGCCATTCTTGCTCTCAACGATCTCGAAACGATAACCGGTGCCGGTCTCTTCCTTGGTGAGATCGACGGTCGCGGCGCCCGGTGCGTTCTTCTTGATCGATTCGATGCAGTTCTTGGCACTGGCCTTGGACGCATAGTTTTCCGACCAGACCATGACTTCTGCATTATAGACGAACTGGACGCGGAACTGCTCGTTGGCAGCCTTGACGATCTTGAACCTGTGCATGCGGCAACTCCCCATAGAACTGGCATCAACCCAGCTTTACATGGCAATCATCGCCATGTTCCAGCAAGTTGTAATGAAGGCGGGGTTAAGTCAAGTGAAGCATCGCGGCGATGCTTTATGCCGAAAGGCAGGAAACATTTGCGTTTCAGAAATGACCTGGAGGAGGCTCAAGTGAAGCGAAATTTCATCTATGTCGGCAATGCCGAAAGCAACGATATCAGCGTCTTTCGCCTCGATGACAACGGTCAGGTCGAGCCGATCCAGACGGTGCCCTTCGACGGCATTACGGCTATCGGCAATGCAACGCCGCTCACCATCAGTCCCGACCGGAAATTGCTCTATGCCGGCATTCGAGCCGCACCTTTTACCGTGCTCACCTTCGCGATCGATGCCGAGACCGGACATTTGCGGCAGATCGGCCGGGCGGCGCTTGCCGACAGCATGGCCTATCTTTCCACCGACAGACGCGGCCGCTTCCTGTTTTCCGCCTCCTATGGCGGCAGTGTCATTTCGGTCAATCCGATCGGGGCCGATGGCGTGGCGGGTGACCCGATACAGGTGGTGGAGACCGGCCTGAATGCGCATGCCATTCTCCCCTCCCCGGACAACAGGCTCGTATTCGCCAGCAATCTCGGCTCCGATCAGGTTCTGGCATTCCGCTTCGACGCAGAGACCGGCATCCTTGCGGCAGCTGATCCGGAAAGGATTGCATTTGCGCCAAAATCCGGGCCGCGGCATTTCGTCTTTTCGCCGGATGGTCGGTTCACCTTCGCCATCACCGAGCACAGCGCCGAAGTCCTTTCCTTCGGCTATGACGCTGCAAGCGGCTTCTGGCAGAAGCTGGCCGCGGCCGGCATTCTGCCGGAGGGATTTGAAGGGGTAAGCGCCAGCGCCGATATTCATGTCACGCCAGATGGCCGTTTCATCTACGCCTCGGAGCGAACCTCCAGCACGTTGAAACTTCTGCATTTCGACGCCGCGACAGGCCAGCTGCGTGCCGGTGAAAGTTTTGCGACGGAGAAACAGCCGCGCGGTTTCACCATCGATCCGACAGGCCGTTTCCTTGTGGCCGTCGGCGAGCTTTCGCACCGGATGACCATCCATGCGATCGATCCCAACACTGGTTCGCTGACGGTAATTTCCTCGCACGCCACCGGCCGGCAGCCGAACTGGGTGGAGATCGTCGCGTTCGACTGAACCATGGACGAAGCGACATAATGTCGGTGGACTTCAGCCGACCAAAAGGCCCATACCTGACACATCGGGTTGGAGGTTTAGAATTTCATGACAGACAATAGTCTCACCGCGTCAGCGGGAGGACGGGCGGAGTTTGGCCGCGGGCTGATGTGGATGGGCGGCAGCATGGCGTCCTTCATCGGCATGTCGGTCGGCTCCCGCGAAATGGCAGCGACGATGTCGATCCAGCAGGTGATGTTTTTCCGCGCGCTGGTCGGGCTTCTGGTGATCCTTCTTCTGGCGCGAAAACTGTTTCCCGAAGTGCGGCAGATGAAGATGCTGAAACTGCACTTCTTGCGCAATGTCGTGCATTTTACCGCACAATATCTCTGGACGGTCGGCATCGTTTTCCTGCCGCTCGCCTCGGTGTTCGCGCTGGAATTCACCATGCCGATCTGGGTGGCATTTTTTGCCTGGATCTTTCTGAAGGAAAAGCTGACCACGCCGCGGATCCTTGCCACCATCGGTGGCTTTATCGGCGTGCTGGTGATCGTGCGGCCGGGTGCGGCGATGATCGATCCCGCAGCCGGGCTGGTGCTGATCGCCGCCGCCGGTTTTGCCATTGCGCTGATCGTGGTGAAGGAACTGACCCGGCATTGCTCGCCCGGCACGATCGTCGTGTGGATGATCCTGATCCAGCTGCCGCTTGGTTTTGTAGCATCGCTGACCGACTGGCAGCCGGTGCAGATGGTTTCCGTGCCGTGGATGTTCCTGTCGGGCATTGGCGGGCTGACAGCGCATTATTGCCTGGCGCAGGCGCTGAAGCGGCTGGAAGCCTCGGTGGTGATGCCGGTCGATTTTCTGCGCGTGCCGCTGGCGGCGCTGGTCGGTTATTACGCCTATGCGGAGGCGATCGACCTCTGGGTGCTGCTGGGTGCCGCCATCATCGTTCTGTCGAACTATCAGGTGGTGATGACGGAGCGCAGACGGGCTCGCCAATGAAAAAGGCGGGCTCAAATGGCCCGCCTCAAATGTTTTAGTCGTCGCTCATCTTCAGGGCGGCGATGAATGCTTCCTGCGGAATGTCCACCTTGCCGAACTGACGCATGCGCTTCTTGCCTTCCTTCTGCTTGTCCAGCAGCTTGCGCTTGCGGGTGGCGTCGCCACCGTAGCACTTGGCCGTCACGTCCTTGCGCATTGCCGAGATGGTTTCGCGGGCAATGACGTTGCCACCGATCGCTGCCTGGATCGGGATCTTGAACATGTGCCGCGGGATCAGGTCCTTCAGCTTTTCGCACATGTCGCGACCGCGCTTTTCGGCAGCCGTGCGGTGCACCAGCATGGACAGCGCATCAACAGGCTCGCCATTGACCATGATCGACATTTTCACGAGGTTGCCTTCGCGATAACCGTCGAGATGGTAATCGAACGAGGCGTAACCCTTGGAGATCGACTTCAGGCGGTCGTAGAAATCGAACACGACTTCGTTGAGCGGCAGCTCATAGGTGAGCATGGCGCGCTTGCCGACATATGTAAGTTCGGTCTGGATGCCGCGACGATCCTGGCAGAGCTTGAGAATGCCGCCGAGGTAATCGTCGGGCGTCAGGATGGTGGCCTTGATCCAAGGCTCGCGGATTTCGGAAATGCGCACGACATCCGGCATGTCGGCCGGGTTGTGCAGCTCGCGTTCCGAACCGTCGGTCATGGTCAGCTGATAGACAACCGAAGGCGCCGTTGCGATCAGATCGAGGTTGAACTCGCGCTCCAGACGCTCCTGGATGATTTCCAGATGCAGCAGGCCAAGGAAGCCGCAGCGGAAACCGAATCCGAGAGCGGCGGAACTTTCCATTTCGAAGGAGAAAGAGGCGTCGTTGAGACGCAGCTTGCCCATGGCGGCGCGCAGGTCTTCGAAATCCGCGGCATCGACCGGGAAGAGACCACAGAACACCACCGGCTGGGCCGGCTTGAAGCCCGGCAGCGCTTTCGCGGTGGGCTTCTTGTCTTCGGTAATGGTATCACCGACGCGGGTATCGGCGACTTCCTTGATCGAGCCGGTGAAGAAACCGATTTCGCCCGGACCGAGGCTGTCGACGGCCAACATCTTCGGCGTGAGAACACCGACGCGTTCGACCTGATATTTTGCGTCCGTGCCCATCATGCGGATGGTCTGGCCCTTGGTCAGCACGCCATCGAGAATGCGCACCAGAACCATGACGCCGAGATAGGTATCGTACCAGCTATCGACCAGCAGGGCTTTGAGCGGCCCCTTGTCGCCGGCCTCGCTCTTGGGCGCCGGCAGCTGGTGGACGATGGCTTCGAGGACATCCGGAATGCCGAGGCCGGTTTTTGCCGAGATCAGCACCGCCTGCGAAGCATCGATGCCGATGACTTCCTCGATCTGTTCCTTGATGCGGTCGGGTTCGGCCGCCGGCAGATCGATCTTATTCAGAACAGTGACGATCTCGTGGTCGTTGTCGATCGCCTGATAGACATTGGCGAGCGTCTGGGCTTCGACACCCTGAGAGGCATCGACGACCAGCAGCGAACCTTCACACGCCGACAGCGAACGCGAGACTTCGTAAGCGAAGTCGACGTGGCCGGGCGTGTCGATGAGGTTCAGCACATAGGTCTCGCCGTTATTCGCCTTGTAATGCAGGCGGACGGTCTGGGCCTTGATGGTGATGCCGCGCTCGCGCTCGATATCCATTGAATCGAGGACCTGCTCGGACATGTCTCGTTCGGCAAGGCCGCCGGTCGTCTGGATCAGACGGTCGGCCAGCGTCGACTTGCCGTGGTCGATATGGGCCACGATCGAGAAGTTGCGGATATGGTCAAGCGGCGTGCGGGAATTGGTGCTCATGGCTCGCGCATATAGCAGTGACAATCCCCGCCGCAAAGGGGGGATGATAACCTTTCGTTGAGTATGTGGCGCGCTTTCGGCGTCAAGGCAGCTTGGTTTCCGGGGTAATGCCACCTTCCGGATCGGTGATGATCGAGGCATTCGGCATCTGCGCGGTTTTCATGCCAAAGTTTTCGCGCTCGTCCATGGGGACGGCGTCACGTTCCTTGAGGCGCCATATGACATAAAGCCCGTAGGCGGAAGCCACGAGAATGATGGCATAAATGAACGTCTGCTGGCCGAGAACGGGGGCGAGAAAGGTGATGCCGAGCGGCACGATGGTGGCGGCCGTCGACCATGCGACCAGAAGCGTGGAGGAGAGCGGCACGAAATCACCCGGATCGGCGCGATCGTTGGCATGGGCATTGGCAACCGAATAGACGGTTTCCACCGCGCCGCCGAAGACGAGGAATACGATCATCAACAGAATGAAGGTGGAGAAGGACACCATCAGTGCCGCAACGCCGGACACGACGATCAGGCCGCAGGTAAACAGCAGGATGACGCGGCGGTCGATGCGGTCGGAGACGAGGCCGAGCGGATACTGGATGAACAGAAGTCCCGTCTGCATGACCAGCATAAGCAGCGCCACCTCTCCCTGTGTGACACCGTTGAGCGTCGCATAGATCGGCGTGAACCCCTGAACCACCATGGAGAGGCCGCCCGAGGCCAGCACACCGATGAGACCGACCGGCGAAATGCGCCATGCCATCTTCACGTTGACGCTGACGCTGGCCGGCGCCGGCGGATTGGGCAGGCGCGTGAGGCCGATCGGAATGATGGCGAGTGCCGTGACGAACACGACGATCAGCGGCGCCAGATTGCCCTCTGCCGGCACCTGGCCAAACAGCCATGCGCCAAAACCGAGGCCGAGAATGAAGCACATGTAGAAAAATGACATGGCCCGGCCGCGCCATTCATTGGAGGCCGCATGGTTGAGCCAGCTCTGGGCGATGATGAAATTGACGTTGGAGGCGGCGCCATAAATGGCGCGTGCAAGGATCCACCAGACGGGCGGCAGGTCCGCCGCCACCAGCACGGCGCCAATGATGACCATCGACATCGAGCAGGCAAACAGCCGTGCATGGCCGACCCGGCGGATCAGCGGCCCCGCCAGCACGCAGCCGAGCAGGCCACCGAAGGCAAGCGCCGGAACCGCAAGCCTTGCCGCCCATGTGGCGCCCTCCCGCGTCAGCACGAAGGGGACATAGGTGGCCATGATACCGCTGCCGATCGCGGCTATCGTCATAGAGATGACGATGCTGGCGATGGAAAAGGGCGAGGCGGTAACGTGCGGTGTTGCGGTGGATGTCATGCTTGGGGTCATCCTCAAGGCAGGCGAAGGCATTGGCAGTGCGTCAGGAGAATCTCGATTGAACTCGTCTGTATCCGCCCCTTTGGGGAACCGGACATTCTGGAAAGCGCTTCGCGATTGCGAAAACATTAGCGCAGGCTTGTGACGGAAAGCTATCCGGAGAGCGGCATTGCAGGCGCTGATTTCGAAACATTCCGCTGGGCATTTTGTCGCTTGATTCCACGATCTGCGAATAATAATCTCTGATCATGGAATCACGCGATCAGCAATTTGAGGGAGAGGTCGGCGAACGCGCAAAGGTGCTGCGCAGTGCTGCAGGCCTGACGCTCGACGAACTCGCGACACGATCAGGCGTCAGCAGGGCGATGATCTCACGCATCGAGCGTGGAGAAGCCAGCCCGACGGCAGCGCTTCTGGCCCGACTGTGCGAGGGATTGGGCCTTTCGCTATCCGCCTTTTTCGCCCGCGACGAGGCTGCTCCCTCGCCTTTATCCCGACGCGACGGCCAGCGCCTCTGGCGCGATCCGCATACGGGTTATCTGCGCCGCTCGGTTTCGCCGGCAGGCACGGGCTCGCGCGTGGATATCGTCGAGGTGGAGTTTCCGGCCGGCGCACGCGTTGCCTTTCCGCCGCGTGAAGAGAGCCGGGTGATGACGCAGCATGTCTGGCTGTTCGACGGCCTGCTGGACATGGTATTTGCCGCGGAAACGATCCGGCTGGAACCGGGCGATTGCCTGTTCATGGATATCGGCGACGCTTTCGAATTCCACAATCCATCCGACAAGCCTGCCCGTTATGCCGTGATCCTCGATCGCGGCCGTTAAATCCGTTTCACCATCCGAGGTTTTTCGATGACCGATATCCACATACTTGATGCCGACGCCGCCCGCGCTGCCATTGCCGATCTTTGCGAAATCCTGTCCGACTGCATCAATGGCGGCGCTTCTGTGGGGTTCATGCTGCCGTTTTCGCCCAATGACGCCGTGGCCTATTGGCACGAGATCGCCGATGCGGTGGCTGCAGGCGCAATCATTCTCGCGGTTGCCGAACATGAGGGGCGGATCGTCGGAACAGTGCAGGTGGGGCTGGCCTCGAAACCGAACCAGCCGCATCGCGGTGACCTGATGAAACTGCTGGTGCACCGCTCGGCCCGCGGGCTTGGCCTGTCGCGAAAACTGATGGCAGCAGTGGAAGAGGAAGCCGCCCGCCGCGGCCGCACGCTGCTGGTGCTGGACACGGCGACCGGCAGTGAGGCGGAGACTATCTATCCCCGCTTCGGCTGGGAACGGGTTGGCGTCATTCCCGATTATGCGCTGTGGCCGCAGGGCGGATATTGCGGCACGACACTGTTTTACAAGCGGATCGGATAAGCAGGAGGTTTTCGCCTCCCGCCATGTCTTCAGTTGCCGGGCTTCAGGTCACGCTCGAAAGCGTCGATAATGAGCCGGCTCAGTTCTGCATGGATTTCGGCGCGGGGTCGGGCGGTTTCCTCGCAGATCGGATCCAGCTCGCCCACTGACTTCAGAAAATCCGCGGCACCTTGCTTGCAGACAGGCAGGAAGCTGAAGTGATCCGCGCCTTTCACCTGCTGGTAGATCGCGCCCGGAATATCCTTTGCCAGTTGATCGGACAGAACCGCCAGGGGCACGTTGCCCGGTGCTCCGAGATTGATCAGGGTGACCGGCACATCGATGGCTTCAAGGCTGCCCTTCTGAAACGTCGTGGCGAGACCCGGATCAACCGAGATCACAGACGTGATACGCGGGTCACGGTTCTGCTGTTCGAAACGGGCCTTGTCGATGGTTGCAAGATCAAGCGGCTCGACATCGACCCTTTCGCCGCCGGCATAACCACGCCCTCCGGCAAACCATGTGCAATCCATCATCTGCGGGCTCTTTTCGCAATAACGCCGATAGGCTCCAAGATCAGCGCGGGCGCCGGCAAGTTCCATGGCCGTGGAACCGCCAAGGGAAAAGCCGAGAATGCCGATACGGCTTGTGTCGATGGACGATTGCCAGCGACGATCCGTGGCAAGGGCCGAGATCAGTACGGAAATATCCCCGGTCCGATCCCAGATTTTTGGCGTTGCTGATGGGGTGGAATCGCCGCTGGTCGTGCCGGGATGATTGGGACCGGCAACGATGTAACCCGCCTCTGCCAGCTTGACGGCAATCCATCCCATGCCTTGCGCACGGGAACCGGAACCGTGGGACAGCAGGACCAGCGGAAAGCGTCCGTCACGGATGGTGGCATTGTCTTCTGCGGAACCGGGTTCAAAAATCCGGTCGTAATCGTGCTCGGCCTTCTGTCCATCGCCCTTGGACGGATACCAGACCGTGACCGCCAGCGGCCTCGGATAATCCTGCGTAACCACGCTGATCTTCCGCACGCCAACGGGCTCGGCGGCCTGCAGTCCTGTGGCGACACTCATAAGCGACAGAGAGAAAAGAAGTGCTATCGGTTTCATGGCGACCTCATTCGGTTGGAGAACGAGGGCAAGCATGAGAGCCGAATGGCAGGCATTCGACCTCGAACGTGATCGAGGTCTTTTTTTATTTTCTGGAGGCCGATCTGGCCTCCAGCAGGATCATTTGCCAGATCAGGCAGCGCGGCGCTTTTCCGTCAGGAAATACAGGAAAGCTGCAATCGGCAGGGCAATACCGATCGACGATGCCAGTGACCAGCCGCCGGTGGCATAGGCCCAGGCGCCGATGGCTGAACCAAGCGCGCCGCCGACGAAGAAGGCCGCCATGAACAGGCCATTCAAGCGGCTGCGCAGGCTGGCACTGAGGCCGTAGATGGCGCGCTGGCTGATGACCAGCGTGGTGGAGACGCCGAAATCGATCAGGATGGCCGCAAGCGTCAGCAGGCCGAGCGCCAGCATGGAGCCTTCGGGCGCAATGTGCGTGATGAGGTAACCAACCACCAGTGCCACAATACCAAGGGCTGTTGCCGGGCGGCTGAGATCACGGTCGGCCAGACGGCCGGCAATCGGCGAGGCGATGGCACCGGCGACACCGGCGAGCGCAAACAGCGCGATACCGGCCTGGCTGAGCCCAAAAGCCGGGCCGGCCAGCAGAAGCGGCGTCACCGTCCAGAACAGGCTGAAGCTGGCAAACTGGCCGAACTGGTAGGCAGCGCGACGGCGCAGCACCGGCTGGGTGATGACCAGAGAGGCCATAGATCCGAGCAGCGACAGATAGTTGAGGCTGGTTTCAGGCCGGCGGGTCGGCAGTTTTATCGCCAGCACGAAGCCAAGCACGACCATGACGGCGGCAGAGACATAAAACACCGCATGCCACGAGGAAAATTCGGCGATGAAACTGGAGACCGGCCGCGCCAGCATGATGCCGAGCATCAGGCCCGAGACCACATTGCCGACGACGCGGCCACGGCTTTCCTCCGGTGCAAGGCTTGCCGCAAAAGGCACGATCATCTGCACCGCGACCGAACCGAGGCCGATCATCAGCGAAGCGGCGAGGAAGGGTGACGGTGTGGAGGAAATGGCAGCAGCAAGCAGCGCCAGCGTGACGATGGCCAGCATGGTGATGATCAGCCGACGGTTTTCGACGAGATCGCCAAGCGGAACGATGAACAGAAGGCCTAGGCCATAACCGATCTGGGTGAGCGTGACGATGAGGCCGGTTGCCTCGGCCGGCAGACCGATGGAAGCGGCGATCGGCCCGGCGAGCGGCTGGGCATAATAGATGTTGGCACAGATGAGACCGGCAGCTGCGGCCATCAGAAAAGTCATGCCGGCAGAAATGCCAATGGGCTTTTCGCGTGGTTCGGCTGGTGTGTCGGAAAATGCCGTATCTTCGGCGGCTTGGAGGGTCATAAAAACTCCTGGGAGGCTGGAGGTATAAGTCAGTCGAGAATTTTCAGGGCAGCTTCGGCGGTTGCCGTGGCGCGGGCGAAATCCTGCCCGCCCTTGCCGATGACACGCATGCCCTGGATGACGGCGTAAAGAAGATGTGCGGTGACCTGCGGATCGATATGGGTGCCGATGGACCCGTCCGCCTGGCCCTCACGAACCAGTCGTTCGAACAGCGTTTCGAACCCCGCCTGCGAGCGGGCGACACGGGCATCGGCTTCGGCATCAAACAGCGCGAGTTCGACTGCGGCGCCAACGACAAGGCAGCCGCGGCGACCGGCCTCGCCATGGGAGCCATCCGCATAAAAATGCAACAGCAGGCGGATGCGCTCGCGCCCGTCTCTGCCCGGTGCGATCGCTGCGTCACGCAAACCGTTTTTCACCAGCTTGTAACGATCGAAGGCGGCGAGAAAGATCGCCTTCTTGTCGGCGAAGGCCTTGTAGAGGCTGCCGGCCGTGACGCCCATGGCAAGACTGAGATCGCCAATCGATGTGCCGTGATAACCGCGTTCGGTGAACACGACGATCGCCTGATCGAGCGCGGCATTCATGTCGAATTCCCGCGGGCGGCCTGCTGCGCGGGGCGCAGCAACTGGATCTGAGACAGCCATGATTGAAGAATCCATATTAGGAAATGATCATTCCCAAATAGGCCCGATGCCTGTCACGGTCAACCGGCTCTATCGAAAAAATTCAAAACACGTCGCGCGGCCATGGCTTGGATTGATGCCACCTGCCTCAAAACAATGGAGGCGATCATGGACAGGGATCGAAGGGCAGGACGCCGTCAGCTAACAACGATGCCGGCAGCAACCGTCCGAATTTCCGCAGCAGATGGTATAGCGCCGCATTTGTTCTCGTGTGCTTTTGCCCAATACACGCGAAAAGGTTGCATTCGCACAGGTTCTATTTAGTATTTCTACCTTTTGAACTGCCGATTTGCGATCATTTTGAAGATCAATCCGAAGTCGCGCCAGCGTGCTGGACTTTTTTTAACGTTCTTTAGCTACCACAGCCATGTTTTGTGCGGTCTGCGCCACAGAATCGCCCAGCCTGCCTGCTTGACGGAAAGGCGAGCGGTTACGCTAGGGGGCAACCCACAGCTTTATATTAGGACTTTGATTACGTCGCGACCAGAGATGTGAATTAATGATCGACCCTTACGACATTCTTGGAGTTACCCGTGATGCCGACGGCGCCGCGATCAAGGGCGCTTACCGCAAACAGGCCAAGACCTCACATCCGGATGCAGGTGGCGATGTGGAGACATTCAGCAAATTGACGAATTCCTACGAATTGCTGATCGATCCGGTCCGCCGCAAGGTTTACGACGACACCGGTTACGATCCGGCCCTGGCCGACACCAAGGACCTTGAGAGCGTTCTCGTTCTCGAAACACTGATGAACGAACTCATTCTCGACGACCGCGAGCCGGGCAGTTTCGATCCGGTTGCCGCCATGCGCCGCAAGCTGACCGACCAGATCGTCAGCGCCCGTTTTCACATCCTCGAAATGGAACGCCACCGCGGCCGCATCCGCAACCACCTGGACCGCATCGGCCGCCGTCCGGAAGCCGACATTCTCGGCCGCATGTTCCGCGCCCGCACCGATACGATCGGTGAAGCCATCACCAAGTCGGAAGCGCAGATCGAAGCGATCGAGCGCGCCTATACGATGCTTGAGGGGTATTCCTACGAAATGGTGGAGGTCGTTCAGAACGCGGCCGAATAACGGCTGGCGATCCGGCTTCAATTACGATCAAACAGCAAAGCCCGCCGTTTCATCAACGGCGGGCTTTCTTCATTGGATCACAAGTTGCGCGATCAGGCGCGCAAAATGCCGCCGGTGGTCTTTTCGACATTGGCGACGATCTTCTTCGTCAGCGCGTCGAAATCCTCGTCCGTCAAGGTCTTGTCGACCGGCTGGATCAACACTTCGATGGCAACCGACTTCTTGTGCTCACCCAGCGATGCACCGGCAAACACGTCAAATACGTTGACGCCGGTGATCAGCTTGCGATCGGCACTGGTCGCTGCCTTGATGATGGCACCGGCTTCGATCTCCGAACCGACGACGAAGGCAAAGTCGCGCTTGACCACCTGGAAGGGCGAAAGCTCGAGGCCCGGCTTGGTGCGGGTCGCTTTTTTCTTCGGCTCGGCCATGGCATCGAGATAGATCTCGAAACCGCACAGAGCACCGGATACATCGAGCGCATCCAGCGTCTTCGGATGGAATTCGCCGAACGTGCCGAGAATGATCTTTGGACCCATCTTGATCGTGCCGGAACGGCCCGGATGGTACCAAGCGGGACCACCCTGCTCGATCTGGACATTGGCCATCGGCAGACCGCAGGCCTCGATCACGGCAAGCGCATCGGCCTTGGCGTCGTAGACGTCGACCGGCTTGCCGCCGCCCTTCACCGCATTCGACCACATGCGACCGGCGCCGTTGATGGAGGCGGTGCCACGACGGATGCCGCCGGCAACACGGCGCTGGCCTTCCGGCGTGTCGGTCTCATAGGTGCCAGAGACCTCAAAGATCGCCACATCGCCAAAACCCTTGTCGGCATTGCGCTGGGCAGCGGTCAGCAGACCCGGCAGAAGCGACGGGCGCATGTCCGACATGTCGGCCGCAATCGGGTTGGCCAGCTTCAGCGACGGAGAACCGCCGCCGAACAGCTTTGCCTGGGCTTCCGGAATGAAGGACCAGGTGACGGCTTCCAGCATGCCGCGCGAGGCGAGCGCGCGCTTGGCGGTGCGGGTGCGCACCTGCAGCGTGGTCAGGATACGGCCATTGATGGCGGACAGCTTTTCCAGCGGTTCCGGCTTGATCTGGTCGACGCCGTGGATGCGCATGACTTCTTCGACAAGATCGGCCTTGCCATCGACATCGGGACGCCAGGACGGAATTTTGACCGATACACGCTCGCCCGAACCTTCGACCGTGAAGCCGAGGCGGGTAAGGATGTCACGGCTTTCGTCCGTGGAGATGTCGAGGCCGGTCAGGCGCTTGACTTCGGAATAGGGGAAATCGACCGTCTTGGCCTCATACCCCTTGTAGCCGACGATCTTTTCGTTGGCCGGTGTGCCGCCGCATAGTTCCAGAACCAGCTGCGTGGTGCGGTCGAGGCCGGGAACCATGTATTCCGGGTCAACGCCGCGCTCGAAGCGGTAACGCGCATCGGTGATGATGCCGAGCGTGCGGCCGGACTTGGCGATGTTGATCGGATCCCACAGCGCCGATTCGATCAGCACATCGACGGTGTTTTCGTCACAGCCGGAATGTTCGCCGCCCATGATGCCGCCGATCGATTCGACGCCATTGTCATCGGCGATGACGACGTTGTTGGGGCCAAGCTTGTATTCGCGGGTATCGAGCGCCAGCACCGTTTCGCCTTCCTTGGCGCGACGGACAACGAGGTTCCCCTTCACCTTGGCAGCATCGAAGACGTGCATCGGGCGGCCCTGGTCGAAGGTCATGTAATTGGTGATATCGACCAGCGCGTTGATCGGGCGAAGGCCGATGGCCTTCAGGCGAGTTTGCATCCAGGCAGGGCTCGGGCCGTTCTTGACGCCGCGCACGAGGCGCAGGCCGAAGCCGGGGCAGAGCTTTTCGTCATCGAGATCGATGGTGAGGCCGACCGAAGTTTCGCCTTCGAGCTTCAGCGCCGGGGCAGCCGGCACTTTCAGCGTGCCGAGACCGGAGGCTGCGAGATCGCGGGCAATGCCGTAGATCGACGTGCAGTCCGGGCGGTTCGGCGTCAGGTTGATCTCGATCATCGGATCGTCGAGACCGGCATAGGTCGCGAAAGACGTGCCGATCGGCGCATCCTGCGGCAGATCGATAATGCCGTTATGGTCTTCTGACATGTTGAGCTCTTTTTCCGAGCACATCATACCGTGGCTTTCGACACCGCGGATTTTTCCGACCGACAGCGTCACATCGATGCCCGGAACGTAATCACCCGGACGCGCGAGCGCACCGACCAGACCGGCGCGGGCATTCGGCGCGCCACAGACGATCTGCAGCGGCTTGCCGCCATTGACGTCAGGACCGGCATCGACCGACAGAACCTTGAGGCGGTCGGCTTCAGGGTGTTTTTCCGCCGACAGAACCTTGGCGATGACGAAGGGCTTGTAGGCCGCCTTGTCATCGACATCCTCGACTTCGAGACCGATCGCCGTCAGGCGCTCGCAGATCTGATCGAGGGTGGCGTCGGTCTCAAGATGATCCTTGAGCCAGGAAAGCGTGAATTTCATTGTGTTTGATCCTTCGCTTACGCGCTCAAATTACTGGCTGAGGCCGCCGAACAGGGTCGGCATGTCGAGCGGGCGGAAACCGTAATGGTTCATCCAGCGCACGTCGGCGTTGAAGAAGTCGCGCAGGTCCGGCATGCCGTATTTCAGCATGGCGATACGATCGAGACCCATGCCCCAGGCAAAACCCTGATACTCGTCCGGATCGAGACCACCGGAGCGCAGCACGTTCGGATGAACCATGCCGCAGCCGAGGATTTCCATCCAGTCGGTGCCCTCGCCGAACTTCACGATCGGGCCGGAACGGTCGCACTGGATGTCCACTTCGAAGGACGGCTCGGTGAACGGGAAGAAAGACGGGCGGAAACGCATGACGACGCTGTCCACCTCGAAGAAGGTCTTGCAGAATTCTTCCAGAACCCAGCGCAGGTTGCCGACATGCGCCTTCTTGTCGATGACGAGGCCTTCGACCTGATGGAACATCGGCGAATGCGTGGCGTCGCTATCCTGGCGATAGGTCTTGCCGGGAATGACGATGCGGATCGGCGGCTCCTGCGCTTCCATGGTGCGCACCTGCACAGGCGACGTATGGGTGCGCAAAACCTTGCGCTCGCCCTTTTCGTCCGGCTGGAAGAAGAAGGTGTCGTGCATTTCACGGGCCGGATGACCCTCGGGGAAATTCAGGGCGGTGAAATTGTAATAGTCGGTTTCGACATCCGGCCCTTCGGCGATGGAGAAGCCCATGTCGGCGAAGATGGCGGTGATCTCGTCGGTGATCTGGCTGATCGGGTGGATACGGCCACGCTCTGCCGGGGAGGAGCGCACCGGCAGTGACACATCCAGCGTCTCCGCCTTCAGGCGTGCATCGATCGCTGCGTCCTTGAGCAGCGTCTTGCGCTCGGTGATCGCATCGGTGATCTCGGTCTTCAGCGCGTTGATGGCGGCGCCGCGATTCTGGCGCTCTTCCGGCGTCATCGAGCCGAGCGTCTTCAGCAGTTCGGAAACCGAACCCTTCTTGCCAAGCGCAGACACACGCACGGCTTCGATGGCCGCTTCATCGCCCGCACCGGCGATCTCCGCCAGAAGCGCGCTCTTCAATGTTTCGAGTTCGGTCATGATGTCCTGCTTTTCGGCCGTGTCAGCCTTGATGTATCGTTGCCAGATAAGATGTGGCCAAGATGAATTGTCGCAAATCTCTACCCATGTGAATCCGGCCAATCAACCGGGCAAGCCATAAAAAGCGCGCCAGGAAGCGCGTCATGGCGCGCAGTTCGGCAATTGCGGCCGGCGGCGCGGTGGCAGCCCAGGCCGAATAGGCACGATCCTGCACCTGCGAACGTTCGATCGCGCGGTCGCTGAGCTGCAGGAAAAACAACCAGAGATCACGCGCCTGCGCGGTGGCGAGCGGCATCACCACCTCCGGCTCTTCCTCGAAATCGATGTAACCGATGCGCCGGTCTTTCTCGAACATGTCGCGCGGAAACGGCCTGCCATGGCATAGCCCCAAGGCATGCAGCCGGCCAAGCTCGGCACAACAGAACACCAGAAGATCATCATGCGCCGCCGGATTGCCGGTTCGCAAATGCCACAGCCTGTCCTGCACCGTCGGCGCGACATCACTCATTACGATGGCACTGCCGGATGCATAGAGGATGGATGCAGTCGGAATATTGCTGTCGGCAAATCTGGTCATGCGACGCAAATCGCGCGCGACCATGCCTTCTCCGGTCTCAGCCGGTGACGGGCGCATGAAAGGGAGCCGAAACAACCGGGCAAGTGCTGTCTGCAAAGCAATAGCCGCGCGCCGCCCTTTATTGCCGTGGCGTTTGATCCATACCGTACCACAGGAAAGCGAAATGGATTGCACCCGCTCGCGATCCGATACAAGCGCCGCCAGCAGCGGCGCAATGTCTTCGACGGGCAGTTGCGGCTCGCTTCCCATATCAATGACGTCATCCGGCACTTGGGCGCTCCTCAACACCTGTGTCCAAATCCGGCCATGGCCCGGAAAAACAAAAACCCGCGCAGCAACGCCGCGCGGGTCTTTTTGGTTCAGAAAAAGTCCAGCGCTTACTTAACTGCGCTTTCAAATTCGTTCTTGGTGCCGGCGTCCTTGAGGTAGTCCAGAGCCTTCTTCGAGGCAGCAACCAGAGCACCGAATGCTTCCGGCTCATGGATAGCCATGTCGGACAGAACCTTGCGGTCAACTTCGATGCCAGCCTTGTTGAGGCCGTCGATGAAGCGGCCGTAGGTCAGGCCGGATTCGCGGACAGCAGCGTTGATACGCTGGATCCACAGAGCGCGGAAATTACGCTTCTTGACCTTACGGTCGCGGGTAGCGAACTGACGCGAACGATCAACAGCAGCCTTTGCGGCGCGGATCGTATTCTTGCGGCGGCCGTAGAAGCCCTTGGCTGCCTTGAGTGTCTTGGTGTGCTTGGCGCGGGAAGTTACGCCACGTTTTACGCGTGCCATGTCATGATCTCCTTAAAACTGTTCCAGGTGTCGATTAGTCTTAAAGACCGTTCGGCAGGTAGTTCTTGATAACCTTCTTGCCATCCGGCTCAGCGAGGATCATCGTGCCGCGAGCATCGCGGATGAACTTGTTGGAACGCTTGATCATGCCGTGGCGCTTGCCAGCAGCGGCGGCAACGACCTTACCGGTCGCCGTAACCTTGAACCGCTTCTTGGCAGCGGATTTCGTCTTCATCTTGGGCATTTTGCTACTCCAGTTTTGTATCAAACCAGCAGACGAGGCTGGTTCAAGCATTAACAACGGCCACGGCATGCCCTGCCGGACCGTTCGGACGCGCGCTTATAACCATAGTCCGATCAAAAGCGCAATGGGTGAAACTGCCGAAAAGCCCGCATTGGCGGGCTATGGCGCGCCGGATAGCGGCCAGTCTCGGCGAAAGTGGAGTGGAGGCGCCTTAACGGGGCGCCAGCACCATCATCATCTGGCGGCCTTCGAGCTTGGGCTCGGCTTCCACCTTGGCGATCTCCGCCGTTTCTTCCTTGACCTGAAGCAGCAGCTTCATGCCGAGTTCCTGGTGCGCCATTTCGCGACCACGGAAACGCAGCGTCACACGAACCTTGTCGCCGTCTTCGAAGAAACGCAGGATTGCCTTCATCTTCACCTCATAGTCATGGGTGTCGATGTTCGGGCGCATCTTGATTTCTTTGATCTCGACGATCTTCTGTTTCTTGCGCGCTTCCGCCGCCTTCTTCTGGTTGGCGTATTTCAGCTTGCCAAGATCAAGGATCTTGCAAACCGGCGGGTCGTTGTTGGGCGAGATCTCTACGAGGTCGAGCCCTGCTTCCTCGGCCATCTTGAGGGCCTGGTCAGTGGGGATGTCACCGAGATTCTGGCCTTCGGCATCGATAAGCTGGACCCTGGGAACACGGATTTCCCGGTTGGAGCGCGGGCCCTCCTTGACGGGGGCATCGGCTTTGAAAGGTCTGCGAATGGTCGTGTACTCCTGAATTTTTTCAAGTTTGCGGTGGCGAGCATTAGCGTCGCATTTGCAATTGCGGGCCAATGTCGTCATCGACGCGGCGAAGTCAATAGCATACTGCGCCGGAAAGATCACCTGCCGTTGGCACGTCATCTATATGTTTTATGGCGACGCGGCTATAAGCGCCGCACAATACAGATAGGAATAATACAAGGAGCAAGCAATGGTCGCCACGGCACAGGAACAGACAGGTCGCCTGACGGTCGGCGCAGACGACGGCGCCCGCGAGATCGCCTATGCGCACCGGCCAGCTGCGCGCGCGGATGCTCCGACCCTCGTGTGGCTTGGCGGCTATCGTTCCGACATGAGCGGTACCAAGGCCATGGAAATGGATGCGGTGGCCGCCGAACACGGTATCGCTGCACTGCGGCTGGATTATTCCGGCCATGGCCAATCCGGCGGCAACTTCAACGACGGCACGATTTCCCGCTGGCTGGAGGAATCGATTGCCGTGGTCGATCACATCACGCCAGAACACGTCATCCTCGTCGGCTCCTCGATGGGCGGCTGGATTGCATTGCGCATGGTGCAGGAACTGGCACGCCGCGGCAAAGGCCCCAAGGTCGACGGCCTGGTTCTGATAGCCCCTGCCCCGGACTTCACCCATGACCTGATCGAGCCGGCGCTGACGGACAAGGAACGCCAGTCGCTGTCCGAACGCGGCTATTTCGAGGAATTTTCCGAATACAGCCCCGAGCCGAACATCTTTACCCGTGCCCTCATGGAGGACGGTGCCAAAAACCGCGTTTTGACCGGCATCACAGAGACCGGCTGCCCGGTGCACATCCTGCAGGGCATGAAGGATGCCGACGTGCCCTATCAGCACGTCTTGAAACTCATCGAATTCCTGCCCGCCGACGACGTCGTCCTTACCCTTATCCGCGACGGCGACCATCGCCTGTCCCGCCCGCAGGACCTGCACAAGCTGCGCTCCACATTGGCGAATATGATAAATGAGGGCTGAAAAATAAGCTGATACTGAAATGCATCGATCTTAACCATAAACGCCGATAGTTACATGTTTACGGATTGGTAATAATTGACTCTGCGCCCGTCAGGCTCTTAACCTTTCGTTAAGAATTTGAAGGACGGGCATATGACGTTTGCAGTGAAGGTACGGTTTCTGGCCGTGATCCTCGGGGTCACGTTCGCATCGGCAACTTCCGCCATTCCGGCTCCGAAAACCCTGGCCAGCATGGTTACGGGTTCGGTCACGTCACAGCCTATCGGTCATTACGAATTCTGCCAGCGTCATGAAGACGAATGCACGGTCCGCACCCGCCCGGCGCCCGCACCCAAGGTGACCGACTACGGCTGGAACGCCATTCACGACGTCAATTCTTCCGTCAACGACCGCATCATGGCCCGCACCGACATGCAGGTTTATGGCCGTGAGGAATATTGGGAATATCCGGTCGATGCCGGCGACTGCGAAGACTATGCGCTGCAGAAGCGCAAGGAACTTTCCGAGCGCGGCTTCGCCCTTTCCGACCTGCTGATCACCGTGGTGCGCAAGCCCGATGGCGAAGGCCATGCGGTGCTGACGGTGCGTACATCCAAGGGTGACTTCATCCTCGACAACCTCAACTCGGACGTAAAGCTCTGGTCGGACACCGACTACACGTTCCTCAAGCGCCAGGCATCGTTCGATACCGGCCGCTGGGTGACAATCGAAGACGGCCGCGATGTGGTGGTTGGCGCACTGCGGTAAAATCTGCACCTCAGTTGAGACGAACAAGGCCCGCCCGGTTATCCGCGGCGGGCCTCTCGTTATGGACGACTGACAGGTGTGGCTTTACATTTTATATGATGCACCCTATCCCGGCCCTTCGCTTTGGCTCAGGGCGTTCGGCGCTGCAATCGATCCACTGGATCGATTGCTCGGGCTTCGCCCGACCGCGCCTCACCCACTCCCGATCAGAATGCCCGCCGCCAGAACCAGCGAGCCACCCAACACGACCTGAAACACGGCACGCAAAAACGGCGTTTCCATATAGCGGTTCTGGATGAAGGCGATCGCCCAGAGCTCCAGGAAAACAACGATGGCGGCGATCGCAGTTGCCGTCCAGAAGTCCGGGATGAGATATGGCAGCGTATGACCGAGGCCGCCGATCGCCGTCATGATGCCCGATGCAAGGCCACGCTTGAGCGGTGAACCGCGCCCGGAAATCTTTCCATCGTCATGCGCCGCTTCTGTAAAACCCATGGAAATGCCGGCACCGACCGAAGCCGACAGGCCGATCAGGAAGGTGGACCATGTATCGCCGGTGGCAAAGGCGGCGGCAAAGATCGGCGCCAGTGTCGAGACCGATCCATCCATAAGCCCGGCCAAACCCGGCTGCACATAGGTCAGCACGAATTGCCGGTGAGCATTTTCGTCCTCGGTCGACTTCACATCGTCCGGCGCATGCTTTTCCTCCAGCATGGCGGCGATATCGCCATGGCCCTGTTCGGCCAAAGCCAGATCGCCCAGCAATTGCCGTGTCGAGGCATCGGTGACGCGCTTGGTCGCCTCGGTGTAAAAACGAAAGGCTTGGGCCTCCATCGCTTCCGCCTGATCCCTGATCTTTTCCAGGGCCAAATTCTTGATCAGCCAGTCGGGCTGTCGCTCGTAAAACCCACTGACATGCTCGCGCCGGATCAACGGAATGCGCTCGCCAAACCGCTGACGGAACTGGGAAATCAACATGTTCCGATGCGCCTGCTCGACCTCGGCCATATCCTCGAACACTTTTGCCGAGGCGGGCGCATTGTCCCTCAGGCTATCGGCGTAACTCAGATAGATGCGTGCATCCTCCTCTTCCGAGGCGATGGCGAGCGCGAGGATTTCCTCTTCGCTCAGGGAGTTGAAGCTGCGCTTGCGTGAGAATGACAGTCGGCCGAACATCGAAAAACCTTTGTTTAGAATTATTCTAATTCTAAACCGACAAAACCAAAAAGCAACCATCTTCAGGTAACCAGTGACGGAAAAACCCAAACAGCGGCTTTGACGCAACTTTCGGAAACAAAACTTCAGGCTTTGCGAAAGTTCGCAAATGCCAAACTTGCATGGCGCGCAACAAACCATTATGGCGCGCATCAGCATTTGGAGGATATGCGAAACCATGACGAATTCGACCGACAACCCGCCCCTCAACCGCCGCTCGTTTTTCCGCAAGGCCGGTGCCGCCGGCACAGGTGCGGTGGCCGCAGCGACCTTGGCAGCGCCTGCGATTGCCCAGGAAAGCCCACAGGTAACCTGGCGCCTGACCTCGTCCTTCCCGAAAAGCCTCGACATCATTTACGGCGCCGCGACCGAGATCGCCGCCAGTGTGAATGAAGCGTCTGACGGCAAGTTCCGGATCGACGCCTATGCCGCCGGTGAAATCGTGCCTGCCCTGCAGGCTGCCGATGCGGTGGCCGCCGGCACGGTCGAGATGGCGCATACCTGCTCCTACTACTACGTCGGCAAGGACCCGACATTCGCGCTTGGCACGGCCATCCCCTTCGGCCTCAATGCGCGCCTGACAAATTCCTGGTTCGCAGTTGGCGGTGGTAACGATCTGCTCAACGAATTCCTCTCCGGCCACGGCCTTTATGCCCTGCCGGCCGGCAATACCGGTGCCCAGATGGGCGGCTGGTTTCGCAAGGAAATCAAGACGATCGACGACCTCAAGGGTCTGAAAATGCGCATTGCCGGCCTGACCGGTCAGGTGATGAGCAAGCTCGGCGTCACCCCGCAGCAGATCGCCGGCGGCGATGTCTATGCCGCACTCGAAAAGGGCACGATCGACGCCACCGAATTTGTCGGCCCCTATGACGACCAGAAGCTCGGTTTCGTGAAGGTCGCCAAATATTACTATTACCCGGCATGGTGGGAAGGCGGCCCGACGGTTCACGCCTTCTTCAACCTCAACAAGTTCAATGGCCTGCCGAAAGCCTACCAGCGCATGCTCAAGGATGCCTGCGCCAATGCCAACATGAACATGCTGGCGAAATACGATGCGCACAATGCCAAGGCATTGAAACAGCTTGTTGCCGAAGGTGCAGTGCTGAAACCGTTCAGCCAGGACATTCTCGACGCCAGCTACAAGGCGGCACAGGAAACCTACGCTGAAATCTCGGCAAAAAACCCTGCCTTCAAGAAAATCTTTGACAGCCAGCAGGCGTTCAAGCGCGACGGTTATCTCTGGGCGCAAATCGCCGAATACAGTTATGACACGTTCATGATGATCCAGCAGCGCAACGGCAAGCTCTGACGGATTTCCGCCCCAACAAGTCGAGGCCCGGATGCGCCAGCGTTCCGGGCCTTTTCTATTGCCGGTAACCGCCTTACGCTGCCGTCCAGCGACGCCAGCCGGGGGCCATCATGCGCAAGCCGAATTCTATGAAGGGGCTGGAAGAGCTTGGCCGGATGCGGCTGTCGAAGAGCTTTTTCCTGCGCGATTTCCTGCATTAAGAGATCGCCGATTTTTATCGCATTCCCAACATTCCTGAAGATCCCGACCTTGCCGTCGAGGCCGGAAAACATCTGTGCGATGAACTGCTGGAGCCGCTGCAGGCCACGTTCGGACGCCTGCATATCCGCTCCGGTTACCGCTCGCCTGAGGTCAACGAATTCGGCAACCGCAACAATCTCAACTGTTCCACCAATGCAGCCACCGCCGCCGACCATATCTGGGACCGGCGTGATGCAGACGGTTTTATTGGCGCGACGGCCTGTGTCGTCGTGCCGTGGCTGATCGACAATCATGACCGGGAAGGTGACTGGCAGAGGATGGCATGGTGGATCCATGACCACCTGCCCTATGCATCGCTGTGTTTCTTTCCAAAGCTATGGGCCTTCAACATCCAGTGGCACGAACGCCCAGTGCGTCGGATCATGAGTTATGTCGCCCCACGCGGCGTGCTGACCAAGGCCGGAATGGCCAACCATGAAGCTGACCATTCCGAGTGGTATGAGGGGTTTGCTGAACTACGGCGATAGCTATTTTTTCGGCGTCCAAGCCATGGCCTGTGCGGCATAACGTGCACCGGCAATCTTTTCCGGTGCCAGCATGTCGTCGAGTTTTTGCACCTCGTCAGCGCTGAGCACCACGTCGGCAGCCGCTGCATTCTGCTCCAGATTGGGGATTTTTCGCGCACCCGGAATCGGCACGATGAAATCGCCCTTGGCGAGAACCCAGGCGAGCGCAAGCTGGGCGGCGGTGATGCCCTTGGTCTCCGCCATCTGTTCAACCAACCGCACCAGCGCCAGATTGGCTTCCAGATTTTCCGCTTCGAACCTTGGCAGGCCACGGCGCATGTCACCGTCCGACATCTCTGCCGTGCTCTTGATCTTGCCAGTCAGGAACCCGCGGCCGAGCGGGCTGAAGGGCACGAAACCGATGCCGAGTTCGCGGCAGGTATCGAGGATGTCGCCTTCCGGATCGCGCGTCCAGAGCGAATATTCGGATTGCAGCGCCGAGATCGGATGCACTGCGTGGGCACGACGCATGATATCGCTGCTTGCTTCGGAGAGGCCGAGTGCCCGCACCTTGCCTTCCTTCACCAGATCCGCCATGGCACCGACCGTATCCTCGATCGGCACATTCGGATCGACGCGGTGCTGGTAGAACAGGTCGATCACCTCGATGCCGAGCCGCTTCAGCGAAGCTTCGGCAACCTCGCGGACATGTTCGGGGCGGCTGTCGAGGCCGGACATGGCGCTGGCATCGCGCTTGTCCTGATCGATTGTGAAACCGAACTTTGTCGCGATCACCACCTTGTCTCGATGCGGTTTCAGCGCCTTGCCGACCAGTTCCTCGTTGACGAAGGGACCATAGACTTCCGCCGTATCGAAAAAATTCACGCCGAGCTCGACGGCGCGGTGCAGGGTTTTGATCGAGGTCGCCTCGTCCTGACCGCCATAGGCGTGGCTCATGCCCATGCAGCCAAGGCCGATGGCCGATACGGTGAGATCTTTGCCGAGTTTGCGCGTGTGCATGAAAATTCTCCGGAATTGCAAGGACGGACCTTCGTAGCCCGTCCGGTTGTCATCGATCGTGATCAGGCGCTGGCGTCGTTCAGCTGTTGCATCTGCTGGCCCGACAGTTTCAGATTGCCGGCGGCGATCATGGTTTCCAGCTGGCGGGCGCTGGTGGCGCTGGCGATCGGTGCGGTGACGCCGGGGCGCTGGGCGATCCAGGCAAGCGCTACGGACGCCGGCTGCGAATGGGTTTCGGCCGCCACTTCATCGAGCGCGGACAAGATGCGGGTGCCGCGCTCGTCGAAATATCGTGCAACCATTCCGCCGCGGTTCGGGTTGGTCTCTGCCTCGGCCTTGCTTTTGTATTTGCCGGTCAGAAAGCCGGAAGCGAGGCTGAAATAGGTGATGACACCGATATCCTTCGCCTTGCAGAGATCGGCAAGGGCACCATCGAAACCGGCGCGGTCATAGAGATTATATTCCGGCTCCAGCACATCATAACGTGGCAGGCCGGCTTTTTCGGCCGCATCGAATGATGCCTGCAACTGGGCAGCGTCAAAATTCGAGCAGCCGATGGCGCGGATTTTCCCCTGTTCCTTCAGCGTAGCGAAGGCGGACAGCGTTTCCTCATGTGGCGTTTTCGGGTCCGGCCAATGGGAAAGGTAGAGATCGATATAATCGGCCTGCAGACGGCGCAAAGAGTCTTCCACCTTTTCGATCACCCGCGCCCGGCCAAGGCCGCCTTCCATGGCGGAACCCTGCGGCGTGGAGCCGACCTTGGTGATGACGATCGCCTTGTCACGCGAACGACCGGACTGCTTCAGCCACTTGCCGATGATGGTCTCGGATTCACCGCCTTCATTGCCCGGCACCCAGCCGGAGTAGCAATCGGCGGTATCGACAGTGTTGAACCCCGCATCGAAAAACTTGTCGAGCAACTCGAACGAGGTTTTCTCGTCAGCCGTCCAGCCAAACACGTTGCCGCCGAAAACGACGGGCGAGATGGAAAGTCCGGTGCGGCCGAGCGAGCGGTTGTCCATGATGGTCTCCAATATCGGTAACGTGAAAAAATCGGCGAGCGCCGAGAGCTATTCATGTAGGAGGCAAGGCGCGGGCGTCAAACCGCGCCATCCTTCACGAAAACGTGCCGCACCAAACCGTCAGCCGGCTTCGTTGAGCAGTTTCATCTGTGCATCGGTCAGTTCAAGCCTACCAGCGGCGATAATGGCATCGAGCTGGTTCAGGCTGGTGGCACTGGCAATCGGCGCGGTGATACCCGGCCGGCTACCGGCCCAGGCGATGGCGATCGCGGCGAGGCTGGCACCGGTCTCCGCCGACACCTGGTCGAGTGCGGCCAGAATTTTCAGACCCTTGTCGTTGATGTAATCAGGAATGCGATAGCCACGCGCCTTGCCTTGCGCGTCTTCCGGCTTGCGGTATTTGCCCGTCAGGAAGCCGGCGGCGAGCGCATAATAGCTGATCACGCCGATGTCTTCGGCAATGCAGAGATCGGCCAACGCGCCCTCGAATTTTTCGCGGGTATAGAGATTGTATTCCGGCTGCAGCACATCGTAACGCGGCAGGCCATTCTTTTCCGCTGCCTCGAGCGAGGCCTTCAACTGTTCGGCGCTGAAATTGGAGCAGCCGATGGAACGGACTTTGCCGGCATCCTTCAATTTCTGGAAGGCGCTCAACGTTTCTTCATGCGGCGTGCTGTCGTCGGGGAAATGCGACAGGTAGAGATCGATATAATCCGTCTGCAGGCGAGCCAACGACTTGTCGACAGCCTCGGCAATCCAGCTCGCCTTCAGCTTGCGGTCATCCATGGATGGGTGGCCGACCTTGGTGACGATGATCGCCTTGTCGCGTGCGACCGTGCCGCGCTTCAGCCATTTGCCGATGACCGTTTCGCTTTCGCCGCCGGAATGGCCATCCACCCATTTCGAATAGACATCCGCCGTATCGATCGTGTTGAAGCCGGCTTCAAAAAAGCGGTCGAGCAGATCGAAGGAGGTCTTTTCGTCGGCCGTCCAGCCAAAGACGTTACCGCCGAACACAACGGGTGAAACGGAAAGGCCCGTGCGGCCGAGTTTACGCAACTCCATGACATTCTCCAGATTTTCGGGTGGTGGGATTTACGGTGGGAACGGCAGGTTACTCCAACATCAATGGGATGCCATCAAATAGTTTGAGTGGGGCAGGCTTTTTCGGAAATGCGGCAAAGCGACATTGAAGCGCGGGAATTGTCACCCTAATCTGCGCTCCGCATCTGAAGAGGAGAGAGCAATGCTGCGTTTCGGAATTCTGTCCACCGCCAAGATAGGCCAGACTGCGGTCGTGCCTGCCATTCAGGACGCGGAAAACTGCGTGGTCACTGCGATCGCCAGCCGTGACCGTGCACGAGCGCGTACGATGGCCGACAGGTTTTCCGTGCCGCATGCATTCGGCTCCTATGAGGAGATGCTGGCATCCGATGTCATTGATGCCGTCTATATTCCGCTGCCGACCAGCCAGCATGTGGAATGGACGATCAAAGCGGCCGAAGCAGGGAAACATGTTCTCTGCGAAAAGCCGATCGCATTGAAGGCAGACGAGATTAAACGGCTGATTGCGGCGCGCGATGCCAACAAGGTGCTGATCTGCGAGGCCTTCATGATCGCCTATGCGCCGGTCTGGCATAAGGTGCGGGCGCTTCTGTCGGAAGGTGCGATCGGCACGTTGAAACACGTGCAGGGAGCCTTCACCTATTTCAACCGCGACCCGGGCAATATGCGCAATATCCCTGAACTCGGCGGCGGCGGTCTGCCGGATATCGGCGTTTACCCGGCGATGGCGACCCGCATGGCGACGGGCAAGGAACCGCTCAAGGTTCAGGCGACCACCGAACGCGACCCGGAATTCGGCACCGACATCTATTCCAGCGTGAAGGCCGATTTCGGCTCGTTCGACATGTCCTTTTATGTCGCCACCCAGATGGCCAACCGGCAGGTGATGGTGTTTCACGGCACGGAAGGTTTCATCGAGGTGAAATCACCGTTCAATGCCGACCGATGGGGCGCGGAAGAAATCGAACTCACCAACCAGAAACACGATGTCTCGCAGATCTTCCGTTTTCAGGACAGCCGCCAATATAAACGGCAGGCCGAAGCCTTTGCCAGTGCTGCATCAGGGCAAAAGACCGAAGTGGTGACGCTGGAAAACTCGCTGCGGAACCAACGTTTCATCGACGCGATCTACCGGGCCAGCGACAAGGATGGCTGGGAGACGGTCTGACCAGAGCTCAATGACGGCGGCGAAAGACGAAGCGGGCGTAACCGAAATAGCTGTAAAGCGTGGCCGAAGCGGATGCGAGGATCAGCGCAAAAATTGGCCGAAGCATCTCGAAGCTGATCAGCAGACCGGAATAGATCGCGTAATTGAGCAGCGACGAGGTGATGCCGACCGAACCATAAAGCACGCCTTCGCGCACCACGTGGTGACCGGATTTGCCGAAGGTGAAATTGCGGTTGCAGAACCAGGTACAGGCAAGCGCCAGCACGATCGCAATGGCGCGCGCCGTGAACGGGCCGAAAAGGCCCGTCGCGAGAAGCCCAAGTGTCACGCCGGCATCGACCACGAAGCCGATGCCGCCGACCGCCATGAAACGCAGAAAACGCTTCATGCCGCAGAGGCACCCGGGCGACCACGCCGCTTGGGTTCGGCCTTCACAACCTCTTCCGGTACTTTCACGAAGGACGGCGCATCGCGATAGAAACGTGGAGGACGCGCATTTAGGCCCATGTAATGGATGCGCAACTGCTCGGCCCGGCCACGCGAGACGGAATCGAGGATCAGGCCGGCGGTAAAGATCAGCAGCGATACCATGAGAAGCGACATGGAGAGCATCCATGTGGGCATGCGGCTGACGAGACCAGTCTCGAAATATTCTGCAAGCACAGGCGCCATGAAGGCGAGGCTGACCGCAAAAATCGCGGCACTGATGGCGCCGAAAAAGGCGAAGGGGCGGGTTTCCTTCATCAGCATGGCAAACATCCAGAGGATTTTTGCGCCGTCACGATAGGTCGAAAGTTTGGAATGCGAGCCTTCCGGGCGGCGGCCGTAATCCAATTCCAGTTCGGTGACCGGCAGTTTCAGGCGCGAGGCATGCACGGACATTTCCGTCTCGATCTCGAAACCACCTGAAACGGCCGGAAAGCTTTTGACGAAACGGCGCGAAAACACCCGGTAACCGGAAAAGATATCGGTGAAATCGCGACCGAACATCGAGCGATAGAGGATATTGAAGAGACGGTTGCCGGCGGCATGCCCCTGACGGCCGGCATCGTCATGCACGCCACGGCGTGTGCCGACCACCATGTCGGCGCGTTCGCTCAGCATCGTGCGGATGAGCTCTTCGGAATCCGCCGGCGCATAGGTGCCGTCGCCATCGGCCATGATGTAGATATCGGCTTCGATATCGGCGAACATGCGGCGCACGACATAACCCTTGCCCTGGCGGCGTTCACGCATGACATGGGCGCCGGCGAGCATGGCCTGCAATGCCGTACCATCGGTGGAATTGTTGTCGTAGACGTAGATTCTCGCGTTCGGCAGGGTTTCGCGAAACCCGCGCACGACTGACGCGATGGTGGTTGCTTCATTGTAGCACGGCAGGAGGACAGCGATCTCGAGGTCACTGCTGATGGTTTCGTCCATGATTTCCACTCGATACACCGGTAAATCATCGGAAAGACGCTCCGACTGCGGAGATTTTACTATTTCTTGAGAAGGTTAAATCTAGGTTTCGTCCAGTTAAAAACATGCGGGACGACGATGACGACTTTAATGGCGAGCAAAAACGGCGGCGACCTGATGGGACAGCCGGCGCGAACGACCGTGTTGCGACCGCTCGTATTTTATTGCCTTGCCGTGGTCATCGCCATTCTGGTGACGAAGCTGCCGAATGCCACGGATTATGTCGGCCAGGACAATGACGACATCATGCGGCTGGTGGAAATCCGCGACTGGTTTTCCGGTCAGGGCTGGTTCGATACGCACCAGTATCGGCTGGGTCTCGATGGCGGAACATTGATGCACTGGTCGCGCTTCATCGACCTGCCGATCGGCGCGATGATCCGCTTCTTTTCACTGTTCGTTGCAGACCCGCAGGCCGAGGCCATTGCCCTTGCCATCTGGCCGGTGTCGACGGCCGTTTTGCTTCTCGTCGCAGTCGGCATCGCCGCCCGCCGCGTCGGCACCGGTGCGACCGTCCATATCGCGCTCGGGCTTGCCTCGATTTACGTCTACACATCGATCCGTTTTCATCCCGGCTCGATCGACCACCACAATGTTCAATTGGTTCTGATCATGACGATCGCCGCGATGCTGGTCGATCCTCTCCATCAGACGCGAAGCTATGCGATCGCGGGTGTTGCCGCGGCGCTCGCCATTGCGATCGGTGCCGAAACCGTTCCGATGGTTGCGATTGCCTGCCTTTGCGTGACCCTGCAATGGGTCTGGCACGGCAACAGTTTTCGCCACGCGGCCCGCGCGTTCGGTCTTTCACTGGCCCTGTCGATCACAGCTGCGTTTCTCGCCACTGTGCCACCGCAGCTTTATTCGACGGTGACCTGCGACAACCTTTCCCTCGGTTTCCAGGCGCCGACTGCGCTCGGCGGTGCCGGGCTCTTCCTTTGCAGCCTGCTGCCGGCCCGCAGCGGTGTGGGATTACGGTTCGGCGCAATGCTGGTGCTCGGTATCGTGGTTCTTCTTGCAACAAAGCTGATCGCACCGGAATGCCTCGGCAGCCCGCTCGCCAATCTTGACCCGATGCTCGTCAAGCTTTGGCTGAACAGCGTTACCGAAGCACAGTCCATTTTCGGCGAGATGCGCAAGGAACCCTACATGGTCGGCTATTTTTATGCCGTCGGCCTGTTCGCCCTCGCTGTCTGCGGTTTCGAGATCATCCGTGGTGAACGAACCGAGTTTCACCTGATCATGCTGGCGCTGATCGCCACCGCCTGGGGCGTGGCGCTGATCCAGCTGCGTTCCTCCTTCTTCGCCAATGCATTGAGCATCCTGCCGCTGGCAGTGGTGATTACCGGGCTGAGGCAGCACGCGGCCAAGGAACCGGAAAACATGAATACCGGCCTTGCCTATATTCTCGGGGTGCTGGCATCCGTGCCGGTCATCTGGGGATTTTTCGGCATCGTGGCGCAGGAGGGCGTGCGCAATTCGTTCGATCTCACCGCCGTTTCGAAATCCGGAACACCGAGCGCGGAGCTTGGCGAATGCGGTAGCCCAGCCGAATGGCAGGCACTGGCAGCTCTGCCTCCGGGTCTTGTCGTCTCGCCTTCCAACAGCGGTGCGGAAATCCTGCGCTTTACCCATCACCGGGCGATCGCCGCTCCCTATCACCGCAATCAGGGCGGCATGCTGACAGAACTGCATATCGGCTTGGCCACGCCTTCCGAAGCCGAAGCATTTTTCCGCGGTGCCGGTGCATCCTATCTGGCCTTCTGCAAGAACGACCCGCAGACAGAAAACCTCATCGCCATGAAACCGGACGGCCTTTATGCGGCGCTGGCGGGTGGCAATGTGCCGGCATATCTCGAACCGCTGCCATCTCCTGATCCGAACGGCTTCAAGTTCTTCCGCTTCAACGGTCAATGATCAACAAACAAAAAGACCCGAAAACCGCGGACGGTTTTCGGGTCTTTTTTTGTTTGGACGACAATCAAGCCCGTCCCCTCGATAGCGGAGGGTTGCGGCGATCAGGCTTCCGCGGTGCGGCGGGAAAACACCAGCATGCCGGCAACAAGGCCAAAAATGCCGATATTGTAGCCGCCGAGAACCACGGCGAGATCAATGAAGGACACAGGCCCGGTCAACGCGGCAGCGCCAAATGCGCCAATGATGAGCACAGCAACGAGCGCTATGGAGAAGGCCGATCGCAGCATCGCGGCAGTGAGGCCCAGAGTGACAGCGGTAAGAAACAGCACTGATAATCTCCTGTTACTTTCTTTTTATGCCTGCAAGCCTAGGGCGAACTTGCTAAGAAAGATTACCGAGACACCATCCGATTTCTCGTCGATTGAAACTAGGTTTAACCGTTGCTGAACGGCATGTTTCAATTTCGAAGCAATCCACATCCCGCAGGCATAAACTTGGCCCTATGCATCTGGCCAATACTGCGCCCTGTCATCGCCCGGTGATTTGATTTGCGCTAAAAACCCACTAATTTCGCGGCATGAACAGAATGTCCGCAACCGATTCGCCTTCCAACCTGACCGAGTTTTCGGTCTCCGAACTGTCCGGCTCCATCAAGCGGACAGTGGAGACGGCTTTCGACCATGTGCGAGTGCGCGGCGAAATTTCCGGCTATCGCGGCCCACATTCTTCCGGCCACGCCTATTTCTCCTTGAAGGACGACCGGGCGCGTATCGATGCGGTGATCTGGAAAGGTTCGTTTTCGCGGATAAAGTTCCGTCCCGAAGAGGGCATGGAAGTGATCGCCACCGGCAAGATCACCACTTTTCCCGGCTCGTCCAAATACCAGATCGTTATCGAGGCAATGGAACCGGCCGGCGCCGGCGCGCTGATGGCGCTTTTGGAGGAGCGCAAGCGCAAGCTCGGCGCCGAGGGACTGTTCGATCAGGCGCGCAAACGCCCCCTGCCCTACATGCCGCAGGTGATCGGCGTCGTGACCTCGCCGACCGGCGCCGTCATCCGCGACATTCTCCACCGCATCACCGATCGTTTTCCGGTGCATGTGATCGTCTGGCCGGTGAAGGTGCAGGGCGAAGGCTCCGGCGACGAGGTGGCGAACGCCATCCGCGGTTTCAATGCGATCGAACCCGGTGGCCCGATACTGCGCCCGGACGTGCTGATCGTGGCGCGCGGTGGTGGCAGCCTGGAGGATCTGTGGAGTTTCAACGACGAGGCCGTGGTGCGTGCGGCAGCCGAAAGCGGTATTCCGCTGATTTCGGCCGTCGGCCACGAGACCGACTGGACGCTGATCGATTACGCCGCCGACATGCGCGCACCGACGCCGACAGGGGCTGCCGAAATGGCCGTACCGGTCAAGGCTGATCTCGAAGCGCAGTTGGCGGGCCTTGCTGCACGGCTGCGCGGCAGTGCCTCGCGCCAGATGGACAATCGCCGCCAGTTCCTGCGCTCGCTGATGCGAGCGCTGCCTTCACTCGACCAGTTGCTGGCGCTGCCGCGCCGTCGCTTCGACGAAGCCGCTTCGGGACTTGGGCGCGGGCTGGAACGCACCGCGATCGCCAAGCGCCGCACATTCGAGCAGGCAAGCGCCGGACTGCGGCTGGATATTCTGACCAACCGCATCGCAACGCAGCGCCGCCATATCGCCGAACAGGTCTTGCGAGCTGACAATACGCTGGAAAGGCGACTGCTGAAGGAACATGGCCGCATAGCGAAAGCATCCGCATCGCTGGCATCCCTGCCCGCACGCCTGAACGGCCAGCTGCAGCGCGAAGGCCAGCGGGTGACGACACTTTCACAGCGCGCCGATTCTGCCGTCAGCCACGCCATGGCGCGCCGGCATTCTTCGATTGCCGCGCAGGACCGCGTGCTGCAATCGCTATCCTACAAGAACGTGCTGAAACGTGGTTATGCGGTGATCCGCGGCGACGACGACGCACCGCTGACGCGCGCTGCTGGCATTTCCTCCGGACAGGCGATTTCGGTTGAATTTGCCGATGGCCGTATTGCCGCCGTGACCGGCGAGGATGGGCCAGTGGATGCGAGCGCGGCCGCGCCGAAAAAACGTCATGCCCCCAGGCCTGCAGCGTCCGACGAGAAAGCATCCACGCCCCCCAAGCAGGGCAGCCTGTTCTGATCGACGCCGTCGGCGAGGAGTTTCGACATGCCTGACACGACAAACACCCAAACCGCCCTCACCCGCCCGCGCATCACCATTCTCTACTGCACCCAGTGCAACTGGCTGCTGCGCGCCGGCTGGATGGCGCAGGAGCTGCTGCAAACCTTTGGGCAGGATATCGGCGAAGTGGCGCTCATTCCCGGCACCGGCGGCAATTTCGAGATTCGCTGCAATGACGAACTGATCTGGGAACGAAAGCGCGACGGCGGCTTTCCCGGACCAAAAGAACTGAAGCAGCGCTTGCGGGACAGGATCTGGCCGGACCGCGATCTTGGCCACACCGACCGGGCCGCAAATGGGGAAAACCCGGAGCCAAAAGAGCCTTCTCAAAACCCTGGCTGACGCATCGCACAAATTTTTTTGCGACTGACACAGAAAGTTCAAAAACGCTGTTGACTTCCCCCGCCTGCCCCCGTACATCGCTCCTCGTTGCCCAGATGGCGGAATTGGTAGACGCGCCAGCTTCAGGTGCTGGTACCCGAAAGGGTGTGGAGGTTCGAGTCCTCTTCTGGGCACCATTCCTATTTAAGATCAGAGAGTTATCGGCCAATTGGCCGGTGACTATGCGAGACGCAAACAAGCGTTTTGGTCAGCTTCGCATGAAGTTTCATGCAACTCTCTGACTTACATTCCTCCTGAAAATTACCGAATTTTCCCTCGCCTAGGATCCTTTGGATTCCTGGGAAAATTGCAGCACAGGACATAGCCAACTGGCGCGGTGGACGCCTACGCAGCTCTAATTTTTGACGGCTCGCGGCTCATCCAAAACAATCAGTTTTCAGGCAGGAAATGCGGGTTGATGCCCGGCACCCAAGGCCGGTTCGGCGGCAGGTCTGTACCGGTATAGGTGAAGCCGTTGCTTTCGCAGCGATAGACCTGGGTCGGAAAATCACGACCGAAGGTGTCGTTACGCCAGCCACGATAATTGCGCACGTAACCGATGCCCGACTCGCACCGGGTATTGTTGCCGTCGGCATCACCATTATCCGCCGTTACCCGGCTCTGCTCCGGCACGACGCCCGGCAGATCCTTGAACGTGGGAGCGCGATCCTGCGCGAGGGCAAGCGCCGGCAAAAGAACCAGCACCATCACAAGCGGCAATATCCAGGCACCTTTGAACATATCAGTCTCCGTATCCGCCCCTACAGATAAGGATGCATTGCGGCCGATGCCATAGCACGGCCGCCACGTTCGCGTGATCTCTGCGCCTCGAGCGCGAACGATCAGAGGATCCGCCGATAACCGGTGGGCTGTTCATAAAGCCAGCCGATCCGCTTGACCGCCGCCTCGAGATTTTCGCGCGCCACCGTCATCGTGTGGCCATTGGCATGCAGAAGCGTTTCCACATCCTCCATGATACCAACATGGCCTTTCCAGAAAACCAGATCGCCGCGACGCAGTTCCTCGCGCGTAATCTCGGTTCCCACCTTGGCCTGCATATCGGTATCACGCGGAAACTTTTGGCCGATCATCATAAGAGCAAGCTGGGTGAGGCCGGAGCAGTCGATACCTATGCCGGAACGGCCGCCCCAGAGATAAGGTGTCTCGATGAAACGCGTGGCAACGGACACGTAATCCTCCAGAACCTCCGAGACCGGGCGGACATGGCCGGACATGACCGCCGTACCATTGTCCACGACGTGATAGTGGTTGCCGCGGGTTTCCGCCTCGCCGACGATCTTGATACGGCTGCCCATGGACAGCACGCCGACATGCGGCTTGCGCAGTTCCGGCTCGGGATAGATGAAACTGCGCGGCACGACGACAAGATGGGTCGCCTCATCAACCGGGCCGATGTGGGCTTCGGGAAGATATCCGACATAACCATCCTCGTCCGCCTGAACCCAGGCCCAACCATCGGCACGATCGAAAACCCGCACCGTTTCACCGATCAGAAGCTCTGTATCAATGCCGCGGGCAAGATCGGGCGCGGGACGTAACGCCGCTACCGGCACGGTAACCTGCGCGGGTTCGCCAGCCGTGAAACGTTGCGCCTCCACTTGGCCCCGCAGGGCTTCATCGGCGAGGTCGGGACGGAATGCGTGGAGACGACGATCGAGGGTGTTGGTCATGCTGCCTCAGGGGTCAAATCAGGGAGTGAGCTTGCGGCCCTCGTCGATGACGAGATCGCCGAATTTTTCAAGATAGAGTGCACCGGCCAGCGTGCGCTTGATGACGACATTGCGGCGATCGCGCTCGTCGCGGACCCGGTCGATCAATGCCATCGCCCCCATCGTATCGAGCGCGCGGGTGATGACCGGCTTGGTAACGCTGAGCGTTGCCGCAAGTCCGCGCACGGTATGCGGTGGCGGCACCATGTAGACATGCAGCAGGATCGACAGTTGACGCAGCGTCAGGTCCGGCTCGTCGCGGCGCACCTGTTCGAGCGTCACCTTCTGCCACAGGCCCAGCGCCTCACTGGCCGTCATTTCTACAGGCATGCCTACTCCAACTTAAGGACACCATTTTCCGCGCAAATGAAAACGGGCGCAAGAGCGCGCCCGTTCATATGGTTTATCGCCAATCCTCCTCGATCAGGCCTTTGCGGCGATTTCACGAATGTGCGTGTACAAGGCGCGAATGGCCTGTGCCTCACCGCCAATCGGCGCATGCGGACGCTCAGCCGGGCACCAGCCGTAGATATCGAAATGCACCCAGCTTTTGGCATTGGAGACAAAATGCTTGAGGAAGAGCGCGGCGGTGATGGCACCCGCCATGCCGCCACCCGGCGCATTGGTGATTTCGGCGGCGCGCGAGCGGATATCCTTCTCGTAGCCCTTGAAGAGCGGCAGGCGCCACATCGGGTCATCGGCCTTATCGCTTGCAGCATAGAGTGCAGAAGCCAACGCTTCATCATCGGTGAAGAACGGCGGCAGATCAGGGCCGAGCGCCACACGGGCCGCCCCCGTCAGCGTCGCCATGTCGATCATCAGGTCGGGAGCATCCTCATCGGCATAGGCCAGCGCATCGGCCAGAACCAGACGCCCTTCGGCATCGGTATTGTCGATCTGCACGGTGATACCCTTGCGGCTGCGATAGATATCGCTCGGGCGGAAAGCGTTGGCGGAGATCGAATTTTCGACCGCCGGCACCAGCACGCGCAGATCGACGTCGAGGCCGGCATCCATGATCATCAGCGCCAGCGCCAGAACATTGGCCGCACCGCCCATATCCTTCTTCATCAGCAGCATGGAAGCGGCCGGCTTGATATCGAGGCCACCCGTATCGAAGCAGACGCCCTTGCCGACCAGCGTGATGGTTTTGGCACCCTTGCGGCCCCAGCGCATGTCCAGCAGACGCGGCGCCTGCGCGCTGGCGCGACCGACGGTGTGGATCAGCGGAAAGTTTTGGGTGAGCAAATCTTCACCGATAATGGACGAGACTTCGGCACCATAATGTTTTGCGAGCGCGCGGAAGGCCGCTTCCAGATTTTCCGGCCCCATGTCGTTGGTCGGCGTGTTGATAAGGTCGCGAGCAAGGAAGACTGCGGCAAGCTGGCGGTCGAGATCCGCCGCATCGGCATCCTCCGAAACTACAAGCTTTGCCTCCTGCGGCTTGTCCTTCAGATAGCGCGTGAACGCGTAAGTTCCAAGGCCGAAGCCAAGGGCGAGCTTTTCTGCCGTAAGAGCGGTCGATTCGATGTGCCACTGCCCCGCCGGCAACGAGCGGCCAAGCTTGCCGGCGGCAAACGGTGCATCGGCAGGCTCGCTGCCAAGGCCGAACAGCGCCGAGGCCAATTCGCCCGATGCGCCGGGCACCAGAAGCAATGCGCCTGATTCGGCCTTGAACCCCGCCGCCTTTGCCCACCCGCTCACGTCTGCCGGTAGCACGCCGGTGTCCAAATCAGCCGGTGTGACCGCATAAACGGGGCGGGACGTGGCGGATTTTGCGGTGAAGGGAGAGGGGCGATCGACAAATTGATAGGGGGACATGGCAGCCTTCGAATGAAGTTTAACGGTCTGTTAGGGTTAACAGATTATTGCTTGAGGCAAGATTGCGCCACCCATGTTTGTAACCCTTTCAGTCGCAGGGGCGCCGGTTCGTCGAGAGATCATCGCCATGCCTGCTTGCCTTTTCGTTTCCGACCACAAGCGCCGCCTTGCCCACACGGCCGCGCTGGTTCTCGTCATGCTGTCCGTTGCCGGCTGCAACAGCACCGGTCGCAACGCGGATCGTCTGACAACGGGTTCGATCTCCAGCCAGAGCACGGCGCGCTCCGAATCCTTCGACGGCATGAATGCAACGCAGCTGGCGAGCGCCGAACAGCGTATCGGCGCGGCGTATGAAAAGACCCCGAAGGACCGCAATACCGGCCTGAACTACGCCAATATCCTGCGCATGACCGGCAAGAACACCCAGTCTCTGGCGGTGATGCAGCAGGTTGTCATCGCGCACCCATCCGACCGCGACGTACTCGCCGCCTACGGCAAGGCGCAGGCAGCCGCCGGCCAGCTGGAACAGGCGCTCAGCACGCTTGCCCGCGCCCAGACGCCCGACCGCCCCGACTGGCGTCTTTACTCCGCCGAAGGTGCGGTACTGGATCAGCTGGGCCGCTCGGAAGAAGCACGGGCAAAATATCAGCAGGCACTTGCCACACAGCCGAACGAACCGAGCGTGGTTTCCAATATCGGCATGTCCTATGTGCTGTCCGGCGATCTGAAAAAGGCGGAAAGCTATCTGCGCGACGCTTCCGGCCAGCCGACTGCCGATAGCCGCGTGCGGCAAAACCTGTCACTGGTGGTTGGCCTTCAGGGCCGTTTTTCCGAGGCCGAAGACATTGCCCGCAAGGAGCTTTCGCAAAGCCAGGCGGACGCCAATGTCGCCTATCTGCGCTCCATGCTTTCGCAGCAAAATTCCTGGGCGAAGCTTGCCGACAAGGATGGCAAGCCGAAGCTGCGGACGAACTGATCCCCTCCCCTCTTCCCTTTCTGCTTGAAGACAAAAAACGCCGGCTCCGTCATCACACGGGCCGGCGTTTTTCGTTCTAAGCGCTTTGATCGAGGCTTTCGCCACAACCGTCAGAAGCGGTCGGAGACCTGCATCATGGCCGGGCCGAGAATGACGGCGATCAGTACGGGCAGGAAGAACAGGATCATCGGTACGGTCAGTTTCGGCGGCAGAGCCGCTGCCTTCTTTTCGGCAGCGTTCATGCGCTCATCACGACCTTCCTGCGCCAGAACACGCAATGCCTGCGACAACGGCGTGCCGTAACGTTCTGCTTGGATCAGCGCCGTGGTGACGGCCTTGACGATATCGAGCTGGGTGCGGATGCCGAGGTTTTCGAGTGCCACGCGACGATCCGGCAGAAAGGAGAGTTCCGCGGTGGTCAGAACCATTTCCTCTGCCAGTTCCGGCGACTGGGTTGCCATTTCCTCGGAAACACGACGCATCGCCGCTTCGATGGAGATACCGGACTCCACGCAGATCAGCATCAGGTCGAGCGCATCGGGCCAGGCGCGCTTGATCGAGTGCTGCCGCTTGCCGATCCTGTTCTTGATGTAGATGTTGGGAACGTAGAAACCGATGGCGCCGACGAACAGAGCTGTTACCAGCCTGGCCTGAAAGATGTAATCCGCCATATTGCCGAGCACGAAAATGTAGACCACAGCAAGTGCCAGAAATACGAATGGCAGCAGGAAGCGCGCCAGCAAAAACATGTTCAGAGCGTTTTGCGTGCGCAGACCTGCAGCGCGCAGACGATTGACGGTATTTTCGTCCACCAGCGCCTTGCGAAGGTTGAAACGCTCAACGATCTGCTGCACCGGCTGATTGCTTTGCGACCTCAGACTGCCGCGCGACTGCTCGTTTGCCATGCGCGAGCGCTCCCGGGCGCGGATCATTTCCCGCTCCGTCGACACCGCCTTCATGCGCTTGTTGAGATTGTCGCCCTCCAGATAGGGTGCGGCGAGAGAATAGAAGGTTGCAAACACCGCCACGGCGACCAGCAACGCGATCAGGGTCATCGGGTCGGTCAGGGTTTTAGCAAGTTCCATTACCGCGTCCCTATATGTCGAAGTTGATCATGTTGCGCATGACGAAAATGCCGATCGACATCCAGATGCCGGAACCGAGCATGATCAGATGGCCACGTGGATCGGTGAACAGGATCGCCATGTAAGCCGGTGATGTAAGAGAAACGAGCGTTGCAACGATAAAAGGCAATGCGCCGATGATGACGGCGGATGCCTTTGCTTCCATCGACAGGGCACTGACCTTGGCCTTCATCTTGCGACGTTCGCGCAGCACTTTGGACAGATTGCCGATGGCTTCGGAAAGATTGCCGCCGGCCTGGCTCTGCAGCGCGATAACGATGGCGAAGAAGTTGACTTCGGACAGCGGCATGGTCTGCGTCATGCGGGTACAGGCCTCGGGAATGCTCAAGCCCACCTGCTGCGATTCGATGACACGGCGAAACTCACCCTTCACTGGCTCCTGGCCATCGCTGGCGATCAGTCGCATCGCATCATTGAGTGGTAGACCCGACTTGATGGAGCGAACCATGACATCGAGCGCATTGGGAAATTCTTCGAGGAACTTGTTCTGGCGGCGTTTGACAATGAAGCCTATCACCCAGCGCGGCAGGCCGACGCCGGCGACGAAACCACCACCGAGTGCGGCATAGATAGGCAGGCCGAAAACGAAGAGAGCCAGCGTCAGGAACAGCCCCAGGCCGACGCTGATCATGTAGAACGCGCCAAGGCTGAGCGACACGCCCGACTGCGCCAGCCTGCCCTTGACGCTCTTGTCGGCCTTCTGGCGGGAGTCTTCCTGTTGCTTCTTTTCCAGCTCTTTCAGCGAATCCTGCACCGATTTGCGGCGCTTGGACATTTCCTGCACGCGATCGCGCGCGGCTTTGGCACGGCCCATATCCGTTTCAGCCGACTTGACGCGATTGAAACGGCTTTCCGTTTTTTTCTCTGTTTCGAGACGGCCGAAAAGAACGCCGTAAGCCACGGCGCCTGCCGATATGGAAGCAAGAAGAATTACACCAAGCGTAATGGGGTCCAGACCGAACATATCAAGCCGACTTCTTTTCCATCTCGTCCAGCGCTGCTGCCAGACGACGATCCTCGTTGAAATAGCGGGCACGATCCCAGAAATGCGGTTTGACGATACCGGTCGACTTATGCCGGCCGACCAGTCGACCATTGGCATCTTCGCCTTCGATCTCGTAGCGCATCAGATCCTGGGTGATGATGACATCACCTTCCATGCCGATGACTTCGGTGATGTGGGTGATGCGGCGCGAACCGTCGCGCAGACGCGCTGCCTGAACAATCACGTCGATGGAGCCGGCAATGATTTCGCGCACGGTCTTGGCCGGCAGAGTGAAACCACCCATGGCGATCATCGATTCCATACGGCTGAGGCATTCGCGCGGGGTGTTGGCGTGGATCGTGCCCATCGAACCATCGTGACCAGTGTTCATCGCCTGCAGAAGGTCAAAAACCTCCGGTCCGCGCACTTCACCGACGATGATGCGTTCGGGGCGCATACGCAGGCAGTTCTTGACGAGGTCACGCATCGTGACCTCGCCTTCGCCTTCGATATTTGGCGGGCGCGTTTCGAGGCGCACCACATGCGGCTGCTGCAGCTGAAGTTCAGCCGTATCCTCGCAGGTGATGACGCGTTCGTCGGTATCGATAAAGCCGGTCAGGCAGTTCAGAAGCGTGGTCTTGCCCGAGCCGGTACCGCCGGAAATGACGACATTGCAGCGGACGCGTCCGATGATCTGCAGGACGGTGGCGCCTTCCGGGCTGATCGAACCGAATTTCACCAGCTGATCGAGCTTGAGCTTGTCCTTCTTGAACTTACGGATGGTGAGCGCAGGACCGTCGATTGCGAGCGGCGGAGCGATGACGTTGACACGCGAACCATCCGGCAGACGGGCGTCGCAGATTGGCGAACTTTCATCGACACGACGGCCGACCTGGCTGACGATACGCTGGCAGATCGATAGAAGCTGCTGGTTGTCGCGGAAACGGATCTCGGATTCGATCGTCTTGCCGCCGACTTCGATAAAAGTCTGGCCGGAACCGTTGACCATAATGTCGGCAATGTCGTCTCGTGCCAGAAGCGGTTCGAGCGGGCCGTAACCGAGAACGTCGTTGCAGATATCCTCGAGCAGTTCTTCCTGCTCGGAGATCGACATCGCGAAATTCTTGATGGTGATGATGTCGTTGACGATGTCGCGGATTTCTTCGCGCGCGCTTTCACCATCGAGCTTGGCCAGCTGCGACAGGTCGATCGTATCGATAAGAGCGGAAAAGACCTGGCTCTTGGTGTCGTAATAGCCCTCTGTCCGGGTAGGCCGCTTGCGGGCAGCCGCCGGTGGCGGTGTATTCGCCTGACGTGTCATCGTCGGAGACGGGGCTTCGGCCAGAACTTCGGGAACGCTGGGGCGCACGGCTGCCGGCTCCGGCACTGGCGGCGGCGCAACCGGAGGCGGGCTGATGCCCGCCTTGCCAAATCCTTCGTTTCCGCGTTTTCCAAACATTCTACGATCCAGTCTTTACGACGTGTTACAGATCAACCGCGACGGAAGCGGCCAAGCACATTGCCGAGGCCGGCCTTCTTGGCGCGTTTTACTGCCGCCCGTCCGGTGACGATGTGCGAGATCTGCGAAAAGGTTTCCGCTGCCGCCGATTTCGGATCGACCTCCGCGATCATGCGACCACTATTGGCGGCATTGCCGAACAGCTGGGCATCGAACGGGATGATGGCGATCGGCTGCATTTCCAGCGGCTCCACGAAATCCGCCGGCGCGATTTCCGGACGCTTGACCATGCCCACCTGATTGAGGACGAGATGCGGAGGACGGTCGTTGGGCCGCAACTTTTTCAGCGCATCCAGCAAGTTCTTGGTGTTGCGCAGATTGGCGAGATCCGGCACGGCCGTGATGACGACCTCATCGACTTCGGCAAGCACCGAGCGTGTCCATTCAGACCATGCATGCGGCACGTCGAGAACGGCCACGGGAGCCGTGCGCTGCAGAACTTCCATGATCGGGCGGAAGGCGCCGCCATCAAAATCATAGGCGCGATCAAGCAAAGACGGGGCAGACAGCAGCGACAGGTGCTGCGAGCATTTCGTCAACAGGCGATCGAGAAACACTTCGTCCAGCCGCTCAGGCGCGAACACGGCCTCGGCAATACCCTGGGCCGGGTCCTGATCGAAGTCGATATTGGCTGTGCCATAAGCGAGATCGAGGTCAGCGAGGATCGTTTCGGTCGAAAAAAGCGACGAAATGCCGAAAGCGCAGTTATGGGCAATGGTCGAAGAGCCGGACCCACCCTTGGCACCGATGAAGGCAACCGATTTGCCCAGCGGTTCAGCGTCGGGATCGACGAAGATCGTCGAAACGGCACTGAGCAGATCCGCCATGGAGACCGGCGCGACCATGTATTCGGAAATGCCGTTGCGGATCAGATCCCGGTAAAGGCCGATGTCATTATAACGTCCGATCAGGATGACACGGGTCGACGGATCGCAGACCTGAGCCAGCGGAGCCAGTTCCGCCAGCAGGTTGCGCGGCTCGGCCTGGGTTTCCAGAATGATCAGGTTGGGCGTCGAGGTGGAGGAAAACATCTGCGCGGCTGCATCAACGCTGCCACTGGTGATGCGCAGGTTGACCTTCGCCATGCGACGGTCATTGGCAAGGCGCTCCATGACACGGTGCAGGCCATCGCTTTCACAAAAGACATGTACGGAAATGCGCGGCAGCGGCCGCATGTTTTCCAGCTCAGATTCGCGCGTGATGTCGTCTTCCGCCTGCGAGGAAGAAGGATTGACGCGATATTCCACGGACCCGATCATGATTTGGTCTCCCTCGTGACGCTCGTCCTCATCAGTTGTCCATGTCCCTAAGCTTCGTGTAAGCGCCGCGGTAATTTTCCATGACCTTGCCCCGCTGTTCTGCGTCCGGCGGCGTCATGCGACGCGGACCGAGAAGATCATGCGGATTGGCGATCTGAGCGGCGAGGTTGCGCTGGCTGGCGCAACCAAAATTATAGTAATTGTCGTTCTGGGTCGTGTTCAGCGTCATGTCCGCTGGCCACTCCCCGCAGGGACTGGTCTGTGCCGTGACCGCGTTAAACGTCAGCCGAAGTGGTGCAGGTTCCCCAGGACCTGCCGCAAACGTCACATGCAATATCTTGTTTTTCGGCACACCCAAGCGCACCATCAGGCGTCGGACGTCGCCGACTGCCGATGCGGCCGCACCGTCATTGATCGAGCCTCTGGGCGTCTGAATCTGGATGATGCCGGTGGAGGCTCGCCGATACTCATCAATGAAACCGGCGATGACTTCGCTTTGTCCGCGCGTCAGCCCCTGGTCGCCCATGGCAACGGGAATGTCGATGGACTTCTGACCTTCGGCGACAACAATCGGATGCCGCGTGCGGTAATCATCCGGGATCGACCCCGTGACAACACGGTCGGCGCAGCCGGAGACGAGCGCCGCCAGGCCGATCACGGCGGCAACGACAGGAAGACGGCCTGCGAAAGCTGTGGGGGCGAGTGTTCTGGCCTTGGTCATGGATCGGCATCTTTCTTGTCGGCTGCCTGCCGGGATGATGGATGTGAAGAGGTTCGCCGTCATTTGTAGATAAACCCGACATTGCCGTGATACGGCTCACTCGGCGCGGCACTCTCACGCCGGCCGTAAATCTTGTTCACGTGGCCGAGGAAAACGCTTGCCGCATCGCTTGCCGGATTGAAGTTGTCATCCGGACGGGAAAGATCGTTGCGGGCAACCGGACGAACCAGATAGGGCGTCGCGATGATGACCAGTTCGGTTTCTCTGCGGTCCGACGTCTTTTTGCGAAAAGCGGCGCCCAGCAGCGGGATCTTGGACGCACCCGGCGTACCGCTCATAGTTTGCTGGGAATCATCTCGGATCAGGCCGGCAAGCGTCATGGATCCACCCGATGGCAATTCAACAACCGTTTCGGCGTCGCGCTTGCGATATTCCGCTCCGCCTGTCGTGCCTTCCAGCGGCTCGGAAACACTGGTCTGAATACGCAAACTGATACGGCCGGATGACAAGACGGTCGGCGTGAAGGCAAGTCCAATGCCGTATTTGTAAGGCGTTACCGTCGTGACACCATCGGGGCCTACGGTGCTATAAAGAATTTCACCTCCGGAATTAAACGTAGCAGACTGCCCCGAAATCGCCGTAAGTGTTGGCTCTGCCAAGGTTCTGATAGCGTTTGCTTGCTCCAGCGCACTCAGAACCATCCCTATACTGAACTTGCCGATATTGCCGCCGGCGGTCGCCTCAATCCCTCCTACGTCAGTTATTGCTTGAAGAACATTTAAGTTTGAACCGGATGCAGAAGCACTACGCGCGAAGGCATTGTCAAAACCGAGCTGCTTCACTACTTCACGTCGGATTTCGGCAACGGTGATCTTCAACATCACCTGATCTTCGCCTTCGACAGCGATCATGTTCTGAATCTGCGACGTCTGCCGGCCCTCATCGCCCGACACGTCTTTGCGACTCGTGGCCTCGCCGCCCTTGAGGAAGATCTTGGCCAGCTGTTCCGCCTTGGCCGAATCCTGTGGTGTGCGAACGTTGCCGCTCAGGACGATGTTGTCCGAGATGATCTCGACCTTGATGTTGGAATCCGGCAGGAACCGGCGCAGGTTCTGTTCGAGACCGGCGATATCGCGTTCGATCTCCAGATCAAGGCTTACGACCTCCTCCCCTTTCGGGCCGAAGATGAAAATGTTGGTCTGGCCGACGGTTTTGCCAAAAAGATAGATGCGGCGCGACGTACGGGTAACCGCGTCGGCGATCGACGGATCGGCAACCAGGATGTCATGGGCATCACTCGGCAGATCCACGACGATGGCCTTGTTGAGACCAATCTTTAGACGGCGGCGGACGCCTGTACCGGCCTCGCTGATGCGAACAATGCTTTCCTGTGCGGCCTGAACCGCAACGGGGCCCAAGTCCAGAAAGCCGTCGCCGATCGGAAAACCTGAAAAAGCGATGCAGAATGACAGGCCCGCAGCAGCCGATGTGCGGAGTTTGTTCTTGAAGCTAACCACCTGAGCGTTCCTGTTCATTGTTGTACCGCCTGCGCACCTGTCACGATCTGTCCGGATTTGATGATCTGAACCTGGCTCTTGTCGCCACCGGCGAGAAGATAATCCGGAACAGTCGTGTCCGGCTCCTGGGCATCGGCAACAGAGCGCAGAACAAGGGACAGCCGGCTGGCCATCTGCTGGGCAACGATAATGACCTTGGTTTGATCAGGCGTGAGTTCCAGCGTCGCGGTCGTGCCGATCACAGCCTTGGAACCATCTTCATTTTCCTGAATCTGCTGGTCGATGGCCAGAACGCGGATATTGCTGAGGATGTCCTCGGTGCGGAAAGTGCCGTCGTCCCCCTTGCGCACCATGATCACGTCGACCCGGTCATTTGGAAGCACGAAACCACCAGCGCCAGTCGCGACCGAGATTTCTGTTGCGACTGCACGCTTGCCGGCGGGAAGGAGCGAGGACATGATGCGGCTTGAGGAGTCAGCCACCTTTTCCGGGCGAACCGGTTCGCCTTCGAACAAAGGCAGGCGAACGACGGCGCCGTTCAGCTCACTGATGGCTTGAGGACGTTCGCGATCCGTAATCAGCCCCTGGACGATACCGCTCTCCGGCCATCCAACCCACCGCAGCGCTTCATCATTGAGCCTGCTGCCCACCGGAAGATTGGCGGCCGAAACGAGCACGTTGACAGTCGGCGCCTGGCGGACGATTTCCTGAACGGTGCTACCGCCCATTTGCATAGCCAGCAGGCCGGCCAATCCGGCCGCGACAACGGCAACTGTGAGGATGATTATACGGGCGGGTTTCATGGCGGCTTCCTGAAGGACTACTTAAGTCTTTCGGGAGAATGGCCGCCAATGGTATAATTATGGTTAATAAGGGACTTACAATTTCGGTTAACGTCCGGTTTCCGAAGTAAAACTGAAGTTAACCGGCTGCGCGCATCGCCATTGCAACGATAGGTGCATACTCGCAGGTCATGAAACCAGCTACCGCGATCGCAATACCGTAAGGAATCTTGCTGGCCGTCGTCAAGGACTGTGGAAGCGCGACCCCCATGGCCAGAACGGTGTTCGAATGCGCGCGAATCATCAAGATGGCAATCGTAAGGATGCCGCCAAGGAAAGCGGTTGCAACAAGAAAAACCAAAAGCTGTTGATTGAAGCCATACCAACATGCCACGGCGGTGAGCAATTTGGCATCGCCGCCGCCCATAACATTGGCGGCAAAAAGCGAGAAGCAGACTACAAACACCACAATACCGGCGACAATCCCCATGCCGATATCCGACAACTCGAGGCCGACAAGCGGCGCAAAAATAAAAAATGACAGCAGAATCACCGCTGGAATAGCATTGGGTATAGTCATTCTCGTAAGATCGCTGATCGCGGCAAGAGCCAAGCCGGCGGGCAGAATACAGAGGACCAGGTACGAAACAGCTATGCCTGCCATGCAACCTCCTAAATCAGCTCGGAATGCCGGTATTCAAACAGCATCCTTAAAACGCACGGAGCCGCCCCGATAAGGCGGCTCCGCGGCAATGTCACCTGAAAGGTGTAAGCCGACGGCTTACTTGTAGGTGCCGGACGCTGTGTTCATCTTGGTCGAGATGTTGACAAACGTGTTGTTCAGAACGCCACCGAGGGTGGTTGCGCCGGCGATCAGGGCGACGGAAATCAGGGCTGCGATCAGGCCATACTCGATGGCGGTCGCACCAGATTCGTCCTTCATGAAACGAGCAAAAATCTTCGACATTCTTCTCTCCTAAATTCTACGTTGTTCTTCAGCACTACCGACAACTGTTGTCCGCTGTTCGGATGAGCAGAACCTAGCGAATGCCGATTTCAATCCGCTTAACGAAATCGGTTACCAGAGAATTAATTCTTGAATGCCAACGGCTTGGTAAACAACAGGCAAATAAAAAGCAGAAACAACCACACGATTTATGACATTCTATATTTGTTCAAAATCAGCGTCTTCGATCAAAGCCTTTATTTCAGAAATACTGCATGTAAGTGCAGCAGGGTCAAAATCACCTGTATAAAGCATCCGGTGATACTATAGTTCCTCATATGGCACTGGATTAACCGGCCATTCACCATTCCGGATCATGCTTGCGCCAACTCGCACGCGTAAAGGCGGTTTGGAACATGTCGCACATCACTACCCTTATTTTATCCATTGCCTTGTCCCTGTCTTCGACAGCCATTGTTCACGCCGACGACGAAGGCGACCTTTTGCGCGTCCATATGAATCATGCCCGCGTGCTGAAACTCGACAGGCCGGTGGCTAAAGTGATTGTCGGAAATTCAAAAGTAGCCGACGCCACCGTCGCCGATCCAATGACAATCGTGCTGACAGGTCACAGCTACGGCACCACCAATCTTGTCCTGCTCGACAAGGAAGGCAATGCAATCGCCGACGAACGTATTCTTGTATCCATCGATGAGGGAAACACGGTTCGTGTGTTCCGCCAGACAGAGCGTTCTATTCTTTCGTGCACGCCCAATTGCGAACAACATGCAGACCTCAAGGCGGATAGCGCCCAGCCCTGATCAAAAGAAGATAGATAGGACATTCGGGTTTTAGAATGTCTCATTTTGGCGCTATCAATTTTTGCGGGTCGCGCGGTCCTCTAATGCGTCAATTGCAGTGGCGATTCAGGCCGGCACACATTGTTTAAACTGTGCATAAACCCGCAACCAAATCTCAACACAAGAACCTTACCATCACGCGCATCCGAATGATGTTTTGCGTATGGACATGTGCACAGATCGTAACGCTGAAAAACCAGGTCCTGACAAGGCCCAATCGAGAAGACCGGTGTTGCGTCGTTTTGCACGGTCGCAAGACGGTGCCGCCGCGATCGAATTCGCAATTCTGGCCATCCCCTATTTCCTTATAGTCTTCGCCATTCTGGAAACCTTTATCGCCTTCATCGGTGAGCAGGTTATCTCAAATGGCGTGGAGGTGATGGCGAGAAAGGTCAGGACTGGCGAAATCAAATCCGCTACCGCCAACGATCCCGTTTTCAAAACAACGTTTCGAACTGCATTTTGCGACGAGATTTCGATCATGGTGTCCTGCTCAGCGGAAGAGATTGCTACCCCGAAGCGGCTTTATCTTGATCTTCGATCATTCAGCAGTTTTGCCGATATTCCTACGGCGGTACCGCGGCAGTCCTCTGCGCAATATGCAGACCTGAAGACTACCGATTTTGGATATTCGCCTGGTGGCGCCAAGAGCATCAACATGCTGCGTGCCTATTATCGCTGGCCTGTTCTGACCGATCTGGTCCGCCCGATGCTGACAAGTGTGCGATCTTCCGACGGCACCGGCGACTTTCTGATTGTCGCCACTGCAACATTCCAGAACGAGGATTACCCGTGAGCGACGCCTTGCCGGAAGCAGTTGAACGTGACGACGCCAAGCTTTCTGCTTCAAAGAGGCCGGAAGATCACTCGCGCGGCATTTTTCTTGGCTTTCGGGCCTATCTTAATGACCGACGTGGGGTCGGTGGTGTCGAATTTGCCATTCTCGCACCAATTTTGCTCGCCGCCTATTTCAGCTGCTTCGAACTGACGATCGGCTTCAGCTTCGCCAAGCGCGCGACAAGAGCGACTGGCACGGTGGGCGATCTGGTGGCGCAGCAGTCTAGCGTCAACAAGGCGTTTCTCGCCACGATGACCAATGCCGCAAAAAGCATTTTCGCGCCCTACGACGTCGATGGTCTGAGCACGACCGCAAAAAATCCGCTGAACATCAGGATCACCGGCGTGCAGATCGACACCAGTGGCAATGCCAAGACTTTATGGTCGTGGCAGCGGACAGGAACTGCACCTTATGCAGTCGGCTCTGCTGTTACCGTGCCGAAGGAAATGCGGATTGCCGAAACTTTTCTGGTGCGAACCGAGTTGGTGGCATCATACCCGCTGATGCTTTTCCTGCCGACCTCCTTCTCGCCAGAAAACCGGGCAATCTCGATGAACCGCGAGATTTTCTACCAGCAGAGAACAGGCGACAAGATCACCTGCAGCGATTGCTGATTCTGGACTGAAGCTAAAGGCACGCACCCACGCCTTTGCCAACCTGCATGTCAGGCTGTATGTAGCGACGATCATACCGGGCAGCCGAAGAAGGCACCCGGCGCTACAACTGCCGGAGGATCGATTGGCGCGTGCTTTCCTTTTCGTTCTGGATTCCTTTGGCGTTGGCGGCGCAAGGGATGCCGCAAAATACAATGACGACGGTTCCAATACGCTCGGCCATATAGCGCAGTTTTGTGCGACCGGAGCCGGCGATCGGGCCGGCCTGAGAGAAGGCCCGCTGAAACTTCCCAACATGTCGTCACTCGGGCTGCTGCATATCGCCAAAGCAGCCAGTGGCGAATTTCCGGCCGGCATGGCGGTGCCCGAACGTGTTTTTGGCCTGCATGGTGCCGCCAACGAAGTGTCACGCGGCAAGGACACACCATCTGGCCACTGGGAAATTGCCGGCACACCTGTCAAATTCGACTGGGGTTATTTTCCGGGCGAAGGCGATGCCTTTCCGGAAGACCTGATCGAGGCGCTCTGCGAAGAGGCAAAGCTGTCGGGCATTCTCGGCAACTGCCATGCATCGGGTACCGACATCATCCAGAAGCATGGCGAAGAGCATATCCGCTCTGGAAAACCGATCTTCTACACCTCTACCGATTCCGTGTTTCAGATCGCCGCGCACGAAAAATACTTTGGACTGGAACGGCTGCTGGACCTGAGCAGGATCGTGCGCAAGCTGGTCGATCCGCTCAATATCGGCCGCGTCATCGCAAGGCCATTCGTTGGCGAAACACCATCGACATTCGAGCGTACCGGCAATCGCCGTGATTTTTCAGTGCCGCCACCGGAGGATACATTGCTCGATCGCCTGATCGCCGCTGAACGAAAGGTTCTGGCCGTTGGCAAGATCGGCGACATCTTTGCGCATCGCGGCGTGAGCCAGGTGATCAAGGCCAATGGCAATACGGCGCTGATGGACAGGACGCTGGAAGCGATCGATCAGGCGAAAGACGGCGATCTCGTCTTCACCAATTTCGTCGATTTCGACATGCTTTACGGGCACCGCCGTGACGTTGCCGGTTATGCAGCGGCTTTGGAGGAGTTCGACCGTCGCCTGCCGGAAGTCCACGCCAAAATGAAGCCGGGTGATCTTCTGATCATGACTGCCGACCACGGCTGCGACCCGACATGGCGCGGCACAGACCACACCCGCGAGCGGGTGCCGGTCATGGCGCTCGGCCCCGGCATCCGTGCCCGCGATATCGGTATCCGCAGCACCTATGCCGATATCGGCGAAACGATTGCTGCCCATCTGGGCATTGCAGCCGGAAAACACGGACGGAGCTTCTTGTAATGCCAATTGACACTGCACGCATGCTGAAAGCCGAAATCCATTGCCACATCGAAGGTGCGACGCCGCCTGAACTGGCGCTGCGGCAGGCGCAGAAATACGGGATCGACGTCAGCAAGATCCTGCGCGATGGATCCTATGTCTGGTCGGATTTTTCCGAGTTCATCGTCTGCTATGATGCCGTTGCCTCGCTTTTCCGCACCAAAGCCGACTACGCGCTTTTGACGGAAACCTACCTGACGGAACTCGCCGCTCACAACACCATCTATAGCGAGCTGATCGTTTCACCGGATCACGGCGATCGCATCGGTCTTGGTGCCGACGCCTATCTCGCCGGCATCTGCGACGGTATTTTTGCCGCGAAGGAAAAGACGGGTATTGAAGCGCGCATCATCGTCACCGGTGAGCGCCATTTTGGTGTCGACCGGGTGATCGGCGCTGCCGAATATGCGGCGCGCGCCAAGAACCCGTTGGTGACCGGCTTCAACATGGCAGGCGAGGAACGAATGGGCCGGGTCGCGGATTATGCCCGCGCCTTCGATATCGCCCGTGATGCCGGATTTGGGTTGACCATCCATGCCGGCGAGGTCTGCGGCGCCTTCAGCGTTACCGATGCGCTCGATATCATCAAGCCGTCGCGGATCGGCCATGGGGTTCGCGCCATCGAGGATGCGGCACTGGTGGAACGATTGGCGGAAACCGGTATCGTGCTGGAAGTCTGCCCCGGATCGAATATCGCCCTTAACATCTATCCCGATTTCCAGGCGCATCCTCTGCGTCGCCTGAAAGAAGCCGGCGTACGAGTGTGCCTCAACTCCGACGACCCGCCATTCTTCGCAACGTCGCTGGCCAGGGAATACCGGATTGCCGCCGATGAAATGGGTTTTGAACGCGAGGATATCGACGTGATGACGCGCACTGCGCTGGAAGCCGCGTTCATTGATGACGATACGCGCAAGGTGCTGCTGGATCGTTTCGACGCATATGTGCAAAGCGGTGCGAAAGCAGCTGTGAAAGACGCCTGAACGCTTGGATTCACGCGCCGTCCATGACAAAAGGGGCAAACACCAACATCCCCGGAAGGCATTCCCATGAACGGCGTCTCCGTCATTGACCATCCGCTCGTCCAGCACAAGCTCACCATCATGCGCAAGAAGGACACTTCAACGGCCGGTTTCCGCCGGTTGCTGCGCGAAATTTCCATGCTTCTGTGTTACGAGGTCACCCGCGATCTGGAACTGACGCTCGAGACCATCGAGACGCCGATCACAGAGATGCAGGCGCCGATCGTCGAAGGCAAGAAACTGGTCTTCGTTTCGATCCTGCGCGCCGGCAATGGCCTGCTCGAAGGCATGCTCGAACTCGTTCCCTCGGCGCGCGTCTCACATATCGGTCTTTATCGCGACCACGACACGCTGCAGCCGGTCGAGTATTATTTCAAGGCGCCTGATGGTCTGGACGAACGTCTGATGATCGTCGTTGATCCGATGCTGGCCACCGGCAATTCGGCAATTGCCGCGATCCAGAAACTCAAGGAACGCGGTGCCACGAACATCCGCTTCCTCTGCCTACTGGCCGCACCTGAAGGCATCAGGAACTTTCAGGAAGCGCATCCGGACGTGAAGATCTACACGGCATCGATCGACAGCCATCTCAATGAAAAGGGCTATATCGTACCGGGTCTCGGCGATGCCGGCGACCGTATGTACGGCACCAAATAAGCGGTCAGCGTTTCTTAACCGCATTCCAAGATTGGCGGCTTCCGGATCTTTTCGGGGGCCGCTTTTTTATTGTTTTCCGCGCTATGGTGACGACTGGATTTAATCGCTCCAGAGATAAACATGCTGCTGCGCACCGCCATTTTCGCTTCCGTCGCCATTGTGGCTGCAACGCAGGTTCCGCGTTTTTTCAGTCCGTCGCAGCAATCTCCGAGCACGCCAGCCGAGCAAAAGGTCACACAGCCCAAGGTTCAGAAAGCCGCACTGCCTCAGGGTCGCGTCAACCTGAAGGCGGATGGACGCGGTCATTTTCTCGGTAACTTCCAGATGAACGGCAAATCCATCGAAGGGCTTGTCGATACCGGTGCCTCGACAATCGCTGTCAATGAAAGCACTGCGCGCCAGCTCGGCTTCACGGCAAACGGACTCGATTTTCGCTACAAGGCAAGCACCGCCAACGGCATGACCGAGGCGGCGCGCATCATGATCGATCGCGTCGAGATCGGCACGGTTCGCGTGCGAAACGTGGAAGCAATGGTATTGCGCGACAAGGCATTGAGCGGCACGCTGGTCGGCATGAGTTTTCTGACCAAGCTCCGATCCTATCAGGTCCAGAATGGCAGCCTGACGCTGGTGCAGTGATCAGTCGATCCGGGTGAGCACTGGCGGTGTTATGGCTGGCGCGTCATCGGTGATGGTAAAGAGCCGCGTTACATCGGCGACAACACGCGCGGCCTCATCTTCAGTCGCGGCATGCACGACCGCGATCGGTTCACCTTTTGTGACCTTGGTGCCAAGGGGCAGAAAACCATCGAGACCGACACGGTGATCGATGGCATCGGATGCACGGCGGCGCCCTCCCCCCAGTTCCACAACCGCCATACCGAGGGCGCGCGTTTCGCAGGCGGCGAGATAACCGTCACGCGGAGCAGGCACGGCGACCGTCACAGGTGCAGCAGTGAGATATTTTCGCGGCTGCTCTACAAAATCCACCGGGCCGCCCAGCGCATGTACCATGCGGCCAAAGGTTTCCGCAGCATTGCCGCTTGCAAGCGCAGATCGCGCAGTTTGCAGACCTTCGGAGAGGCTTTTTGTAACACCGGCCTGGACCAGCATTTCCGCCGCAAAGGCCAGCACGACCGTTTCCAGCCGTGACCCAGCCTTGGCGCCCGCCAGAAAATCGATGCAGTTGACGATTTCCAGCGCGTTTCCGGCAGCATCGGCGAGAGGCTGGTTCATGTCGGTGATCAGCGCCAACGTTTTCACGCCCGCGCCATTGGCAACATCCACCAGCGAGCGTGCCAGAATTTCGGCATCTGCCAGGTTGCTCATGAAGGCGCCGTTGCCGACCTTTACGTCCATCACCAGCGTCTGAAGACCTGCCGCGAGCTTCTTCGACAGGATCGAGGCGGTGATCAGCGGAACGGATTCGACCGTGGCGGTGACGTCGCGAATGGCATAAAGGCGCCGGTCGGCCGGTGCCAGATCCGATGTCTGGCCGATGATGGCGCAGCCGACTTGATCCACCGTCCGGCGAAACAGCGCTTCGTCGGGCATGATGTTGTAGCCGGGGATCGCTTCCAGCTTGTCGAGCGTGCCGCCCGTATGGCCAAGGCCACGGCCGGAAATCATCGGCACGGCCAGGCCGCAAGCAGCAACGATGGGCGCCAGCATCAGCGAAACATTGTCGCCGACGCCGCCGGTCGAGTGCTTGTCGGCGATCGGGCGGGTGATATCATGCCAGGAAAGCACATCGCCGCTGTCACGCATGGCAAGGGTCATCGCAATGGTCTCTTCCCGCGTCATGCCGCGGAAATAGACCGCCATGGCGAAGGCAGCCACCTGACCTTCGGAGATACGCTCCTCGCTCATGGCACGGATGAACGCGGCGATCTCGTCGCCTGACAGCGCCTCACCATCCCGTTTGCGGCGGATGACTTCCTGCGGGATCATGGCTGATCAGTAACCACCGGATGCGCGAGCAGTGCTATTGCCGGACAGGACCGCCAGAATGTCGTCCAGCAGGCTGGAGGCGCCGAAGCGGAAAGTGGATGGCATGATCCAGTTCGCGCCCATGATGGTTTCAGCAGAACGCAGGTAAAGATCGGCATCGGCAACCGTGCCGACACCGCCAGCCGGCTTGAAACCGACACGTTTTTTGGAATCACGGATGACCTGCAGCATGATGTCGGCCGCCTCAAGCGTGGCATTCACGGCGACCTTGCCGGTCGATGTCTTGATGAAATCCGCACCGGCTTCGATGGCCAGTTCCGAAGCGCGTCGGATCAGCGCGCGATCCTTCAACTCACCGGTTTCGATAATGACCTTCAGGCAAGAATTCGGGGAGGCGGCGCGTACCGCAGAAACCATGGTGGTGACGGCCGTTTCATCGCCAGCGATGAAAGCGCGATACGGAATGACCAGATCGATCTCATCCGCGCCATCGGCCACGGCCTGTTCGGTTTCCTTGACGACTTCGGTTACCGGCAGATCGCCGGATGGAAAGTTCACCACGGTGGCGATGCGCACGGCATGGCCCTCGCCCAGAATACCACGGGCATGGGCGACGAAACGCGGCCAGATGCAGATGGCAGCGCTATGGCCATAAGGCGTTTGCGCGCGCAGGCACAGGTTTTCGATAGCGGCATTATCGCAATCGTCACGCAGGTTGGTCAGGTCGAGAAGCGAAAGGGCAAAAGACGCCGCCTCGCGTGGGCTCATCAGCTCCATGGGAAAACTCCGGAGTTTGAGGGCGGAAATCTGCTTGGACGTCATATTTACCATCCAATCAGCAACTGGCAACCCGGCCGTGGCGACGCAGCAGAAATCTCGGATCAAGCATTTGAAATCAATAAACTATCCGGATCATCAATCCGGCTGGCGAAACATCTCCGACAGGATCGTCGCCAGCCTTGCACCGCCGATCGGGGCCATATCCTTGGTTTCGTCATGGCTGAGCTCGGCACCGGTCATGCCGGCCGCAAAATTGGTAACGACCGAAGCAGCGGCAACCTTGAGGCCGAAATAACGGGCCAGAATGACTTCCGGCACCGTCGACATGCCGACAGCATCCGCGCCCAGAACACGCGCCATACGGATTTCCGCCGGTGTTTCAAAGCTCGGCCCGGAAAACCACATGTAGACACCGGAAAACAATTGCACACCGCTGCGGATCGCAGCGTTGCGCATGGCCGTTGCCAGTTCCGCGTCATAGGCATTGGTCAGCCCGACAAAACGCCGATCGCTTGCCTCGCCGATCAGCGGGTTCATGCCGGAATAGTTGATGTGGTCGGTGATCTGCATGACCGAACCGGGCGGCATGTCCTCGCGCACCGAGCCTGCCGAATTGGTGAGGATCAGCGACTGCACGCCAAGACCGGCAAGGATTTCGATCGGCGCACGCATGGCGTTGGCATCGCCGTGTTCGTAATAATGGGTGCGGCCGGACAGCATGATGACCGGTTCGCGGCCGAGATAACCGGCCACAAGTTCACCCGCATGGCCGCTCACGCCACCCTTCGGGAAACCTTCCAGCTCCGCATAAGGGATGCGAACCGGATCGGTGACCTCGTTGACGATGGGGCCAAGCCCCGAACCAAGCACGATGGCGTGCCGTGGCACGAGACCATCAAGCCGTTCAACGAGAAGATCGATGACTGCCGTCATGCCCTGCTCCTGCTTAACCGAGAATGTCGGTCTTGAAGGAGAAAGGCAGAAGCTCCTCCATCGTCATGGTCTTCTGCACGCCCTGCTCGTCGCAGAGATAGACGCGGGTCTCCGGACCGGCAAACTCGGCGATCTTCTGACGGCAACCACCGCAGGGCGGGCAAAGCGCCAGCTTTTCGGCAATCACGGCGATCTCGCTGATGCGGCTTCCGCCGCCCATGATCATCGCGCCGATTGCTGTCGGCTCCGCACACCAGCCTTGGGGAAAGGACAGATTCTCGATATTCGCGCCGACAAAGATCTTTCCGTCATCGGTGCGGATGGCCGCACCAACGGGGAATTTCGAATAGGGCGCGTAAGCGCGGCCCATGGCTTCGCGGGCGGCTTCGAACAGATCATGCGCCATATCAACGCTCCTTCACATAAGGCACGCCACCGGCCTTGGGCGGATGGGCGATGCCGATGAAACCGGCCAGCAGAATGCAGGTGAGAACATAGGGCAGCGCCTGAAAGATCTGCACAGGCACCTCGCCGATCATCGGGATAGACTTGCCCTGCATGAAGTTTGCAACCGCATCGAGAAAACCGAACAGAAGGCAGGCAAACATCACCGGCACCGGCTTCCACTTGGCGAAAATCAGCGCGGCAAGCGCGATATAGCCCTTGCCGGCGGACATGTTGTTGATGAAGGCTGCCGATTGGGCGATCGCCAGATAGGCGCCGGCAAAGCCGCCGAGAACGCCGGTGACCAGAAGTGCGCGGTAGCGAAGCCATGCAACGGAGATACCGGCCGTATCGACAGCCGCCGGGTTTTCACCAACAGCACGAAGGCGCAGGCCGAAACGGGTGCGATAAAGGATCCACCAGGACAAGGGCACCGCGGCAAATGCCAGATAGGTGAGAATGTTGTTGCCGGAGATGACGTTGGCATAAAGCGGCCCGATAACCGGTACTTCTCGCATGAAATCCACGCCCGGCAGGATGATCGGCGCGAAACGCGCGTCGCCCGTGAGGCCGGGCGTACGGCCGCCCTGACTGAACCATGCCTGGCCGAGCACGATGGTCAGACCCGCGGCGATGAAATTCAGCGCCACGCCGGAGACGATCTGGTTGCCACGATTGGTGATCGAGGCAAAACCGTGGATGAGCGAAAAGACGATCGAAATGCCGATACCACCGAGCAGACCAATCCAGGCACTGCCGCTGAGATAGGCGAGACAGGCGGCCGCGAAGGCGGCAGCCAGCATCTTGCCTTCAAGACCGATATCGAAAATGCCTGCACGTTCTGAAAACAGACCGGCAAGTGCGGTAAAGATCAGCGGGATCGACAGACGAATGGTGGATCCGAGGATGCTGACAAAGATGTCGAAATAATCCATGGGTTCACTTCCCCCCCGATTTCTGGCCCGCAAACTGCTGGTAGATCCGCACCATGGCCGGGCGGAGCATATATTCGAGCGCGCCGGCAAACAGGATGACGAGACCCTGAATGACGACAATCATTTCACGGGTGATATTGGGCATTTCAAATGAGAGATCGGCGCCGCCCTGATAGAGAATGCCGAACAGCAGGGCCGAAAAGATGATGCCGAGCGGATGGCTGCGACCCATCAGTGACACGGCGATGCCGACGAAACCGGCACCGGCCACGAACTCCACCTGCAGGCGGGCAGACGCCCCCATGACCGGATTGAGCGCCATCATGCCGGCAAGACCACCCGAAATCAGCATGGCGATGATGACCGTGCGCGAATAGGGAATACCAGCATAAACGGCCGCCGACGGCGAGATGCCGAGCGTGCGCATCTCATATCCCAGCTTGCTGCGCCAGATCAGCAACCAGACGAGGAAACACATCACCAGCGCGATGATGAAGGAAACATTGAAAGGTGCCGGACCGAGCTTCATGCCGAACAAGGCCATCAGCCAGTCCAGCTTCGGCAACTGTCCGCCGGGGAGAAAGGTGCGGGTTTCCGGCGCCATCTTGCCCGGCACGATGAAGACGTTGACCAGCAGGTAAACCATCAGCGCAGCGGCAATGAAATTGAACATGATGGTGGTGATGACCACGTGGCTGCCGCGTTTGGCCTGCAGCCATGCCGGAATGAAGGCCCAGCCGGCACCGAACAGGGCAGCGCCAATGACCGCGAACGGCATCGTCACATACCACGGCACGTAATGATCGAGCGCCAGCGCCACGAGGGCAGCACCAAGACCGCCGACATAGGCCTGACCTTCCGAGCCGATGTTGAACAGACCGGCATGGAAAGCGACAGCGACGGACAGGCCGGTGAAGATGAAGCTCGTCGTATAGAACAGGGTGAAGCCGATCGCTTCACCACGCCCAAGCGCACCTTCGATCAGCAGCCTGAGCGCCTGAAACGGGTTTTCGCCGATCGACCAGACGACAAGGCCGGAAATGAAAAAAGCGAGCAGCAGGTTCAGCAGCGGCAGAACGCCGTAGGTGATCCAGTTTGGGAGCGGGACGGACGCTGTACTCATAGGTTCCTCATGCCGCGATGCCGGCCATCATCAGGCCAAGCGCCTGCTCGCCGGCATCCGGCGTCTTTTCACCAACCACCTTGCCGGCGAACATCACGATGATGCGATCCGACAGGGACCTGATTTCGTCGAGTTCGACCGATACCAGCAGCACGGCCTTTTGCGCATCGCGCATCTCGACGATACGGCGATGAATAAATTCGATGGCGCCGATATCGACGCCACGGGTCGGCTGGCCGATGATCAGCATTTTAGGATCGCGCTCGATTTCACGGGCAACGACGATCTTCTGCTGGTTACCACCGGAAAAATTGGCGGTCTTCAGCCGCGGGTTCGGCGGGCGGATATCATATTTGGCGATCTTTTCCTCGGCATCCTTGCGGATGGCATCGAGATCGAGAAGCGCGCCACGGCCGTAACGCGGCTCGCGGTGATAACCGAGCACCGAGTTCTCGTATTCCTCGAACTTGAGGACGAGACCCATATGGTGGCGATCTTCCGGGATATGCGCGAGACCGATCTGACGCAGACGGGCCGGATCGAGGCCGGCAACCGGCTGGCCATCGATGAGGATTTCACCGGAGGTTGGCTTGCGGATGCCGGCAATCGCTTCCAGCAGTTCCGACTGGCCATTGCCTGCCACACCGGCGATCCCAAGAATTTCGCCCTCACGGACATCGAATGACACGTCGTCGACCATGGTGACGCCGCGGCTGTCCTTGACCGTCAGGTTTTTCACCGACAGCAGCACTTTGCCGGGCTGGGCTTCGCCCTTTTCGACGCGCAGCAGAACACGACGGCCTACCATCAGCTCGGCCAGTTCCTCGACGGTGGTTTCCGCCGTCTTGCGGGTGGCGACCATTTCACCGCGACGCATGACCGATACCTCGTCGGTGATCGCCATGATCTCGCGCAGCTTGTGGGTGATGAGCAGGATGGTCTTGCCCTGGTCGCGCAGCACCTTGAGGATGCGGAACAGGTGATCGGCCTCGGCCGGCGTCAACACGCCGGTCGGCTCGTCGAGAATGAGGATTTCGGCGCCACGATAGAGCGCCTTCAGAATTTCGACACGCTGCTGCTTGCCGACCGGCAGTTCCTCGATGACGGCATCAGGATCGACGTCGAGCCCGTATTCGGTCTCCAGACGCTTCAATTCCTTGCGCGCACCGGCAACACCCTTGGCCAGCAATTGACCGCCTTCGGCGCCAAGCATGACGTTTTCCAGCACGGTGAAATTTTCCACCAGCATGAAATGCTGATGCACCATGCCAATGCCGGAAGAGATGGCCGTCTGGCTGTCGCGGATCGTCACCGGCTTGCCGTCGATGCGGATCTCGCCGCGGTCGGCCTGATAAAAACCGTAGAGGATCGACATCAGGGTCGACTTGCCGGCCCCGTTTTCGCCGATAATGCCGTGGATCGAGCCCTTGGCGACGGTCAGGTTGATATTCTTGTTGGCGTGTACAGCACCGAAACTCTTGTCGATGCCCGCCAGTTCGATCGCGGGGTGCGGGGTCAAACGCAGCCTCTCCTTGCGAATTCTTGGCAAATTCGGGATACGATTTGGGCGCATGACGTCTCCGCCATGCGCCCCATCAATCAGATTAGAGCGGGCACTTGTTGTCCGTCATGTAGTCGTGCACCTTGACGGTGCCGGCAATGATGTCGGCAGTCGCCTTGTCGGCAGCAGCCTTCATTTCGGGCGTGATCAGCGCCTTGTTGTTGTCGTCGACCGCGTAAACGACGCCACCGTCCTTGATGCCGTTCGCCTGAACGCCGGGCGTGAACTTGTCGGCGGCCAGATCCTTGTAGGCGTTGTAAACGGCAAGATCGACGCGCTTGACCATCGAGGTCAGGACAGAGCCGGGATGAACGTGGTTCTGGTTCGAATCGACGCCGATCGACAGCTTCTTGTTGTCGGCAGCCGTCTGCAGAACGCCGAGACCGGATGCACCGGCTGCCGCGTAGACAACGTCGGCGCCCTGGTCGATCTGGTTCTTGGTGAGTTCGCCGGCGCGAACCGGGTCATTCCATGCGGCACCGGTCGTGCCGACCATGTTCTGGAAGACCTGCATGTCGGACTTCACCGACTTGGCGCCCTGGGCGTAACCGCAGCCGAACTTGCGGATCAGCGGAATATCCATGCCGCCAACGAAACCGACCTTGCCGGTCTTGGAAGCCATGCCCGCCAGCAGGCCAACGAGGTAGGAGCCTTCGGCTTCGTTATAAACGACCGAGCGAACGTTCGGCAGATCAACGACGGAATCGACGATCACGAACTTGGTGTCAGGGTATTCGGCGGCAACCTTTTCCATGGCCGATGTCCAGGCGAAGGAGACGGCGACGACCGGACTAAAACCCTTGCTGGCGAAGTTGCGGATCGCCTGCTCGCCCTGCGTATCGCTGGTCGGTTCGAAATCGCGATATTCGGTGCCGGTTTCCTTCTTGTACATTTCAGCGCCGGCATAGGCAGCTTCATTGAAGGATTTGTCGAACTTGCCGCCCGTGCCGTAAACCAGAGCCGGCTTGATCTCGGCAGCAAGAGCAGTGCTCGACAGCATGGCCGTCGCAATAAGGGTGAGAAGGGTTTTCGTCATCGTGCGCCCTGTTTTCTTAAATTTGACTTTTTGGTTCCCCCCGCAAGTCCGGCCGAAAAATCTGGCGAACATTCTGCGGCACCGGTGCCTTTCTTTGGGCTTGCGGCGACTTATCCTTGCATGCCCGCAGCGAAATTTCACGGAAAATTTTTCAACTGGTCAAAATCTGACACACGTTTTTTAATCAGCAGCAATATCGCGCAAAAAATCTGCCGGCCTGCCGCCTCAGGCAGCAAAACGCCCGAACGGCTTCGGGCGCCGATAGCCGATGATCCACAGGATCAGGGCCAGGACCAGAAAAACCGCACATGCCGGCTGCGCCAGCAGGAAGGATGCGCCCTGCTGCCAGGCTTCTGGATGAATATAACGCTCGACCGCATCTTCCGCCGCAACCAGTGTTCCGGGACTGACGGCGATCCACAAATCCCCCAGACTTGCCAGTGCCACCGACGACGTTGCCACCGACTGGATGGAATCCAGCGTGCCCGAGCCGATTGCGGCCGCCAAAGCGATCAGACTGAGAAAATGAAAGACAAGAGACATGGCGGCCGAAGCGATTGAGAAACTGTGCAAATCCTAGCGTAACGGGCGGCTGGCGGCTTGGCAACGGACATGAGTTTTACAAAGCGTCATCCAACCGTCAGATTTCGGTTGATCCTAAAAAAATCATTGGTATATATCGCGCCGACCGCTGCTTCGGAGACATCCCCAGCAGCCCTTTCTTAAGGACAGGTGGCCGAGTGGTTTAAGGCGCACGCCTGGAACGCGTGTGTGCGTGAAAGCGTACCGTGGGTTCGAATCCCACCCTGTCCGCCATCCCCTTTCCAGAATTATTCCGCTCCGTCATGCCTCATCGCAGTCAACGACAGACGCGTGCGCAAGGGTGACCAATCTTCCCGTCGGCTTTCGAAAAGCTATCGTTCAGGCGTAAAAATCGTCTTCGTCGGTGCGTGAGGAAAAATAGGCCAGCAGGAAAACCGGCAGGGCTACACACAAAATGAGCCAGGTCACGATACGTGACACCAGCGGCTGCGTGCTTTTTGCACCAACCGATTCGGCAGGCGTCGGTCTGATGCTGACCTTGTTGCGGAGAAGCAGATCCGTCAGTTGCCGATCATCCTCGGCCCTTGTGCCATCGGCATCAGGCTGAGATGCGGGCTTTGCTCTGCTGAGATCACGCATGTGTCGCTCCAGACAGGCGATTGGTCGTAATTTAATGATTATTTACGCTAATTGTTAAAAGTTAACAATTCAAAAGCGGCACTTTATGCGCTGTCCGCCCGCGTTCGGCACGGGCGGTCGTCGGGAAAATCACCGTTGGCCTTATGTTACTGAAGCGAAAAAGCCAGCGGCAGAACGGGCATCAACCCCAAGCACCAGCCTCTTCCTGTTCCGCGAAAGCAGCCTGCAATTCCATCTGTACGGCATTCATGAACAGTGCCGCCTGATGCGAGATTTCCGCATCCGTTACACCCTGTGCTTTCAGACGAGCGGCAAAGCCCGCCATTTCCTGACGCCAGAAGCGGTTGGCTTCCTCCCCATGCAGATCTGTCAGGGTTTCGCTGCAACGGCGGATATCGGCCATACGGCGGTCGGCGGGAAATTGAACGAGGGTCATGCGGTCTCCACTCAACGCGGGCGAATCGCCCAGGAACTTCCGCCAGCATCGACGCGAGTCCTTCACAAATATTGAACAGCAGCCCTCGCCTGCCTCGATCGCGACAATTTTAACGAATTTCGCGGGAAACAAATCACGTCGACGCTCGTTAGACCTGCAACGTGAAGTTTGGTGAACCCCTGACCTGCGCCCCAAGGCGGTTGTCTCGGGAACACCAATTTTCTGTTTTGGAGGAGGAATGCCATGCAGAAACCTGTCTGGAACAGCGCGGTTACCGTTGGCATCGTGCAGATATCCGGCCCGTTCGAGGCCTTGTCCTTCCTCGATCATGATTGGCCGCGGCAAAAGGGTCCACGTTTCGTCGATGCCCGGCATGCCTGTCTGGCAGCGCTCGATGAGCGTGCCGATCCGGAGGACGCCAAAACGCTGTTTGCCGAAGCGCTGGAGGAAGCGCATCTGCATTGATGGGCAATGCCCTCTAGGACGATTTCGCATGCCGATAAGCGACGGTCCTCGTGGGATCGACGCGCTACGCCAACACCGTAGACACGTCAGGATTTGCCATGAACGTCTATTCCCGTTTCACCGAAACCGCGCCGGATCTGAAGCCCGCGCGTATCTATTACGTGCACCCCCTGCTCCTGCGGGGCATTTCAGCATGGCGTGAGGTTTTCGAACATGCCCGCTCCCTCGGTTTCGACAGTGTTCTGACGGCACCGCTGTTTCGCCGCGCAGAAGGCGCAAGCGTCTTCGTTACCGATGATTATGAGCGCGTCGACCGCCAACTGGATCTCGGAGATGGCATCGATGATGCGATCGGAAAGCTGGCCCGTGCAGCACGCGACAACGGCTTGTCGCTGATGATGGACATAGTGCCGGGGCGGCCGCGGGATGCCGAACGGGCGGAGACGTCTGCAACCGATCCACGCCAATCGCCTTTTCTTCGCGGAACTCGAAGGCTGACCATTGCCGGCGGTGACGATAGCTTTGTTTCCGGCTGGCAAAAGCGGCTTATCCACTTGAGTGAACTGGGGCTTTCCGGTTTTCGCTGCCTGGAGTTGGAAACCTTGTCGCCGGATGCCTGGCGGTCGGTGATCTCGAGTGTAAAACGCGCCAAGGCAAATCTGCGTTTTATGGCCTGGACGCCGGGAACAGCCTTCGAGACACGCCGTGCGCTCACTGACGTTGGGTTCGATGGGAGCTTCTCTTCGCTGGCATGGTGGAACCTTCAGGAGGGCTGGTTTGCAGAGGAACACGAGGCGCAAAGCGGCATCGGTCGCGAGATCGCCTTTCCCGAAGCTCCCTTTTCCAAGCGTGTGGCGCATGGCACCGAAAGCGCCGAAATATTGGAACGCCGTGCCGAACGTGCGTTGAAATTGGCAGCTTCCCTCGGCGGTGGACTGATGGTGCCGATGGGTTTCGAATATGGCGCAGTCACGCCACTCGACCCGACCCATGGCACTGGCGGCGGCCTGCGCATCCTGCGCGATCGCCCGACATTCGATCTTTCCGGCTCGATCCGCGCGGCAAATGACGCAGTGGCGAGCGCAGATGATTTCGAACGACAGCCGATTGGATTGATTGCCAGCAGCCATTCTCCGGCAGCAGCCATCGTCCGAGGCGACCGCGGCGATCTGCGCATCTCCGACAGCGTTCGCGTGATCCTCTTCAACCGCGATCTGCGCCGCAGTGCGACGCCTCCTTTGCATGCCATCAACGAGGCAGCCTCCGCATTTCTGCCGCTGACGGACGTCTCCGATCGTGGTGAAACGTTGACCGACGACCTCAGGCTTCTGCCCGGCGAGCTTCGAATTTTCGAAGGCCGCGTTTCCGATCCCATCATCCCGACGGCAGCGGTGGAGCCGGTGGCAAAAGCCGCCTTGTCGCCTCGGCTGGCAATCGAGAAGGTCACACCTTCCGTCGATGACGGGCGTTTCGTGGTCAAACGCGTGGTCGGCGAAACGGTGATCGTCGAGGCCGATGTGTTTGGGGATGGCCATGACCCGCTATCTGCGGCGCTGCTGTGGCGCACCGCCGATAGTAACGAGTGGAACGAAGTGCCGATGGCGCTGGTGCTGAACGATCGCTGGCGCGCCGAATTTCCACTCAAGCGCATGGGCCGGCACGAATATGCGATCGAGGCCTGGCGCAATCCGTTCCAGATCTTTCGCTATGAGTTCACCAAGAAGCACGAGGCCCGGCTGGATCTGCGGCTGGAAATCCAGGAGGGCATCAATCTGGTGCTCGACGCTTTCGACAATGCCTCCGGTGATTTGAAAACAGAGCTGAAAGTCTTGTTCGACCGTCTGACGGAAGAACAGGACGAACAGCGCATCAAGACCCTGCTCGACCCCGGCACCGCGGAATTGATGGCGGAAGCCGACCAGAAACCGCATCGTGTTCGCTCAAAAATCATCCCGGTTGATGCCGAGCGCACCGCCGCCGCCTTTGCTAGCTGGTACCAGATTTTTCCGCGCTCGCAGAGCGGCGATCCGAACCGTCACGGTACGTTCGATGACGTGATCGCCCGTTTGCCGGCGATCCGCGCCATGGGCTTTGACGTTCTCTATTTCCCACCGATCCACCCGATCGGCTCGACCAACCGCAAGGGCAAGAACAACACGCTGACACCCGGCCCGGATGATCCCGGCAGCCCTTATGCGATCGGCTCGGCAGACGGCGGCCATGATGCCATCCATCCGCAGCTCGGCACGTTCGATGACTTTGACCGGCTGGTGGATGCGGCGGCAGAGCATGGGTTGGAACTGGCGCTCGACCTCGCCATTCAGGCTTCTCCCGATCATCCATGGCTGACAGACCATCCCGGCTGGTTCGACTGGCGGCCGGACGGCACGATCCGTTACGCCGAAAACCCGCCGAAGAAATACGAGGACATCGTCAACGTCGATTTCTACGCCGGCGAAGCCGTGCCGTCTCTTTGGACGGAACTGCGCGACGTGGTGCAGACATGGGTCGATCACGGCGTCAAACTGTTTCGCGTAGACAACCCGCACACCAAACCGTTTCCGTTCTGGGAATGGCTGATCGCCGATATCCGTTCACGCCACCCGGATGTCGTCTTCCTCTCGGAAGCCTTCACCAAGCCGAAAGTGATGTACCGGCTGGCCAAGGTCGGCTTCTCGCAATCCTACACCTATTTCACCTGGCGTAACGCCAAGTGGGAACTCGAAGAATACATGCGCGAGATCACCACGGAAGCGCCCAGGGATTTCTTCCGTCCGCATTTCTTCGTCAACACCCACGACATCAACCCGGATTTTCTGCAGAACGCGCCGCGTCCGGCCTATCTGATCCGCGCAGCGCTTGCGGCAACGCTGTCCGGCCTCTGGGGCGTCTATAACGGTTTCGAGCTGTGCGAAGGCCGACCGGATGCCAAGCGCAAGGAATATGCGGATTCGGAGAAATACGAGATCCGCGCCTGGGATTATGACCGCCCCGGCAATATCAAACCCGAGATCACGCTGCTAAATCGAATACGCCGCGAAAATCCGGCGCTGCATTCACATCTCGGCCTGCAGCTTTTAGGCGCCCATAACGACAACATCCTGTTCTTCGAAAAATCGAGCCAGGGGCATGAAAATGTCGTGCTGGTGGCCATCAGCCTCGATCCGCACCACGCGCAGGAAGCCGATATCGAGATCCCGCTCTGGACGTTTTCTCGGCCGGACCACGGCACGCTCGACATGGAAGATCTGATCACCGGCCAGTCTTTTGGCTGGACCGGCAAATGGCAGCACATCCGTCTGGAACCTGACCGCCCATTCGCCATCTGGCGGGTGCGATAGACCGGGACGATGGGAGGAGAAAAACAATGGATATCTCACGCACGCAGGCGAAAATGAAAAACGAAACACAGCCGGAAGCCGAAGCCGTGTCGTCGGATCCCTTGTGGTACAAGGACGCCGTCATCTACCAGCTGCACATCAAATCCTTCTTTGATGGCAATGGTGATGGCATCGGCGATTTTCCCGGCCTGCATGAAAAGCTCGACCATATCGCCTCGCTCGGTGTGACGGCGATCTGGCTCCTGCCCTTCTTCCCCTCGCCGCGCCGCGACGACGGTTACGACATTGCCGATTACAGCAGTGTCAGCCCCGACTACGGCACGATGGAGGATTTTCGCAGCTTTGTGGATGCCGCCCATGAGCGTGGCATCAAGGTGATCATCGAGCTGGTCATCAACCACACATCCGACCAGCATCCCTGGTTCCAGCGTGCCCGCAATGCGCCGGCCGGTTCGCCGGAGCGTGATTTTTACGTGTGGTCCGACAGCGACCAGAAATTTCCGGAAACCCGGATCATTTTCATCGATACGGAAAAATCCAACTGGACATGGGACCCGGTTGCGGGCGCCTATTACTGGCACCGCTTCTATTCCCATCAGCCGGATCTCAATTTCGACAACCCGGAAGTGATGAAGGAACTGCTGGTGATCATGCGGTTCTGGCTGGAAACCGGCATAGACGGTTTCCGGCTCGATGCCATTCCCTACCTGATCGAGCGGGAAGGCACCAACAACGAGAACCTGCCGGAAACCCACGATATCCTGAAGCGCATCCGTGCCGCACTCGACGAAAGCCATCCCGGCAAAATGCTGCTGGCTGAGGCTAACCAGTGGCCAGAGGATACGCGCGACTATTTTGGCGATGGCGACGAATGCAACATGGCGTTCCACTTTCCGCTGATGCCGCGCATGTATATGGCGATTGCCAAGGAAGACCGGTTTCCGATCACCGACATCATGCGGCAGACACCGGAAATTCCGGAAAACTGCCAATGGGCGATCTTTCTCAGAAACCACGACGAACTGACGCTGGAAATGGTGACCGACGAGGAGCGCGACTACCTCTGGAACACTTATGCCGCCGATCGTCGCGCCCGCATCAATCTCGGCATTCGCCGACGCTTGGCACCGCTGATGGAGCGAGACCGCCGCCGCGTCGAGCTGATGAACGGGTTGCTTCTGTCCATGCCTGGCACGCCTGTTCTCTATTACGGCGACGAGATCGGCATGGGCGACAATATCTATCTTGGCGACCGCGATGGCGTGCGCACGCCGATGCAATGGTCGCCCGACCGCAATGGCGGGTTTTCCAAGGCCGACCCGGCCAGGCTGGTCCTGCCGCCGATCATGGACCCGCTTTACGGTTACGAGGCACTGAATGTTGAAGCGCAGGGGGCGGACGCGCATTCGCTTCTGAACTGGACGCGACGCATGCTGGCCTTGCGCAACAAGCACCCGGCATTTGGGCGTGGTTCACAGCGCTTTCTATCGCCGGGCAACCGAAAGATCCTCGCTTATCTGCGCGAATATCAGGGCGAGACGATCCTCTGCGTCTTCAACCTTTCTCGGCTGCCACAGGCTGTGGAACTCGACCTTGCGGAATTTAACGGCCGAGTGCCGATCGAACTGTCCGGCATGTCGCCCTTCCCACCGATCGGCCAGCTGACCTATCTGCTGACATTGCAGCCCTACGGTTTCTTCTGGTTCCAGCTGGCGCCGGAATCCGATGGGCCGGTCTGGCGCACGCAGCCGCCGGAGCAGATGCAGGACATGGTCACCATGGTGGTGCGCCGTGACCTGCAGGAACTGATCGATTCCCCGCGACTAGCCGGCACGCTGTCGAAGGACGTTCTGCCGTCCTATCTCGGCAAACGCCGCTGGTTCGGTGCCAAGGGCGCGGTCCTGAATTCCGCGCAACTGGTAACGGCAACACCGGTTGCCTATGCCGACAATATCGTGCTCGGCGAGCTGGAAGTGGATCTGAACGGCAAAAAGGATACCTACCTCCTGCCGCTTGCCGTTGCCTGGGATGATGCCCAACCCTCGGCTTTGGCGCATCAGTTGGCGCTTGCCCGCATCCGACAGGGTCGCCGGGTTGGTTTCCTGACCGACGGTTTTGCCGCAGAAGGTCTGGGGCGTGGCGTGATCCGCGGCCTGTGTGAGCGTGCAACCATATCCGGCCGCACCGGAACCCTGGAATTTGTCGGTACCGACAAGCTCGACAGCATGACATTTGCAGAAGACCTGCCGATCCACTGGCTTTCGGCGGAACAATCGAACAGTTCTCTGATCCTTGGCGATCTCGCCATGCTGAAACTGATCCGCCATGTCTTTCCGGGCATCCACCCGGAAGTGGAGATGACGCGTTATCTCACCAATGTCGGTTACGCCAATACGGCGCAATTGCTGGGTGAAGTGGCGCGTATCGACCCGGAAGGCAACCGCTTCACGCTGATCATCGTTCAGAGCGCAATCCGCAATCAGGGCGATGCCTGGAACTGGATGCTCTCCAATCTGCGCCGTGTTATCGATCAGGTCGTGGTGACCGGGCTTGATGGCGAAGGCGCCGATGAGCAGTTCCAGCCGCTGGTCGATTTTGTTGCGACCGTGGGCAAACGTCTCGGCGAGTTGCATGTGGCGCTGGCCCAGCCCACCGATGATGGAGACTTCAAGCCGGTGACCGCCAGCAAAAAGGACATGGCCCGCTGGCGCGACGCCACAATCAAGCAGATCAGCGACAGTCTCGACATTCTTGAGGCCGGCCTGGACGATTTCGAGAGCGAGATTGCGATCGAAGTCTCCGATCTGTCCAAACGCCGCAAGGAATTGCTGAAGCTGACCGGCGAACTGGCGGAAGCGATTGACGGCACGCTGATGACCCGCAATCACGGCGATTTCCATCTCGGCCAGATACTGGTCGCCGAAAGCGATGCTTACATCATCGACTTCGAGGGCGAACCGACCCGCGACCTCGAGGAACGTCGCGCCAAGAGCAACCCGTTGCGCGATGTTGCCGGTTTCCTGCGATCGCTGAGCTATCTCGGTGCATCGGCTGATCTCGACCGCGAGATCGTCAGCGAAGTGGATGATGCCCGCCATGGCGAGCTGATCGGCCGGTTCATGGAGATGGCGGAACCCGCCTTCATGCGTGCCTATCTGACGGCAGTGGATGGGTCGAACGAATTACGCATGCCGCAGACGCAGCGTGAAAAGATCCTCGACCTCTTCCTGTTGGAAAAGGCAGCATACGAAATCGCTTACGAAGTTCGCAGCCGGCCGCATTGGCTGCCGCTGCCGCTGGCCGGATTTTCGGCCATCGCCAACCGGCTCCTCACAACATCCCGCGCGGAGAAGACCCGATGAGATATGAGCGTACCGACCTGATCATCGGCACTGTTACGGAGGGTCTGAACGCTCTCGTCGATGGTCGACATGGTGATCCGTTTTCCATTCTCGGCCGTCACCAGTATGGCGAACTGACCGTGGTGCGGGCGCTGTTGCCCGGCGCGGTCTCGGTGGAAGTGATAGAGCGCGATAGCGGCCGCATCCTCGCCAGTCTCGACAACATTCATGCCGGTGGCCTGTTTGCCGGCGTGGTCGGCTCGACGGCACCTTATCTCCTGCGCATCCAGTGGCCGGATGCGGTGCAGGAAACCGAAGATCCATATTGTTTCGGCCCGCTGCTGGGCGATCTCGACCTGCACCTGATTGCGCAAGGCACGCATTACGATCTCGGCCGCACGCTCGGTGCCATCCCGATGGAAATCGATGGGACAGCCGGCGTGCGTTTCGCCGTTTGGGCACCAAATGCAAGACGCGTTTCGGTGGTCGGCGATTTCAATGCCTGGGACGGCCGCCGCCACCCGATGCGGCAACGCCCGCAGGCCGGCGTCTGGGAATTGTTCGTGCCACGCCTGACGCAGGGCGAGCGCTACAAGTTCGAAATCATCGATGCGCATGGCACTGTGCTGGCCCAGAAGGCAGACCCCGTTGCACGCGCCTCTGAAGCAGCCCCTTCGACCGCTTCCGTCGTCTCCTCGTCACGTCCCTTCCCATGGACGGATCAGGAGTGGATGAGCCGCCACGATGCCCGCGCCGGCGAAGGTGCGATGTCGGTTTATGAAGTGCATCTGGGCTCATGGCTGCGGATCGCCGAAGAAGGCAATCGCTCGCTCGATTGGGTGGAACTCAGCCAGCGGCTGGTGCCTTACGTCAAAAGCCTCGGCTTTACCCATATCGAGATGTTGCCGATCATGGAGCATCCGTTTGGCGGCTCTTGGGGTTACCAGCCGCTTGGCCTGTTTGCCCCGACCGGACGTTACGGCACACCGGAGGATTTTGCCTACTTCATCGATCGCTGCCATGCATCCGGCATTGGCGTGATCCTCGACTGGGTGCCGGCGCATTTCCCCACCGATGCCTGGGGGCTGGCGCGTTTTGACGGTACTGCGCTCTACGAACACGAAGACCCGCGCGAAGGTTTTCACAAGGACTGGAATACGCTGATCTACAATCTCGGTCGCAACGAGGTGAAAGGTTTTCTCATCGCCTCGGCGCTGGAATGGCTGGAACATTTCCATATCGATGCCCTGCGCGTCGATGCCGTCGCCTCGATGCTCTACCGCGATTACAGCCGCAACGAGGGCGAATGGATCCCCAACCAGTATGGCGGGCGTGAGAACTGGGAGGCGGTCGAGTTCTTCAAACACCTCAACAGCATCATCCACGAACGTTGCCCGCATGCTTTCACCGTGGCGGAAGAATCAACCGCATGGCCGGATGTGACCAAGTCACCGGAAGAAGGCGGCCTGGGTTTCGATTTCAAATGGAACATGGGCTGGATGCACGACACGCTGCATTACATGAAGGACGATCCGGTCTACCGCAAATACCACCACGGCATGCTCACCTTCGGCATGATCTACGCCTATTCGGAGCGCTTCATGCTGCCGCTTTCGCATGATGAAGTGGTGCATGGCAAAGGTTCGCTTTTCGGCAAGATGCCGGGTGATCATTGGCAGAAGCTTGCCAATCTGCGCGCCTATTTCGGGTTCATGTGGGCGCATCCCGGCAAAAAACTGCTGTTCATGGGATGCGAGATCGCTCAGGAAAGCGAATGGAACCACGACGGTTCGGTAGTCTGGGATCTGCTCGACCGACCAGACCATGCCGGCATGCAGCGGCTGATCGGCGATCTCAACCGGCTTTATTCGGCCGAACCGGCATTGCAGTTCGGCGATCTCGATCCTGCCGGTTTTGAATGGGCGGTGTCTGACGATGCGGAAAGCTCCGTGCTCGCCATGCTGCGCAAATCGCGTGACGGCGCATCCATCGTGCTGGCAGTGTCCAACCTGACACCGCTGCCACGCCATGGCTATCGGATCGGCGTACCGATGGAGGGCCGCTGGGCAGAAGTGCTTAATACGGATGCCGCCGTTTATGGCGGGTCCGACCTCGGCAATCTCGAAGCTTGGACAGATCAGGAAACGTCACACGGGCGCGCCCAGTCCATCGCGCTCACGCTGCCGCCGCTGTCTACGATCTATCTGAAATGGTCAGCAAGCTGAGGCGGGCATTCAGGCAAAAAGCTTTAGTCGCGCCGGCGGCGTGCCAGTACGGCCGCTCTTGCGGTCGACAGCGAACTGGATCAGGTCTCGGGAGGCCTGATCGGTCAGCGGCTTTGCCATAACGCCGACCACACCGGGAACGCCCTGCACGACGACGCCGGGATTGCCGGTAACCATGATCACCACGATACCGGAATTGGCCAGTGTTCGGGCAATTTCCGGCCCCGTCTCGCCATCGGCAAGGCGTACGTCGACAAAAGCGATATCGGTGTCACGGCTGTAGTTCAGCGCCACCTTCATGTCCGGCGCGATGCCGACGACCTTATGTCCGCTGCGATGCACGGCATCCTCGATATCCATCGCGACCAGCAAGCTGTCTTCAACGATCAGAAAACGATATTCCAAGGCCTTGGTCCTCCATGCTCGCAACGAAGATAGGTTCGAAGCGCGGGCCGGCAATAGAGCGTTTGCCGGACAAATGGAAGCGCCCGGCAGATAGCTGACATTTCTACCGATAGAATGTCTCGCATCGGAATTTTTCTTTTCGGCCAAGGAACAAAACGCGATTGCCTATCGTTTACCTTTTTGCTTTGCATCGGGGGAATTCATGATTGGCAGATTTCAGCGGCTTCGCCGCTCGCACGGCTTAGCGTTTATTCCGTTTCGGAATGTTTCAACCCGTGCTCGCCGCACCTAAATATGATTAGAAGTCGCAACATACGTCTGACGATTCGCAAACTTCGTCGGACCGAAATGCCGATCATGCCGCAAGGAGCCACCGCCCCATGACACCTGAAGCCCGGCGGGCGCTTGTTGAACGCATCTTTGATAAAGCCCGAGAAAGCGGCCAGACCATCGAAAATGACCCGCTGTTCGTGAACTGGGTTGAGCGCTGGATTGCCGGTGATATCGACATCGCTGATCTCAGAGAAAAATATCGCGATTTTCTTCTGTCGCGTCGACAGACGGCGCCGGAAGACTAAAGCCGGGTCAACGCCCGGCTTCTCAAATTCATCGTTTATTCGAACAACGTTTTGAATTGCCTCGGCTGGCCGCGGAGATATTGCGGGGCGGCGCGAACGCTTTCACCGAAATGGGCCGCTGAATGCCAGGGCCGGCACGGATCGTAAAGCGCCGCGCCTGCAGATGACGGCACCTGACGTGGCCAGTCCTGCTACACTCACGGGAAAAATCTCCAGAAAAATGATAATAGGAAGACTACAGCTGTAATCACGGTCATGCAGAACGTGACCGCTCAAACGCGTATTGTGGTACGCTGTTACATGCCGGAATGCCGGGCGGGCAGCAAAAAGCCGCCCTCCGGAGAGGACGGCTCTGTGTTCAGCCTCAGCGATTGGTATTGCGGGTGATTTCGAACAGGAACCAGACGCGGCGTTCGCTTTCATCGATCCAGTTTTCCAGAAGGCTTGCGGTGGCGACATCGTTGTACTCGTCGCAGACATCGTGAAGCTCACGCATGCTGGCGACAAGAGAGCTGTTGTCATCCCGCAGTTCGGCCAGCATTTCATGCGGATGCACGAAGTCCGCATCATTGTCCGAAATACGTTGCAGACGCGAAATCTCGCCGATCGACCGCAAAGTGCCACCGCCGATCTTGCGGGCGCGTTCGGCGAGCGGATCGGTCATCGCAAACAACTGGTCGCCATGCTCGTCAAGAAGCAGATGGTAATCGCGGAAATTGGCGCCCGACATGTGCCAATGGAAATTCTTGGTCTTCAGATAAATTGCAAAAACATCGGCAAGCAGCTTTGTGATGCCCGCGGAAATATCGCGCACGCCGTCATCGGCAATGCCGCTCGGCGTCCTCAACGGTGCTTCGCGGCGGGATTTGATCGTGTTGTCCATAAGATATCATCCATTCGGGTTTGGTCCGCAGGCGCAGATGCCCTGCCGGCCGGGGAGGATTTTGCATGGCGTTCAGTTCGAGTAGCCGGAGGCGGGCGGATCGCTGGCCGGAAAACTTTCCTCCAGGCTTTCGTCGATATCCGCTTCGGTCTTGTGAGGGCCATGCGGGTGGACGGGCGGCTGGACCGGCGATTTCGACAACGGCAGATCGAGCGGTTCGGGAAGGGTTTCCTTGCCGTCACGCAACCCGTCTTCGAGATCATTCCTGGCATTCATCGACGCTCTCCCTCGCTACAAGGTGCAAACTCAAGGCCATACCGTTTATGTGGATCGCCGCGCGTGATCGACAAGATGCCGAAGCTGCGTGGTGATCACGTTGCAGGGAGGCACAGCATATTTGTCAGCCACGGCACGTCTTGAACAATCGGACCCAAATTAGGACGAAACCGACCTCTACGATGCAAGGGCACGACAAACGCATTGACCGGACGGGCCGGCCTAGTATTTTGCAGGCGATCGAAACGAGGAAGACCCATGCACCGAACCTTGCGGAACCTGGCCACACTCGCCTCATTCATCGCCTGCGCGACCCCGGCACTTTCGGCAGAAACCAAGGGCCGTATTCGTAATGCGACCGCTGCGGAAATTCGCGCGCATCTGAATGAATCCTCTCAGGAAACAACCACCGACAAAAGCGGCTATACCTACCGCAAGGGCTCAAAGCGCGGCTACAAGATCTCGACCGGCAAGATCTGCATCCGGTTCGAGAACAAGCAAGCGGCCTGCGCCGACATCAAGACCGACGGCTCGAAATTCCACATGATCACCAGCGACGGCACACGCACCCGCTTCTGACGCCGGGCCGTCGTCCCGGTTTTGTACGGTTTCGCTCAAATGCGACTGATTGTCTGAGGACTGATTTTACTGAAGGCCGGCATCTTGTCTCCGAAGAACAAGGAGGCTGCCATGCACCGGATTGCTGTTTCATCCCGCCTGATCGCCGAAATCGCCTATGATCCCGATCGCCAACATCTCGATGTGACGTTTCAGGATGGCGTCGTGCGCGAATTGGCGCAAGTGCCGACCAAAACCGTCAGCGGTCTTCTGACCGCCACGTCCCCCGGCAGCTACTACATGACTTACATCCGCAAGGTATTTCCGCGCCGCGACGGCACGGCCGCTTCGCAAAGCGCCCGCACCGCCTGAGCGAAGAAGATTACTTCGAGACGTCGATGACAACGCGGCCGCGAATCTTTCCGGCCAGGATATCTTGCGCCAGTTCCGGCAGTTTCGACATCGGCTGCATCTGGGTGATGCTGTCGAGTTTGGTGCGATCGAGATCGCGCGCCAGACGCGCCCATGCGGATTGACGCTGGCTCTGTGGCGCCATGACCGAATCGACGCCGATCAGCGCCACCGAACGCAGGATATGCGGAATGACCGTACCCGGCAGGTCCGCTCCGCCGGCAAGACCGCAAGCGGCGATCGCACCACCACGAACGGTCTGGGAGAGAGCGTTGACCAGCGTCGTGGAGCCGACGGAATCGACCCCACCCGTCCAACGCTCCTTCTGCAGCGGCCCACCTTTTTCCTGCAGCACTGCACGATCGATGAAGGCGCTGGCACCGAGCGAGCGCAGGTAATCATGGGTTTCCGGACGGCCGGTGGAAGCCGTTACGGTGTAGCCCGCAGCAGCCAGCAGCGCGATGGCGACCGAACCGACGCCACCGGCCGCACCCGTGACCAGAACCTCACCCTCACCCGGCTTGATTACGCCCCATTTTTCAAGCGCATCGACGCAGAGGGCTGCGGTATAGCCAGCCGTGCCGATGGCCATGGCCTGTGCCTCAGAAAAGACGTCGGGCAGGCGGACCAGCCATTCCGGCTTCAGTCTGGCGAAACGCGCATAACCGCCAAACTCGGTCTCCGACAGGCCCCAGCCGTTGACCATGACCCGATCGCCGGCCTTCCATTCGGGGCTACGCGATTCCACCACCGTGCCGCAAAGATCGATACCACCGACCAGTGGTGTGCGCCTGGCGATCCTGCCCTTGCCGGACACGGCGAGGCCATCCTTGTAGTTGAGCGTCGAATAGGCGACTTCGACCAGCACATCGTGGTCCGGAAGATCGGCAATCGTCATCTGGCGGAATGCGCCTTTCGGCTTGCCGTCAAGCGTATCGATGACCATGGCGGTAAAGGTTTCGCTCATTTTTCGCTCTTTCCTGTGCTGGCGATGCGGGAACATGGCATCACGACTTTCACCATCAAGCATATATGGCCCGCTCTCTTCGCAGCCATGACTTAAAGTCGCAATTTGCGCTTGCGCAAGTCCGACATCGCAGACTTGCGCCGGCCCGTGGCTTCGCGTAGCCCAGAGAAACGTTTCATTTCACATGCTTTGGAGGAGTGTCCCTTGGCGGAAAAAATCATCATCGATACCGATCCCGGCCAGGACGATGCCCTGGCGATCCTGCTGGCACTTGCCAGCCCGGAACTGGAGATCCTCGGCATTACCGCTGCCGCCGGCAATGTGCCGCTGACGCTGACGGAAAAGAACATCCGCAAGATCTGCGAACTGGCCGGCCGCCGCGACATCAAGGTGTTTGCCGGCTGCGACAAGCCGATGGAAGGTGCGCTGGTCACCGCCGAATATGTGCATGGCTGGACCGGCATCGACGGCGCCACCCTGCCCGATCCTACCATGCCTTTGCAGGAAAAGCATGGTGTCGATTTCATCATCGACACGTTGAAGGCGGAGCCGGAAGGCACCGTCACGATCTGCACGTTGGGACCTCTCACCAATCTCGGTACCGCGCTGACCAGAGCGCCCGAGATTGCCGGGCGCATCCGCCGCATCGTGTCCATGGGCGGCGGCCTGTTCGAAGGCGGCAACATCACGCCGGCTGCCGAATTCAATATCTATGTCGATCCGAAGGCTGCCAAGATCGTGTTCGGCTGCGGCGCGCCCGTCGTCATCATCCCGCTCGATGTCACCCACAAGGTGCTGACCACCAAGCCGCGTGTGGCCGCCTTCCGCGATTTCGGCACGCCGGTTGGTGAAGCCGTTGCCGGCTGGCTGGAATATTTCGAGCGTTTCGACGTGGAGAAATATGGCAGCGAAGGCGGGCCGCTGCATGACCCGAACGTCATCGCCTACCTGCTGAAGCCGGAGCTTTATGCAGGCCGCCAGTGCAATGTCGAAGTCGAAACGGCATCCGAACTGACCAAGGGCATGACCGTTGCCGACTGGTGGGGCGTGACCAAGCGGCCGAAAAATGCGCTGTTCATGGGCAGCGTCGATGCCGATGGCTTTTTTGCGCTGCTGACCGAGCGGATTTCGACACTGCGTTGAATGTTTGAAATGCAAAGGGCCGCATCGCGCGGCCCTTTCCTTATGCCTTGATGCCCAATGATCAGCGACCGGCCTTCAATGGCGCATAGGCAACCGCCATACGGGCGGCCAGTGCCGCATTGTTGCCCACCAGCTGGATGTTTGCCTTCAGGCTTTCGCCGCCCGAAAGTTCATTGATACGGGCCAGCAGGAAGGGCGTCAGTTCCTTGCGGCCGATACCGCGCTGATCGGCTTCCTTCACGGCGTCGGCAATCGTGCCATCGATGAAATCATGCGTCAGCGCCGCTGCTTCCGGGATCGGGTTGGCGATCAGAAGACCAGTTCCGGTGCCGAGCTGATGGTGCAGAAACATCGCGTGGGCGATCTCTTCCGGCGTATCGAGGCGGTGATCCGCCTTGAAACCGCTCTGGCGGGTGAAGAAGGCCGGAAACTCTTCCGTGCCGTAAGCGATGACCGGCACGCGCTGGGTTTCCAGATATTCGAGCGTCTTGGCGATATCGAGAATGGATTTCACACCGGCGCAAACGACGGCCGTTTTCGTGCGACCAAGCTCGGTCAGGTCGGCGGAGATATCGAACGTCTGTTCAGCACCGCGATGTACGCCACCGACGCCGCCGGTCGCAAAGATATCGATGCCGGCAAGATCGGCCATCAGCATGGTGGCCGAAACCGTGGTGCCGGCGGACTGGCCACGCACCATGGCAACGGCAAGGTCACGGCCCGATGCCTTGACGACACCTTCAGCCTTGGCCAGCGCCTCCAGTTCATCCGGCTCCAGACCAACGCGCAGCTCGCCATCGACAACGGCAATGGTGGCCGGCACCGCACCGTTTTCGCGGATCACCTGTTCAACGCCGAACGCGGTTGCGAGGTTGTCCGGAAACGGCATGCCATGGGTGATGATGGTGGATTCCAGCGCCACGACCGGACCGCCGGATGCCAGCGTATCGGCCACTTCCTGGCTGAGCTTTGGTTTGATGAGGGACATGAAAATTCCTTTCAGCGATCGAGGCGATGCATGTTGGCGGCGAGAAAGCGTTCCGACAGGTCGGCATGAACGCTGGCCGGGCTTTCCGTGGTGAGTGTTCCGAGAAGCGCGCCGGTACGGGCGGCATTATAAAGATCATCGCCCTGCAGCAGGCGATGCAGCGTGCCGGCAATCATGGCGTCGCCGGCACCGGTCATATCGACCGGGTGAGCTTCAACTGCGGCAAAGAGTTTCAGGCCCTCACGACCTGCGACTGCGATACCACGTGCTCCCATGGTGACGACCGCTTCCGAGGCGCCGGCTGCCTGCAATGCCAAGGCAGCCTCACCGGCATCGATGATCACCTCGTCGAGCCGCAGCACGGCATTGGCCTCGTCTATATTCATGAAGATCAGGTCGATGCCCGTCAGATCGCGCGGCAGGCGCGCGGCTTTCGGCGTCGAGACGGCATCGATCGCCAGGCGAAAACGAGCATCGCGACGCTTGGAGATCAGGAAAGACAGCGTTTCGGCCGGCAGGTTGCAATCGGCAAAAACCCAGCTGGCGGCGGCCAGATGCGGCCAGGCCTTTTCGATCTGTGCCGGCTGGATGAGATCGAAAATGCTCATGTCGGAAATGCCGAGCACGAGATCGCCAGCAGGATCCAGGATCGCCGCATATTCCGCCGTCGGCCGCTCGGTTGTCAGAACGACCTGGCTGATATCGATGTCGCAAGCCTGCAAGTCATGGAGGATAGCACGGCCTGTTTCATCATCACCGACCATGGAAACGAAGCCGGTGGCGGTGCCCAGCCGCGCCAGATTTTCGGCGACGTTGCGGGCGACACCACCAAAGGAACGACCGCTATCGACGGGGTTGGAGGTTTCCATCACCAGCGGCGCGCGGGCATTGTATTTGCGGTCGAGCACGGCACCACCGACGCATATGGCTCGCTGGCCGCTGGCCAGAACATAACCGCGACCGAGAATGTGGCCTTTCTGAACAAGCTGGACGATATGGGCTGCAACGGTGGAGCGGGCCAGACCCATCTGATCCGCCACTTCCTGCTGGCCAACAAACGGATTGGCTTTGATGAGCGCCAAAACCGCCGCTTCCTGCGGTGCAAGTTCGTCCATATGCGTGCTTCCTCGAAAACCTATGGATCAAATAACTTCTGATTGTAAAATAAACAAGTGTTTATTTCCAGAGTGTAAGGTCTTCAAACGTGATGCCGTATGAAAAGATCTTTAATTTCGTAGAAACAGAAACTTAGTGCCGAAATTGACGGCATTCCTGATGGTCCATCTTTTCAAATCTTCACCATTCGTTATCGCAAAATCGGAACGGAAAATCGTCGGGCGTGTTCTTTCGCCATTGGTAGACCCAAAGGAGAAGACCAATGCGTAAGATCATCATGACGTCTGCGGCCGCTCTGGCCACCGTGTTTGCCACCGCCGCCTATGCCCAGGAAGGCACCGCCAGCGGTGCGGCAGGCGGCGCAGTCACTGGCGCCATCGTCGGCGGTCCTGTTGGTGCAGCGGTCGGCGGCGTTGCCGGTGCGATTATCGGCACAGCCATTGACCCGCCGCCGCAGGAAGTCGTCACCTATGTGCAGCAGCAGCCTGCTCCGGCGCCTGTGATGGTGCAGCAGGAGGTCGTTGTCGGCAAACGCATCCCTGAGACTGTCATATTGGCGCCTGTCCCGAGCAATGAACGGTATGGTTATGCCATCGTCAACGAACAGCGCGTGATCGTCGATCCCCGTACGCATACGGTCGTTCAGGTCGTGCAGTAACAAATGGTTCAAACAGAAAGGCCCTGTGCAGCACTGCACAGGGCCTTTCTGGTGTCGTGAATAAAGGTGTCAGACGAGAACCGCCTGCTCAACCCGGTCTTCCTGACCAAAAATTTTCAGGTAACGCTGTATTTCCGAAGGATCACCGGTCGCCTTATGCGGATTGTCGGACAGCTTTACCGCCGACCTTCCATTCGCATCGCTGACCTTGCAGACCACTGAGATCGGATTAAGACCATCGAGTGCTATCGGTGCGCAGCCCATGAAATCATTGGTGAGGTTGGTGCCCCAGCCAAAACTCATGCGCACGCGGCCTTCGAAATGACGATAGGTGTCGATGATCGCATCGACATCAAGACCATCGGAGAAGATCAGCAGCTTCTGGCGCGGATCGCGCCCCATTTTCTGCCACCACTGAATTATCTTTTCACCACCCTCAATCGGTGGCGCGCTGTCGGGGCGGAAACCGGTCCAGTCGGCCACCCATTCCGGCGCATCGCGCAGGAAAGCGGCTGTGCCGAAAGCGTCGGGCAGCGCGATCAGCAGATTGCCGCCGTAAAGCCGGTTCCAGTCCTTCATGATATTATAGGGGGCGGTCCGCAGTTCGTCGTCGCTATCCGCCAGCGCTGCCATCACCATCGGCAATTCATGCGCATTGGTACCCACAGCCTCGAGATCGGAATCCATAGCGAGCAGAACGTTGCTGGTGCCGGTAAAGCCCGGACCTATGCCTTCCTTGAGCGCCTCGACGCACCAGCGTTGCCATAAAAAACTGTGACGGCGGCGGGTGCCGAAATCGGAGATGCGCAGGCCTGGCAGTTCACGCAGGCGCTCCACCTTTTCCCACATTTTTGCCTTTGCACGGGCATAGATGACATCGAGGGTGAAATAGCCGAGCGAGCGCATGGCAGCACGCGAGCGCAGCTCGTTGATGATCGCAAGTGCGGGAATTTCCCACATGGTCGTATCAACCCAGCGGCCATGAAACGTCAGTTCATATTGGCCATCGCGCTTCGACAATTCGTATTCCGGCAGCTGATAGGCGGCGAGCCAGGTCAGAAACTCCGGTTCAAAGATCTGCTTGCGGCCATAGAACGTGTTACCCGCCAGCCAGATCATTTCCTTCTTGGAGAGACGCAGTGACCGGGCATAATCCAGCTGGTCGCGCAACTCACCCTCATCGATCTCATCCGCCAACCGCACACGCGTTGTCCGGTTGATGAGGGAAAACGTCGCATCCGTCTGCGGATACAGTTTCCAGATCATCTGCAGCATCAGCAGCTTGTAGAAATCGGTATCGATCAGACTGCGTATGATGGGATCGAGCTTGAAGGCGTGGTTATAGACCCGGGTTGCGATATCGGTCTTGGTCATGCCTGCCCCTGCGGCGTGTCCTGAAATCAGGAGAAACGCCCTTGCCTGCCTAAGGTAAGAGCGTGTTTTCACGCCCGAAGCGCAATTTATCGGCAAAACAGTCGGCAAAGTCCAGATGCAGGACCATCAAATCGATTGATGCGTCCTGCATCTGTATTGAAGCTAAAAGCTTTACGGCGTGCTGGACGGCGTTGCATCCGGAGTGGCAGGTTCCATGGGGCCAGCGGGCGGCGTTGCCGTCTGTTCCGCCGGCGGAGCAGTTTGCGCACCCCACCATTCGGCGCCACCCCAGGCCAGCAGCGCCAGCACGATGCCGGCAAGCAGCACCTTCAGCACCGGCGTGCCCCTGGCGCCCTGTCGGGCATCCGTCGTGGTCAGAGGCTGCTCTATCTCCTTCACCGTGTCACGCGTGCCAAAGCGTGGCGGAAGGGTATCGATCGGTCGTGCATCCTTGGGATCGAAACGGCTGTTCATCGTCTCCTCCTTCTGGGTCTGCCGCCGGAAAACGGCGACATTCATGGGAGAAGAACCAGCATTGCCGGCGAATGTTCCTGCACGACACGCTGGCCGAACCGGCGATTACTGGCTGATCGCACCGATTTCGGCCGTCTCGATCTTGAAGGCGGCGGCCATCAGTGCCCGCGTATATTCATTCTGCGGTGCGCGAAAAATCTGTTCTGAGGGGCCTGATTCCATCACCTTGCCGAGCCGCATGACGATCATCTCGTTGGCCAGCGCCTTCACCACTTTCAGGTCGTGGCTGATGAACAGATAGGCCAGCTGGTGCTTCTGCTGCAGGTCGCGCAACAGATCGACCACCTGCGCCTGCACCGTCATGTCGAGCGCCGATGTCGGCTCGTCGAGCATGACGAAACGCGGTTTGAGGACCATGGCGCGGGCAATGGCGATACGCTGGCGCTGGCCACCGGAAAATTCGTGCGGGTAACGCCAGCGTGTCGCCGGATCGAGACCGACTTCATCCAGCGCTGCAGCGACGCGCTGATCACGCTGTGCCGATGACAGTGATTTTTCATGCACTTTGAGGCCTTCGGCGATGATGTCACCCACCGACATGCGTGGGCTGAGCGAGCCGTAAGGATCCTGAAACACAACCTGCAGCCGGTCTCGATAAGGCAACATGCCCTTGAAAGACAGACCGTCGATCTGGTTGCCGATAAAGCTGATACGACCCTTGGAGGAAATCAACCGCGCAAGAGCAAGCCCTAGGGTCGTCTTGCCCGAACCCGATTCGCCGACGACGCCAAGCGTCTCGCCGGCCCTCAGCGTCAGGTCGACACCATCGACCGCTTTCACATGATCGACCACCTTGCGGAAGAAACCGGCCTTGACCGGAAACCAGACTTTGACGTCCTTGCCTTCGATCACCACAGGCCGGCTTGCATCGGTCGATGGCGGTTCGCCTCTCGGCTCCGATGCCAGAAGATGACGGGTATATTCGTGCTTGGGCGCCTCGAAGACCTCTTCGACAGTCCCCGCTTCGACGATCTTGCCTTTGGTCATCACGCAGACACGGTCTGCAAATTTGCGGACAATCCCGAGATCATGGGTGATGAACAGGATCGACATGCCGTAATCGACCTTCAACCGGCTCAACAGCTCAAGAATCTGTGCTTGCACGGTGACATCGAGCGCCGTCGTCGGCTCGTCGGCGATCAGCAGTTTTGGCCGGTTGGCAAGCGCCATTGCGATCATCACACGCTGACGTTGGCCACCCGACAGCTCATGCGGAAAGGCTTTCAAGCGTTTTTCCGGCTCGCGAATTCCAACTTCGTTCAGAAGCTCAAGCGTACGGACACGCGCCGAGGCAACATTCATGCCCTGATGCAGGGCGAGAATTTCGCCGATCTGCCGCTCGATCGAATGCAGCGGATTGAGCGAGGTCATCGGCTCCTGAAAGATCATGGTGATGTCGTCACCACGCACTTTTCGCAGCGCGCCATCGCTCGCCTTCAGCATGTCCTTGCCGTCGAACAGGATTTCACCGGACGGGTGGCTTGCCGCCGGATAAGGCAGTAGCCGCAGAACCGAATTGGCGGTGACCGACTTGCCGGAGCCGGATTCACCGACAAGCGCCATCACCTCACCCGGTGCGATATCGAAGGAGACACGATCGACAGCCAGCGAGGTCTTGCCGCCCTGATGGAAGGCCACCGACAGGTCTTTTACGGAGAGAAGCGGTGCAGTCATTCGGCAAGGCTTTCAAGAAGGGAGGTGAGCGTGGCTTCGTCAGGACGCAAGATCGTCAAGGTGCTGTCCGATGGCAATTTCACTTTCGCGATACCAAGGTCATAGGTCAGGAAGTACGTGCAACCAGCATCGACAGCGGTGGCCAGATGAATGGCATCGGGGAGTTTGAGGCCAAGGTTTGCGGCTCGCAGCCGCGCGGCACCCGGCATAATATCCCGGTACACCTGCCGAACATCGAGCCAAGGGCTGTTGGAAAGCAGTTTGTCGTAGAGATCGATCAATGCTGCGTCCGCATTGCGATATGGCAATACGAGCAATTCAGCCAAGGTGAGTTCACTCGTCACGAATCGCTGTGGTTTATGAACGGGACCGCCCAGCAGCAAAGCAACCTTTCCCACCACACCACTCTGCGTTTCAAACGCAGTGATGAAGAGGTTCGTGTCCAGATAGATGCGCCCTACGCCACCCATCAATAATCCCATTCGTCGCGCAGCTCGCGAATACGGGCAACCGCTTCTTCGGCAGACACGGACGGGCGGCCATCCGCAAATAACCGGCGGCGGATTTCCATAATGTCTTCCGGCTTGAGCGGCTTATTCGACAAAATATCGTCGAACCGTGCAGGCGCAACCTCCACCACCACGCGCACCATGGCGTCCGCATCCAGCCCTTCCCGCAAGTCTTCGGGAAGATTGGCAACCGGGTAATGCTCTCGAACGATCCTGTTCATGGCTTCTTGCCCCGTGATTTCTGCCGGCATGTTAGCGCAGATCCGATCATTTGACGAACCCTGCTCACCGGAACGCCTTTCGCGGATCAAAGGCATCGCGCACCGCCTCGCCGACAAAAATCAGCAGCGACATCATCACCGACATGGTCATGAACGCCGTCAGCCCCAACCAGGGTGCCTGCAGGTTGTTCTTGCCCTGCGCGATCATTTCACCGAGCGACGGCGAGCCAGGCGGCATGCCGACGCCGAGAAAATCGAGCGAGGTCAGAGTCGCGATCGAGCCGGACAGGATGAAGGGCAGGAAGGTAAGGGTCGCCACCATCGCATTCGGCAAAAGGTGCCGATGCATGATCGTCCAGTTGCCGACGCCGAGCGCACGCGCTGCCCGCACATATTCGAAATTGCGGGCGCGCAAAAATTCCGCACGCACCACGCCGACGAAACTCACCCAGGAAAACAGAAGCATGATGCCGAGCAGGATGAAGAAGCCGGGCGGCAGGATCGCGGCGATGATCAAGAGGATGTAGAAGACCGGCATGGCCGACCAGATCTCGATGAAACGCTGCATCAGAAGATCGGTCCAGCCACCGAAATAGCCCTGCACGGCACCGGCCAGAACGCCGATGACAGCCGAGGCGGCGGTCAGAGCCAGGCCGAACAGCACGGAAATACGGAACCCGTAGATCAGCCTCGCGGCGACATCGCGCGCCTGATCATCGGTGCCAAGCCAGTTGAGATTGCCGAAAGAACAATTCGGATCGGCATCCTTTTGAGGATAGGCGCTGCAGCGATCTGCCTTGTCCATCAGCCAGAAAGGTTCGGTCGGCGCCGAATGCGGAATCTGCGAATTGACCGTCTGGTAGGAGTAGCGGATCGGCGGCCAGATCATCCAGCCATTGGCTTCGATCTCCTGGGTGATGAACTCCGAGCGATAATCCGTCGTCGCCAGGAAGCCGCCGAACTTTTCCTCCGGGTAATCCACCAGCACCGGATAAAGGATCTCGCCCTTGTAGGAGGCGATGATCGGCCGGTCATTGGCGATGAATTCCGCCATCAGGCTGGCAAAGAACAGCACCAGAAAAATCCAGAAGGACCAGAAACCGCGGCCATTGGCGCGAAAATTCTGCCAGCGGCGCAGGCTGGTGGGTGACCAGAAACCTTTTGGCGGTGTGGAAGCCTGTGCGGCAGCGGTCGTCACGGACGCGTCGGCCATCAGACGTCCCTCCGCTCGAAATCGATACGCGGGTCAATCCAGGTATAGATAAGGTCGGAGACGAGGCTGATGATCAGCCCCATCAGCGAGAAGATGTAGAGCGTGCCGAACACGATCGGGTAATCGCGGTTGATGATGGCGAGATAACCGAGACGGCCAAGGCCATCGAGCGAAAAGATGTTCTCGATCAGAAGCGATCCGGTGAAGAAAGCCGAGATGAAGGCACCCGGAAAACCGGCGATGACGATCAGCATCGCATTGCGGAAAACGTGGCCATACAGAACCTGCCGTTCGTTCAGCCCCTTGGCGCGGGCCGTCGTCACATACTGTTTCTTGATCTCGTCGATGAACGAATTTTTGGTCAGCAGCGTCGTGGTGGCGAATGCCGACAAGGACAAGGCGATCAGCGGCAATGTCAGGTGCCAGAAATAATCGATGATCTTTTCCCACCAGGACAGGTCATCGAAATTGTCGGATACGAGGCCGCGCAAAGGGAACCAGTCGAAAAACGACCCGCCGGCAAACAGGACGATCAGCAGGATGCCGAACAGAAAACTGGGCACCGCGTAACCGATGATGATGATGCCGGAGGTCCAGACGTCGAAGGCCGATCCGTCCGTGACGGCCTTGCGGATGCCGAGCGGGATGGAAATGATATAGGAAAACAACAGAATCCAGACGCCCAGAGACAGCGATACCGGCAGCTTGTCGAGGATGAGATCGATGACGGGCGTGTTGCGGAAGAAACTTTCGCCGAAATCGAAACGCGCATAGTTCCACATCATGTCGAGGAAACGCGTCAGCGGCGGCTTGTCGAAACCGAACTGCTGCTCGAGCTTCTTGATGAATTCCGGATCAAGCCCCTGCGCGCCGCGATACTGGCCTTCGTCGCCGCCCTGCGTGGCAAGATCGTTGCCACCGCCGGAGAGACGATCGCCGGCATCCGAACCCTGCAATTGCGCGATAACCTGCTCGACCGGACCTCCGGGTGCGAACTGGATGACGATGAAGGAGACCGCCATGATGCCGATCAGCGTCGGGATCATCAAAAGCAGGCGGCGGAAAATATAGGCGCCCATCAGCGCTCCCTGATCGTCGTTGTGTGCATTTCACCAGACTTTGGTGAACACGGCATTGCGGTGTACATGCGAATCATCGGGCCATTTGGACCAGTTGGGCTTGCGGGAAGCAAGCCCCGGCGGCGGCGGTTCACTTTGTCTGCTTTTCCGACCAGATGTCGGGGAAACCGATCCCATATTCAGGCAGGGTGGCTGGATGCGTGATGCGGTTCCAGTAAGCCACCTTGGCCTCACCCGCATAAAACAGCGGCATGACATAATGATTGGCGAGCAAAACACGGTCCATCGCCTTGATTGCGGCGACCTGTTCGTCACGATTGGGAGCAAAAATGATCTTGCGGATCAAGGCATCGACAGCCGGATCGGCAATCCCAACATAGTTTCTTGACCCCTGCCGCTCGGCCGATTGCGAGCCCCAGTATTCCACCTGCTCGTTGCCCGGATTCATTGTCTGCGCCCAGACCGACCATATGACATCATAGTCGAAACTGCGGGTACGGTTGATATATTGCGAACCATCGACAGTGCGGATGCGAGCGTCGATACCGATCTTTTTCAAGCTGGCAACGAACGGGTTGACCGACCGCTCCATCGAAGCGCTGTTCAGCAGAATTTCAAAACTCATCGGCTGGCCGGTCTTGGAATTGACCATGCGATTGCCTTTCAGCTCCCAGCCCGCTTCCTTGAACAGACCGACCGCTTTGCGCAGGTTATCGCGCACCTTTGCCGGATCACCGCCGACCGGATTGGTATAGGGCGTATCGAAAACACGTGGCGGAACCTTATCCTTCAGTTCCAGCAGCAATTCGAGCTCGCGCCCCTGCGGCAGACCCGAGGACGCCAGTTCGGTCCCCCAGAAGAAACTGTCGACGCGCTTTAGTCCACCATAAGCGAGGCTGCGGTTCATATCCTCGAAATCGAAGGCATAGTTGAGCGCTTCCCGAACGCGGGCATCCTTGAAGATTTCCCGCCTTGTGTTCAGCGCCATTGCCTGCATCACGCCGGTCGCCTTGAACGGATTGGTCAGTGCTTCGCGTTTAACCCGCCCATCTTTGACGGCATCGAAATCGTAGCGGGTTGCCCAGCGGCTTGAGCTGTTTTCCTGACGGTAATCGATCGTGCCGGCCCTAAACGCTTCGAACTCCACATCGGCATCGGCGAAGTAGGTGTAGCTGATCGTACGAAAATTGTTCTGGCCGAGATTGATCGGCAGGTCCTTGCCCCAGTAGTCATCGCGGAGTTCATAACGGATCGAGGCTCCGGGCTGGATGGCGGCAACCTTGTAGGGGCCGGATCCCATGACGGCATCGAGTGTCGTCTTGGAAATATCGCGCTGTTTGCCCTGCGTATCCTGTCCTTCCCAGAAGTGTTTGGGCAGGATCGGAAAATCGCCGACGATCGACGGCAGCTCCTTGTTATCCTTTTCGTCGAAACGGAAAGTGACGTCGCGATCACCTGTTTTTTCAACGCTTGCGACATGACGATAATAGCCAGAATACATGGCGCTCAATTCCTTGAGCTTTTCCATGCTGAAGATCACGTCGTCCGGCGTCACCGGCTTGCCATCCGCCCATTTCGCCTCGGTTCTCAGGCGAAAGGTCGCCGATGACATGTCGTCCGGATAGGACACAGCCTCGGCCAGAAGCCCGTATGTTCCAAAAACCTCGTTTTCCGAACGCTTCATCAGCGTATCATAGATCATGCCGAGGCCAAGAACGGGCGAACCGCGGTCAATCACCAGATTGAGATTGTCGAATGTGCCTTCCGCCGCCAGCCGCAACTGGCCGGCCTTCGGGGCGTCCAGATCGACATAAGGAAGTTGCTTGAAATCGGCGGGCAATTCCAGATCGCCGATGACAGCCATGCCATGCCGCCATTTCGCCCCTTGCCCCGAATCCTGCGCCTGCACACCCGACACCGCCACGACCGCCGCCATTATCGCGATTGCCAAACCTGTCTTTTGCCGGGACCAAGCCATTCGAAACCTCTGCTTACATTGCTCTGTTGCAGCGAAGCATAGGGCAAAACAGGGCGAAAAACAGGAGCGCTCCCCTCACAAGCGTATTATCGCCGAGATAAATTCAGGCATCTTGCATCTCCATTTCACCAAAATCCGGTTTCACGGTAAAACCAAATCAACTGAGTGATTTGCGACGGATGACCATGACAGCGATTTCCCGGAGTGTTTGGGCTCTGACGGCGGCAGTAATGATAGGCGCAGCGCTTGCGGAGCCTGTCACCGCTCAGGAGGGAACACCTGCAAAACAGCTGTTCGGCAATGTTGCACTTCCCTCCGATGGGGCATCCACCCCGATCGGCTCCTATGCCAAGGGCTGCCAGATGGGCGCTGTCGCCATGCCTGAGGATGGACCGACATGGCAGGCCATGCGCCTTTCGCGCAACCGCCGCTGGGGCCAGCCGCAACTGGTGGCTTTGCTGCAGCGCTTTTCCATGGATGCGGCACGTCTCGGATGGGGATCGGGCATCCTGATCGGCGACATTTCGCAGCCACGCGGCGGGCCGATGCTGACCGGTCATGCCTCTCACCAGATCGGGCTCGATGCCGACATCTGGTTCACGCCGATGCCGGAACGTCACATGACGGCGGCAGAGCGCGAAACCCTGCCTTTCACCTCGATGCTCGACAAGAGCAAGTTCCTGACCGTCGATCAACGACGCTGGACGTTTACCCATGCCAAGCTGGTCATGCAGGCGGCAAGCTATCCGGATGTGGAGCGGATTTTCGTCAACCCCGCCATCAAGAAGAAGCTGTGCGAGACCTGGACCGGCAGCCGTTCGCTGCTGGGCAAGGTCAGGCCGATATACGGTCACGACGAGCACTTTCACATCCGCATGCGCTGCCCGACCGGTGATGCGAACTGCCGGCCGCAGACATCGGTACCGGCCGGAGACGGCTGCGACAAATCGCTCGCATGGTGGTTCACCCCGGAGCCCTGGGCCAAACCGAAGAAGGATCCGAGCGAAAAACCGGTCAAGCCGCGCCAGGTGATGCTGTCGGACCTGCCTAAGGCCTGCGCTGCCGTGCTTTCCGCACCTGCAGACCCGGCGATTGCCGCGGTCACGAGTGGCAATACGCGCGTCGCACCCCGCCCCTCGGCAGTCCAGCCGGATGGTGGTGCGGCCGCAATCGTCAATGCGCCCCCGGCCGACGTACCCCTGCCACGCGCTCGCCCCGCCAACTAGGCGACGAAGCCTGTTGGCAAGAAGCTGATCTCCAGTCTAGAAATCTGTGACGTCTTTCCAAAGCTCGGAAAGCGCTATGGAAATCGCAGGCAAAAGCCCTATAAATTCCCGGGCGAGGAGACACCATGTCGGACAGACAATGCATTGCGCTGATCGCGCATGACCTGAAAAAGGACGACATGGCGGATTTCGCCAGCAGCCATCAGGAATCGCTGGCGCGATTCAGGATCGTGGCCACCGGAACGACCGGTGGCCGGGTACAGGATGCCGCTCCAAACCTCGATGTTACCCGCCTGAAAAGCGGCCCGCTTGGCGGTGACCAGCAAATCGGCGCGATGATCGCGACCGGCGAAGTCAGCATGCTGATCTTCTTTATCGATCCGCTGTCAGCGCTTCCCCATGATGTCGACGTCAAGGCGCTGACCCGGCTTGCGACCGTCTATGACATCCCGATGGCGCTTAACCGCGCGACCGCCGAAAAATTTATCGATTTCCAGAAGGACTGACGTTTCTTATGGCCGACAGCATGAAGACCGACGCACTCCCCTTTCCCATTCTCCTCGGCGACATCGGCGGCACCAATGCCCGCTTTTCCGTCCTTGCCGATGCGACAGCGGAAGCGACGCCGTTCGTCAGCGTGAAGACGGCCGATTACGATACGATCGATGATGCCATTCAAAAGGTCGTGCTGGATGGCAGCGATGTAAAACCCCGGTCGGCCATTCTGGCTGTTGCCGGCCCGATCGATGGCGATGAGATTGATCTCACCAATTGCGACTGGGTGGTGCGCCCTAAAAAGATGATTTCCGATCTCGGCTTCGATGATGTTCTCGTCGTCAACGATTTCGAGGCACAGGCGCTTGCCGCTTCCGAACTCGGCCCGGAAAATCGCGAAACACTCGGGGCCGAAGGCGAACCGCATGTGGCGTCACGCGTCGTGCTTGGCCCCGGCACAGGTCTTGGCGTTGCCGGTCTGCTGCATGCCCGCGACATGTGGTTCCCGGTTCCCGGCGAAGGCGGCCATGTCGATGTCGGACCGCGCTCGGACCGCGACTTTGCGATCTTCCCGCACCTAAAGCGCATCGAAGGCCGCGTGTCGGCCGAAGAAATTCTCAGTGGGCGCGGCGTTGTCAACATCTATCAGGCGATCTGCAAGGCTGATGGTATCGAAGCTGCGTTACAAGATCCCGCCGACGTTACCGCCGCGGGCCTGGACGGCTCCAATGCGCAGGCAGTGGAAACGCTTTCTCTGTTCTGTACATATCTCGGTCGCGTTGCGGGCGACATGGCGTTGATCTTCATGGCGCGCGGCGGCGTTTATCTGGCCGGTGGCATTTCACAAAAGATCATCGCGGCACTGCGGAAACCGGAATTCCGCGCCGCTTTCGAGGACAAAGCGCCGCACACCGAACTGCTCGCCACCATCCCGACCTTCGTGGTTACCCACCCGCAGGCAGCCCTGGCTGGCCTTGCGAGCTTTGCCCGCAGGCCTTCAGCCTATGGCGTATCGATGGACGAGCGCCGCTGGCAACGATAATATCAGGCACTGTCGGGCACTCTGTTTTGTGCCCGACCGGCCTGCACAAATGCAACAAGGCCTCCGAATCTATTGGCTCGGCTAGCCAAAACGCTACCAACTGGTTAAGACGCGCGTCCGACAAGGGCGTTTTTGCGTCAGAGTTTTGGTGATTGGAAGGCTTGTTGAAAGCGCACAAGAACAGAAAATCCGAGGTCAGTTCCTCAACTGTCGCCGGCACGCTGAAGCGTGTCATCGCCGAGAATGGCCGCGACCATATTGGCGGTTACGCCTTTGCCATCACCTGTCTGATCCTGGTTGCCGGCAGCACCGCCTTCACGGCATGGATCATGGAAGCCGTCGTCAACGAGGCTTTTGCCAACAAGCGCGCCGATCTCGTCATCCTGATCTGCAGCGCCATCTTCGGCGTCTTTGTGCTGCGCGGTTTTGCCAGTTATGGCGAAGCGGTTACGCTGGCCAAGATCGGCAATAACATTGTCGCGCGATACCAGCGTCGCCTCTACACCCACCTCATGAGCCTGTCGGTCGGTTATTTCAGTGAAGCACGCTCCTCGCATCTGGCCGCCCAGATCAGCCAGAACGTCACCGGTATTCGCGATGTCCTGAACCTGACGGTTACCTCGACCGCCCGCGATTTCCTGACGCTTATTGCCTTGATCGGCGTCATGATCAGCAAGGACTGGGTGTTGTCGCTGATCGTTTTTGCCGTCGCACCGCCGCTGATTTATGCGCTGCGTTACGTGTCGCGCCGGCTGCGCACCGCCACCAAGGAATCCATTGAGGTCAACAGCCACGTGCTGGGCGCCATGCAGGAAACCATACAGGGCATTGCGATCGTAAAAGCCTTCACGATGGAGCAGCAGCTCGACAACAAGGTGGCAAGCATCATCGAGACGGCAGAAAAGCGCTCGAACCGCATCGCCCGCCTGTCCGAGCGCACCTCGCCGCTGACGGAATCCTTCGCGGGCTTGGCGATTGCCAGCGTTCTCGCCTATGCCGCTTTCCGCTCGATCTACGACAACGTACCGCCTGGCGCCTTCTTCTCCTTCGTCACCGCCCTGCTGATGGCCTACGATCCGGCCCGGCGTCTCGCCAAGCTGCAGGTGCAGATCGAACGCGCCGTCGTCAACGCTCGCATGATCTACGCCCTGCTCGACCTGCAGCCGCAGCAACGCGAAGTGCCGGATGCAGCTGATCTCGTGGTCACCGAGGCCCGCATCGAATTGAAGGGCGTCGGCTTTGCCTATGGCGAAGGTGCAGCCATCCTCAAAGGTGTCGATATCGTTGCCGAGGGTGGAAAGACCACCGCTCTGGTTGGCCCGTCCGGCGCCGGCAAGTCGACGATCATTGCACTTGTCCCACGCTTCTATGACCCGACCGAGGGGGCAATCCTGATCGACGGACAGGATATTTCAACGGTTACCAAATCCTCGCTGCGCCGCCAGCTCGCCTATGTTTCGCAGCAGCCTTATCTTTTCGAAGGCTCGATCCGCGACAATATCCGCTATGGCCGCCCCGAAGCGACCGATGCGGAGATCGAGGAAGCGTCTCGTCTTGCCCATGCGCACGACTTCATCCTCGCCCAACCCAAGGGTTACGACACCCCGGTCGGCGAAAACGGCATCACGCTTTCGGGTGGGCAGCGCCAGCGTCTGTCGATTGCCCGCGCGCTTGTTCGCAATGCACCGATCCTGCTGCTCGACGAAGCGACCTCCGCCCTCGACAACGAGTCGGAAGCTGCCGTGCAGAAGGCACTCGATGTCGCCATGAAGGGCCGCACCGTGGTCGTCGTCGCACATCGCCTCTCGACCGTCGTCAAGGCGGACAAGATCGTGGTGATGAACGAGGGCCATGTGATCGAGCAGGGCTCGCACGAGGAGCTTGCTAAGCGCCCTGACGGCCTCTACGCTCGCCTCAACAATCTGCAGGGCGCTCCGGTGGAAGCGCCTGCGACCGAAGACTGACCGCATCAATACGGAGCCTGCCTGAATGCCTGCAACGTCCAAGACCGAAACCGACATGAAGCTCGTGGTCGTGGGTGCAGCCGGCAGAATGGGGCAATCGCTGATCCGCATCATTCAGGAAACCGAAGGCGTGCGCCTGCACGCGGCCATCGGACGCGAAGGCTCGCCGTTCATCGGCAAGGATGCCGGCGAACTCGCCGGCGTCGGCTTTCTCGGCGTTGCCCTGACGACCGACCCGCTGCAGGCCTTCCTGCATGCCGATGGCGTTCTGGATTTCACCACACCGGCAACCTCGGTCGAATATGCCGGTCTTGCCGCCCAGGCACGTATCGTACATGTGGTCGGCACGACGGGTTGCTCCGAAGCCGACAACGAAAAGATCGTTGCCGCCGGCCGTCATGCGCGCGTCGTGAAATCCGCCAATACCAGCCTCGGCGTTAATCTTCTTGGTGTGCTCGTGGAGCAGGCCGCGAAAGCCCTGCCACCAGCCGGCTGGGACATCGAAATCGTTGAAATGCACCACAAGCACAAGGTTGATGCGCCTTCCGGCGCCGCCCTCCTGCTCGGCGAGTTTGCCGCGCGTGGCCGCGACATCGCATTGGCCAGCAATTCGGTACGGGTACGCGATGGCCATACCGGCGCGCGCGAAGCCGGCAAGATCGGCTTTGCGACGCTGCGCGGCGGCTCCATCGTTGGCGATCATTCGGTCCTTTTCGCCGGCGAGGGAGAAATGCTGACGCTGTCGCACACCGCCAGAGACCGAAGCATATTTGCGCGCGGCGGCGTTGCTGCGGCACTTTGGGCCCGCGACAAGAAACCGGGTTTCTATTCCATGCTCGACGTGCTTGGGCTTTCGAACTGACAAATAAATATCGGCACATACTGGAGGTAATCACTACATGAGCGGTACACTCGTCCTCGTTCGCCACGGGCAGAGCGACTGGAATCTCAAGAACCTGTTCACCGGCTGGCGCGATCCGGACCTGACCCCGCTTGGCATCGAGGAAGCCGAAGCCGGTGGCAAGGCCCTGGCTGAAACCGGCATTAAGTTCGACATCGCCTTCACTTCCGACCTGAAGCGCGCCCAGAACACGCTGAAGATCGTGCTCGAAAAGCTTGGCCAGTCCGGCCTCGAAACGATCCGCAACCAGGCGCTCAACGAACGCGATTACGGCGACCTCTCCGGCCTTAACAAGGACGATGCCCGCGCCAAGTGGGGCGAGGAACAGGTCCATATCTGGCGCCGTTCCTACGACGTGCCGCCGCCGGGTGGCGAAAGCCTGCGTGACACCGGCGCCCGCGTCTGGCCCTATTACCTGACGGAAATTTTGCCACGCGTTCTCAAAGGCGAGAAGGTTCTGGTAGCCGCCCACGGCAATTCGCTGCGGTCGCTGATCATGGTTCTCGACCGCCTGACGAAGGAGCAGATCCTCGACGTCAACCTCGCGACCGGCGTGCCGATCGTCTACACGGTCAACGCCGATTCCACCGTCGCTTCCAAGGCGGTTCTGGGCGATATGTCCGGCGCGCACTGAGCCAACGGCAAGCATTGAAATGCAGGAAGGGCCGCGTCGATGACGCGGCCCTTCCTGTTCAAATTACATGTTCCCAAAAAGATCGGCAATCAATCCTGGTGACGGGAATACCAATAGGCCGACAATACGCCGCTGGCCGCAAAGACTGCCATGACGGTGCCGATCATGATGCTTGCTTCTTCCATTGTACTGTCTCCTTATTGCGTTGTGGAAACGTACGAAGGGTCGAAAAGGTTTCATCGACCGTGCCGCGGGTTTGTCACGAGGCTGTGAAAAGGTACCGCGACAACGCGGCGACAACGGCCTATATCCCTGGTCGAACACCGAATTTAAGGACATGAGATACCATGCGTTATGCGATCTATTTCACCCCCGCCAAGGATGATCCGCTGACGCAGGCAGCAAGTGTCTGGCTTGGCCGTGATGCCTATGAAGGGCGCGATCTTACCCCTCCCACCGATACGGGTCTTTCAGAAGACGAATGGAGGACGATTACGGCTGATCCGCGCCGTTACGCCTTTCATGCGACGCTGAAGGCGCCGTTTACGCTGGCCGACGGCAAGGACGAAGCGGGCCTTATAGATGCAGTCGATCGGTTCGCCGCACAGGCTGACGCCTTCGACATTCATGAACTGGTGGTCGCCGGCCTTGGGCCTTTCTTCGCGCTCGTGCCGGGCGCACCTGACCCAATCCTTCAAGCTTTCGCGGGCAGCATCGTGGAGCAGTTCGAGCCCTTTCGTGCACCGCTTTCCGAAGCCGATATCGCGCGCCGCAAGCCGGAAAAACTGAGCGAGCCGCAGCGCAACTATCTGCATCAATATGGCTACCCTTACGTCATGGAAGAATTTCGCTTCCACATGACGCTGACCGGGCCAGTAGTCGAGGAACGCAGCGCGGCAATTGCCGCGCTGCTGACACAGCGCTTTGCCGCGTTCACCGGCAAGCCGCGCAGCATCGATGCGCTGACGGTGTTCGTCGAACCGCAACGTGGCGAGCCGTTTTCCGTTCTGCATCGTGCGCCGCTCAAGTCTGGTGAGAAAAAAGAGGCCGTGGCTTGATGGAACAGGTTTTCAGCAATGCCCGCATCGTTCTTGAAGACAGCATCCTGCAGGGTTGCGTGCAGATCCGCGATGGCCTGATTGCAGACATTTCCGAGGGAACATCCCAAGCCGGTGAAGACCTGGAAGGCGATTATCTGCTGCCCGGCCTGGTGGAACTGCATACCGACCATCTGGAAACCCATTTTTCGCCCCGCGCCGGGCTGAAATGGAATGCGATTGCCGCCATTCAGGCGCATGACACCCAGATCGCTGGTTCTGGCATCACCACCGTTCTCGATTGCCTGCGCATGGGATCGGGCGAGGAAGGCGGCTTTGCGCGGGGCGAGATGCGCGAACTGGCAAACTCGATCGAAGCGGCCGGTCGTGAGGGTCGCCTGCGCTCGGAACATCTCCTGCATCTGCGCTGCGAGGTCTCGACATCAGACGTGGTCGAGCAGTTCTCCGATTTCGAGGGTGATCCGGCCGTGCGGCTCGTTTCACTGATGGACCATGCACCCGGCCAGCGCCAGTTCCAGACGATGGACCAGTACATCTTCTACTACAAGATCAAGCGTGGCCTGAGCGATGAAGCTTTCGATGCTTTCGTCGCACGCCGTCTGGAGGCATCCGAGCGCTATGCGGCGCCGCATCGCGATGCGCTTGCCGCCCATTGCACGGATGTCGGCATCGCGCTTGCCAGCCATGACGATGCGACCCTTGAGCATGTCGATGAATCGATCGGCCACGGCGTAAAGCTGGCTGAGTTCCCGACAAGCGTCGCTGCCGCCGAAGCCTCGCACAAGGCTGGTCTCAGCGTGTTGATGGGGGCACCGAACGTGGTGCGCGGTCAGTCGCATTCCGGCAACATTGCCGCCAGCGACCTTGCCCGTCTCGGCGTGCTGGATGTGCTGTCGTCGGACTATGTGCCCTTCAGCCTGCTGCACGCTCCATTCCTCCTCGCAGACACGATCGAGAACGTCAGCCTGCCGCAGGCGATTGCCATGGTCAGCGCTACGCCAGCCCGCACGATCGGCCTCAACGACCGCGGCCGGATCGCCACAGGCCTGCGTGCCGATCTTGTGCGCGTGCATCGGACGAGCGGTGTACCGGTCTGCCGCGCTGTCTGGCGGCAAGGAAAACGCGTCACCTGACGGCATCTATTCTTGGGTTCACAGCGACGTGAGGTGTAAAAATCTTCACACGTCTCGCTTTAAAGTTTCAGACAACGCTCTAGCTCTCCTATTATATTAGGGGAACACAATATGAAACAGACGGCCAGAACGACCAGGAAAGCAGAGGAAATCGCATTCGATATCGAGGCACGCATGGTCGTGCTCGAGATCGTTTCGATGACCAGCCTTGCGCTGGCGCTCGACACTTCGGAAAACGGAAATGCCGAGCAGGCGCGTGGCATCATGGAATTGATCGTCGAGACCGTACAGCAACGCTGTTCGGAGATGGGCCTGTCGTCCGAGGCATCACAATCGGCCGAGCGTTACGCCCAGCAAATGCTGTCGACGGCCCTGTCTTCCCTTTACCCGACCGGCCATTGACCCGCCTGCCCCGGTTATTCCGCGGCAGGCAGAAAATCAGTGCGCTTCATCCCAGTTGCTGGCAGCACGCGCATCCACCTTCAGCGGCACGCGCATGGACAGCGCCGGCATGGTGGCATTTTCCATGACTGACACGATCACCGGGATCGCCTTGTCGACATCGGCGTCCTCGACCTCGAAGATCAGTTCGTCATGCACCTGCAAGAGCATGCGCACCCGCTCACCCAGACCTGCATCGGCAAGCGCGGGCTCCATCTGCACCATGGCGCGGCGGATGACATCGGCCGCCGAACCCTGGATCGGAGCATTGATCGCCGCGCGCTCGTTAAAGGCACGCACGGACGGGTTGGAAGACTTGATCTCTGGATAGTTGATGCGGCGGCCAAAGATGGTTTCGACATAACCATCCTCGCGAGCTTTTGCCTTGGTGCTGTCCATGTAGTCGCGAATGCCCGGAAAGCGCTCAAAATACTTCTTGATGTATTCGCCGGCTTCCGAGCGCTCGATCGACAGCTGATTGGCAAGACCGAAGGCCGAAATGCCGTAGATAATGCCAAAGTTGATCGCCTTCGCGCGGCGACGCACCTCTGACGGCATGCCTTCCACCGGCACGCCGAACATTTCCGATGCCGTCATCGCATGGATATCGATGCCGTCTTCAAAAGACTTGGTCAGCTGCGGAATGTCCGCGACATGCGCCAGCACACGCAGTTCGATCTGGCTGTAGTCTGCGGATACCAGCTTGTGGCCCGGCGTCGAGATGAAGGCCGTCCTGATCTTGCGGCCTTCGGCATTGCGCACCGGGATATTCTGCAGGTTCGGTTCCGACGAGGACAGACGTCCCGTCGTGGTCGAAGCCAGCGAATAGGATGTGTGCACCCGCTTGGTTTCAGGATGAACGTAGCCCGGCAGCGCATCGGTATAGGTGGATTTCAGCTTGGTGAGTTGACGCCAGTCGACGATCTTTCGTGGCAGCTCCGCCCCTTCGGCCGCCAAATCCTCCAGCACGCTGGCCGAGGTCGACCACTGGCCGGTCTTGGTCTTGGAACCGCCGGGCAGGCCCATTTTGCCGAACAGGATGTCACCGAGCTGTTTCGGGGAACCGATGTTGAACCGTTCACCGGCCAGCTGGTAGATTTCGTCCTCGAAGGCTGCGGCCTTCTGGGCAAGTTCACCGGAAAGACGTGAGAGGATCTGACGATCGACGGTGATGCCGCGTTCTTCCATATCGGCCAGAACCGACACCAGCGGCCGCTCCAGGCGTTCATAAACGCGGGTGAGGCCAGCAGCGGCAAGCTGCGGCTTCAACACCATCCACAGGCGCAGCGTCACGTCGGCATCTTCCGCCGCATAGGCCGTCGCCTTGTCGATATCGACCAGATCGAAGGTAACACCGCTCTTGCCCGAGCCAGCGACCTCCTTGAAGGCGATCGGCTTGTGGTTCAGCCAGCGTTCCGACAGCCCGTCCATGCCGTGGTTCGCCTTGCCGGCTTCCAGCACATAGGACATCAGCATCGTGTCGTCGTAATTCCTGACGGTGACGCCGTGGCGTTTCATCAGCAGATAGTCGAACTTCAGGTTCTGCGCGACCTTCAGCACCGACGGATCTTCCAGCAGATCCTTCAAACGGTCGAGCGCCTGGCGCGGCGCGATCTGGTTTTCGGCCAGACCACCGCCCAGAAGATCGCCGACGCCGTTCTTGTGCGTCAACGGCACATAGGCAGCCCGGATTTTCTGGCCCGACGGATTATCCTTGTTGTCGGCAAGCGCCAGCGAAAAACCCACCAGTTCGGCCTGCATCGGATCAAGCGAATTGGTCTCGGTGTCAAAACCAACGAGACCGGTTTCGCGCGCCGCCCTGATCCAGTCGTCGAGTACCTCGACATCGCGGATCGTCGTGTAAGTGGTCGTATCGATCTTGGCACTGCCGAAAGCGGCAATCCGCGTCTCGGCCAACGATGCCGGCGTGGCTTCGCCGTTGCCCTTGGCAGCAGCCGCCTTTGCCGGCGTTGCTGACACATCGCCCGCGCTCTGAACGGTATCTCCAGCGGTTCCGGCATCGAGATCGGGACCTCGGGCAAGGTCACCCCACTCGACAGTGACCTCAGCGGGTTCGATTTCGTCGGCATTGCAGTCGCAGGCAGCCGCCACGCGGCGTGTCAGTGTGCCGAACTGCATGGTTTTCAGGAAGGCGACCAGCTTGGGACCATCCTGCGGCTCAAGAACCAACGCATCCAGATCGAGCTCCAGCGGCACGTCGGTGCGAAGCTCTACCAGCTGCCTGGAAAGACGGGCCTGATCGGCAAAATTGATGATGCTTTCGCGGCGCTTGACCTGTTTGATCTCGCCGGCACGGGCGAGCAGCGTGTCGAGATCACCGAATTCTTCGAGAAGCTGGGCGGCGGTCTTGGGGCCGATACCGGGAATGCCCGGCACGTTATCGACCGAATCGCCGACCAGCGCCTGCAGGTCGATCATCTTTTCCGGCGGCACGCCCCATTTCTCGATGACGTCAGGGACACTGATCTGCTTGTCCTTCATGCTGTCATACATGTGGACCATCTGCGTCACGAGCTGCATCAGATCCTTGTCGGAGGAAACGATCGTGACATCCGCTCCGGTCGCTTCCGCCTGTCGTGCATAGGTGGCTATGATGTCGTCGGCCTCGAAACCTTCCGTCTCGATGCAAGGCAGATTGAAAGCGCGGGTCGCCTGGCGGATCAAGCCGAACTGCGGCACCAGTTCTTCCGGCGGCGCGGAACGGTTGGCCTTGTAGGCATCATAGATTTCCTTGCGGAACGTCTTCGAGGAATAATCGAAGATGACCGCAAAATGCGTCGGCGTGACACCGACAGAAGTGTCGCGCGCATCAGTCAGCAGCTTCCACAGCATGTTGCAGAAACCCGATACGGCACCGACCGGCAGCCCATCGGACTTGCGGGTCAGGGGGGGAAGCGCGTGAAAGGCCCGGAAAATGAAGCCGGAGCCGTCGACTAGGAAGAGATGATCGCCTTTTTTCATGGGCATGAGATATCGCGTGACGTGGGTTGCGTCCAATGAAACTTGGCAGGATACGCCGCCTTTGCAAGCCGCCTGCGAGTGGGGCGCCGGGTATTATTACGGATTTGTAATTCTTGCTTCCCTTGAAAAGCCGCATTCAGGCTCACATTTCTAAACCAACGGCGCCTGATCACGCCGTCGTCTGAAAGCTGGCTCGTCCCCCGCCGCTTCAGATCGGGCAAGGGCCTTTCCCCCTCTCCGGGCCTTTGCCGCTTATCTGAGCCGCCATGACCGATCCCCCTCCCGGTCATGGCGGTTTCGCTTTCGGCATCAGCATCAACTTTAGAATTTATTCACATACATAACCCTGCGCAGGTTTCGCAAAAGCATGGCAGGCTATATAACCGATCCATTCCGCGCCCTCGCATCCGGAAGGATGATTCGCCCATGGCCTTTGATCGTTCCAAGTCAGCGACCTATCTGGCTGGCCAATTGGCCAAGGGGTTTGCGCGATCACTTCACCAACGCGCCGTCACGCTTGGGTTTTCGCCCGGCCAGTTCCCAGTTCTCGTCGAGCTCTGGCAGGAAGATGGCCTCACCCAGAAGCAGATTCTTGATCGCCTCGATGTCGAGCAGGCAACTCTTGCCAACACACTGTCACGCATGGAACGCGACGGACTGGTCGGACGCACACCACACCCGACCGATCGCCGCGCCCAGATCGTCTCGCTGACAGAGCGTGGCAGGGCGCTTGAAAGCGAGGCAATTGGTGCAGCGGCCGAGGCCGAAAGCGCACTGCTCGACGGATTTCGCAGTTTTGAAAAGCAGCTTATGCTCGAATACATGCGCATGGCGGTGGAGAATGCGCGAAAGCTCTGATGGCTGAACCTGACCTCAGGGACAATATCCGAGGGTGTTTCCAAATCATTGCGAATGGGTCTAGGGTCCGGCCAGTCTTTAAGAATGCAGGATCTTTTCCATGACCGATCTTTCCCCCGTGCTTTCCCGCGCCGACGAAAACCTGCCGGCCGCGCTCGACCGCCTGTTCGATCTTGTCCGCATCAAGTCGATCTCCACTGACCCTGCCTACAAGGCAGATTGCGCCAAGGCCGCCGACTGGCTGGCCAAGGAACTGACTTCGCTCGGCTTCGACGCATCGGTACGCGCCACACCCGGTCATCCGATGGTTGTCGGCCACCACGCCGCCTCCACGCCTGACGCCCCGCACGTTCTGTTCTACGGCCATTACGATGTGCAGCCGGTCGATCCGATCGAGCTTTGGGAAAACGATCCTTTCGAACCGGCGATCAAGGATCTCGGCAATGGCCGCAAGGTACTGACCGGTCGCGGCACCGCCGATGACAAGGGCCAGTTGATGACCTTCGTGGAAGCCTGCCGCGCCTACAAGGACGTGCATGGCTTGCTGCCGATCAGCGTCACCATTCTGTTCGAAGGTGAAGAAGAGTCGGGGTCGCCGTCGCTGAAACCGTTCCTGCAAGCCAATGCGGAAGAATTGAAGGCCGAATTCGCACTCGTTTGCGACACCGGCATGTGGGACACCGATACGCCGGCAATCGCTGCTGCCCTTCGTGGCCTGGTCGGCGAGGAAATCACCATCACGGCTGCCGACCGCGATCTGCATTCCGGCCTGTATGGCGGTGCGGCCGCAAACCCGATCCACATCCTCACCAAGGTCATTGCCGGCCTGCGTGACGATACCGGCCGCATCACGCTTGATGGCTTTTACGATGGCGTCGAGGAAACACCTGAAAACATCAAGGCAAGCTGGGAAACGCTCGGTCGCTCCTCGGCAAACTTTCTTGGCGAGATCGGGCTCTCGGAACCGGCTGGCGAAAAGGGACGGTCGGTACTGGAACTGACCTGGGCGCGCCCGACCTGCGAGGTCAACGGTATCTGGGGTGGATATACCGGCGACGGCTTCAAGACCGTGATCGCCGCCAAGGCATCGGCAAAAATCTCTTTCCGCCTCGTCGGCACCCAGGACCCTCAGAAGGTTCGCGAGAGTTTTCGCGCTTACGTGCGTTCGCAGATCCCGGCCGATTGCTCGGTTGAGTTTCATGAGCACGGCGCCTCTCCGGCGATCCAGCTGTCCTACGATTCACCTGCCCTGACGACGGCCAAGAACGCGCTGTCGGACGAATGGGCAAAGCCTGCCGTCGTCATCGGCATGGGCGGATCGATCCCGATCGTCGGTGATTTCCAGACCTTGCTGGGCATGGACTCGCTGCTGGTCGGCTTTGGCCTCAACGACGACCGCATTCACTCTCCGAACGAAAAGTATGAACTGAAGTCGTTCCACAAGGGCATCCGCTCGTGGGCACGCATTATAGATGCGCTTGCAAAACGGTAATTTTTCCCGTGGCTCCGGCACTTTGCGTCGGGGCCACTGCACATCGTAAGGTTTTCGATGCCCTAAAACGCCAAAAAGGCCGGGCAAGCCCGACCTTTCGTATCCCGTTTCAAGCCTGCCATTACATCCGTGGTCAAACGAACGGGATCGGCACTTCTCAATTCCGCAGGCTTTTGACCCGCGGTTATGAAATGACGATAAGCTGAAATGGTTAATATTTCGTTAACATCTAAAACAGCATCTCGAATTAGCACAGGCCTCGGCTTTCCGCGTCCTGAAACGCAAAACGCGCCCCGGAAGGGCGCGTCCAATATTTCTGATCCCGAGGGATAAATAGCTGATCAGGCAGCCTGAAGATTGTCAGCCGAAACGCGGCCCGAACGCTTGTCGGTAACCAGTTCGAAGCTGATCTTCTGGCCGTCGTTCAGGCCGTTCATGCCAGCGCGCTCAACAGCAGAGATGTGAACGAAGACGTCCTGTGCGCCGTCGTCAGGCTGGATGAAGCCGAAGCCCTTGGTTGCGTTGAACCACTTTACGGTACCTGTAGCCATTACGATGTCCTTTCAGTCGCAAATATAAGCTTGCTCACTGCCTCATGAAGGCAATGTGCGTCATTTCTCGTATTTGAAGGAAAGGTCTCGTAGCGTAAGGACGCCTTAGTGCCGCTTGCAAACAAATATCGATGCGGAGGCAGGTAACTTTGAGAAGGCGGGATGTCAAGATAAACAGATGCCGCAGGCGCAATCTTCAATTGCACCAAACTCGAAACATCAACTGAATTTCCCTGTCGGCAAATACCGAAAATAAGAAACCCGGCGCGGGAGGAGGTGCGCCGGGTTCTTAATACTGACTAGCAACCGGGAGGAGGAGGTGTTGCCAGTCCAATCGAGCGACACTGGGAGGAGGAGTGCGTCGCTTCGATGTTTGTAAGATACGGCATATTCGCTCAAAAAACAGACAGAGTTTCGCAGCGCAGCCATGCGTTTTGCGCATAACTCTTTCAGGCTTGCGGCCTCAGTGCCTGGCGATTAGGCTGACTTCATGTCACTTCAATCAGTTCAGGCCTTCTTCGCCAGTCACGCACCCGAAATACAGGTCATCGAAACCGAAGCTAGCTCGGCAACTGTTGCGCTTGCGGCCGAAGCTCATGGCGTCGAGCCGGACCAGATTGCCAAGACCATCTGCCTGCGCGCCGGCGAAACCGTGCTGCTGCTTGTGACGGCGGGCACACGCCGCCTCGACAATCGAAAGTTTCGTGATCACTTTGGCGCCAAGCCGCGGATGCTGGGTGGAGAAGATGTGGTGGAACTGACCAGTCACCCGATTGGCGGCGTCTGCCCATTCGGCCTCGCCGCACCGCTATCGATCTATTGCGATTTATCGCTCAAGGACCACGCTATCGTGGTGCCGGCTGCAGGCGCCACGAATTCTGCGGTTCGAATTGCGCCTGAGAGGATGGCGGAGCTGGTATCCGCCACCTGGGTCGATGTCTGCGGCATGCCGAAAGAGCCTGCCGAACAGAGTGATCAGTAGTAGCGGCGGTACCAGGCCTGCTTCTGCTCGGCCGTTGTCGTGGCAACCAGATAACCGATACCGAAGCCGATCGCACCGATCAGCGTAAACAGAGTGGTGGCTGCCGCAGGATGCTCACGAATGGCGCCGGCCGCGGAGACAGCCTCATCCTGCACATAATGCGCAGCACTGCTGGCCCGGCGTGAAACATTTTCATATGCCTCGCCGCTTTTTTCAGCGAGCTTTTCGCGGATCGTGGCAATCTCGGCGCGCAGGTTGGCGACTTCGCTCTTGAACCCGTCGTTGAGGTCCTCGCTCGTAAGGTCGCTTGAGATGTCGGCTTTGCGTAGGGACTTCATTCCAATCGCCTCTGGCATGGGTATCTCCAAACATGGTTGTGTTCAACGTATCGGAGCATGCTCAACTGATGAGCGGCGGATAGGTTCCCGATCGCAGCAACCAGGGGGATGATGTGATGCAAAAAAGCAAAACGGCCGAATCAGTCATGATTCCGCCGTAATCGAAGCCGGCAATCCGGCCATGTTTTCAAGCTGAAAACAGCTTTCATTCCCCGCATGAGCAACGCGTGAGTGCAGCCCTAACAGCGCACGACTAGCGGCTTTGGGCCAGGGTTTCTGCCAGATGCGACAGAGCCTCTTTTTCGCTCATGCCCTTCTGCAGAGAATTCACCAGAATCAGCGCAAGGGCCTCGCCATCAGGGCTATCCTTGTTGATCCGGTGTTCGTTGCAGGCATCATCGAAGACCTGCTGAAGGAGGCTGAGCTGATCGGGATTGACCGGCTGTCGAACTTGTGTGCGCATGAAAATCTCCATCGCTCCCGGCTTCCCCTGCCGGGCGTTGGCTACAGTGCATACGTTCTCAACGTCTGCGAGGCGTTGGCTACCTTTCCCCGAAATAAAGGCACCAATTGGACTGATCTCAGATCCGCTTACCGGAGATAGTCTCAACAATAAATACAGCCTTCACGGGAATACTATTGAGGCTAAAATCGATAGCGACGCAACTACAACTAATCATATGTGATTTAGCATATTATTTTACTCTTAATTGTATGTTGAGCCATAAAAAAGGGGACTAGCGCCCCCTTTTCAAAATCAGTTCGAATGAGCCCGCGCTTCGCTGACGGCCTGTTCAAATTGAATGCGCGCTTCCTCGACGGTTCGCCGTCCATCCAGCGCCGCCCGGCAAAGGCTGCGGGCACGCACGAACTCTGCACCACGTAGAAACGGCCACTTCTCTGTCATCAAAGCCAGGGCATCATGTGGCCCCTTGACCAACTGTTCGTCTGCTTCACCAACAGCGACACAGACGGGCTTATTCCATTGCGACTTGCTAATCTGTACGTCGAGCATCGGACCCTCCCCTTTAACAGCCGACTTAAACGCATTGGCAGCCTAATCGGTTCCAAGGAAAAACACCAGAAAAGGATCATATGTCATCTTCATCCTTTTGGCGGGATCAGTGCCGCCACGAATGATCGCGCGGGACAGATGCCGAACCCAGAAGATAGCCCACCGCCAGGCCGGCAAGTCCGACAGCAATCAGAGCCGAGCCGGTCGCTGCAGGATGATCCGCCGCGTGGGCCGCGACCATGCCGGCCTCATCCCTGACACGATCAACAGCCTTTCGTGCCTTTGCCGTTGGCCGGTCCCTGTTCGTGATATCGCCGGTGAAACCAGCATCCAGTGATTTGCGCGCCATATCCATTCTCCTTTGCCAACAACCTCGATCGGGTAACACAGGCAAACCGGATTGGGTTCCGCTCAACGGCACGGCATGCGCTTTCACGAAGACGTGCGGTGAAGTTGCATTGCTTTTCGCAAGTGCAGCAAACAAAGGGATTCGTTATCATTTTCTCCCGGAGTACACCGCTTATGCAAAACAGCCTCAACAGCGCCCAGCCTGCTCTTCTCAGTGCGCTGCGTATCGCCCTCGGCCTCGTCATCTTCTCGTTCGGCATGGCAAAGATCTTTCACTTCCAGGCCGGCAACTTCACCCCGCCGGCCGGATCGCTTCCTTGGATCGCCGGTCTTTTCGAACTGATTTGCGGTTTCCTCTTCCTTGTCGGCTTCCAGACGCGCATTGCCTCTTTCTTGCTCTCGGGCCTGATGGCGTCGGCCTATTTCATCAGCCATTTCCCCAAGAGCTTCTTCCCGGTTGAAAACGGTGGTGGCGCGGCAGCGGTCTACTGCTTCGTCTTCCTGTATTTCGTCGCCGCCGGCGCCGGACCGTTCAGCCTCGACGCCAAGCTTTTTGGCGCCCGCACTGCCAAAACTGCCTGATCTGAATGACAGGGAGCGCAGCCGACCGGGCTGCGTTCCTGCTCTGCGGGACGGGCATCATCACCCTTAATGCCTCGTTAAATCGCCGCATTTACAATTCATTGGAAATATCGGGCGAGGAACGACGCGCGCCGCCGGACGCATTGTCATCCGGCAGGCGCCCGACAGAATTGGGGTATTACCGGTCCGCATGGCATCCAGATCAAAGTCAAATGAACGCGTCGAGCCATCCTTCGGGGACGAGGCAGAGCAGGATTCCGACTTGCGTCTGGACGCCGACGATCGGATTTCCGCCAGAGGCAAGTCTGCCAAGGGCAAAATCAAGCCCGCGACGCCAGCTAAAAAATCCTCCCACAAAGCCAAAGAACCGCGCCAATCCGGCGGCTTTTTCGGCTTCGTCCGCTCCGTCGTTTATTGGTGCATCGTTCTCGGCATCTGGGTCGGCATCGGCGTCGGCGGTCTCGTCATATATTACGGCTCGAAAATGCCGAGCGCCAGCTCGTGGACAATCCCCGACCGGCCGCCGAACATCAAGATCACCGCGCTCGATGGTCAGGTGATCGCAAACCGCGGCACGACCGGCGGCGAGGCTTTGGCGCTTGAAGAAATGTCGCCTTACCTGCCACAGGCCGTCATTTCCATCGAGGACCGCCGTTTCTACTCGCATTTCGGCATCGATCCCGCCGGTCTTGCCCGCGCCTTCGTCAACAACCTGACCGGCCAGCCGATCCAGGGTGGTTCGACGATTACGCAGCAGCTGGCCAAGAACCTGTTTCTTTCGCCGGACCGCACCTTCGAGCGCAAGATCCAGGAAGTGCTGCTTTCCTTCTGGCTGGAAACAAAATTCACCAAGGACCAGATTCTCGCCATGTATCTGAACCGGATGTTCTTCGGTTCGAATGCCTATGGCGTCGAGGCAGCCTCGCGGCGCTACTTCAACAAGTCGGCGCGCGACGTCAATCTGGGTGAAGCGGCAACGATTGCCGGCCTTTTGAAAGCCCCATCGCGCCTTTCGCCGGCGCGCGATCCTGAGGCAGCCGAAGCCCGCGCACAGATCGTGCTCAGCACCATGCAGCAGGAAGGCTATATTACCGAAAGCGACCTGAAGACGGCGATGTCTCAGCCACCGACCAAGGCAAAACGCTATTGGTCCGGCGCGCAGCATTATGCCGCCGATATGGTGGTCGATGAAGTGAAGCGCCTGATCGGCGACATCAAGACCGACGTCAATGTCGAGACCACGATCGATCTTTCGCTGGAGGAAAAAGCTGAAAAGGCATTGACCGACGTCCTCCAGAAGGAGGGCAGCAAGCTCAACGCTTCGCAGGCGGCACTCGTTTCTGTCGATGCCACCGGCGCCATCCGCGCGCTGGTCGGCGGCAAGGATTATACCGAAAGCCAGTTCAACCGCGCGGTCACGGCCAAGCGCCAGCCCGGTTCGGCTTTCAAGCCGTTCGTGTATGCCGCAGCGCTCGAAGCCGGCGCGCGGCCGGACACCGTCTATAACGACGGCCCGGTGAAGATCGGCAACTGGACACCGGAAAACTTTGACCAGAAATACCGTGGCCCCGTCACGCTTTCGACGGCACTGACCAATTCGCTCAACACGATCGCCGCGCAGCTGGTGACACAGGTCGGGCCTACCAATGTCATCCAGCTTGCCCACCGCGTCGGCATCGACTCGGAGCTGCAGTCGAATGCTTCGATCGCTCTCGGCACATCGGAAGTTTCGCTCCTCGAGCTCACCTCGTCCTACGCCCCGTTCATGAATGGCGGCTTCAAGGCCGCGCCGCACATCATCACGCGTATCACCGATCCGGACGGCAAGGTTCTTTACCAGGCCGAATTCCAGAACCCGCCGCGGGTACTGAGCGAGACCGTTGCCGCGACCATGAACAACATGATGAGCCGCGTCGTACTCGAAGGTACCGGCAAGAATGCGCGGCTGAAAAACTGGCAGGTGGCCGGCAAGTCGGGCACCACCCAGTCGTTCCGCGATGCGCTGTTCGTCGGTTATACCAGCATCCTCACCACCGGCATCTGGTTCGGCAATGATGATGGCGCGCCAATGAAGAAGGTTACAGGTGGCGGTCTGCCGGCCAAGGCCTGGAAGGAATATATGACGGCGGCGATGAGCGGTTACACGCCGACGCCGCTTTACGGCAGCGGCGCCGGCTTCGTGCTGCCGCCGGCAACGGAACAACAGCCGCCGCAACAGACAACGCTCGGCGACCTGATCTCGGGCGTGCTGCCGGGTGTGGGCAGCGATCCCGCGCCGATAGACGACACCGGCGAGTTCCCGCCGGCACCGACGCCGGCTCAGCCTCAGCAAAACCAGGCGGTTCAAAACCCCTACCCACAGAACCAGCCGGTGCCCAACCAGCCAACACAACAGCAACAGCAGGCCCGCCCGCAGCAGCCTGTTCAGCAAGCGCAGCCGCGTCCACAGCAGCAACCAAGGCAACAGCAAAGCGCTCCGGTGCCGGCCAATGTGCGACCGAATGACGGTGGCTATGTCCCGCCCGGCAATGTGCCCGCGAACCGCTATGACCAGCGCGAATACCGCCCGGAAAACCAGCCCGCTTACGAGCCGGAATACCGTCCCCGCGACCGTGAGGTTCGGGATTACCGCGAATATCGCGGCGGTTATGGTGACCAGGGCGGCGTGCCCGTACCACCGGGCGATGTCGGCGGCGATTACGGCAATTATGTTCCGCCCGGCAATGTCGGTGAAGGCGGTTATATCCCGCCCGATAACCGCGGTTACGAACAACCGCATCCGATGCCGCGCCGGACAACGCTTTTCGACATTCTGACGGGGCAATAACCTCCGTTACCCACCCCGTTAAGTACAGGCGCGGCAAACTCCTCTTTTTGCTGACATTCGCGTGAATTCCCGCCTTGCAGTCGGAAAAACCCGTCCTTATATACGCCGCATGTCCGCAGCGCAGACTGCGGAAAACCATCCCAGTCGAGGAACTGTCAGTGGAATGCCTGAACGGGGTTCCGATGGTTCGCTTAAAGGAGAGAAGAAAACATGGCTAAAGTTATTGGCATCGACCTTGGTACGACAAACTCCTGCGTCGCCATCATGGATGGTAAGGACGCAAAGGTGATCGAGAACGCCGAAGGCGCTCGCACCACTCCTTCCATGGTCGCATTTTCTGACGATGGCGAACGCCTCGTCGGCCAGCCGGCCAAGCGCCAGGCGGTCACCAACCCCACCAACACCCTGTTTGCCGTCAAGCGCCTGATCGGCCGCCGCGCAGATGATCCGACCGTCGAAAAGGACAAGGCTCTTGTTCCGTTCGAGATCGTCAAGGGTGACAACGGCGATGCATGGGTACAGGCACAGGGCAAGGGCTACTCGCCTGCCCAGATTTCCGCGATGATCCTTCAGAAGATGAAGGAAACCGCTGAATCCTATCTCGGCGAAAAGGTCGAAAAGGCCGTCATCACCGTTCCGGCATACTTCAATGACGCCCAGCGCCAGGCAACCAAGGATGCCGGCCGCATCGCAGGTCTTGAAGTTCTGCGCATCATCAACGAGCCTACCGCAGCAGCGCTCGCCTACGGCCTCGACAAGAAGGACGGCAAGACCATCGCCGTTTACGACTTGGGCGGTGGTACGTTCGATATCTCGGTTCTGGAAATCGGCGACGGCGTCTTCGAAGTGAAGTCGACGAACGGCGACACCTTCCTCGGCGGTGAAGACTTCGACATGCGTCTGGTCGAATATCTCGCAAACGAGTTCAAGAAGGATCAGGGCATCGACCTGAAGAACGACAAGCTTGCTCTGCAGCGCCTCAAGGAAGCTGCCGAAAAGGCCAAGATCGAACTGTCGTCCTCGCAGCAGACCGAAATCAACCTGCCGTTCATCACGGCCGACGCTTCCGGCCCGAAGCACCTGACGCTCAAGCTGACGCGCGCGAAATTCGAAAGCCTGGTCGATGATCTCGTCCAGCGCACGATCGCACCGTGCAAGGCAGCCCTCAAGGATGCCGGCGTCACCGCTGCCGAAATCGACGAAGTCGTTCTGGTCGGCGGCATGAGCCGCATGCCGAAGGTACAGGAAGTCGTCAAGCAGCTGTTCGGCAAGGAGCCTCACAAGGGCGTCAACCCGGATGAAGTCGTTGCACTCGGCGCCGCCATCCAGGCCGGCGTTCTGCAGGGCGACGTCAAGGACGTTCTGCTTCTCGACGTGACCCCGCTGTCGCTCGGCATCGAAACGCTGGGTGGCGTCTTCACACGTCTGATCGATCGCAACACGACGATCCCGACCAAGAAGAGCCAGACCTTCTCGACCGCTGACGACAACCAGTCCGCCGTCACCATCCGCGTTTCGCAGGGCGAGCGCGAAATGGCCCAGGACAACAAGCTGCTTGGCCAGTTCGACCTCGTCGGTCTGCCGCCGGCACCGCGTGGCGTACCGCAGATCGAAGTCACCTTCGATATCGACGCCAACGGCATCGTCCAGGTTTCGGCCAAGGACAAGGGCACCGGCAAGGAACAGCAGATCCGCATCCAGGCCTCCGGTGGTCTGTCCGACGCCGACATCGAAAAGATGGTCAAGGACGCCGAAGCCAATGCCGAAGCCGACAAGGCCCGCCGCGCCGGCGTGGAAGCCAAGAACCAGGCTGAAAGCCTGATCCACTCCAGCGAGAAGTCGCTGGCCGAGTATGGCGACAAGGTTGGCGAGAGCGATCGCGCTGCCATTCAGGACGCCATCACGGCGCTGAAGGGTGCGGTCGAGGCTTCCGAGCCGAACGCCGAAGACATCCAGGCCAAGACCCAGACCCTCATGGAAGTCTCCATGAAGCTCGGCCAGGCCGTCTATGAGGCCCAGCAGGCCGAAGGCGGCGCTTCCGAAGGCGGCAAGGACGACGATATCGTCGATGCCGACTACGAAGAGGTCAAGGACGACAAGAAGTCGGCTTGATGAGTGTTTGCCCTTTGGCAGACAAGCACGCATAGTTGACACGAAATCCGGCTGCCATAGTGCAGCCGGAATACTTTCGGGAGCCGGTTAAATCTCCATGGCAAAAGCAGACTTTTACGAAACGCTGGGTGTGGCGCGGACCGCCGACGAGAAGGAGCTGAAAAGCGCCTTCCGCAAACTTGCGATGAAATTTCATCCCGACAAGAACCCGGGCGACGCGGAAGCCGAAAAGAAGTTCAAGGAGATCGGCGAAGCTTACGAGACCTTGAAGGACCCGCAGAAACGCGCGGCCTACGACCGCTTCGGCCACGCAGCCTTCGAACATGGCGGCATGGGTGGCGGTGGTGGCATGGGCGGTGGCGCCGGTGGCTTCTCCGACATCTTTGAAGACATTTTTGGCGAGATGATGGGTGGCGGCCGTGCGCGTCGCTCTTCGGGCGGTCGCGAACGCGGCGCCGACCTGCGCTACAATATGGAAATCAGCCTCGAAGAGGCCTATGCGGGCAAGACCGCGCAGATCCGGGTTCCGACCTCGATCACCTGCGATGTCTGCTCCGGTTCGGGCGCCAAGCCCGGCACGCAACCAAAGACCTGCGGCACCTGTCAGGGTTCCGGCCGCGTGCGCGCCAGCCAGGGTTTCTTCTCGGTCGAGCGCACCTGCCCGACCTGTCACGGTCGTGGTCAGACGATCAGCGACCCTTGCGGCAAGTGCCACGGCCAGGGCCGCGTCACCGAAGAACGGTCGCTGTCGGTCAACATTCCGGCCGGCATCGAAGACGGCACCCGCATTCGCCTGCAGGGCGAAGGCGAAGCCGGTGCTCGTGGTGGCCCGTCGGGCGATCTCTATATCTTCCTGTCTGTCACGCCGCACCAGTTCTTCCAGCGTGACGGAGCGGACCTTTATTGCGCCGTGCCGATCTCGATGACGACGGCAGCGCTTGGCGGCACGTTCGATGTGACCACGCTCGACGGCACAAAATCGCGCGTGACGGTGCCGGAAGGCACGCAGGCCGGCAAACAGTTCCGTCTGAAGGGTAAGGGCATGCCGGTTCTGCGCTCGTCGCAGACGGGTGATCTCTATATCCAGATCGGTATCGAAACCCCGCAGAAGCTGACCAAGCGCCAGCGCGAACTGCTGCAGGAATTCGAGGAACTGTCGTCCAAGGAAAACAATCCGGAATCGACGGGCTTCTTTGCCCGGATGAAGGAATTTTTCGACAACTGATCGATCAGCTGATCCGCAAAAAAGCCGCCTCGCAAGGGCGGCTTTTTTCGTTGGCCTTTATGCCAGCGACTGGATGGACGATCCGGCGAGAATGATCGCAAACAGCAGCAGGCAGGCGGCGGCGACACGGCGGATGACAACCGGCTTGACCGTAAAGCCGCGACCGCCGCGCATCAGCCGTCCGAACAGGATCCAGCCGTTGGCGGCAAACAGGACGAGACCGGAAAACAACAGCAGCCATGGTGCAAGCATCGGCAGATCGCCATGCGGCATGATCACCAATGCGATGATCAGTGCCTTGGGATTAAGGACAGTCGTGACAAACACCTGCCGGACGGAAATATCGCCGCTGGCATCGTCTGGCTTTTGCGTCGATACCCATAGCCGGACGCTGAGATAGAGCACCCAGACCACTGCGGCGATCTTGGCGATCAGCGCGGCCTGCGGATAGGTTTCGAAAAACGGCGCCGCCAGCGTCGCCACCGGCACGATCACCAGAAGATAGCCGCAAAGTTCGCCGCCGATCAACGGCAGTGCCCTTGCCCATCCACGCCCATATCCGCCGAGCGCCATCAGCGTATTGGTCGGGCCGGGCGTGCAGAGCAGAAGAAGGATGGCGAGGGTGAATTGCAGCGGCGTCACGACAGGAACCTGAAATCGATCACCGGCACGGCCCGGCACCTTCAGCCCTAACATGGCATCCGCCGATCGCCTTGACATCGGTCAATGTCCCGACCCGGCGGAATTCTTTCGCAGACCTCATCTATATCAGTCACCGCCCCCTGCCCTTTCGCATTCCCGCGCTAGATTGGTCCTTCCGCGCCCGCCGCATCACCGGAAAACATTCATGGCCAAAAACACGCAGCACTGGCTCCGCAAGGACGACAAGGAATCGACCAAGGCCAGTTTTCCGGAACTGTTCTTCGACCTCGTTTTCGTCTTCGCCCTGATCCAGCTATCGGAAACACTGGCCTCGGATTTTTCCTTCGGAATTGCCGCCGAAGCGGTGCTGTTCATTTTTGCGCTCTGGTGGGTGTGGATCCACACGACATGGGTCACCAACCTGCTGGATGCCGAGATCGAGCCGGTGCGAATTTTGCTGTTCGTGCTGATGTTTTTCGGCATCGTGCTGGCGATTGCGCTGCCGAAAGCCTTTTCCGACATGGGGCTGGTTTTCGCACTGGCCTATTCCGGCATGCAGTTGTCGCGCTCGCTGTTTGCGCTTTACGCCTTTCGCGGCACCAACGACGAATCCTACCGCACGTTTTTGCGCATCACGCTCTGGCTGACCCTATCCTGCGCCTTCTGGATCGCCGGTGGACTTCTGGACAGGGAGATGCGCGTGATCCTGTGGATCGCAGCTCTCGCCATCGAGTATATCGCGCCGATGCTGCGATACTGGCTGCCGGGACTTGGCCAGGCGCCCGAAGAAACGCTCGACGTCAACGGCGAACATCTGGCTGAGCGCTGCGCGCTGTTCGTCATCATCGCGCTTGGCGAAACAATCCTAACCACCGGCAAGACGGCATCCAGCCATCTCGACAGCGCCATGACGCCGCTGGTGCTGTTCTGTGCCTTCATGTCGACCGTGCTGATGTGGTGGATCTATTTCCACGACGGGCAGGAGCGCGCGAGCGACAAGGCCGAAGAAAATGCCGAGCCGCAATCGACGGCCGATCACCTTTTCACCTACGGCCACCTGCCGATCGTCGCCGGTATCATCTTCACCGCTGTCGGCGAGGATTTTTCGCTATCGCATCCGTTCGAAAAAGGCGGCTACAATCACGCGATCGCGCTGCTGGGCGGACCGATCCTTTATCTGGCCGGCATCCTGTGGATGAAAAAAGTGTCGTCGCGCGTGATGCCGTGGTCGCATTGCGCCGGCATCGCCATTCTTGTCGCCGGCTTTCTGATCGTGCCGTTCGCCGCCAATTTCATGATCCAGATCGTTGCCAGCCTGACGCTGCTGATGGTGGCGATCTGGGAATATGTGGCGCTGAAACGTTTTCGCCGCGATGCCGCGTGATCGGCAACAACCTCAATAATGCGGCGGGCGGGTGATGGCGGGCGCGTCGAGCGAGCTTTCCTCCAGCGTCAGAAACCGTTCGGTGAGCCGGTCCAGCTTGGCGCGGGTCTGCTCGACCACTTTCCACTGTTCGGCCAGCTGATCCGACAGCTCCTCGATCACCTTGGCCTGATGGGCCGCCAGTTCCTCAAGCTTCACCAGTCGTGTTTCGTCGCTCACGGCTTCATTCCCTTGTTTTTGTCTGCGATTGCCGGGCGCGAAGCGCATCCGGCAATCCGTCATGATCTCCAAGCGGCCGGCGCGGCGGATCGCTCCACCAGTCCGGACGAAACGCCTGCATCTCGCCATGCCTTGGGTAGTAGATGCGGTTTTCCGGTTTGGAAACATCTCCGATGACAAGAAGACGGACATCAGCGTCGGAATTGTTGATGAATGTGTGCGCCTGACCCGTCCCGGCCGGAAATCCGACGGAATCACCCGGCCGCAAACGATGGAGTTCGCCATCCAGCCAGACATCCGGCGTGCCTTCGATGACATGCACGAATTCCTCTTCCAGGCTTTCGGCATGTGGAAAGGAGGTGCGGCGACCAGGCGGCAGGCGTTCGTGGTGAATGCCGATACGCGACAGGCCGAGATGGCGGGCAAGCGGTGCGCCGATCGAAAGGCGCTCGTCATAACCGCGATAGCCGTTATCGTCCGGCCCTTCGATCTCGGTCCAATGCGCAATACAGGACGGTCTGGCTGGGTCGGTCATGCCTGGTCGATCTCCGTCAGGTGACCGACGATCAATACCGTATTTGCCCGAAAACCGATATTCTCAGATCATGCTGCAGGCGGTCGCCCGACATGGCCGGTTCGGGCTACCTTCTGCTCGATGAGAATGAGTGTGCCGGCCAGCACCACCGCCAGACACATGGCGAGACCACAGGTGATCCAATGTAAAGGCTGGAGCAGAGTTTCCACAACGGTTCGAAATATCGTCGTGAGACGTTGCGACAGAAACAGTCTGCCGCGTCTGGGCAAAGGAGAACGCAAAACATCGGTCCGATCTGAAAGATGGATTTTTCACAATTCTAATGAAAATGCAGCTGGGCGCCGGATATGCCGTGGCGCGCTGCCCTTCTTTGCGCTGATCGGTCCAAACTCGCAATATGTGATTATTGATCGGTTTGTTTTGACAGGCCGGCTTTTCGCCGGCCCCATGTCAGGCGCGAAGGCGTGGCCGCTCCATCTGCTGCGTATTCCGGCCGGTGCGCGTGCGGAAGCGGGCGACCAGCGAAGCGAGCGTGTTGGAAATGCTGACAAGGCTCTGGGCCGAAGCGTTGGTTTCTTCCATCAGCGCGGCATTCTGCTGAGTGATCTGATCCATGCTGCGCACCGAAGCGTTGATCTCGTCGATGCCGGATGCCTGTTCCTGTGCGGATTGGGCGATGGAGGTGATATGTTCGTCGATCGCCTTGACCCGCGTGCCGATGCCGGTCAGCGCCTCGCCGGCGCGGTTGACCAGATTGACGCCGCGTTGAACATCACCTGACGAACGGTCGATCAGTTCCTTGATCTCCTTGGCGGCGGCAGCCGAACGCTGGGCCAGTTCGCGAACTTCCTGGGCAACGACGGCAAATCCCTTGCCCTGTTCGCCGGCACGCGCGGCCTCGACACCGGCATTCAGCGCCAGAAGATTGGTCTGGAATGCGATCTCGTCGATGGCGCCGATGATCTGTGTCATCTTCTGCGAGGATTGTTCGATATCCCCCATGGCGGCGACGGCTTCTTCCACCACCTGACCGTTTTTCTGGGTCTCCATTGCCGATTCGCGGATGATCGTCTGGACTTCCCTGGTGCGCTTTGCCGACTGACCGGAAAGAACGGTGATCTGTTCGAGCGCAGCCGCCGTCTCTTCCAGCGCCGCCGCCTGCTGTTCCGTGCGTCTGGCCATGTTATCGGCGGCGGATGAAATATCACCGACCTCGGCGCGAACCTGATCGACCGAACCGGAAATGTTGCGCATCGCCGCATCAAGCGAAGCGACAGAAGAATTGTAGTTTTCGCGCAGAACCGCGAAATTGGCCGCCAGTTCCTGACGCACTTCCGAGGTCAGATCGCCATCGGCGAGGTTCTTAAGCGCTGTGTCGAGCGCGTTCAGTGCCGCATCCTGCTCCGCCTTGGCAACAGCACGTTCGGCTTCCACCTTGGCGCGTTCGTCGCTGAGCACCTGCAGATAAACCGAGATCGCATAATCCATATCCACCATGGCCGCCTTGACGACCGCCGACAGATGTTCGGACAGGACCTTGGCTTTCTTCTCCACGAAGAAGCCTTTCATTTCATCCTGAATGACGGCGCGAATGATGCCGTCGAGGATCATTGCATAGCCGCCGATATACCAGCGCGGCTCCAGCCCGAGGCGGGCATGGGTGCGACCGATGGTGGAAACCGCTTCGACATAGCTGTCATCGTAACGGCCCGAAGCGATTACATCCCAATGACTGGCCTGGCGCTCCTGCGCGTGGGCGATATGCGCATCGCTGGAGAAGAATTTTGCGGTATGCGGATGCGCCTTGGCCTTGCCGTAAAATGTATCGAGCGCGCCATTCACGGCCTTCGCCACCAGCGGGCGCACATTGGCGAGATGCCCGCGCTCGGCCGTGCCCAAACCCACGAAAGCAAGACGCTCGTTCAGTGCCGATTTCTGGTCGCTCATGAAAAATACCCCATCGAATGAATGTGATGCAATCGTTCCGTTACGCCGGCCCCTGGCGCCATTTGTGGGAGCGATTGATTAACGTGCTGTTAGCCATGCATACTGACCTTTCGTTAATTATGAGTTCTTGTTGTTTTAGCTGGCGCGTATTTCTTGAAGGCTGGTCACATTTTGCAGCTGGGTAGAATCTTGCGTCACCCGGCCTTGTGGCGAGAGTGGTGAAGGAAAGGCTATGCCCAATACAAAACTTGCCTTTGCCCCTCGAAATCCTTAGCTCCTGTGCAACGACAAGCACGAATCGCGATGGCCGAAAAAACCTCCCTGTCCCGTCTGAAGCTGACCGACTTCCGCAACTATGCGGAAGTGTCGCTGTCGCTCGACGGGCGGCATGTGGTGCTGACCGGCAATAACGGTGCCGGCAAGACCAATCTGCTGGAAGCGGTCTCCTTCCTTTCCCCGGGACGCGGGCTTCGCCGCGCCGTGCTATCCGATGTCACCCGTGTCGGCGCGACCGGCGGATTCAGCGTGTTTGCCGATGTGGATGGCCGCGAGGGCGAGGTTGCGATCGGCACCGGCTTGGATGGCGACAGCGAAAGCCTGACGCGGCGGCTACGGCTGAACGGCACGCCGGTACGCTCCGTCGAGGAACTGACCGACCATCTGAATGTGCTGTGGCTGACGCCGGCCATGGACGGGCTGTTTACCGGCTCCTCCTCCGACCGCCGACGTTTTCTCGACCGGCTGGTTCTGTCGCTCGATCCCGCCCACGGACGACGCGCCGCCGATTACGAGCGTGCCATGCGCAGCCGCAACAGGCTGCTCTCGGAAGGCCGGTTCGATCCGGCATGGCTTTCCGCCATCGAGGTGCAGATGGCCGAGCTTGGCATTTCCATGGCGGCGGCGCGACGGGAAATGCTGGGGCTTCTGACAGCGCTGATTGCCGAAAGCGATGCTTCCCCCTTCCCTTCGCCCGATCTGCAATTGAGCGGGTTTCTGGACGAGGCCGGTGACCGGCCGTTTGCCGATCTCGAAGAGGATTTCTGCTTCATGCTGGAGGAAGGGCGGCGTCGCGATGCCGCCGCCGGCCGTACACTTTCCGGACCGCACAGGGTCGATCTTCTGGTACGCCACAGAGACAAGAACATGGAGGCGGCACGCTGTTCCACAGGTGAACAGAAGGCACTGCTCGTGGGCCTTGTGCTGGCGCATGCGCGACTGACCGCAAACATGACCGGATTTGCCCCCGTTCTGCTGCTCGATGAGATTGCCGCGCATCTGGACGAAGGCCGGCGTGCGGCGCTGTTTGATCTCGTGCATGATCTCGGCGGACAATCCTTCATGACCGGCACCGACCGCGAGATGTTTTCGGCGCTCGGCGAGCGGGCGCAGTTCCTGACCGTCGAGCATGGCGGCATTGCGGGATGAGCCGCTATTCAAATGGTGTGTCGGTGTTAGGATAGATCCATGGACGCCCTGACAACCGAAGAGATCGAACGCTATCGCCGCCATATTCTGCTGCCGGAAATCGGCGGTACGGGGCAGCAGATGCTGAAGAATGCCCGCGTGATGGTGATCGGCGCAGGGGGGCTGGGCGCGCCGGTTCTGCTGTATCTGGCCGCTGCCGGCATCGGCACACTGGCTTTTGCCGATGATGACCATGTGTCGCTCTCCAACCTGCAACGGCAGGTGATCCACGACACCGGCACGGTGGGCGAGGAAAAGACCGCGAGCGCGCGCAAAACGCTTGCGCGGTTGAACCCGCATGTGCGCGTCATCACCTTCGAAGAGCGTTTTTCCAGTGTCTGGGCGGCCGATCACCTCAAAGGTTTTGATCTGCTGATCGACGGTTCCGACAATTTTGACACCCGATACATGGCGGCCGATGCGGCGGAAGCGGCGCGTATTCCGCTGGTGACCGGTGCCGTTGGCCGCTTCGACGGTTCGGTGACGGTGCTGAAGCCCTATGAGACCGGGCCGGATGGCGTGTTGTTTCCAACCTACCGCGACCTGTTTCCGCAAAAGCCGCCGGAAGGTCTGGTGCCCGCCTGTGCCGAGACCGGCGTGATCGGGGCGCTGACCGGCGTGATCGGCACGCTGATGGCCATGGAGGCGATCAAGGTGATCACCGGCACCGGTGAGCCGCTCATCGGTCGCCTGATGCTTTACGACGCGCTGTCGGCACGGTTCGACACGATCAGATACAAACGCCGCAAGACGAAAGACGCCGCCGAATGACCGAGATTGTGCCTATCAGCGCCGATTTTCAGCGCTGGGACGAACTGCTGGCGCTGATCCTGTCTTCTTTCGCCTATATGGACGGCATGATTGACCCGCCCTCCTCCGCCAACCGGCTGACACTGGCGGTTTTGGCCTACAAGGCGAAAGACGAGATTGCATTCGTGGCGATAGACGATGGAAAATTGGTGGGCTGCGTGTTCTGCAAGCCGGAGGCCGAGTTTCTGTATGTTGGCAAGCTGGCGATTGCCCCCGCCTTTCAAGGCAAGGGGCTGGGCCGAAAGCTTCTGGCCAAGGCAGAGGACGTGGCGCGGGACAGAAAACTGCCGGCGCTCAGGCTGGAAACCCGTATCGAGCTTGTCGGCAACCATGCCACGTTCGGCCGCTGGGGTTTTGAAAAGACAGCGGAAAATCGCCATGCGGGTTTTGACCGCACGACATCCATCGAGATGCAGAAGCAGCTTGCCTAATCGCGCCCCGGAAGAACCCGGTTCGGCGGGCGATGCCCGTCGAAATAGGCGCGGATGTTGATGATCACCTTGTCGCCCATATCGACGCGGCCTTCCAGCGTTGCCGAGCCCATATGCGGGAACAGCACCGCCTTGCCTTCCTTGGCGAGTTTCAGCAGCTTTGGATTGATGGCCGGCTCGTTCTGAAAGACGTCCAGCCCGGCGCCGGCAATTTTTCCGTCACGCAGCAGCTGGATCAGTGCGGCCTCGTCGATGACGTCGCCGCGCGCGGTGTTGACGATGATCGCCGACGGCTGCATCAGCGCTAGGCGCCGGGCCGAGAGGAGATGGAAAGTAGCCGGTGTCGACGGGCAGTTGACCGAGACGATATCGACGCGCGCCAGCATCTGGTCGAGGCTGTCCCAGTGGGTGGCTTCGAGTTCGGCTTCGGTTGCCGGGTTGATCGGCCCGCGATTGTGGTAATGCACGGAAAGCCCAAACGCCTTGGCGCGGCGGGCAACGGCGGTGCCGATACGACCCATGCCGATGATACCGATGCGCTTTCCGCCGATACGGCGGCCGAGCATCCAGGTGGGTGACCAGCCTTCCCAGTGGCCGGGCTTGTCCATCAGCACCTGCGAGCCTTCCACCAGCCGGCGCATGACGGCAAAGATCAGCGCCATCGTCATGTCGGCCGTGTCTTCGGTCAGCACGTTCGGCGTGTTGGTGACGGTGACGCCCTTTTTCGCGGCGGCATCGACATCGATATGGTCGGTACCGTTGGAAAAACCGGCGATCAGTTTTAGCTGCGGCCCTGCCTTTTCGATCAGCTCGGCATCGATACGATCGGTGACGGTGGGCACCAGAACATCGACCTCCGCCATGGCGGCGGCCAGTTGTTCGCGCGTGCGCGGCGTGTCGTCGATATTGAGTTCGGCGTCGAAAAGCTCGCGCATGCGGGTTTCCACGGCGTCCGGCAGTTTGCGCGTCAGATAGACCCGGGGCTTCTTCTTGGCGGTCATGCTGTTCAGAGGTCCTTAACCAAGTTTTGCGATCCTGTCTGGGTTAAGCGTTTTCTACCAGACCCTTCGGCGAAGACAAACGAAACTCGTCATGCGCTTGCGAGATCGCGAAACACACGCGGCTTCCGAACTATCTAGGACTAAAAAACATATGCGTCGCGTCATTCGCAATTCCATCCTTGCCATCACGCTTTGTCTCACAGCTGCCGCACCGGTATTCGTGGGACCTGTTCTTGCGCAAGGGGCGGGCAAGGGCGCCAGCGGCCTGCCGCTTCCCCGCTTCGCCAGCCTGAAATCGAGAAAAGTGAATATCCGCATCGGCCCGAGCACCGATTATGCCGTTTCATGGATGTATATGAAGGCCGGCACGCCGATGGAAATCATTCAGGAATATGAAAACTGGCGCCGCGTGCGCGATGCCGACGGCACCGAAGGCTGGGTCAACCAGGCACTGCTTTCCGGCACCCGCACTGCCGTGGCCGCCCCGTGGATGCGCGGCAAGGGCGACGACGTTTTCGTCAACATGCGCAGCAGGGCGGAAGGCTCGAGCGCCATCATCGCCAAGGTCGAGCCGGGTGCGGTTCTGACCATCGGCGAATGTAATGGCGACTGGTGCCACGCCGAAGCCGGCGAGGCAGAGGGTTGGGTCAACCAGGGCGAAATCTGGGGCGCCTACCCCGGAGAAGCCTTTAAATAAGGCCTGCAGCCGAGGCCTGCGGCTGCATCGATTCCAGCGGCCGCGGACCGACCTGCTGGATGACGATGCCGGCAGCAAGGCAACCGAGCTTGCCGCAATCTTCCAGTGAACGATCCTTGGTATAAGCGGCAAGGAAGCCGGCAGCGAAAAGATCGCCGGCGCCTGTGGTATCGACCAGTTCGCGGATCGGCAGAGCCGGGATCTTGATCCGCTCGTCGCCGCGCACGATGACCGCACCTTCTTCCGACATGGTGACGGCTGCCAGCTTGCAATCGGCGCTGATCTTGTCGAGCGCCAATTCGAAATCGTCGGTTTCGTAGAGCGACAGGGCTTCCTGCTTGTTGGCGAACACGATGTCGACCTTGCCGGAACGCATCAGGTCCAGGAATTCATCACGATAACGGCCGACGCAGAACGGGTCGGACAGCGTCATGGACACTTCGCGGCCGGCCTCATGGGCGATGCGGCTGCATTCGAGAATGGCTTCTTTCGCGCGCGGCGGATCCCACAGATAACCTTCGAAATAGGTGACCTTCGAATCCTTCACCACGTCTTCCTCGACATGTTCCGGGCCAAGATCGACGCAGGCACCGAGATAGGTGTTCATCGAGCGCTCGCCGTCGGGCGTGACGAAAATCATCGAGCGGGCGGTTGGCGGAAATGTGCCATCCGGCTTGGTTTCGTAATGGACGCCCTGAGCACGGATATCGTGCTGAAAGATTTCGCCGAGCTGGTCGGCCGCGACCTTGCCGAAATAGGCAGCCTTGCCGCCGAGATTGGCAATGCCCGCCGCCGTATTGCCGGCGCTGCCGCCGGATGCTTCGTGGGCCGGGCCCATCAGCGAATAGAGAAGTTCGGCGCGCTCGGCGTCGATCAGATTCATGGCCGCCTTGGTGATGCCGTTGTCGGTGAGAAACTGGTCATCGCAGCGCGCGATGATATCCACGATGGCGTTACCGATGGTGAGGACGTCGAACCTGCTCATATGCCGATGCTTTCTCCGTGACTGGGTTCCCCCGTCATAGCCATTTCTGACCCGAAAGAAAGCAGAAAACCGGAGGATTGACGCAGGTCATATGCCTGTCATGAAAGAGGGATACGTTTGTTTTCAACGGAGGCCACGACGCATGGCCATCAAGGGCTGAAAAGCCGCCGTTACCGGTTTTGCACCCGACCACGGATGTACTGGCGGAAGTTAAACCGGACACCCGGCAGGATCGGGACGGAAAGCGGGGGCTTCCCCCGCTTTTTTGTTTTCCGTATTTGCGCTTTCCCGCCAAATAGATGGCAATACATTTGTCGTGATGGACGATATGCGCTAGACGCAATCATACGCCCGTCTCCCGAAAGCATTTCTCCGTGTCAGCTGTCTTCCTGAATGTCGCCCCGGTCTTCCTCCTCATTCTTCTGGGCTGGACACTCGCGAGAACCAAATTCGTCGGCGCCAAGGTGGGCGATGCGCTAGGCGAATTCGTCTTCAAGCTGCCATTGCCGCTCCTGATCTTTCGCACGCTGGCCGAAGCGGATTTTCATGGAGCCTCGCCCTTCCGCCTCTGGATCGCCTATTTTACCGGTGTCGCCATTACCTGGACGGTGGGGCATCTGGCGGCCCGTTATCTGTTCGGTCGCGATGCCAAGATCGGCGTGATCGCCGGCATGTCGTCCGCCTTCGCCAACAATGTTTTCATCGGCCTGCCGCTGGTCGGCCTGTCCGTCGGCAATGACGGGATCGTGGCGCTCTCCATCCTGATTGCCATCCACCTGCCGCTGATGATGGTGGTGGGCACGGTATTGATGGAAAGTGCGACCGCCAAGGTGGATGGCGGCGGGCGCCGGAGCATAATGGCCGTGCTGAAACAGGTGGGCTCCAACCTCATCCGCAATCCGCTTGTCATCGCGCTGTTTGCAGGCCTGATCATGAACGGCCTCGGCCTGACATTGCCGTCTCTGGCCAAGAACCTTGTCGACCAGATCGCCTCCACCACCGCACCGCTGGCGCTCATCTCGCTCGGCATGACGCTGACGCAATACCCGATCCGCGGCAATCTGGGCCTTGCCACCGTGACCGCGTGCCTGAAGCTGATGCTGATGCCGGCCTGCGTGTATGCGGTGGCGCATCTGCTGGAACTTTCTCCGGCCTGGACGATGGCGATCGTGATCACCTCCTCCGTGCCGACCGGCATCAATGCCTGGCTGATCGCCATGCGTTTTCGCGCGGGACAGGGCATGGCGGCTTCCACCATCAGCATCACCACACTGTTCGGTGTGCTGACCGTCAGCTTCTGGATGTGGCTGCTCGGCTGAGCCCGCGCAAAAGACCATGAAAAAAGCCCGGCTTCGAACCGGGCTTTATATATATATTCAGCGAAATGATCAGTTGGTGGCCGGCGGCGGTGCCGCCGGATCCGGCAGAGGCTCGGGCGTATCGGCCAGCGTGCGCAGATAGGCGATCAGGTTGGCGCGCTCCTCATCCTTCTTGATGCCGGCAAAGCCCATGGCGGTTCCGGCGATGTAGGCCTTCGGCGCGGTAAGGAAGTGGCTGAGGTGATCGTAGGTCCACTTTTCTTCGCCACCCTTGGAATAATCCTTCATGGCAGCCGAGTAGCTGAAGCCCTCATGCGTGGCGATCGGGCGATTGACGAGACCGAAGAGATTGGGACCAACCTTGTTGGGCCCTCCCTTGGTCGCGTCATGACAGCTTTGACACTTCTTGAAGACGGTTTCACCGGCCTTGGCATCGGCACTGGCGAGAAGCTGTGCGATCGGCACGGCTGCCGCTGCTGCGGCCTCCCCGCCGCCTCCGGCTGCTGCTTCTTCCGCGACGATCTCGAAGCCGGGTTTTTCCGGCGCTGGCGAATGGAACAGTCCTTCCGACGCGATCGAAACCGACATCAGAACGAAGACCGAGGCCAACAGGGCTCCCACGCCCATATTCACATAGGGGTTCACGACAAATACCCTCCTCCTCACCGCCCAATACGAGCAGCCTATCTTGAAATCGCTGAAAAGCTATGTCTTTTGCAGCACGCGTGCAATCCGAATATAGCACTCGCAACTGAGACGTTTTGCCACTATTCGCACCAGATTTGAAGGGCTTACCACCATGACTTTGGCTTCCGACAAGACGTTGGTTCTGATCCCGGCGCGCATGGCGTCGACCCGTCTTCCGGACAAACCGCTCGCCGATATCAATGGCTTACCGATGATCATCCAGGTGGCGAAACGCGCGACGGAAGCCAATGTCGGCCGCGTCATCGTTGCCGTCGACGACCAGCGCGTGTTCGACGTGGTGAAGCAAGCCGGTTTCGAAGTGGTCATGACCCGCGCCGATCACCAGTCCGGTTCGGACCGCATTTTCGAGGCCGTGCAGCTTGTGGACCCGGATGCCAAGGCCGAATTCATCATCAACGTGCAGGGCGACCTGCCGACCATCGAGCCGGAAGTGGTGCAGGCTTCGCTGAAGCCGATGGAAAACCCGGACGTGGATATCGCCACGCTGACGGTCGAGATCACCGACGAGCATGAGAAGGCCAGCCCGCATGTGGTGAAGGTGGTCGGCTCGCCGATCTCCGACACACGCCTGAAGGCGCTCTATTTTACCCGCACGACCGCGCCTTATGGCGACGGCCCGCTCTATCACCATATTGGGCTTTATACCTATCGCCGCGCTGCGCTTGCGCGTTTCGTTTCGATGAAGCCATCCGCGCTGGAGCAACGCGAAAAACTGGAACAGCTGCGGGCGCTGGAAGCCGGCATGCGTATCGACGTGGAAATCGTGCATTCGGTGCCGCTGGGCGTCGACACACCCGCGGATCTCGACAAGGCGCGGGCGATCCTCGCCGGCCGTACCAAGTGAAGGACATGACAATGACCGTGACCAACCGCATTTCCTTCCAGGGCGATTACGGCGCCAATTCCGACATGGCCTGCCGCGACATGTTTCCGAACATGGAACCGCTGCCCTGCCCGACCTTCGAGGACGCGTTCAACGCACTGGAAAACGGCGAGGCCGATCTGGCGATGATCCCGATCGAAAACACGCTGGCCGGCCGCGTGGCCGACATCCACCACCTCCTGCCGGAATCGCGCCTCAACATCATCGGCGAATATTTCATGCCGATCCGGTTCCAGCTGATGGTGATGCCGGGCGTGCAACGCGACGAGATCCGCACCGTGCACAGCCATATCCATGCGCTTGGCCAATGCCGAAAAATCATTCGCAGCAATGGCTGGAAGGCCGTCGTTGCCGGGGACACAGCCGGTGCCGCCAAGCTGGTGTCGGAAATGGGTGACCGTTCGATGGCGGCCCTTGCGCCGCGTCTGGCCGCCGACCTCTATGGGCTGGAAATTCTTGCCGAAAATGTCGAGGATTCGGAAAACAATGTGACGCGCTTCGTCATTCTGTCGCGCGACGAGGCATGGGCTACCCGCGAGGACCCGGCCGAGGTGATCGTCACCACTTTCGTCTTCAACGTGCGCAACATTCCGGCAGCGCTCTACAAGGCGCTGGGCGGCTTTGCCACCAACGGCATCAACATGACCAAGCTGGAAAGCTACCAGATCGGCGGCAAATTCATCGCCACGCAGTTTTATGCCGACGTGCAGGGCCATCCGGACGATCCGGCTTTGCGCCGCGCGCTGGAAGAACTGCGGTTCTTCTCTGAAAAGGTGCGCATTCTGGGTGTCTACAAGGGCCATGCCATGCGGGGCACGCTGTAAGGCTGGCGGCATAACCGGATCTGAGGAAGGCGGCGTATCAAAACGCCGCCTTCTTTCGTTTTATTCCGAGACGGCGCGGGCGTAGACGCGCAGGCGATGGCCGTCCGGATCGGTAACGGTGAATGTGTAGCCGAAATCCGCATTGACCGGGGTTTGCAGCACGCGAAGGCCGCGAGCAGTCCAATCGGCATAGATGCGATCGACGTCGGCGACCGTATCGACGCGGAAACCGATTTCCGAGCCGCCACTCTGACCCGTTACCTGCGGCAGCGCCGTGTGGCGCGACCAAAGGCCAAGCTTCATGCCGGTGGACAGCACGAACAGCGAGAAGGTGGGAGAATTTTCGACCGGTTCAGCGCCGAGCAGATCACGGTAAAAGCCGGTGCTGGCAGAGGTATTGTCGACGTAGAGAATGACAAAATCGGGGTGGTTCATCTCAGTGCTCCTTGGTTGGGACTGAGCGGACCTTATGCGCACCTGCTGTCAAATCCTGTCAGCAGCGGCATCAGACTGCAGGAGGAATGCCTTCCGCTTCACGCCACTCCTTCAAGAGAGCTGCACGCCGCCGCGGATAGCGTTTTTCCAATGAGACCGCAGAGGCGATACGATCGGTGCGAAAGTGGCGAAAGCCGTTGCGCAGTTCGCACCAGGCAATCATCACCCGCACGCTATCGAAAAAGCCGAGCGCAAACGGCCAGACATGGCGCTGTGTTGGCGTGCCCTTTTCATCCGAATAGGCAAGGTCAAGGATATGTTCGGCGCGGATCGCCTTGCGGATCAGCAGCAGATCCGACTTGTCCTCCTGACGGCGCGGATTGGCGACCAGCAGGGTGGAATTGTCGATTTCCTGCCTCAGGTCCGGCGGCAGGACGGCGGCGATCTTTTCCAGCGCATCGACGGCGCCGGCGGCAAGGCGTGGGTCTGCCATCTTTGCCACCCAACGGGAACCGAGCACCAGCGCCTCGATCTCTTCGGGTGAAAACATCATCGGTGGCAGCATGAAGCCGGGTTTCAGCACATAACCGAGACCGGCTTCACCTTCGATCAAAGCCCCCTGCGCCTGCAGACTGGCGATATCGCGGTAAAGCGTGCGCAGGCTGACGCCGGTTTCCTGCGCCAGAATCTTGCCGCTGACCGGCTGGCGATAGCGCCGCAGCACCTGCAGAAGTGTCAGCAGACGCTCCGAGCGGGCGACCGTCATCGAAGTTTACCAATCGATCCAGTCGCGCATCAGCCTGTAGGCGATGGCACCGGGATGCGGGGCGAAAAACTGGCTGTCCTGCCCGGCATCGAGCATGGTGGCCACTTCGGCGCGGGTGAACCAGCGCACGTCCGACATTTCCTGCGGATCGATCTTGATTTCTTCCGAGGTCGCCTCGGCATAACAGCCGATCATCAGCGAATGCGGCATCGGCCAGGGCTGCGAGGCGTGATAACGCACGCGACCGGTTTCGATGCCGGCTTCCTCGAACGTTTCCCGCCGCACGGCGTGCTCTATCGTTTCGCCGGGTTCGACGAAACCGGCGAGGCATGAATACATGCCCTCCTGAAAATGATGACTGCGGCCGAGCAGGCAGAGATCCTTTTCGACATCCACCGTCAGCATGATCACCACCGGATCGGTGCGTGGGAACATCATGTGATCGCAGGCCGTGCAGACGCGCTTGTAGCCGCCGAGCCTCGTTTCCGTCGGTGCGCCGCATTTTCCGCAAAAACGGTTGGCGCCATTCCATTGCAAAAGGCTGACGGCCTGCGCCACCTCACCGAGAATTTCGCCTTCCAGCAGCGCATCGCGATACAGCGCGCGGGCATCGGCCGGCTTGAAATGGCCGGCGAGCTCATCCGCCGCGATGCCGACGGGCACGGCGATGCGCGGCTCGCCGCTTTCCTTGTAGCCAAGCAGGATGGCATTATCGAAATCCGGCTGCAGGTCCGACAGTTCATAGGCCGAAAACAGCGGATCGAGGACGCGGTCATCATGCTTGAGGATGAGTTTTGCGCCGGAAAACGCGAAGATATGCGTGCCGTCGATGGCAAAAGCCTTTTCCACGCAATCATCCGCCCGGTATTCGGCCTGACGGTCGAGCATGTTGCCGGCAAAGGCCGTCAGGCTGCCCGGTTCGGGATGGGGAGCGTCGGTATCGAACAGCGTTTTTGTCATGTCGGCCTTCATGTGATTGCGTGCGTCGGATCAGAGCGCTTTCGTCAGCGCCTTGATAAACTTTTCCATGTCGGCCTCGTTGCGTGGTTCAGCCGAACCAAAACCCCAGATCGGGCCGGGCCAGTTCGGGTCGCCTTCGGAACGCGCGACGATATGCACATGGAGTTGGCTGACGATGTTTCCAAGCGCGCCGACATTGATCTTTTTCGCGCCCGTGACTTTCTTCAACGCCGATGCCACCATGTTGGTCTCGAAGGTGAGCATGGCCTGATCAAGAGGGGTCAGCTCGAACGTTTCGGTGATGCCGCGCCGTTGCGGCACCAGCATGACCCAGGGCCATCGGCCATCCTTCATGATCCGCAACTGACACAGGCCGGTGACCGTGGCCAGCACCGTATCGCGGGCCAGCCGCTCGTCCAGTTCAAACGCTGCCTTTTGCAACGATGGCATGGGGTAAATCCTCCGGTATTTTCAGTCTTTTTCTGAGGGCGGTCGATGACGTCTACAGATTTTTACAGGCTTGGCTTGCATTTACCAGCGATATTGACGATATGAGCGGTGGGAGGTTGGTGGTGGACGAGCCACTCGCCAACCGGGTCAGGTCCGGAAGGAAGCAGCCCTAACGAGCCAGGCACGGGTCGCCGTGCCAGCCTCCCACCCTCTCATCTTGGTCAGCGTCCGGTCCGGTCATAAACCTTGCGGCCGGAATGGCCCGTACAGGCTGGCAGGATATTTATGAGCGATAGCGGGTCCACATCAGCGAGCAACACCCCGGCCGGCAGCGGCTACAGGGTTCTGGCGCGCAAATATCGCCCCAAGGATTTTTCGGACCTGATGGTCGGCCAGGAGCCGATGGTCCGCACCCTCACCAACGCATTCGAGACCGGCCGTATTGCCCAGGCATACATGCTGACCGGCGTACGCGGTGTGGGCAAGACCACGACCGCCCGCATTCTGGCGCGCGGCCTCAATTACAAGACCGCCGAGATGGATCGCCCGACCATCGACCTGCGCGAACCCGGCGAACATTGCCAGGCGATCATGGAAGGCCGCCATGTCGACGTGATCGAGATGGACGCCGCCTCGCATACCGGTATCGACGATATCCGCGAGATCATCGAACAGGTGCGTTACCGTCCGGTGTCGGCGCGCTACAAGGTCTACATCATCGACGAAGTGCACATGCTGTCTACGCAGGCCTTCAACGGCCTCTTGAAGACGCTCGAAGAGCCGCCGGAACATGTGAAATTCATCTTTGCGACGACGGAAATCCGAAAAGTTCCGATCACCGTTTTGTCGCGCTGCCAGCGTTTCGACCTGCGCCGTATCAGTGCCGCCGATCTGGTCGGCCTGTTTGGCACGATCGCGCAGAAGGAAGGCATTACCGCCGAGCCAGAAGCACTCGCCATGATCGCGCGTGCGGCCGAAGGTTCTGCGCGTGACGGCCTTTCGCTACTGGACCAGGCGATTGCACATGGCGGCGGCAGCGTGCATGCCGATACCGTGCGCGGCATGCTGGGATTGGCCGACCGCGCCCGTATCGTCGACCTGTTTGGCCATGTCGTGGCCGGCGACGTGACGGCAGCGCTTTCCGAATTCACGGCGCAATACGAGGCCGGAGCAAACCCGGTCGTGGTGCTGACGGATCTTGCCGACTTCACCCATCTCGTCACCCGTTTCAAATATATTCCCGATGCCGCCAACGATCCATCGCTCAGCGAAGTGGAACGCACGCGTGGTGCAGACTACGCTCAATCGGTAGCGGTGAGCACGCTGTCACGCATCTGGCAGATGCTGCTGAAAGGCATTCCGGAAGCGGAAAATTCCTCGCGGCCTGCCGGCGCTGCCGAAATGGTGCTGATCCGCCTGACGCATGCTGCCCACCTTCCTTCACCGGAAGAAGCCGCAAAACGAATGCTGGATATAGCCAATGGCGGTGGCGAAGGTGCCGCTCCGCGTGGTGCGCCGAACGGTAATGGCGGCGGCGGATCGCAGGCTATGCAATCTGCGCCGATGACCAGCGCGCGCGCAATCGGCATGCCGCAGGGCATTGGCGGCAATGGCGCGACGGCGCGCCTGCATTCTGTGCCGATGCCGGAACGTCAGGAGATGCCGGTTGGGCGGATCGAGCAGCAACCGGCCGAAAAGGCTGCGCCGCAAGTTTCCGTCAGCTCGCTGAACGACATTGTCGATCTGTGCGTGAAAAACCGTGACGCCAAACTCAAGGCATTGGTGCGCAATTTCGTGCGACTGGTGAAGGTGGAGCCCGGTCGGCTGGACATGCGCCTGACCGAAGGCGGTCCCGCTTCGCTTCCCGGTGAACTCGGCGTGAAGCTGAAGGAATGGACCGGTATTCACTGGATCGTCTCGCTCAGCCGCGAAGAGGGCTCGGCGACGCTTGTCGAAATCGACAATTCGGCGCGTGAAGTGCGCCTTACCGACGCTCGTTCCGACCCCGATGTCATGGCAATTCTCGGCCAGTTTCCGGGCGCCAAGGTTATCGACGTGCGCATTCGCGTTGACGACACATCCGACGACGACGAGACAGCGGCCCCACCGGCCGTGATCGAAACCGCCGAGGGCGATATTTTGTCCGGCGACGACATCGACACCGATCAATAAGGAAGATTACCGATGCGCGACATCATGGGCATGATGGGCAAGGTCAAGGAAATGCAGGCCAAGATGGAGAAGATGCAGGCGGATATCGCCCTTCTCGAAGTCGAAGGCACATCGGGTGGCGGTCTCGTGACCGTGCGCCTGAACGGCAAGGGCGAGATGCTCGGCCTGAAGATCGATCCTTCCCTGTTCAAGGAAGAGGAAGTCGAGATCCTCGAGGACCTGCTGATCGCCGCCCACAAGGATGCCAAGGACAAGGCCGACGCAACCACCGCGGAAAAAACCCGCGAACTGACCGCCGGCCTGCCGATCCCGCCGGGTATGAAGTTCCCGTTCTGATTCTTTCGACAGGATCGGGCGCATCTCATGTGGGATGCGCCCGATTTTACTTACGCTTGGAGGAGCGCGGCCGTGACATTCACATCCATTCTGGTTTTCGCAGCCGCCCTGTTTGTAGCCGCAGGCTCTCCCGGCCCGAGCATTGCAGCCCTTGTGGCACGCGTGCTTTCCAAGGGATGGCGCAATGTTCTGCCATTCATTGCCGCCATGTGGGTGGGCGAGGCGATCTGGCTGTCGCTCGCCGTGGCCGGTCTTGCCGCCGTTGCCGAAAGCTTTCAGCCGGTTTTCGTGGCGATCAAGTGGATCGGCGTTGCCTATCTTCTCTATCTGGCCTGGAAAATGTGGTTCGCCCCTGCCGACGTCGGTGGTGAAGACCTGCCGGAAAGCCGTTCGGCGCTAAAAATGTTTGGGGCCGGCCTGACGGTGACACTCGGCAATCCCAAAATCATGATGTTTTACGTGGCGCTTCTGCCTTCCATCATCGACCTTGCCGGCGTGACCCTGGTTGGTTGGGCGGAACTGGTGGCGGCGATGGTCATCGTTCTTGCAACCGTCGATGTCGCGTGGATGGCGCTGGCGGCAAAGGCACGACAGTTTCTGAAAAGCCCACGAGCTGTAAAGATCGCCAACCGGATTTCGGCCGGCACCATGGCCGGGGCTGCGGCGGCGATTGCGACGCGCTGAGGCCGACATCAGAACTTTGCCGGTTTGCCGGCGATGATGGCTTCGCGCATATCCGCATGGATGGGGGCGTCAAGGAAACGTGCAGCATCGGCTTCGACCAGTCGCTTGCCGAATTTCTCCAGCATTTCCGGGATGGGCACATTTGCGCCGTCGTGGCGAATGTGTTCGACACCATCGCCAGCCATGGCCATTCCGGGTTTGAGAACACGGCAATAGATGCCGGGGCGCATGGCCTGCCTGTAGGTTTTCACGATCGACGGATCTCCCATACGCGCGGCAAGCGTGGCGCAGGGCGTACGCGCCGAGGTCGCCTGCAATTCGAGGCCATTTTCGAACACGAAACGATCGCCGGCGCTGACGTCGCGATTATCGAGGCCTTCGATCACGAGATTTTCGCCGAACGTGCCGGGTGGCAGAGGCCGGTCAAGCTTATGCGACCACCAGTCCATCGTCAGCGATCCTTCCAGAAGCACTGCCTGTTCCGGGCCGCCGTGGTATTTGCCGTTGCAGACTGCATCGCCGACGAGGCCTTCGCGGTCGATCATGACGGATGAATTGACGGCATGCTTGTTGATGCCGGTCTTGTAGGATTTGCCCGGCAGTTTTTCCGCATGACCGAGGCAGACGGCGAGAAGTTTCATGCGATCAGACCACCTTCCGAGATTCCGTTTGCCTCACATATGGGCTAAAAGCTGCGCATGGCAAAACGCGTTACCGGTCCTGAAATCGAAAAACTCATCCAGCTTCTGGCGAAAGTGCCGGGACTGGGCCCCCGCTCCGCCCGACGGGCAGCGCTTCACCTGATCAAGAAGAAGGACCAGTTGCTGGGTCCGCTCGGGGCCGCCATGGGCGAGGCCTATGACAAGGTGAAAGTCTGCTCGCGCTGCGGCAATGTCGATACGATCGACCCCTGTACGGTGTGCACCGACGACCGCCGCGATCAATCCGTCATTATTGTCGTTGAGGACGTGTCCGACCTTTGGGCGCTGGAACGGGCCGCCGTGATGAACGCCGCCTATCATGTTCTCGGCGGCACGCTTTCGCCGCTCGATGGCGTCGGGCCGGATGATCTCAACATCAAGGGTCTGATCGACCGGGTGAGCGAGGGCGGGATCAAGGAAATCATCATTGCGGTGAATGCCACCGTCGAGGGACAGACGACGGCGCATTACATTACCGATCGGCTGGCCGATCTCGGTGTTGCCATCACCCGGCTGGCGCATGGCGTGCCGGTGGGCGGTGAGCTGGATTATCTCGACGAAGGCACGCTGAGTGCAGCACTGCGCGCACGCACGGCAATCTGAGGAGGAAGCCATGAAAACGAAACTGGCCGCACTACTGACCAGCGCTCTCGCCTTCCTCCCCCTGCCCGCCCTTGCCCAGAACAAGCCGGATGTCGAAAAACAGTTCCAGCGATGGATCGCCAGCGATCTTTCTCCTGCCGCCAGAAAGGCCGGCGTTTCCGAGCGCACAATCATGGCTGCCTTCGACGGAGTTTCGCTGAACTGGGACCTGCCGGATCTGGTGCCGCCGGGCACCACGCCTCCGAAGAAACAGGACCAGAGCCAGGCAGAGTTTTCCTCGCCGGGCGCTTACTTCAACGAAAAGCGCCTGCAGGGACTGGCGACGACCGGCCGCGGGCTGGCCAGCACCTATGGTTCGACGCTGAAGAAGATCGAAGCCGCCTATGGCGTTCCGGGTGAAGTGATCGTTGCCATCTGGGGCCGGGAATCCGGTTTCGGCAAGGCGCGCATGCCCTATTCCGCCGTGCAGGTTCTGGCGACAAAAGCCTTCATGTCGACCCGCAAGGACATGTTCCGCGAAGAATTGATTGCGGCTTTGCAGATGATCCAGCGTGGCGATGTCGATGCCGCGACCATGAAGGGATCATGGGCCGGCGCGCTGGGACAGCCGCAATTCATGCCAACCAGCTATCTGAAATATGCCGTTGATTTCGACGGCGATGGCCGCGCCGATATCTGGAATTCGGTGCCGGATGCGCTCGCCTCGATCGGTCATTACCTGCAAAAGGAAGGCTGGCAGCGCAGCCGCGACTGGGGTTTTGAAGTCAGCATTCCGCAAAATGTTTCCTGCGCACAGGAAGGGCCGGATCTGGCCAAGCCGGTGTCCGCCTGGGCCGGCATCGGCATCGAGCGGATCACCGGCAAGGCGTTTCCCTCGGCCGACCTGAAGGCCGATGGCATGATGCTGGTACCGGCCGGGCGCGGCGGGCCGGAATTTCTGGTGACGCCGAATTTTTACGTCATCAAGGAATATAACAATTCCGACCTCTATGCGCTGTTCATCGGCAATCTGGCCGATCGCATCGCCTATGGGGCGGGACCTTTCCAGTCACAATGGGGCGATGTCGGTAAGATGCTGCGCTCCGACGTGCTGGCCATGCAGAAGGCGCTGGTCGCCAAGGGGTATGATGTCGGCAATGTCGATGGATTGCCAGGTTTCAAGACGCGTCGTTCACTGGGCGACTGGCAGGCCAAGAGCGGTATCGCGCAGACCTGTTATCCGGATGCCTCGTTGAAGGGCAAGTTGCGATAGGCTGAGTTTCAGCTTGCTCGATCTCAATGATGCAGATCGATCGACGCCTTGTGAAAGATATCGTCGCGCGGCGGGATGGCCTGACGTTCGATCATGCGGTGCACGCGCGGGCCGACTTCGCCGACATGCAGTTCGCGAATGCGCTTCCAGACATCGGCATCCGCCTGGGTTCGGCGCTGGTTGTGGCGCACGTAATCGGCCCAGGTGGCGGTGTGATAGGTTTCCGTCCAGATATCCGGGTTTTCCAGATCACGCATCAGTGTCCACTGGCGGGCGCCATCGCGGATGCGGATGCGGCGACGCTGCGACATCAGCTCGAGAAACTCTGGCACGTCCTTCTCGCCGATCGTATAGTCGATCAACAACACGATCGGGCCGCTTCGCGCCTTCAGGTCGAGGCGCAGCGACGGTTCGCTGAACGTATTGAGCGGATCGAGGTTGAGGCTTTCAAACTGTGGCAGGCGCATGCGAAGACCGATTGCCACGCCCAGAAGCATGACGGCGGCGGAACAGAGAAAGGCAAACGGCGCACCGTGGTTTTCGGCCACCAGACCCCAGATCCAGCTGCCGGCCGCCATGCCGCCGAAAACCGCTGTCTGATAGAGCGACAGCGCCCGACCGACCACCCAGCGCGGCGTCGACATCTGCACGGTGACATTGAACAGCGACAGCGCCATGACCCAGCAGGCGCCGGGAATGAGCATGACGGCGGTGGTGAGCCATGCATTGCTGCTGAAGGCGATGACCACGCCGCTGAAGGCAAAACCGCAAAACGAAATGCGGACGATGGTTTCCGACGTAAATGCTTCGCGTAAATACGCATTAGAAAAGGCGCCGGCGATGGCGCCGAGACCAAAGGCGCCAAGCATGATGCCATAGGTGAGCGGGCCACCAGCCACCAGATCACGTGCAACGATCGGCAGAAGCGCCAGGATGATGGTGGTGGAGAAGCCGAAAACGCAGGAGCGCAACATCACGTTGAGGATGTTGGGCGACATTGCCACGTAACCGATACCGGCCGAGATGGCGCGCAGCATGGTTTCGCGCGGCAGTTTGGTCTTGATATATTGCGGGCGCCAGCGCACCAGCGCGTAGATCAGCGCCAGATAGCTGACCGTGTTGGCGGCAAAGGCGGCTGCCGCACCCGCCGCCGCGACAATGGCACCGCCGATGGCCGGGCCGACGCTGCGGGTGATATTGAAGCCGACGCTGTTGAGCGTGACGGCTGCCGGCACCACGTCTCGCGGCACCATGTCGCCGACCGAGGCCTGCCAGGACGGGTTGTTGAGCGCCACGCCGCAGCCGATCAGGAAGGTGAAGGTCAGAAGAGACCAAGGCGTCAGGACGTCGAGATAGGCGCAGAGCGTCAGAAGCGACGAGACGACGAGCATGAAGATCTGCGCCGTCAGCATGATGCCGCGACGATTGTAATTGTCGGCCAGCGCGCCCGAAATCAGCGAGAACAGCATGATCGGCAGGGTGGTCGATGACTGCACCAGCGCCACCATATCCTGCGAACTGGTGATCGAGGTCATCATCCAGGCGGCACCCACCGCCTGGATCAACCCGCCGAGATTGGAGGAGATGCTGGCGAGCCAGACGGTACGGAATGTCTGGTGGCTGAAAGGCGCGAGAGGCGACACCCGGTTGGGCACTGTGCTGTTCCTGGATGATTCTTGTTACCCGCTAACCTAGAGACATGCCTGTCGAGGGCAAGCCGAAAACCGGGTCGATGCCGATATGGTTTAGGTGACGCTAAGGCATGATTGCGCAACCCTTGCAATCCTACGGCTCGGAGCGTATATAGCCTTTAAATTCTTGATCGTCTGATGAAGGGTGGGCCCGCAAGGACCCGCTCTTTTTTATTAGCCGGTCGCGGGACAAGCCTCGCTTTTGAGCGATAAAACGCCGGATAAAACATGCAGCCAACCGAACTGGAGCCGCGTCTCATCGTCGAGACTGGCCTTGACCTCAGGATCGCAGAAATCATCGAACCCACGCTAATCGGCATGGGTTTCCGTCTGGTGCGCGTCCGCATGATGAACCAGAACGGCATGACACTGCAGATCATGGCCGAGCGCGAAGACGGCACGATGGATGTCGAAGGCTGCGAGGCCGTGTCCACCGCCATTTCGCCGGTTCTCGATGTGGAAGATCCCATCGACAAGGAGTATCATCTGGAAGTGTCGTCGCCGGGCATCGATCGCCCCATGGTGCGCAAGTCCGATTTCGCGCGCTGGACCGGCCATCTCATCAAGCTGGAGACCTCGATCCTGGTCGACGGCAAGAAGCGTTTCCGTGGCAAGATCGGCGAGACCAGTGAAGACGGTTTTGTGCTTGAGCGCGACCAGGTGGCTGCCGGCGAAGAAGCGCATGTGACCATTCCGTTCTCGGCTTTGGCCGAGGGCAAGCTGATCCTGACGGACGACCTGATCCGTGACGCTCTGAAAGCCGACAAGCTTGCCAAGCAGGCGGCCAACCAGAACGACGACGAAGACGAACAAGACGCAGAATAACAAACGAAACCCTGCCTGAAACGGCAGTCAGCATTTCGACCTACGGAGACCAACGACTATGGCAGTGAGTGCGAACCGGCTTGAACTTCTGCAGATCGCAGATGCAGTTGCGCGCGAAAAGGTCATCGACCGCGAAATCGTTCTGGCCGCCATGGCCGACGCGATCCAGAAGGCCGCACGTTCGCGGTACGGCTCTGAGACCAATATTCGCGCCGACATCAATTCGAAGACCGGCGAAATCCGCCTTCAGCGTCTTCTCGAAGTGGTCGAGCATGCCGAAGACTACGGCACGCAGATCCCGCTGGCGCTCGCCCGCGACCGCAATGTCGACGCCAAGATCGGCGACTTCATCGCCGATCCGCTGCCGCCGATGGACTTTGGCCGCATCGCCGCCCAGTCGGCCAAGCAGGTCATCGTGCAGAAGGTGCGCGAAGCCGAGCGTGACCGCCAGTTCGACGAGTTCAAGGACCGCATGGGCGAAATCGTCAACGGTACAGTCAAGCGCGTCGAATACGGCAACGTGATCGTCGATCTCGGCCGTGGCGAAGGCATCATCCGTCGTGACGAGATGATCCCGCGCGAAAACATGCGCTACGGCGACCGCGTCCGCGCTTACGTTTACGACGTGCGCCGCGAACAGCGTGGCCCGCAGATTTTCCTGTCGCGTACGCATCCGCAGTTCATGGTGAAGCTCTTCACCATGGAAGTGCCGGAAATCTACGACGGCATCATCCAGATCAAGTCGGTTGCCCGTGACCCCGGTTCGCGTGCGAAAATCGCCGTCATTTCCAACGACTCGTCGATCGATCCGGTCGGCGCCTGCGTCGGTATGCGTGGTTCGCGCGTTCAGGCCGTTGTCGGCGAGCTTCAGGGCGAAAAGATCGACATCATTCCGTGGAGCCAGGATCCGGCTTCCTTCATCGTCAACGCCCTGCAGCCGGCTGAAGTCGCCAAGGTCGTTCTCGACGAGGATGCAGAGCGCATCGAAGTCGTGGTTCCGGACGAGCAGCTGTCGCTGGCCATCGGCCGTCGCGGCCAGAACGTCCGTCTCGCATCGCAGCTGACCGGCTGGGATATCGACATCATGACGGAGGCCGAAGAGTCGGAACGCCGTCAGAAGGAATTCAACGAGCGTACCAACCTGTTCATGGAAGCGCTGGACGTCGACGAAATGGTCGGCCAGGTGCTTGCTTCTGAAGGTTTTGCCGCCGTCGAGGAACTGGCTTACGTCGAACTCGACGAAATCGCCTCGATCGATGGTTTCGACGAAGACACCGCCAACGAGATCCAGACGCGCGCCAAGGAATTCCTGGAGCGTATCGAAGCCGAAAACGATGCCAAGCGCGTGGCGCTCGGCGTTCAGGACGAGCTGAAGCAGATCGACGGCCTCACCGCCCAGATGCTGGTGGCGCTCGGCGAAGAAGGCATCAAGACGGTCGAAGACTTTGCCGGCTGCGCAGCAGACGATCTGGTCGGCTGGTCGGAGCGCAAGGACAACGAAACCAAGAAGTTCGAGGGCACGTTCTCGAAGTTCGACGTTTCCCGCGTCGAAGCCGAGAACATGATCGTGCAGGCCCGTCTTCTGGCCGGCTGGATCACCGAGGCTGACCTTGCGACCGCTGAAGAGGCCGAAGAAGCCGAAACCTCGGAGGAGGCGGAAGCCGCTGAACAGGAATGATTGCCGAGGCTTCTGCCAACGGTGATCACGAAGATCAGGCTGCGGACGAGGTTTTCAACGACCGCACCTGCATCGTGACACGCGAAGCCGGATCGCCTGAAACGCTGATCCGCTTCGTGGCCGGCCCTGACGGGACGGTGGTTCCCGACCTGAAACGCCAGCTGCCCGGTCGCGGCTGCTGGGTTAAGGCGGAACGGGCTCTGGTCGAAAAGGCCGTGGCTCGCAAGATTTTTGCACGCGCCCTGAAAAACAAGGAGGTGCGTGCGGAGCCGGAACTCGTCGCCCTGGTGGACACGCTTTTGGCCGCCCAGGTGACAGGCATGATGAACATGGCCCGCAAGGCAGGCCAGTTCGTGACCGGCGCAACGAAAGTGGATGCCGCTGTCCGTTCGGGCGAGGCTCTGGCCGTGTTTCACGCGTCGGACGCCGCCGCGGACGGCATACGCAAGATCGACCAGGCCCGAAAGGCCTGGCGGCTGGGCAACGGCCTGGAAGAGGAGATTCCTTCTTTCCGGCTGTTTACCTCGGCCGAAATGGACGAACTGATGGGCCAGAATGCTTTTATCCATGCCGTGGCGCTTGCAGGCCAGGCGGGTGAAGGTGTAGTGAAGCGCGCAACCATGCTCGAAACGTACCGTCATGGCGGTCCTTCCGGAGCAAATGGCGGCGCTGGCCGGTCAGAGACATGACACGGGTACCGGCAAAAGCCGGCTGCCGCATTGAACGACGTGTATTGAAACACAGGGTCTGATGTTCCTCATCCGGTCCTGTGCGAAGGAACAGGAACGGAATGACGGACAACAAAGACGACAAGACAGCCGGCGTGAAAAAGACCCTCACCTTGAAGCCTTCAGGGATGAGCCAGGGTACCGTGCGCCAGGACATGGGGCGCGGCCGTACGAAGTCGGTCGTCGTCGAAACGGTGAAACGCCGCCCGACCCGCCCACAGGACGAAAAGCCGATCACCCCGATCGCAACGCCGGCTCCGCGCGCTGAAACGCACGCACCCGTTGCCGCCGCTCCGGCTGCGACAGCCACACCTGCACCGCGCCCGGCAGCACCGACGCCTGCACCGGCTCAGACCCAGACGCGTGTCCACCAGCAGACGCAGGCCCATCGCCCTGCGCCGACGCAGGTCCGCCAGCCCGAACGCCCCCGCGGCGCCGTGCTGCATGACCTCTCGGCCAGCGAAATGGACGCCCGCCGTCGCGCGCTGGTAGAAGCTCAGGCTCGCGAAGTTATTGAAGCCCAGAAGCGCGCAGAAGACGAAGCCCGCCGCAAGGTCGAGGAAGAACAGCGCCGCATCGAGGCGGAAGCCGAAGCTGCGCGCATCGCCGCATTGCCGAAGCCCGAGCCTGTTGCGGAACCTGTCGTTGAAGCACCGGCCGCTCAGCCGGCTGCCGCTGCACCTGCCGGTAATCGCAATCAGGAAAACCGTCCGCAGTCGACGCGTCCTGCCGCTCCCGGCACTGCTGCCGCCGTTCCCGGCCGCCGCAACGTTACGGAAGAAGACGACCGTCGCGGCCCGCCGCGTGGTGGCGCTCCGAACCGTGGCAAGGCACCGGTCGTCATTCCGGCAAAGGCACCTGCACGTCCGAAGGCCGACGAAGGTCGCCGCCAGGGCAAGCTGACGATCACTGCTGCCAGCACGGACGACGACGGCAACAACCGTGGCCGCTCGATGGCCGCCATGCGCCGTCGCCAGGAAAAATTCCGCCGCAGCCAGATGCAGGAAACCCGTGAAAAGGTTATCCGCGAAGTCATCCTGCCGGAAACCATCACCATTCAGGAACTGTCGCAGCGTATGTCCGAACGCGCCGTCGACGTTATCAAGTACCTGATGAAGGAAGGCCAGATGATGAAGCCGGGCGACGTCATCGACGCCGACCTTGCAGAACTCATCGCCAGCGAATTCGGTCACACCGTCAAGCGTGTTTCGGAATCCGACGTTGAAGAAGGTATCTTCGACGTTGCCGACGACGCCGTCGAAATGATCTCGCGTCCTCCGGTCGTGACGATCATGGGTCACGTCGACCACGGCAAGACCTCGCTGCTTGATGCGATCCGTCAGGCCAACGTCGTGTCTGGTGAAGCCGGTGGCATTACCCAGCATATCGGTGCCTATCAGGTCGAACAGAACGGCCAGAAGATCACCTTCATCGACACCCCCGGTCACGCCGCCTTCACGGCCATGCGTGCCCGTGGTGCACAGGCAACGGATATTGCGATCCTCGTGGTCGCAGCCGATGACAGCGTGATGCCGCAGACGATCGAATCCATCAGCCATGCCAAGGCTGCCGGTGTACCGATCATCGTGGCGATCAACAAGATCGACAAGCACGAAGCCAACCCGGACAAGGTCCGTCAGCAGCTTCTGCAGCACGAAGTCTTCGTTGAATCGCTCGGCGGTGAAGTGCTCGACGTCGAAGTTTCGGCCAAGAACAAGACGAACCTCGACAAGCTGCTCGAAGCCGTGTTGCTGCAGGCCGAAATTCTCGACCTCAAGGCTGACCCGGTCCGTACCGCTGAAGGTATCGTCATCGAAGCCCAGCTCGACCGCGGTCGTGGTGCGGTTGCGACCGTCCTCGTCCAGAAGGGTACGCTGAAGCCAGGCCAGATCATCGTTGCCGGCGACCAGTGGGGCCGTGTTCGCGCCCTCGTCACCGACAAGGGCGATCACGTCAAGGAAGCGGGACCTGCCATGCCGGTCGAGATCCTCGGCCTGTCGGGTACGCCTGCTGCCGGTGACCGCTTCGCTGTCGTCGAAAACGAAAGCCGTGCACGCGAGATTTCCGAATATCGCCAGCGTCTTGCTCGCGACAAGGCGGTTGCCCGCCAGTCCGGTCAGCGCGGTTCGCTCGAACAGATGATGAGCAAGCTGCAGAACACCGGCTACAAGGAATTCCCGCTGCTCATCAAGGGCGACGTGCAGGGTTCCGTCGAGGCGATCATCGCGTCGCTCGACAAGCTCGGCACCGACGAAGTGCGTGCGCGCATCGTTCACTCGGGCGCAGGTGCCATCACGGAATCGGACCTTTCGCTTGCCGAAGCGTCCAACGCCGCGATCATCGGCTTCAACGTCCGTGCCAACGCACAGGCCCGTACGGCCGCCGAACGTGGCGGTATCGAGCTTCGCTACTACAACATCATCTACGATCTGGTGGATGACGTGAAGGCGGCGATGTCGGGTCTGCTTTCGCCGGAACGTCGCGAAACCTTCCTCGGCAATGCCGAAATCCTGGAAGTGTTTAACATAACCAAGACCGGCAAGGTCGCGGGTTGCCGTGTCGTCGAGGGCAAGGTGGAGCGTGGTGCAGGTGTCCGCCTGCTGCGCGACAACGTCGTCATCCACGAAGGCAAGCTCAAGACGCTCAAGCGCTTCAAGGACGAAGTCTCGGAAGTGCCGATGGGTCAGGAATGCGGTATGGCCTTCGAGAACTACGAAGACATTCGCGCTGGCGACGTCATCGAGTGCTTCCGCGTGGAACACATCACCCGTACGCTCTAAGCCGACGGGGCTAGAAACAGGAAAGCCGCCCGTGATTTTTTTCACGGGCGGCTTTTCTTTTGCGCGATAGACCATCACTTTTTCCGGCATCGATCACCCATAACGCGATAAACTCAAACTTGAGTCCAGCACGCGTATTTTACCGTGTCGCAGCAATTTATTGTTGCCAAGCGCAGTCAAGTTTACTATCGGGTAACCGAACGGTACGAGCGTCGCCTGAGGCATGTTCGCTGGCGGATTGAATGCAAAAAGCATTCTCCCGGGCATGGCACACGATCGGATGCATCGTGCAAGCCTGTTTCGAGTCCGGAGAATTTCTGAATGTCCATAGCCAAAAATCGCATTTCGACCACCCGTGGCCGTGGCTTTCTATCCTGCACGGCGCTCATTGCCGCGACGCTGATGACGGCATCCGTCCATGCGCAGACACCGCCGGCGGAAACGCCTGCAGCGACGACGCAGAACAGCGCGCCTTCGCAGACGACTCCAGTTGCTCCGACTCAGAATACCGCACCCGCACCTTCCGAAACAGTTCAGCCGAGCACCCCGCCGCAGGCAGCACCGAATGCGCCAACAGGCCGTCTGCCGCAGGCTGCTGCTCCTGAGCAGGCCCAGCCAACCCCGGCACCGGCCAGCCAGCCGACACCGGCACAGTCGGCGCCAGCACCAGCGCAAAACAATGCCGCTCCAGCCGCTTCACCGGCCCCAGCAGCACCCGTGACGCCGACCGCCTCCGAGCAATCCGCGCGGGCGCAGAGCACGGAGCCATCCGGCACGGCCGCACCTGCTCAGCCAGGCACAGAGCAGGCAACCGACATCGCACCTGCGACCGACGAGGAAGCACCGCGCGCCGACCTGCCTCACGATCTTTCCCCCTGGGGCATGTTCATGCAGGCCGACTGGGTCGTCAAAGGCGTCATGATCGGCCTCGCCATCGCGTCGCTGCTGACCTGGACCGTCTGGTTTGCCAAGACGCTGGAACTGACGGGCGCCCGTGCCCGCGCCAACAAGACGATCAAGGCGATCCGCAAGGCGCGCACGCTGACTGAGGCCGTCAAGGCGACCGAGGGCCGTGGTGGCCCGGCAGCCGCCATGCTACGCGCAGCTGCCGAAGAGATGGAGATTTCCGAAGCCGCCATCGAACACGCCGAAGGTGACGGCGTGAAAGAACGCGTGTCCTCCGTGCTGTCGCGTATCGAAGCCTTTGCCGGCCGCCGCATGGCACGCGGCACCGGCATTCTGGCAACGATCGGTTCCGTCGGCCCGTTTGTCGGCCTGTTCGGCACCGTCTGGGGCATCATGAACTCGTTCATCGGCATTTCGGAATCCAACACGACCAATCTGGCCGTCGTCGCACCCGGCATTGCAGAAGCTCTGCTGGCAACCGCCATCGGCCTCGTCGCCGCCATCCCGGCCGTGGTGATCTACAACCTGTTTGCCCGCTCGGTCACCGGCTACCGCCAGCTTCTGGCCGATGCAGCCGCCGGCGTCGAGCGACTGGTCAGCCGTGACCTCGACTTCCGCAAAATCCCGCCGGGCGGCCGCGTCAAGCCGGTTTCGCTTGTCGCCGGGGAGTAAGAACCATGGCTGGCGGTATTCGAGAACATCACGGCGAGGAAATGGCCGAGAACCACGAGATCAACGTCACGCCGTTCATCGACGTGATGCTGGTCCTGCTGATCATCTTCATGGTGGCGGCACCTCTGGCGACGGTCGATGTCAATGTCGACCTGCCGGCATCAACCGCCAAACCGGCAGAGCGTCCGCAAGAGCCGATGTATCTGACCGTCAAGGAAGACCTGTCGCTGAACATCGGCAACGATGCCGTTGCACGCGAAGAGCTCGCCAACACACTCGACCGGCTGACGGGCAACAAGCGCGATACGCGCATTTTCCTGCGCGCCGACAAGATGGTCGATTACGGCCACTTCATGGAGGTGATGAACCTTCTGCGTGATGCCGGATACCTGAAGATCGCGCTTGTGGGGCTGGAAAGCCTTCCCGCGCCAATTCCCGCCCAGGATGGCGCGGTACCTGCAACAGCACCCGTTGCTGCACCAGCCGCTCCGGCACCTGCAGGAGGTGCAAACCCGTGAACTCGGTCACCTTCAATCCAACGCCCGCCGGGCGTTTTGGAGAGGCTGCCCTTTGGGGTTCGGCAGGACTTGTCGTGCTCGCTCTTCACATTGGCGCCGGCTTCTACCTGATGCGGGAACCCGAAATGGCGGCCGGCGACAATACGCCTCCGCCGGCGATCATGATCGAGCTTGCACCGGAGCCGGAAGCGGCAATGCCGGAAGAAACGCAGATCGCCGAACAGACGCAGGATTCCGAAGAGATCAAGAGCGACACGCCGGAGCCCGTCGAGCCTCAGCCTGAGCCTCCACCGCAGGAGGTGACGCCGCCCGAACCGCCACCACCGGAACCGGTCATCGAAGAGCCGCCGCCGGAGCCCGTGCCGGAACCGGTTCAGGAAGTGACCGAAAGCGTGCCGGAAGAGCCGCCGGAGCCACAGGTCGATCCGATCGTGGAAGAACAGATGGCAGCACTCGACAATGTCGAGGTGCCGTTGCCGGTCATGCGTCCGCCCGAACCTGTCGAAAAGAAACCGGAAGAGCCGGTGAAAAAGAAGGTTGCGGAAAAGCCGCGCCCGAAAAAACAGGTTCAGGCGACCAAAGCCAGCCAGGAAGCCAAGGTCGACGCCACCCAGTCCGATCGCACGGCTGCACAGCAGACATCGACGAGCAGTTCCGCTTCATCCTCAATGTCGCCGCAACGCTGGCAGGGACGCTTGGCTGCGCATCTGGAACGCAGGAAGAAATATCCGGCTGCAGCGCGTTCGCGACGCGAGGAAGGCACGGTGTCCGTCCGCTTCCAGATCGATAACAGCGGCAACGTTCTGTCGGTCTCGCTATCGCGTTCCTCCGGTTCCGATGCGCTCGACCAGGAAGTTCTGGCGCTTATGAAACGGGCATCGCCCGTACCGGCACCACCTGCTGGTGTCAACAAGACGATCACCGTTCCGATCCGCTTCACCATCCGCTAAAAACCATCGCCGCCATGCCTTGAGAAATCGGGCATGGCGGTAGCGCTTCAGACTGGCACTTGCTAATTATGCTGCATCGCAACAGGTGCAGTTTATGAACATTTCGCTGGCAGACGCCGAACTCCTCATTTCCTCCATTTTTCAAGACAATGGCGTCGATGCCGTGGCATCCCTTTCGGTGGCACGTGCGCTTGTGCAATCGGAAGCGGCCGGGCAATCCGGCCATGGCCTGCGCCGCGTGCCGACCTATGTCAAACAGGTGCGCACCGGCAAGGTGGATGGCCGCGCCTTGCCGCTGTCTTCGCGACCCAAACCCGGCATTCTCGCCATCGACGCCAATCTTGGCTTTGCCTATCCGGCACTCGATCTGGCGGTCGACATGCTGCCGGCAATCGTGCGCGAACAGGGGATAGCACTTGCCGCCATCAACCGTTCCCACCATGCCGGCGTCATGGCGCTGACGGTAGAGCGTTTTGCCGAGCAGGGGCTGGTGGCGATGATGTTTGCCAACGCACCGGCCGCCATGGCCGCCTGGGGCGGCAAGACACCGCTTTACGGCACCAACCCGATCGCTTTCGCCGTGCCGGTTGCCGGCAACGATCCGCTGGTCATCGATCTTGCACTTTCTAAGGTGGCGCGCGGCAAGGTGATGGAAGCCAACCAGAAAAAGGTCAGCATTCCCGATGACTGGGCTTTTGACGTGGATGGCAACCCGACCACCGATGCGGCTGCCGCGCTGAAAGGCACGATGGCGCCGGCCGGCGGGGCAAAGGGTGCAGCGCTTGCATTGATGGTGGAAGTGCTGGCGGCCGGGTTGACCGGCGCAACCTTTTCCCATCAGGCAAGCTCCCTGCTCGACGAACACGGTCCTGCCCCCTCTCTGGGCCACATGATCATCGCCATCGATCCGAATGCGGCAACCGGCGCAGGCACATTGGAGCGCATGGCCGGTCTCGCCTCTGAGATGGCCCGTGAGGAGGGTGTACGCCTTCCCGGTCGTCGTGGACGCGGATTGCGTCGAACTGCGCTGGAGAGCGGCCTGACGCTTGAAGACGACGTCATGGCGGCAATCGAAGCACTTCGTTGATGGCGAGCAGGTTCTTGCTCAGGCCCTGAGGGCCTGAGCCGGAGACTGGCGATAGGCAAGAAGCGCCGGTACCGCAGCCAGCACGGCGGCAAAGCCGAGCAGGATCATCGCAAGCCGCAGATCTTCGCGGGTAAAGCCGACCGGCAGGATGACGCCGCTTTTGGCGGTAAACATCTGTGCACCAAAGTGAGCGGCCCCAAGACCAACCAGAAAACCGATGCCGATGCCCAGCGCGACGAGCAGAAACAGTTCCAGCCAGACGATCAGGAACACCGAGCTGCGCGGTGCCCCAAATGCTCGCAGCGCACCGATCTGGCGGCGGCGCTGACCCACGTGAATCACCGTGACCAGAACCAGCGCGGCAGCGACCAGCCCCTGCGAGCCGGCGGCAACGGCGCTCAACACCATCTTGGCATCGCCCAGCGTCGCATAAAGTCCGGTCAGGACTTCACCCGGAAAGACACCGAGCGTGGCACCTGTGCGATATTCCTGACGCAGGCGATAGGCATCGGCAATGGTTTTTGGCTTGACGAGGATCGCCGGCAGGCCGGGCATGCCTTCACCAAAGGTCTCGACGATGGGCGCATCCGGATCGATGCTGCCGTGGTGTTCTTCCTCGACATGTTTCGAGGATGCCGAACCGATGGCAAAAGCATATTTCGCTACCGGCTGCTGAGCTTCGGAAGCGTGCGCCACCGGTTCCGGCTGGCCCGCCTCTCCCCCGGCATGCGCATCCGCTTCATCATGATGCCCCTCGCCTTCGGCAGCATGATCGTGACCGTCTTCCTCATGATGGCCATGCTCCGCGCCAAGACCATGGACATGCCAGACCGCCTGGATCGGCACCAGAATGGCGCGATCCCAGGGCGTACCGGTGGGCTGCAGCTTGCCGACAACCTTGTAGGCTGCGCCGGCATGTGTGTGGCCGCCGGTTTCGGCGCTGCCATGCATGGGCTTGATTTCGGCCCCGACGGACAGATCCACCGCGGCGCCAAGGACGGCCTCACCTTCCAGTGCAAACATTTTTCCGTCGGCAAAACCGGTCGTCGTGCCATTGATCAGGCTGGTCGTGGTACCGATGATCGGATAGCCGGCATAGCTGTCGCCGAAACCGACCGGGGCAGCCCAGGCAACACGCGGATCGGCGGCCAGTTTCGTCAGGACGGCGCCATCGACCAGCGGCAGCGGTGCGGGCTGCAAAAAGATGGAGGAGAGGATCAGCTGCGTTTCGCTGCCGGCGGCACCGACGACGAGGTCGAATTTATCCGCTGCACGCGCACTGCCGAGACGAAGCGAACGTTCCTGCAGTGTAACTGCAACGCCGAGAGCCGTGGCAAGCGCCACGAGAAGAATGACAACGGCGCCGCCCAGCCAGAGACGACGCAGATCGGCGAGGATGAACCGGATCATGCCGCGATCTCCCCAAGCCGAGCATCAGCGACGATGCGCCCGCTCTTGAGCGACAGGCGGCGATCAAGGCGTTCGACAAGACGTTGATCATGGCTGGCGATGATCAGCGTCGAGCCGGCATCGGCAGCCACTGACAGCAGGAGATCACCAACCGCCTCGCCGCTTTCGAGATCGAGGCTGGCGGTCGGTTCGTCGGCAATGATGACGCCGGGCTTGCGCAGCAATGCGCGGGCGATCGCCACGCGCTGCATTTCGCCACGCGACATGGTCTCGACATGCTGGTCGGGACGGGTGAGGCCGACGGTTTCGAACAATGTGCGGGCGCGTTTCACCAGTTCTGCATTGGCGACGCGCGACAGGCGCGCCGGCAGAAGAATGTTTTCCAGTGCCGAGAGGCCGGGAAACAGATGAAAGTCCTGCATGACGAGACCGATATTGGCGGCGCGCCATTGATCGCGTCGGCCCTCGGACAGATCTGCGAGGTTCTGCTCGCCCCAGAACACGCGACCGGCGCGAATGCGCTCAAGGCCGGCGATGATGTTGATGAGCGTGCTTTTGCCCGAACCGGAACCGCCCGTCAGCGCCACACGGCTGCCGGCGGCGATTTCGAGACTATCGAGACTAAGAACCGGTGCCGCCAGACCGGGAAACGATACGGCGAGATTTTCGATTTTCAGCGGCAACATGTTTTCAAACCGTGCCGTATTCAGCCTGGCGGATACGCAGGAGACTGACAAAGCCGGTTTCCGGATCGGTCCACGATCCCGTTTCCAGCTTGCCGCGCACTTCGATCGTCTGGCTGGGCTGGGTAAAGGTCTGTTTTTCGCCGAGATAAACGACGACGATATTGTCCGGCCAGTCGCTGTCGGTGGAGCAGAACGGGCAGATCGACATCGGGATTTCGGTGAGCACGAAAAACTGCGCTTCGGCCTTCAGCGGCGGCGCCATGAAACCGCGCATGGCGATCTCCTTGCCGTTCAGCTGTTTGACCTTTTCGGAAAATTCGAGCCCGAGGACGCTGATCTTGCCATAAAGCTCATCGAACGAAATCGGGCTTTCGGCGCGAGCACGCGTGGCGGCGGAAAACAGCGGCAGGCCGGCCATCAGGCCCAGCGTCATGGTCTGCAGCGTCTGGCGGCGATTGAACCGCGCCTGATCAAGCTTGCTCATGACCAATCTCCTTTTTGGAAATGTCTCACGCATCGTGATCCTAACGGAGTGGCGATGCAAGAGCGGGAACGGCAGGGGCACGCCATGACGACGTGCCCCCACGGTCTTTTCAGGTCTTAGTTGGTCTGCTTTGCGCCAAGCGCGAAAGCTTCGGCGAGACCCTTGTAGACGTCGCTCTGCTCCATGTAGCCACGGAAGCCTTCGGCGCCCGGGCCTTCGGCCTGCAGAACGATATCGTCAACAGCGTGGACACCGCTGTCAGCGCTCTTCGGGATGATGCCGGATACGAAGACAGCGCCGGGAACGTCCTTGTACTGTTCGTTGGCGATGTATTCCTTCTTTTCGTTCTGGACCGACGGCGCAAACGGGCCATCGAGCTTCGGACGGAAGGTTTCGTAATGGTCAGGGCCGTTATTGGCGTTCAGGAACAGGCGACGCGACACGTCGACCTTGTCCGGATAACCGTCGCCGTCCTTGTCTTCGTAGTTCGGGAAGCCGGCTTCGGCGTAGGTACCGACCTTTTCGCGCATTTCGGTGCCCGGCTTTTCGTCATCGACGGTGCCGATGATGGAAACACCGTGGGTGTGGTCGCCGGTAACGACGATCAGCGTGTCGGGGTTCTTGGCGGCAAATTCGCGGGCAACACCGATGGCCTTGTCGAACTCGATCGTATCGACGACAGCGCGATCCCAATCCAGCGGATGGGACATCTTGTCGACGTTTGCGGCTTCAACCATCAGGAAGAAACCTTCCGGGTTCTTCGACAGCGAATCGAGAGCGACCTTGGTCATTTCGACCAGGCCCGGCTGTTCCGGGAACTTGCCGACGGTACCCTTCTTGAGGAACTCGCGGTCGAGCGTGGTGTCCATGTTGCCGGTGTGGAACAGGCCCAGGATCTTGCCGGTATTGCTGCTGGCCGCCGTTGCCAGTTCACCCTTGCTGGTTGCCAGCGTGTAACCGGCTTCCTTGAACAGGGCGATGTAGTCCTTGTCGTCCTTGCGCTTCGAGCCGGCAGTCGCCTGCGGCAGGAAGTAGGCGGAGCCACCGCCGAGCAGAACGTCTGGCTTGACGTCGAACAGCATGCCGTTGATTTCGGCCTTGTCACCACGCTTACGGGTGTGGGCGACGACTGCGGCCGGGGTCGCGTCCTGCAGTTCGGCGGTAGAGATGATGCCGATCGACTTCTTGGTCTGGCGGCGCAGGGCTTCGGCGAGGGTTTCGACCTTGGGGTCGTCCATCGAGGCAGGTGTGCGGTCGGCATAAACGCCGATGGCGTTCACGGCGGTCTTGTGACCGGTCATGTAGGCCGACATGGTGTTGGCAGAGTCGGTGGCGACAGCGTCCGTGGCCGAGGTGCCGATGAAGGCGACCGGCGGCACGTCATCCATGTTGAGGCGGCCATTGGCCTTACCTTCGGTCATGCCCTTGGACATGATGCGGGCAGCGGTGCGGTGCGCAACAGACAGACCGTCGGCGATCAGGAAGATGACGTTCTTGGCCTTGGCCTGGGACGGCGTACCGTAAACATTCCAGGTAACGCTCTTGGTTTCCGAACCTGCGGAAACTTCGACCTTGTAATCACCGGCATTGGCGATGGTGATGCCACGCAGGATGACGGCCGAACCAAGGACCTTGTCCTTGTTCTTTTCTTCGGCGACGAACTCGACTTCCTTGCCGAGAGCGGCCTTGTAATCCTGGCCGTTGACGGTGATTTTTACGTCTTCCGGCTTTACGACGGCATCAAACTCGACCTTGAAGTCGAACGGCGAGCCCGAAAGGATCGTGGCACGATCGAGCGGGAAAACTTCGGCAGCCTGAGCAGCGCCGGCAAGAATGGTCGTAGCGACCAGGGCGGCAAGAATTTTGCGCATGGTGGAACCTCGCTGAGGAGTTTAAAAGTGAAGGCGAGGTGGGTATATCGGCGCCAGATGACACTTACGTGACGCATTGTCGCAACGGCCGCCGAAGAGGAAAATATCTGGAAAGGCGCCCTTCCCGAGCAAGGGCCGAAAATGAAAAAGCCTGCCGCGGGAGGAGGTGCGGCAGGCTTTAAACTTGACCGACAACTGGGAGGAGGAGGATGTTGTCGATCCGTATCGGGCGGCACTGGGAGGAGGAGTGTGCCGCTTCGATGATTGGTTTATAGCCATGCGTTAGTAGAAAGGGAAACTAATTTGTTGCAACGCAGCAATGCGTTTTGTGCAAACCTGCTCCAGGCCTTGGCTTCGAATGAGGCAGAATATTTAGAGATGGCGATGCCACGCGCGATTGCGGTATAGCGGGACAAACAGTCGACAAAGGATTTTCCATGGCCCAGATCCGGTATCACGAAGGCGATATCTCCGCAGTGGACGCTGCCCGCTACACCGGCGCCGTCGCCATCGATACGGAAACGCTGGGACTGGTGCCACGCCGCGACCGCCTCTGCGTCGTGCAGCTTTCGCCCGGAGACGGCACGGCCGATGTGATCCGCATTGCCGCCGGTCAGAAGCAGGCCCCCAATCTGGTGGCACTGCTGGCCGACCCGACGCATGAAAAGATTTTCCATTACGGCCGATTCGACATTGCCGTGCTGTTTCATACGTTTGGGGTGACGACGGCTCCGGTATTTTGCACCAAGATCGCGTCACGGCTGACACGCACCTATACCGACCGGCACGGATTGAAGGACAATCTGCGCGAACTGCTGGAGGTCGACATTTCCAAGGCGCAGCAGCAGACGGACTGGGCCGCCGAGGTTCTGTCACAGGCACAGCTGGAATATGCGGCATCGGACGTGCTGCATCTGCATGCGTTGCGCGACAAGCAAGTGAACCGGTTGATCCGCGACAAACGCATGGAGCTTGCAGAAGCCTGCTTTGCATTCCTGCCGACGCGCTCGAAGCTCGATCTTCTGGGATGGGACGAGACCGACATCTTTGCCCATAGCTGATGGCAGGCATGCGGCCAAATCGACGAGCAAATTGCAACCACTGAATGAAAACAGCGTTGCCGTTAGGGAATCATTAGGGATGTTTGCGGCATATTTAGCCTAACCATCCGGCATGAAAGTCGCCATGAGGCGCGACGGTTGCAACCCAAATGGGTTGCAAAGATATTTTGACCGTCCAGCCGGCCTGTCCCTTCAACTCGAGGATCTGCCTCCCTGACGTGGAGCCGGCCATGCTGCCACCTGTTCCCGCCACATCCGTCGCCCACGCCATGCAGGCGAACCAGCGACAGGCTTCGACCCAACAGATTGCGCCGGACGTCCCCGTGCAGGACAACGCCGTAGCGGGGACTGTGCGACCGATCGTTGCCGGCAATACATCCAGCATGGAACTGCTTGGCCTTTCCGGCCAGATGCGGCTGGCGCAGAGCCTTTCCGTTTTTGCCGAAACGCTTGGCAGCCTTCTGAAACTGCCGCGTCGCGAGGGCGAGGCGCTTGCCGACTACAGCAAAAGGCTGGCTGCCGCCATCACCGCTCTCGGGGCGCAAGAGCGCGCACGCCTGCAGGCACAGTTGAATACGATCATGCAGGGGGCGACACTGCGTCTGCTTGCAGAGCTGCTGAAAGACCCGTCCGGGCCCGCTGCAGCACGGCTGGCAGTGCAAATCGAAATCTCACAATATCAGGAACGCGATCTGGCGGCGCGCCATGTGGTGAGCTCCTATCGGCAGAACAATGGCAGCGATCTGCCTCTCCTGCCCGCCAATCGGATGGACGATGGGCCAGCCAATGGAAATGCGACCGAGGGACAGGCTTCCTTCCCTGCGGACAGTGTTGACGGCGAAGGCATCAACCCAATCGCAACGACAGAAAACGCCTCCGATATCGAGACACAGGGCCTAGCACCGAAGAGCGATGCGACAACGGCCAATGCCATAGACGAGGACGGCAGCCGTCAGGGACTGCGGCATCCCGGGGAAACGTCAGCATCCGAAGCCGCCGAGCCTGCACATCCAGCGACAAACATCAGCGACAGCGATATGGCTGACGGCCAGACGGCCGCGAACGACATCAAAGCCGCACATGTCGATGGCTCTCCTGCATCCCAGCGCACAACGGACGTGCGCAAAGAGCAGACTACCGGGCTCGAAACACATGGGTCCCATCCACAAACACCCGACGCGCCTTCGGACGAGGCTTCCAAGACAGGCCACTTGCCGGACAGAAGTGCAACGCCGGTAAAACCGGCAGCGATTTACGATGCCGCCGCCCTTGCCCGTCAGGCGCATGACGAAGCCGATCTGACAATTCCCAAAACCGCCAAAGCCATTATCGATCGTTTCCAGACCGAATGGGTTGCCGGCCTTGCCTCAGGAGAGCCGGACGCAAAGGGCGCGAGGCAGATTGCGCAGGCGCAGGCCAATATCCTGGCTGTGCGGCCTGATGCGGAAACAGACCCGAGGACGACCGCCGCAGACGCAGAGGTCCTGAAGACGGCGGCCATTTCCGATCAAACACAAGATGACGATGTGCCCGCACCTCTCGTCAATGCGCTTCCGCCGGCGACCAATACGGCATCGACATCGGCCAGTCTTTCGGCACAACCCGATACCGCTTTCGAAAAGGCGCTGCTCGGCATGTCGCTCCTGCCGCGCGACGTGCCGGCGCATCCGCTTGTGCCGCATGCCGGTGCACAGGAATTCGAAGAGAGTGAAAACCACGAGATCAGGCGCAAGCCGCCGGTCGGCGATGATGACCAGCCGCCGCGGCGCGACCATCAGGGCCAACAGCAACCATCTGGCGGCGAAGAACGGCAGGGTGGCGGAGAGCCGCAACCGGAGCCAATGACGCCGGAAGACGAGCCTTTGCATGCAGCCGCAACAGAGACTGCAGCGACCACGGCCGGAACCCGGCAGGCGCCGCGTCAGCATCTGACAGATCATCCGGGTACGGGTGCCGAAGACTTCTATCGCCGGATGGCGGCTCTGGAATAAATCTCAATCAGATACGCACACGAAAAAGGCCGCCGGATCATCTCCGGCGGCCTCTTCATTTCAAAAGATCGAAGCTGACGATTACTCGCTGCCGCGGTTCTTCAGGGCTGCGCCCAGGATGTCGCCGAGCGAAGCGCCCGAGTCCGACGAACCGAACTGAGCAACGGCTTCCTTCTCTTCTGCGATCTCGAGAGCCTTGATCGACAGCATGACCTTGCGGTCCTTCTTGGAGAAGTTGGTGACGCGAGCGTCAAGAACCTGGCCAACCGAGAAGCGCTCCGGACGCTGGTCGTCGCGATCGCGAGCGAGGTCAGCGCGGCGGATGAACGAGGTGATGTCTTCGTGTTCAACGAGCTTCACTTCGATGCCGCCGTCGTTAACGGCGATGATTTCGCACGAAACGACAGCGTTCTTGCGCAGTTCGCCGGAAGCGGCAGCGTCGCCGACCGAGTCCTTGCCGAGCTGCTTGATGCCGAGCGAGATGCGTTCCTTCTCGACGTCAACATCCAGAACAACAGCCTTGACGATGTCGCCCTTGTTGAACTCTTCGATGACCTGCTCGCCCGGACGGTTCCAGTCGAGATCCGACAGGTGAACCATGCCGTCAACGTCGCCTTCGAGGCCGATGAACAGGCCGAATTCGGTCTTGTTCTTGACTTCGCCTTCGACTTCAGTGCCGGCCGGATGGCTGAAGGCAAATGCCTGCCACGGGTTCTCGAGGGTCTGCTTGAGACCGAGCGAGATACGGCGCTTGGACGGATCGACTTCGAGAACGACGACGTCGACGTCCTGCGTGGTCGAAAGGATCTTGCCGGGATGAACGTTCTTCTTCGTCCAGGACATTTCGGAAATGTGGATCAGGCCTTCGATGCCCGGCTCCAGTTCGACGAATGCACCGTAATCGGTGATGTTCGTGACGGTACCGGAAATCTTCTTGCCGACCGGGTACTTGGCCGAGATGCCATCCCACGGATCCGACTCGAGCTGCTTCATGCCGAGCGAGATGCGGTGGGTTTCCTGGTTGATGCGGATGATCTGAACCTTGACCTGCTGGCCAATGGACAGGATTTCCGACGGATGGTTCACACGGCGCCATGCCATGTCGGTGACGTGCAGCAGGCCGTCGATGCCGCCGAGGTCAACGAACGCACCGTAATCGGTGATGTTCTTGACGACGCCGTCAACAACCTGGCCTTCTTCGAGGTTCTGAACGATTTCAGAACGCTGCTCGGCGCGGCTCTCTTCGAGAACGGTACGACGCGAAACAACGATGTTGCCGCGACGCTTGTCCATCTTGAGGATTTCGAAGGGCTGCGGGTTGTGCATGAGCGGGGTGACGTCGCGGATCGGACGGATGTCGACCTGCGAACGCGGCAGGAAGGCAACGGCGCCGTCGAGATCGACGGTGAAACCACCCTTGACCTGGTTGAAGATAACGCCTTCGACGCGCTCGCCAGCTTCGAACTTGACTTCGAGCTTGACCCAGCTTTCTTCGCGGCGAGCCTTTTCGCGCGACAGAACAGCTTCGCCGAGAGCGTTTTCGATGCGCTCAACGTAAACTTCAACTTCGTCGCCGACCTTCAGCGAGCCGTCCTTGCCCTTTGCACCGAATTCCTTCAGCGCGATGCGGCCTTCGACCTTGAGGCCGACGTCGATGACGGCAACGTCTTTTTCAATCGCCGTGACGATACCCTTGGCAACATAGCCTTCGGCGAGATCGGTCTTGGCAAAGGATTCTTCCAGCAGGGCTGCGAAATCTTCGCGCGACGGGGTAGATACTGACATGAAATCTCCTGGGAGTGTCCGTGTGGACACCAGCGCCGGGGGTTCGAGTTAAAAATACCCGAAATTCAAGTCCGCTTCCTCAAAGGGAAGCAATCCGGCGCGGGGACTGGAACTTTCGGGGCATGCAGGCTGCCGGGCGAACCGGCTGGCCATCAATTCTTGTTCAGGGCAGCATCGACAATGCGTTTTGCAGCCAGAAACGCGGCCTCTATACTCATTTCCGACGTATCTAGCAAGTGCGCATCCTCGGCCGGCTTCAACGGGCTGTCGGCGCGGTTCATGTCGCGGTCGTCGCGCGTCTTCACGTCGTCGACGATGGCGTCGAAATCGGCCGCTTTGCCGGAGGCGATGATCTCGTCATAACGACGCCGCGCCCGTACTTCCGGCGAGGCGGTGACGTAAAGTTTCACGATAGCATCCGGGCAGACCACGGTGCCGATATCGCGGCCATCGAGCACCGTACCTGGCGCTTTCCTGGAAAAGGCGCGCTGCGCTTCCACCAGCGCACGGCGCACGGCGGGCATGACAGCGATCTTCGAGGCGGCTTCACCGATTTCGTGTCTTGCCAGGACGGAACGGTCGAGACCGGCCAGATTCACCTCGAGCGCCATCTTCTCGGCAATTGCCTCGCTGTCGAAGGGCAGGCCGGCATCGATCAGCGCCTTGGCGGTGGCGCGATAGGTAAGCCCCGTATCGAGATGATGAAAGCCATAAGTCTCGGCAAGACGCCGCGACAGCGTGCCCTTGCCGGCAGCCGCCGGCCCATCGATGGCGATCGTGATGTGTTTCAAGAGACTGCCTCCTGCGAAAACCGGGCAGCCGAAACCGGGCAATGCCACATTTTCTGCCGACTTATCACGCAGCGTGATGGCGGTCATCTGTGCAATGGTGCAGAATGGCGTGATTTTGCTGGGTCAAGTTTGCCTTTGACATGCCAGAGGACAACGACTAAGGGGACCGGCTAGCATTTTCAGCTGAAATATGACGACCGCAACCATGCGGCATTGCCGATACCATTCGGCCCATTCTCACGAGGCTTTCGACAGTGGCAAAAGCGGAACTTGGTACCAAACGTGTAGACCCGGATACGGGCAAGAAATTCTACGACCTCAATCGCGACCCGGTCGTCTCGCCGTATAGCGGCAAGTCCTGGCCGCTGTCGTTCTTCGAAGAGAACTCGGCTGCCGCCATCATGGAACAGGCCGAGGAAGAGGACGTCCAGGAAGTCGATACCGAGAACAACGAAGTCGAACTCGTTTCGAGTGACGACAACGACGACGGCAACACCGGCGACGATATCCCCGATGATCTCGGCGACGACGATGTCGAACTCGACGGCGATGACGACGACACCTTCCTCGAAACCGAAGAAGACGATGACGACGATATGTCCGATATCATCGGCGTCGGCGGCGACGACGAAGAAGGCTGATCTTCTCTAAAATGCGGCCCGGAAAAGATTTTTTCACCGGGCCGCATTTTTCGGCTTGCACTTCCCGAAAACAGGAAGTACTTAGCCGCCACTCCCGAAGCGAAAGCGGCACGGAGTTCCCAGGACCGGAAATTCCGGACCACCCTGATGGGGCTATAGCTCAGCTGGGAGAGCGCTTGCATGGCATGCAAGAGGTCAGCGGTTCGATCCCGCTTAGCTCCACCAAATCTTCCCAGAGACACTCTATCGGTTCAAAAAATCTAGCACTCTTGTGTGTCAGATCTTGAACACCTCTTCCCCGCAGAACACGATCACGTAACCGCCGGACGATTCGGCCTTTGCCGCCCATGATTCGAGCTGGCTGCGATAGGGTTCGCTCCGCCATAGATCGGGGTGATCGGGATCCGCCAGAACGGTGATCTGCGGTCCCTGTTCGTAAATCATCATTTTCGAGATTGCTGGGTCCCATTCGGGCGGCAGCGAATCATCGGTGCGCCAGAGACAGAGGAAATCACGACAGAGCGATGGCCGGTCGTCATAGATCGAGCAGCCCCGACCTTCGACGCAGTGGCTGCACCACGCATTTGCCGGCTTGTCGAAATGATCGATATCCGGCAGCCGACAGCACAGCGTGCAGGTGCCGCAGGTTCTGTTCTCGACTATGGTTGTGGTGGTGGCGGACATCCGCCAGCCAATACCACCGGGACCGCCTGGACAGAAGCGCTATTGGCGATGGACGCAGGTGCCGCCGATGAAGGTGGCATTCATCGACAGGTCGTCGTTCAGAAGCACGAAATCCGCATCGGCTCCTTGCCGCAGCGATCCCTTGTGCGAAATACCGATGGCTTCTGCCGGGTAGACCGTTGCCATGCGCACCGCTTCCTCCAGCGGCAGACCGAGCTTTTCATGCACGAATCGTACCGATGAGAGCATGTCTATATCGGCACCGGCCAGCGTACCATCGGCCAGCGTCAGGCGACCATCTCTGCGCAGGATTTCGCGGCCATTGAGCGTAAAGCTGGTCACATCCGTGCCGATCGGCGACATGGCGTCGGTGACGATAAAAATGCGCCCCTGCCCCTGCTTGGCGCGCAAGGCGACAGACATCGATGGCGCAACGACGTGGATGCCGTCGGCGATCAGGCCGCAATGCAACGTCACGCTCTGCAGTGCGGCGCCGACAAGACCGGGTTCGCGGTGGCCGAGCGGGCTCATGGCATTGAACAGATGTGTGACCATGCGCGCACCGGCTTTTTCGTAACGACCGGCCGTCTCGAAGCTTGATTCGGTATGGCCGAGACTGACGATGATGCCAGCATCCGCCAATTGGCCAACCTGCGCCTCGCTGACGTTTTCCGGGGCGATCGTGGTCAGCAGAACATCGAGATCCTTTGCCGAGGACAGGAACAGGTCGAGATCGGCCTCCTCCATCGGGCGGATCAGCGCCGGATCATGCGCGCCCTTGCGGGCAACGGAAAGATGCGGGCCTTCAAGATGCAGGCCGAGAAAACCGGAGACGCCTTCGCGCCTCGCCTGTCTGCCAGCCTCGACGGTGGCCCGGGTAGTTTCCGGGGTATCGGTGATCAGCGTCGGTAGCAACGCCGTGGTGCCGAAACGGGCATGGGCGGCGCAGATGCGTGAAATGCCTTCAACGGTCGGCTCATCATTGAGCATCACGCCACCGCCGCCATTGACTTGCAGGTCGATAAAGCCGGGCAGAAGAATGCCGCCGTCGAGTCTTACCTTTTCCGCAGTGTCGGCGAGCGCCGAGGCAGAGACAATTGCCTGCACCGTGCCGCCGCTCACGACCAGTGCCGAATCATCGTGCCAGGCCGCGCCATCAAAAATGCGGGCGCCTAAATATGCCTTGGCGTCGGTCATCGGGTTTCCGTTACCTTCTTGAGTGCCACCGGCGCATCCGGATTAAAACCGCGGCTGCGCGACCAGGATTCGACGAAACCGTAGAACGGCAGGATCAGAGCCAGCGCATCGGTGAGCGGATGGCCGGTTGCGACGAAAGGCAATTTTCGAGCGGACTTGACCTTGTCCGACGTCGCGAATGCAAGCGCGCGCTTGCCGGAAAGGCTTTCGACGATCTCGACAACCGAGTTTTCCGCAGCATCCCTTGCGGCAAAGGCGAGCAGCGGAAATTTGTCTTCCACCAGCGCCACCGGCCCATGCAGCACTTCGGCAGCCGAATAGGCTTCGGCATGCATGTTGGAGGTTTCCTTGAACTTCAGCGCCGCTTCGCTGGCAATCGCCAAAGCCGGGCCGCGACCGAGCATGTAAAGCGATTCGGCATCGCCGAGTTCCGCGGCAAAATCGCCCCATTGCAGGGTGACGGCCTTTGCAAACACTTCCGGGAGGTTTTGCAGGGCATTGCGCAAATCCGCGTCGTTGGTCCACTCGGCCAGAAGCGCCAGACCCGCGACGATGGAATTGACGAAGGATTTTGTGGCGGCGACGGCCAGTTCCGGGCCGGCCTGAATATCCAGCGCGTGGGTACAGGCGGAGGCAAGCGGTGACGGCAGCGTGTTTGTCAGCGCCACCGTGACGGCACCGGCATCGGTGGCCGATTGCGCCATCGCGACGATATCGGGGCTTTTGCCGGATTGCGAGATGGTGATCGCCGCGCCGCCCGAAAGCTTCAGTTTTGCGCCGTAGATGGAGGCAAGCGACGGACCGAGCGAGGCAACCGGCCGGCCGGCGGTGAGTTCCACCGCATATTTGATAAAGGTGGCGGCATGATCGGACGAACCGCGCGCAATGGTGACCAGAAAGGCCGGGTCCTTTTCCCGCAACGCGAGACCTGCCGATTTCAGATCGGCGGCAGAGCGGTCCAGCAGGCGGGCGACAGCGTGCGGGATCTCGTCGATCTCGCGGCGCATATGGGTTTGCGTGGTCATGGAATCCTCCGGCATTCAACGGCCGCCAAGCGTCAGCTCGGCGACGAAATCATAGGCATCGCCCCGGTAGAGAGAGCGCGTGAACTCCACCACCCGGCCGGAACCGAGATACGAAATACGTTCGATCGACAGGCCGGCAGAGCCGACCGACACCTGCAACAACCCGGCATCCGGGTTCTTGACGTTGCATGCGGAGATGCGCTGGATGGCGCGCACCGGCCGGGCGCCGGTCTTTTCCAGTTCGCCATACAGCGATGTGGAGACGCGTGCGGGATCCGGCAAAAATTCGGCCGACAGGCTGGCGCGCTCGATAGCAAGCGGCATGTCGTTGGTAATGCGCAGGCGGCCTATACGGGCAACCAGTGTACCGGGCGCTAAGCCGAGCATGACGCTTTCTTCCGGCGAGGGATGATAAAGACCGCGCTCCAGCCATTCCGAGCGGGTGACGAGACCGCGTCGCGCCATGTCTTCGGTGAAGGAGGTGAGGTGCGAAAGCGGCTGCTCGACACGCGAAACCGGTTTGACGACAAAAGTGCCGGAGCCGTGGCGGCGCATCAGCAACCCGTCTTTCACCAGATCATCCACCGCCTTGCGCACGGTGACACGGCTGACACTGGCGTAATCGGCAAGGTCGCGTTCGGCCGGAAGCGCAGCACCATGAGCCAGCCTGCCGGAACGAATCGCATCCTCCAGCGTCTGGCGCAGTTTCAGATAAAGCGGGCCGGCGCTTGCCGCCTGAAAACCGTCGAGCGGCAGGAGGGCGGAAAGCGCTTCGCTCATCGGCCAGTTCCCTCGGAAGTCAGTTCGGAGACCGCAAGTGAGACGGCGCCGGTGAGCGCATCGGCCAAAGGTTCTGACAGGCGGTTGCGGTGGCGCTCAGCCAGATAGGTGGGGTAAAGACCGGCGAGACCGCCGAGCAGGCACAGACGTCCTTGCCCTTGCATGACGGCCGCCACGGCATCAAGCGCGGCATCGACTTCGGCTGCGGCCGCATGGAGGATGCGCAGGGCCGTTTCATCACCCCGTTCGGCGGCGAAAAACACGCGTGGCGCATAGCGTCCGAATTCGCCGGGGCTGGCCTTGCGGGCAAAGCCTACAACCTGCTCGGGATCATTGCCGAACTCCGCCAAAAGTTCGGCGGAGAGCGGCGTCACCGAGCGGACGCCATCATGCGCCAGCAGACACTCCTGAAGCGCGGCATGACCAAGACGGGCGCCGCTGCCGAGATCACTCACCTGAAAACCCCAGCCGCCGATGGAGGTCAATTGATCACCACGTCGCGCGAGGCAGATCGTGCCCGTGCCGAGAATGGCGATGGCGCCGTCCTCGCTGCCTACCGCACCCTCAAGCGCGATCAGCCCATCATTGACGATTTTCGAGCGCTGGAACGGCAGGCGGGCCAGAACATAATTGACCGCATCGCCGACATTGTTGCCGGCAAGCCCGAGAAGGGCCGAGGAGGACGAGACCAGATTTTCAGAAAGGCCGGCATCCCGAAAGGCCAGACGCGCCGCCTCATCGATATGGCGCAGCGCATTGTCGGGATCGGACAGAATATTGGAGGCACCGCTTTTGCCACGGCCAAGGATACGACCATCGGTATCCGCTACCGCTGCACGGCAACTGGTTCCACCACCATCGATCCCGAGAATATAGTTGGGCATGAATACCTCCGACACAAACCATACCAAAAAAGTACCAATAGCCAAGGGCGATTTGCAATTCGCATTTTGGAAACGTTTCAATGCATTGATTCATAATTATATTTTTCCGAATTTACGGCCGTGCGGTCATTCAACTTAGGCGATCGTTAATTTGCATCTGGACAATTGGTATTTTTTTGGCATCATTTCTCTCGAGGGAGAACTCGGATGAGCAAAAACGCCACCGAAGCCAGACATGAACACGCGATCGGGCTGGATATGCTCGAGCCGACTGCGGCGCTGCGTGTGCTTGCAGAGGGCCAGCAGCGGGCCGCTCGCGCCGTGACCGACGCCATCCCGGCACTTGCTGCGGCTGCCGAACTGACCGCACGTGCTCTCCAGCGGAGCGGACGACTGATCTATGTCGGCGCTGGCAGTTCCGGCCTGATGGCGATGGCCGATGCGCTCGAACTGCCCGGCACCTATGGCATTGCCCGTGACCGGATCGTGGTTCTGATGGCAGGCGGCATTGCCAGCCTGACCGATCTGGCCGGCGGCCCGGAAGACGACATTGCCCTGGCTGAACGGGATGCCGCCTGCATTGCCGACAGCGACTGCGTGATCTGCGTTTCCGCCAGTGGCTCGACGCCTTATGCACTGGCCATTGCAAAAATTGCGAAAGCGCGTGGCGCATCCGTGATCGGCATCGCCAACAATGCCGGCGCACCTTTGTTGAAACTTGCTGATGTTGCCGTGCTTCTGGCAACGCCGCCGGAAGTGGTGGCGGGATCGACCCGCATGGGTGCGGGTACTGCGCAAAAGATCGCGTTCAACATGCTGTCGACTCTCACGGCCATCAAGCTCGGCCATGTGCATGACGGGCATATGGTGGATGTGCGGGCCGACAACGAAAAGCTGCGCATCCGCGCCACTCGCATCGTCTCTGAAATCGCCGGCATCGACATGGATGCCGCCGGCGAACGGATGCAAAGCGCTGCAGGCTCGGTGAAAGTCGCCGTGCTGCTGGCAGCAGGTGCGCATGATGCGGAGACGGCGCAGGCCGCGCTTGCCCGCTCTGGACAGGTACTACGGCAGGCACTTGCCGAGTTCGAATAATAATAATGGGAACCGAAAATGCGCCCGCGGGCGCCATAACTGGGAGAATGTCATGACCCGTATGCTGAAAGGCCTGATGCTTGCCACGACCGTGCTTGTGCCTGCGGCACTGGCAGGTGTTGCCAATGCTGCCGATACCGCGCTGACCATCGAAAGCTGGCGCAACGACGACCTGTCGATCTGGCAGGAAAAACTGATCCCCGCCTTCGAAGCCAAGAACCCCGGCATCAAGGTGACGTTCGCCCCGATGGCTCCGACCGAATACAATTCGGCCGTCAATGCCAAGCTGGAAGCTGGCACGGCGGGCGATCTCATCACCTGCCGCCCGTTCGACCTGTCGCTTGCCATGTTCGAAAAGGGCCAGCTTGCCGCGCTGAACGACCTCGACGGTATCAAGAACTTTTCGGATACCGCCAAGTCCGCGTGGAGCACAGACGACGGCAAAACGACGTTTTGCGTGCCGATGGCATCGGTCATTCACGGCTTCATCTACAACAAGAAGGCGTTTGAAGAGCTGAAGGTCGCGGTGCCGAAGACCGAGGACGAGTTCTTCGCCCTGCTCGAAAAGATCAAGACCGACGGCAACTACATCCCTCTGGCCATGGGCACCAAGGACCAGTGGGAAGCCGCGACCATGGGCTATTACAATATCGGCCCGAACGACTGGAAGGGCGAAGAAGGCCGCAAGGCGCTGATCGCCGGCACCCAGAAACTGACCGATGCCGACTGGATCGAGCCCTACAAGACGCTGGCCAAGTGGAAACCCTATCTCGGCGACGGTTTTGAAGCCCAGACCTATCCGGACAGCCAGAACCTGTTCACGCTCGGCCGCGCCGCCATCTATCCGGCCGGTTCCTGGGAAATCGCGCCATTCAAGGCACAGGCCGATTTCGAAATGGGCGCCTTCCCGCCACCGGTGAAGAAGGCCGGCGATACCTGCTACATTTCCGACCATAACGACATCGGCATCGGTCTCAACGCCAAGGGCAAGAACCCGGAAGCGGCGAAGAAATTCCTCGCCTGGGTCGCCTCGCCGGAATTCGCCACGCTTTACGCCAACTCGCTGCCGGGCTTCTTCAGCCTGAACTCGACTGCGGTGAAGATGGAAGATCCGCTGGCGCAGGAATTCGTCTCCTGGCGCCAGAACTGCAAGCCGACCATCCGCCCGAGCGCGGCGATCGTCGGCCGTGGCAAGCCGAACCTCGATCTCGAAATGTGGCGTGTGTCGGCCAATGTCATCAACGGCACGCAGACACCGGAACAGGCAGCCGAAGAGACCCAGAAGGGTCTGGAAAGCTGGTACAAGCCGGCGAAGTGAGCTGATGAAGGTGCGGAGGCTGATCACCAGCCTCCGTTCGACCTTCGATAAAGCTCATCCACCTCTCCAATCGTCATCCTCGGGCTTGTCCCGAGGATCTGCAACTACCTGAGATCATGAACGTGGTCAGATCCTCGGCACAAGGCCGAGGATGACGCCTCACATGCAAACGCAGAGTTCACATCATGAGCGACATCGACACGGCCGATCCTGCGATCGCTCCGATCAAACGGCCCACCCGCTGGCATATCGCCGTGTTTCTGGCGCCGGCAGTGCTCGTCTATACGGCGATCATGATCCTGCCGCTGATCGAAACCCTGCGGCTGTCGCTCTACAATCTCGTCGATGGACAGACGGTGTTTGTCGGGCTCTCGAATTTTGCCACGCTGTTTTCCGATCCACGGCTTTCCGCCAGTTTCTGGAATGCGCTCGGCAATAACCTGATCTTCTTCGTCATCCATATGCTGGTGCAGAACCCGGTGGGCATTGCGCTCGCCGCCATGCTGTCTGTGCCGAAACTGCGCTTCGCCACCTTTTATCGCACCGCCATCTTCGTTCCGACGCTGCTGTCCTTCGTGATCGTCGGCTTCATCTGGAAGCTGATCCTGTCGCCGATCTGGGGCATTGCCCCCAGCCTGATGGATCTCGTCGGGCTGAAATGGGCGTTTGCGCCCTGGCTCGGCAAACCGGACAGCGCGCTGATCACGGTGTCGCTGATTTCCGTCTGGCAATATGTCGGCATTCCGATGATGCTGATCTATGCCGCTCTGCTCAACATCCCGGAAGAAGTGCTGGAAGCCGCCGAATGCGACGGCATTACCGGCTGGAGCCAGTTCTGGAAGATCAAGCTGCCGCTGATCCTGCCCTCGATCGGCATCATCTCGATCCTCACCTTTGTCGGCAATTTCAATGCCTTCGATCTGATCTATACTGTTCAGGGGGCGCTGGCCGGTCCCGATGGCTCTACCGATATTTTGGGCACCCTGCTCTACCGCACCTTCTTCGGTTTCCAGAACCAGATGGGTGACCGCTCGATGGGTGCGACCATCGCCACCGTGATGTTCCTGATCATTCTCGCCGGCGTTTCGCTTTATCTCTTCGTCATCCAGCGGCGCATGCGTCGCTACCAGTTCTGAAGGAGGCGATCATGGCCAAGGCCCGCACCTCGCTTGTCCGCACCGGACTGATCCATCTGGCTCTGATCAGTTATACGCTGATTGCGCTGTTTCCGGTGTTTCTGACGCTGGTCAACTCGTTCAAGAGCCGCAATGCGATCTTTCGCGATCCGATGGCGATCCCCACGCCTTCGACCTTCGATCTCGTTGGTTACAAGACCGTGCTCGCCCAGGGTGATTTTTTCGGTTATTTCCAGAACAGCATGATCGTCACCGTTGTGGCAATCGCGCTGGTGCTGCTGTTCGGTGCGATGGCGGCGTTTGCGCTGTCGGAATATCGCTTTCGCGGCAACCTGCTGATGGGGCTTTATCTGGCGCTCGGCATCATGATCCCGATCCGGCTGGGCACCGTCGCCATCCTGCAGGGCATGGTGGCCGCCGGTCTCGTCAACACGCTGACGGCGCTGGTTCTGGTTTATACGGCACAAGGGCTGCCTCTTGCCATCTTCATCCTGTCGGAATTCATGCGCACCGTTTCCGATGACTTGAAAAATGCCGGGCGGATCGACGGATTGTCCGAATATGCCATCTTCTTCCGCCTTGTCCTGCCGCTGGTGCGCCCGGCCATGGCGACGGTTGCCGTGTTCACCATGATACCGATCTGGAATGATCTGTGGTTCCCGCTCATCCTTGCGCCCGGCGAGGAAACCAAGACGGTGACGCTGGGTGCGCAGATGTTCATCGGCCAGTTCGTCACCAACTGGAACGCCGTGCTCTCCGCCCTGTCGCTCGCCATCCTGCCGGTTCTGGTTCTTTACGTCATCTTCTCACGCCAGCTGATCCGCGGCATCACTTCGGGAGCCGTCAAATGAGTTCCAACACACCCCTTCGCGTGCTTGTTGCCGGTCTCGGCAATATGGGCCGCAGTCACGCATTGGCCTATCATCACAATCCCGGTTTCGAGATCGTCGGTCTTGTGAACCGCAGCCGGCCGGACCTGCCAGCAGAACTCGCCGACTATCCGTTCCTCAACGATTTCGAAGCCGCGCTCAGCGAACTGAAACCGGATGTCTGCTCGATCAACACCTATTCCGACAGCCATGCCGCCTATGCCATTCGGGCATTCGAGGCTGGCGCCCATGTGTTTCTGGAAAAGCCGCTGGCGACGACGGTTGTCGATGCCGAGCGCGTGGTCGCTGCCGCCAAGGCGCATGGCCGCAAGCTGGTGATCGGTTACATTCTGCGCCATCACCCCTCGTGGATACGGCTGATCGCGGAGGCCCGCAAACTCGGACCACCTTACGTTTTCCGCATGAACCTCAACCAGCAGTCCTCCGGCGCCCATTGGGACGTGCACAAGGCGCTGATGCAGACGACGTCGCCGATCGTCGATTGCGGCGTGCACTATCTCGACGTGATGTGCCAGATCACCGATGCGCGCGCCGTGGAAGTGCGCGGCATGGGCCTGCGCATGTCCGACGAGATCGCGCCCGACATGTATAATTACGGCCATCTGCAGGTGATGTTCGAGGATGGTTCGGTCGGCTGGTACGAGGCCGGCTGGGGACCGATGATGTCGGAAACGGCGTTTTTCGTGAAGGACGTGATGTCGCCAAAAGGATCGGTATCGATCCGTGTCGACGAAAACGCCAAGTCGGCCGATATCGATACGCATACGAAAACATCGGTCATCCGCGTGCACCGAGCCGAGACCGGGCCGGATGGCGGCTTTCTCGTTGCTGACGAAGATCTCAGGATGGAGGGAGAACCCGGCCATCAGGAACTGTGTGACCTCGAACAGGCCTATGTATTGAAAGCCATCCGCGACGACATCGACCTGACACGGCATATGGACGATGCCGTACAATCGCTGCGCCTTGCGCTGGCGGCCGACGAAAGCGTGCGTACCGGGCTGCCGGTCCGTTTCTGAGATTACATGAAGGAACAAGCCCTTGGGTTCGCTGAAACTGACATCCATCCGCAAGGCCTTTGGCACGCACGAGGTGCTGAAAGGCATCGATCTTGAGGTCGAGGACGGTGAGTTCGTGATCTTTGTCGGCCCTTCCGGCTGCGGCAAGTCCACGCTTCTCAGGGTCATCGCCGGCCTTGAAGACGCATCGAGCGGCAGCATGCAGATCGATGGTCAGGAGGTCGCCACCGTGCCGCCTGCAAAACGTGGCATCGCCATGGTGTTCCAGTCCTACGCGCTTTATCCGCACCTGACGGTGAAGGACAATATGGGGCTTGGCCTGAAACAGGCGGGCACGCCCAAGCCGGAGATCGAGACACGTGTTGCCGAAGCGTCGCGCATGCTGTCGCTTGGGCCGTATCTGGCGCGGCGCCCGGCAGAGCTTTCCGGCGGCCAGCGCCAGCGTGTCGCCATCGGCCGCGCCACCGTGCGCGAGCCAAAACTGTTCCTCTTCGACGAGCCGCTGTCCAACCTCGACGCGGCTTTGCGCGTGCAGACACGGCTGGAAATCGCCCGCCTGCACCGACAGCTGAAGGCAACGATGATCTATGTCACCCACGATCAGGTGGAGGCGATGACGCTGGCCGACAAGATCGTGGTGCTGAATGCCGGCGCAATCGAGCAGGTCGGATCTCCGATGGAGCTTTACAACAAGCCGGCTAACACCTTTGTTGCCGGTTTCATCGGCTCGCCGCAGATGAATTTCATCGAGGCCGACAGGCTGGGCGATGCGCAGGCAAAAACCCTCGGCATCCGCCCCGAACATATCGCGCTTTCCCGCGAGGCCGGCGACTGGCAAGCCAAGATCGTGCATGTCGAACATCTTGGTGCCGACACCATTCTTTATCTGGAAACGGAAGAGACGGGCCTTCTCACCGTGCGCCTGTTCGGTGAACATCGCTTCGCGGCCGACGAGATCGTCTTCGCAACGCCAGACAGGAGCCGCCTGCATCGGTTCGACGCCAAAGATCAGGCAATCGCGTGACGGGCTGACTTGTCATGATAGGCCGGCAGGCCGATATCACGCACGTGATCAAACGGTGGGACATGACGGACCTGCATGAATTTTTCGACCGCTCTTCGGTTGAGGTGGCGCGCGACCTGATCGGCGCCGAACTGATATTTGCAGGTTGCGGCGGCGTGATCGTCGAGACGGAAGCTTATGAGCCGGACGACCCGGCATCGCACAGTTTCCGCGGCATGACGCCGAGAACCCGCACCATGTTTGGCCCGCCTGCACATGCCTATGTCTATCGCTCCTACGGTATTCACTGGTGTCTGAACTTCGTCTGCAAGCCAGGTAGCGCCGTGCTGATCCGGGCATTGCAGCCCGTCTCCGGCCTTGCCGAGATGGAAACAAGACGCGGCAAGACGGATCCGCTTCTGCTTTGCTCCGGCCCGGGACGGCTATGTCAGGCACTTGGCGTCGGCATCGCGCAGGATGGCCTGCCGCTCTATCAGCCACCTTTCGTCGTGACACCTGCACACGTCACAGCAATCGTGGATATCGGCAAACGCATCGGTATATCCAAGGCAATGGATCAGCCCTGGCGCTTCGGGCTGCGTGATTCTGTTCATGTCAGCAACAAGTTTCGCTGATGGATCAGCTCTGCCACACCTTCATTTTCGATGTATTGCCACGCATCGAAACATGCTCCACCTCTGCAACATGTGAAATTTACCCATTTTATACCGAATAAAACACAGTATTTATATCAAACAACTACTGTATTTTCGCAAAACTTAATGCAATATTCCGCGCAAGACGCGTGGAGAAACTCGATGAACGACATATCCGGAGCCGAAGGAGCGGCCCAAGACCACCTGACGGACATGAGCCTGTCGGAAGATGCGCTCACTGCATTCGAGTGGTCCTTATGGCGTATATCGGCCGCGTTTCTGCGCTGGCAGTCGGAATGCAGCACCGATCTGGCCGGCACCAGCATCAGCGGGCTGGAAACCGCGGTTTTGCATACGATCCGGTATCGCCAGAAGCCCAAGGGCCTCAGCGAAATCTGCCGATTGCTTGGCCGCGATGATACCGCCAATGTGCAATATGCCATCAAGAAGCTGCAGGGCCTGAAGATGATCGAGCGCGTCAAGGGCCGGTCACGCAAGGATACACTCTATATCCCGACCTCGGCCGGCGAGCAGTTGACGCAAGATTATCGTGCAGTGCGTGAAAACCTGCTGGTCTCGATGATCCAGAGGATCGATCGATCGGACAACAGTCTGCAATCCACGACCGAAATGCTGGAACTGCTGACGAGCTTTTACGAAGCCGCCACACGCCGCGTCGCCAGCAGTACACTGCCGACGGGCCATTCCGCCCAATCCTGATCTTTTCTGGCAGGCGATGCGTGATACGGTGATGGTTTACAAGACCATCACGACAGGTGCATGCATGATTTTCCACGCGGTTTCGGACTGGAACGACGCTTATTCCAACGGACCCAATATCCCCAATGGCAGCGCCTGGCCGCAGGCCTGGGTTGAGCCGGCCAGAAACTACCGGGACACGCTACTCTCACTCGGCCGCGCCGAGATCGATATCGCCTACGGATCAAAGCCGCGACATCTGTTCGATCTCTTTCTGCCGGAAGGAACGCCACGGGGACTGGTCGTTTACGTCCATGGTGGTTTCTGGCAGAGCCTCGACAAATCCTACTGGTCGCATCTGGCCAATGGCGCGGTGACACACGGTTATGCCGTGGCATTGCCGCAATATACGCTCTGCCCGGATGCACGCATTTCCGACATTACCCGTGAGGTTTCCGAGGCCATAACGGCGGCGGCGAAACGGATTGCCGGGCCGCTGCACCTGACCGGTCATTCCGCAGGCGGGCATCTTGTGTCCCGCATGGTTTCCCATACCTCGCCGCTTGCTCCCGAAATCCGCCGCCGCATTGGCAATACGATATCGATTTCCGGCCTGCACGATCTGCGTCCGCTTCTGCCCACACGGCTGAACGAAAAACTTCAGCTGACGCTGGACGAAGCCGAACGGGAAAGCCCGGCGCTGCTGATGCCGGGAGACGATGTAAAGCTGTTCTGCTGGGTGGGCGCCAGCGAGCGGGCTGAATTCCTCCGCCAGAACGATCTTCTTGCCAATATCTGGACCGGGCTTGGCGCCAGGACCGGCTGCTATCACGAGCCGGATCGGCACCATTTCAATATCACGGATGGGCTGGCCGATCCCGCACATCCGCTGACGATGACGCTTCTGTCTTGATCTTCATCAAGACCCGCATGAAACCCTCATTCATCATCGCCTGATAGGACCTGCAAAAAGGACAGGGATATGACCATACAGAGGCGACGCCGGATGATACGAACCAGACGAACGAGCCTGGGCGTGACGCTGGTTGCGGCGATTTCCTTCCTGGCCGGATTGACCGACGCGATAGGATTGCAGCTTTCCGGTGATTTCGTCTCGTTCATGACCGGCAACACAACGCGCGCTGCAATCTCTTTCGAGCAGGGCGATTACAGTCATGCGCTCGTGCTGGTCGGGGCGATCGTCACCTTCGTGATCGGCAATGCGCTTGGCATCATCGTCGCGCATCTGTTCGAGCGACGTATTTTCGCCGTTCTCACCACGGTCGGCCTGCTTCTGGCGGTTGCCTCGGCGCTGGCTGCGCCCGAACTGGCGATCTGGCGGTTCAATGCCGTGGTACTGGCAATGGGCCTGGTCAATGCAGCGGTGGAGCATATCGAGGGCCTGCCGATCGGCCTGACCTATGTCACCGGCGCCCTTTCCCGTCTGGGGCGCGGTATCGGCCGCACGATCCTAGGAGAGCGCAATTTTGGCTGGACGGTGCAGATCGTGCCATGGCTCGGCATGGCAGCCGGTGCGCTTTGTGGCGCGGCTCTGGCCATAGGCCTGCCCGATCAGGCCTTGCAGATGGCGGCATGGTTGACGCTCGGCTTTGCTGCCATCACGCTGTTCATACCGCGCTCCTTGCAGCACCGTTACAACCAACGGCCAACGCCATCGGGCAACGGCTTGCATCACTGAATGTGAGAGAGGAATTTCGGTCTATAGTCATCGACGAATCGATCCGAAAGGCGCCCTTCCCCGATGATGTTCTATCTTTCCAAAATCGTCTGGCTGTTGGTGCAACCGCTTTCGCTGGCCTTCTTTTTGTGCCTAGCGGGCGCCCTTCTGGCGTCGCTCGGCTCAAGGAAGGCAGGTGCTGCCCTTTCATTTTTCGCAGCACTTGTATTGTTCGTCGCGCTTTACACGACGACCGGCAGCGTCGCTTTGCAGGTGCTGGAGGACCATGTGCGCAAGCCTTCTGCGGATCCGGCGGATCTCTCCTGCATCATCGTTCTGGGTGGCGCGCTTGAAAACCAGGTGACGACAAGCCGCGGCGGCATCGAACTCAATCAGGCAGCGGATCGTTTTGTCGAGACGGCACGACTGGGGCTGAAATATCCGCAGGCCAAAATTCTGGTGTCCGGCGGTGATGGCTCGATCAGTGGCGCCTATGAGGGCGAGGCAAATGCATCGGAACGGTTCTTCTCCGCTTTCGGCATATCCTCAGAGCGGCTGATCAAGGAAAACGGCTCCCGCAACACGTTCGAAAACACCCTGAACACAGCGGCGCTGCTGAAGGAACGCGGGCTTTCGGATTGCCTGCTGATCACCTCCGCCTTCCATATGCCGCGCTCGCTCGGCCTGTTTCGCCATGCGAGGCTTGCCGTCACGCCGTGGCCGGTGGATTATCGCACCACCGGCATCGAGAAGCTGGGCTTCGATTTCACCCAGCCATCGCTCAACGCGCAGCAAACGGCCACGGCCGCACGCGAATGGATGGGGCTGGTCGGCTATTATCTGTCCGGTCGAACCGGATCGTTGCTGCCGGAGTAACTACTTCTTCGAGATGGTCACGAACTTGGTGCCACGTACGCGCACCGTCATCTGGCACGACTCACCACCGTCGCGTTCGCAATATTTGGGCGCCATTTTGAAGACGAACACCATGTTGCCGAAACGCTTGATGAAATCGTAGCTGTGGATGCGGGCGGTGGCGATCATGAAATAGCCGCCCTCCTTGACCTGCAGATAGAAGTTATAGGGGCAACCTTCTTCATTGCAGGCCTGGCCCTTCGTTCCGTCGCAAGTATAGGCGCCATGATTGGCGATGGCATCGATCAGGCCATCATTGTTGATATCCATGCGCGTGATGAAATCGCCACCGAATTCGACGGCTTTGCATTCCTTACGGAAATGATCTTTTTCATAGATTTCCGGATCGCTCAGCAATTGCTGCTGCGCAAATGCGGGTGCAGCGGTGATCAGGCAGAGCAACGCGGCAAGAAAAGGCAATATTTTCATCAAAATGGCCTCGGGACGGCATGGTTTTAAATGATGCTGGGCAGCACATCGACGGCTGCCCAATATCCCATATTCCCACATGGCGCTTGCGCGGCGCTGACGAGGCCGCGCCGCAAAGTTGCGATCAGGATTTTTTCTCGCGGAGACGGATGATCACGTCAACATGGGCGATTTCCATGCCTTCCGGCGGTGCCGGCAGGTTGTCGATCGCAAGATTGTTGATCGGGATATCCAGCACTTCATTGCGTCCTTCGACGAAGAAATGATGGTGATCGGAAGTATTCGTGTCGAAATAGGTTTTTGCGCTTTCGACAGCGAGAACCCGGATCATGCCCGCTTCGGTGAACTGGTGCAGGGTATTATAGACGGTCGCAAGAGACACCGGCACGCCGGCGGATGTCGCCTCCTCGTGCAGTTCCTCCACCGTCAAATGGCGGTCACCCTTGGCAAACAGGAGATCGGCGAGTGCGATACGTTGCCGCGTCGGACGCAGCCCACATACTCGCAACCTTGTCTCCACGTCCATGCTGGCTTCAGCCATCATGCAGGCAAACTCCCGTCATCTTTGATAAAGTTCAACACTGGATATAACTTTAGCGACGAATGGTTTCAATAGCGCAAGTGTTCGCGCCATCACGAACGCCCTTTGTGTCATGGAAAAAACGCAGATTCGACGTTTACGCCTCTGGTTTGGCGGCTTCGCTTCCTATATGCCCTCGTGATCGTATGGGGCAGTCCCGGTTGATCGGCGATAAGCGGATCGGGGCAATCTCTTAATTTTGTGCCTATCCTGCTCTATAGCTTCGGATGGCCGCGACGACGGAGTAATGGATAATCCTGATGGCAACGAGACAGTCCAGCTACAGCTACGAAGAAATCCTCGCCTGCGCACATGGTGAACTCTTCGGACCCGGTAACGCGCAATTGCCTTTGCCGCCCATGCTGATGGTCCACCGCATCACGGACATTTCCGAAACCGGCGGCGCTTTCGACAAGGGTTATCTGCGCGCAGAATACGACGTGCGTCCGGACGACTGGTATTTCCCATGCCATTTCGAAGGCAACCCGATCATGCCGGGCTGCCTCGGCCTCGACGGCATGTGGCAGCTGACCGGATTCTTCCTCGGCTGGCTGGGTGAAGAAGGCCGCGGCATGGCGCTTTCGACCGGCGAAGTGAAGTTCAAGGGCATGATCCGCCCGACCACAAAGCTTCTCGAATTCGGCATCGACTTCAAGCGCGTCATGAAGGGCCGCCTCGTACTGGGCACCGCTGACGGCTGGCTGAAGGCCGATGGCGAGACCATTTATCAGGCAACCGACCTGCGCGTCGGTCTGGCCAAAGACAAGACGGCCTGAACCGCTTTTCAAGCGGTCGACGAAAACAACAAAGGTTTGATCACATGAGACGGGTAGTAGTCACGGGCCTGGGGATCGTGTCCTCGATCGGTAACGACGCTGGCGAAGTCACCGAATCCTTGCGTCAGGCAAAGTCGGGCATTTCCTTTTCCCCCGACTTCGCCGAGCACGGCTTCAAATGCCAGGTCTGGGGCAAGCCGAATATCGACACGACGGACCTCGTCGATCGCCGCGCCATGCGCTTCCTCTCCCAGGGTGGAGCATGGAACCATGTCGCGATGAAGCAGGCGCTGGCCGATAGCGGCCTGGAAGAGAAGGACTACGCTCAGAACGAGCGTGCCGGCATCATCATGGGTTCTGGTGGTCCTTCCACCCGCACGCTGATCGAAGCCGCCGATATCACCATCAAAAACAATAGCCCCAAGCGCATCGGCCCGTTCGCCGTGCCGAAGGCAATGTCCTCGACGGCATCGGCAACGCTCGCCACCTGGTTCAAGATCCACGGCGTCAACTACTCGATCTCGTCGGCCTGCTCGACGTCTGCACATTGCATCGGCAATGCAGCGGAAATGATCCAGTGGGGCAAGCAGGACATCATGTTCGCCGGCGGCCACGAAGATCTCGACTGGACCATGTCGAACCTGTTCGACGCCATGGGCGCCATGTCTTCGAAATACAACGACAACGCCCCGAGCGCTTCGCGCGCCTACGACGTCGATCGTGACGGCTTTGTCATCGCCGGTGGTGCAGGCGTTCTGGTTCTCGAAGAACTGGAACATGCCAAGGCCCGCGGTGCCAAGATTTACGCTGAAATCACCGGTTACGGCGCAACTTCCGACGGCTACGACATGGTTGCACCGTCGGGCGAAGGCGCCATCCGCTGCATGCGTCAGGCTCTCTCCACCGTGAAGGGCGATGTGGATTACATCAACACCCACGGCACCTCCACCCCGGTGGGCGATTCGAAGGAAATCGGCGCGATCCGCGAAGTGTTCGGGGACAAGATCCCGCATATCCAGTCGACCAAGTCGCTGACCGGTCATTCGCTGGGTGCAGCCGGCGTGCAGGAATCGATCTACGGTCTCCTGATGATGCAGGCCGGATTCATCGGCGAAAGCGCGCATATCCAGAACCTCGACCCGGAATTCGACGGCGTTCCGATCGTGCGCAGCCGCATCGACAATGCCAAGATCGATACCGTTCTTTCCAACTCCTTCGGGTTCGGCGGCACCAATGCCACGCTCGTCTTCCAGCGCTATAACGGATAATCCCATGACAGGTATCATGCAGGGCAAACGCGGCCTGATCATGGGCGTTGCGAACAACCATTCCATCGCCTGGGGCATTGCCAAGGCGCTGGCGGCGCAAGGTGCTGAACTGGCATTCACCTATCAGGGTGATGCGCTGGGCAAGCGCGTGAAGCCGCTGGCAACCGAAGTCGGCTCCGACTTCGTCATTCCTTGCGACGTCGAAGATATCGCCTCCGTCGATGCCACCTTCGACGCCATCAAGGAACGCTGGGGCTCGCTCGACTTCATCGTTCACGCCATCGGCTTTTCCGACAAGAACGAGCTGAAGGGCCAGTACGCCGAAACCACGCGCGAAAACTTTTCGCGCACCATGGTGATCTCGTGCTTCTCCTTCACCGAAATCGCCAAACGCGCAGCACCGCTGATGGTGAATGGCGGCTCAATGCTGACGCTGACCTATAACGGCTCACAGCGCGTCATCCCGAACTACAACGTCATGGGCGTGGCCAAGGCGGCTCTAGAAGCCTCCGTGCGCTATCTGGCGGCTGATTTCGGCCCACAGGACATCCGCGTCAACACGATCTCGGCAGGCCCTGTGCGCACGCTGGCCGGCGCCGGCATTTCCGACGCCCGCGCCATCTATGCTTGGAACAAAGAAAACGCGCCGCTTCGCCGTACTGCGACGATCGAGGACATTGGCGGCTCGGCTCTCTACCTGTTGTCTGACCTTTCGCGTGGCGTGACCGGCGAGGTGCATTACGTCGACGCCGGCTACAGCATCACGTCACTGCCGACGCTGGACAATCTGCGCAAGGCCGACAGCGAGTAATTTCAGAACCTGACCTGTACAAGAGCATGCGCATCATGATGCGCATGCTCTTGTTTTTTGCGCGATTGACGCGTACCCTTCCGGTAGCTTGGAGCGGAATAGCCAGAAGATCATCGCCAGACTGAAGCGCGAAGGCTTCCTGTTGATCTCGATCAAAGGATCTCATCACAAGCTCCGCAGAGGCACTCAGACGATCATCGTACCGCATCCAAAGAAGGATCTGCCGAGCGGCACCGCAATGGCAATCGCCAGGCAAGCGGGCTGGATTTGATAGGAAGCAGGCCATGAAGCATTTCATCGCGCTCGTACACAAAGACGAAGACAGTGCCTTTGGTATCCGTTTTCCCGATCTGTCCTCGGTGTTTTCGGCTGCTGATACCGAGAATGATCTGACCGCCAATGCGATCGAAGCGCTGCGCCTCTGGGCGGAAGATGCCGACTTGCCTAAACCTTCCACTTACCGGCAGATCACCGAACGCGGCGATATACGAGCTGAGCTTGCGAATGGCGCATTTTTTATCCGTATTCCCTATATCGAGGATGATACACGCGTGGTGCGTGCCAATGTCACGTTCGAAAAGGGTATGCTGGATGCTATCGACGCCGCAGCGCGCGAACGTGGTTTAACCCGCTCTGCCTTTCTTGCCAGTGCCGCCCGAAAGGAGATCGAGGCTGCCTGATCAGGGCGCAAGCCTCAACTCCTCAACAGCCTGGATATTTCCCGCCGCTGCGGCCTCCTTCAGAAGTGATTTTGCCCTTTCAGGCTCTTCCTCAGCAATCAGCTGGGCAAGTTTCCATTTCGCCCAATGGTCTTTGGTCTTGGGCAGGCTGAGCTCGAGATACCGTCTGGCAAGCGCCACGTCCTTCTTCACACCGTCACCGTCGGCGAGCATGAAGGCCAGCATGTGGTAGGCCCAGATATTGTCGTTTTCAGCTGAAATGCGGTACCAGATCGCCGCGATCTTGGGATCGGCCTGAACGCCGATACCCTTCTGGTAACACCAGCCGACTTTCAGCTGGCCGTGTTTGTCGTTCCTGGCGGCCGAGCGCATGTACCAGTTGAAGGCCTGAAGCGGGTCTTTTGCCAGCCCGGTCCCATGCTCGTACAATTCGCCGAGCTTAAAGGCGGCAACCGGATTTCCTTTCTCGGCGGACAGCCGGAAATAGCGGGCGGATATCGCCAGATCGCGATCGCTCCGGTGCTCGCGCGCCTCATAAAATTCGGCGGCGTTGAACCATTCCCAGGAGTTTCGCACCTGATCCGGCCGCGCTGCGGCGGCCGATATCAGCAGACAGCAGAGACTGCACACAATCCTGTTCACGCCACCACTCCAACCCACCGATCGCAACCCTAGAATGCAATCGATGGCGTTGGCAAGGATAGTGAAGAGCAGGTCTTATTTGCGTCCCCACAGCACCTTGAAGCGGGCATTGCGGCACGTCTCGCCGCTCTCGCGGAAGGCTTCTGCCAGAACTGGCTCATAGGGCAGGCCACGATTGGCCACCATCAGCAGCTGGCCGCCGCTACGCAGCGAAGCCGCTGCCGTACGGATCATTGTCCTGCCGAGCTCAGGATCGGCTGCCTGCGCCTCGTGGAAGGGCGGGTTCATGATCACGAGATCGTATTTTTCCTTCGGCGGTTCGGCACCGAGATCCTGCCAGAAGAAACGCGTGGCGAGATCCGGGCAATTGCCGGCGAGGTTGCGCTTGGCGAATTCCAGCGCCTGCCAGTCCGCCTCGAACAGGTCGATGCGGTTGGTACGGCGCGACTTTTCGGCCAGCATGACGGAGAGATAACCCCAGCCGGCACCAAAATCCGCGGCATTGCCATCGAAATCGGTCGGCAGGCGGCTTGCGAGAAGCTCTGAGCCCGGATCGACATGATCATGGGAGAAGATGCCGGGAATGGTCTCGAAGCGCCCCTCGACCATGCCTGCGGTCTTGCGCAGCGCCTTGATACTGCCGGAAGCATCTTCCGGACGGCCGAACCAGATGGCGACGCCATGATATTTTGGTGCGTAGTCGAGGATGACACCGAGTTTCAGCAGCATGGTGCGGAGCGACTGGATGCCGTCTTCCTTGCCACCGGCAATGACGATGACGCCGCCGACCTTTACGCGGGCCAGAACTTCGGCCACCCGGTTTTCGTTTTCACCGCGATGCTTGCCGCACAGAACGAGGCCGAAATCGTAATCTTCGCCTTCGGCTTCCGGAAAGGCATTGTCGCCCAGTGCGCGGAACAGCGGTCGGAAGGGCTGCACGGCGGTGATATCGCCGAGAAAGTCCGACGGCTTGGCATGGCCGGCTTCGGCGCCAAGGAAGAGCACACGCTCGCCCTCGCCCGGCATCGGCACCGCGTCGGTGGCAAAGGGATGGAAAAGCGTCTTGAGGGCGTCTCGGCTCATGATGTCGGACCTTGGCGGTGTTGTTTTCAGAAACTGATAAAGAAAAGGCGCGGAAGACAATGCTCCCGCGCCTCGATCTTGCGATCTGCGAAAGCTTACTCGGCTGCTTCGCCTTCGGCCTTCTTGATTTCCTGGCCGGTGGCCTGGTCGACGACCTTCATCGACAGGCGAACCTTGCCGCGCTCATCGAAGCCCATCAGCTTGACCCAGACCTTGTCGCCTTCCTTGACGATATCGGAGGTCTTGGCAACACGCTCGGAAGCGAGCTGCGAGATGTGGACCAGACCGTCGCGGGCGCCGAAGAAGTTGACGAAGGCGCCGAAATCGGCGGTCTTCACAACGGTGCCTTCGTAGACCACACCGACTTCCGGCTCGGCAACGATCGAGTGGATCCACTTGCGGGCCGCTTCGATTTCCTTACCCGAAGAAGAAGCGATCTTCACGGTGCCATCGTCTTCGATGTTGATCTTGGCGCCGGTCTTTTCGACGATTTCGCGGATGACCTTGCCGCCCGAACCGATGACTTCACGGATCTTGTCGACCGGGATGTTCATCACTTCGATGCGCGGAGCGAATTCGCCGAGCTGCGAACGGCCTTCGGTGATGGCATTGGCCATTTCGCCGAGGATGTGCTTGCGACCGCCCTGAGCCTGCTCGAGAGCGACCTTCATGATCTCTTCGGTGATACCGGCAATCTTGATGTCCATCTGCAGCGAGGTGATGCCGTCGGCAGTACCTGCAACCTTGAAGTCCATGTCGCCGAGGTGATCTTCGTCGCCGAGGATGTCGGAGAGAACGGCAAAACGTTCACCTTCGAGGATCAGGCCCATGGCGATACCGGCAACCGGCTTAGCCAACGGAACGCCTGCATCCATCAGAGCGAGCGAGGTGCCGCAGACGGTTGCCATCGAGGACGAGCCGTTCGACTCGGTGATCTCGGAGACGACGCGCAGCGTGTAAGGGAACTGCTCAGGCGACGGCAGCATCGGACGGATAGCGCGCCATGCGAGCTTGCCGTGACCGATTTCGCGACGGCCCGGGGAGCCCATACGGCCGGTTTCGCCAACCGAGTAGGGAGGGAAGTTGTAATGGAGCAGGAAGCGCTCCTTGTACATGCCGGTCAGGCTGTCAACGTACTGTTCGTCTTCGCCGGTGCCGAGCGTGGCAACAACGATCGCCTGCGTTTCACCGCGGGTGAACAGCGACGAACCGTGGGTGCGCGGCAGGATGCCGACTTCCGAGACGATTGCGCGGACGGTCGACAGATCACGGCCGTCGATACGGCTCTTGGTGTCGAGGATGTTCCAGCGAACGATCTTGGCCTGCAGATGCTTGAAGGTCGCGCCGATGACTTCGGCAGTGTATTTCGGCTCTACGCCTTCCGGGAAGAAGTGAGCCTTCACCTTTGCCTTGACGGCATCGACGGCTGCGTAACGTTCAGCCTTCTGGGTGTTCTTGTAGGCGGTGCGCAGCTCGGCTTCGAAATGCTTGAGCATCTCGGCTTCGAGTTCGGAATGATCTTCCGGCTGGAAGTCGCGCGGTTCCTTGGCGGCAACTTCAGCGAGCTTGATGATCGCGTCGATGACCGGCTGGAAACCACGGTGGCCGAACATGACAGCACCAAGCATGACGTCTTCGTTCAGTTCCTTGGCTTCCGATTCAACCATCAGGACGGCGTCCTGGGTGCCGGCAACAACGAGGTCGAGAACCGATTCGTCCATCTCGTCGAGATGCGGGTTCAGAACGTATTCGCCGTTGATGTAGCCGACGCGTGCGCCGCCGACCGGGCCCATGAACGGAACACCAGAGAGCGTCAGGGCAGCGGAAGCGGCAACCATCGACAATACGTCGGGATCGTTCTCAAGGTCGTGCTGGACGACAGTGACGACGACCTGGGTGTCGTTCTTGTAACCTTCAGGGAAGAGCGGGCGGATCGGACGGTCGATCAGGCGGGAAACCAGCGTTTCCTTTTCCGACGGACGACCTTCGCGCTTGAAATAGCCACCCGGGATCTTGCCGGCGGCGTAGGTCTTTTCCTGGTAGTTGACGGTCAGCGGGAAGAAATCCTGGCCCGGCTTCGGCGCCTTGGCCGAAACGACGGTGGCGAGAACGACGGTTTCGCCGTAGGTGGCCAGAACGGCGCCGTCAGCCTGGCGGGCGATCTTGCCCGTTTCCAGCTTCAGCGGGCGGCCTGCCCATTCGATTTCGACAGAGTGGGTATTGAACATGTGTTGTCCTTCAATGCGGGAATGACGTGACACCCTTTGCAAGGCGCCGGCACAATCGACCGCAGATATGACACATCACGGGCAAGACAACGAGAAGCTCCGATTCCCCTTGAAGGGAAACATTGGCCAAGATTTCAAGAAAATCTCGGCCAACAAAGCATCCGGCAATCCTGCCCCATGACAGGTCGGGGTTGATCTGGCAAACCGGCCATCCGGTTTCGCCGACAGTTTTCGCGCACATCATGAGCGCGGCAGGCAATGATCGGGCAAGGCCCGGAAAGAGGTCCGGCGGACACCCCGCAAGGAGCGCCCGCCGGAAAAGGTCTTAGCGACGGATACCCAGGCTGGTGATCAGCTTGGTGTAACGGGCTTCGTCCTTCTTCTTGACGTAGTCAAGAAGCGAACGGCGCGTGGAAACCATGGTCAGAAGGCCACGACGGGAGTGGTTGTCCTTCTTGTGGCCCTTGAAGTGTTCGGTCAAGTTGGTGATGCGCTCGGTGAGGATAGCAACCTGGACTTCCGGCGAACCGGTGTCGCCTTCAACGGTTGCGTATTCCTTGATGAGTTCGGCCTTGCGCTCTGCAGTGATCGACATCGTATGATCCTTTATGTGAAGAGGAATGAGGTCGCCAAAGGCCGAGATGTCGTTCAGCCTTGGCCGTGAATGCCGGGAACATGCCAATTGGCGGCCCCTAGCTGGCGCTGCCTATAGACCATTCGGCATGGAATGGGAAGAGGCCCGTATTTTGAGGAGGCCGATGGTTTATCAGCCAAACACCCGCTTCGGACGGAACTCACCCTGGGCGATATCGCCGATGGCAACCAGACGTCCCTTTGCCGTGGCATAGACTTCCGGCGCTTCGAGCGGGGCGTCGCGACCACGGACGATAACCGGATTGCCCATGCGGATGCGATAGGCCTGATCTTCACTGAGCGGCAGATGCGGCAGATCGGACAGCGCTTCGACCGTATCGAACAGAAGCGCATCCAGCGCCGCGAGACGCTCGTCACGATCCTCGACGCTTTCCAGCGCCACGAGATCGGCAAGCGGTACCATCTTCTCTTCCGCAAACGGCGCAACAAATGTGCGACGCAGGTTGGAGATATGGCCGAAACAGCCGAGGTCCGTACCGAAATCGCGGGCCAGCGCGCGGACATAGGTGCCCTTGCCGCATTCGACTTCGAAATGTGCGCAATTCTCTTCCGCGCCAAGCAGCGTCAGGCGAAAAATCTGGACTTCGCGGGACGGGATCTCGACCATTTCACCGCCACGGGCAAGATCGTAAGCGCGCTCGCCGGCGATCTTGATCGCGGAAAACTGCGGCGGGACCTGGCTGATCGTGCCGGTATAGTTCGGCAGGATATCGAGGATTTCCTGCTCGCTCGGACGCTTGTCGGAGCTCTCAACGACATCGCCTTCAAGATCGTCCGTCGAGCGCTGTTCGCCCCAGGTGACCGTGAACTCATAGATCTTGCGGCCATCCATGACGTAAGGCACGGTCTTGGTGGCATCACCTAGCGCGATCGGCAGCATGCCCGAGGCAAGCGGATCGAGCGTGCCGGCATGACCGGCCTTCTGGGCGTTGAACAGCCACTTGATCTTGGAGACGGCTTCGGTCGAGCCGAAATCGACAGGCTTGTCGAGGATAAGCCAGCCGGAGACCGGCCGGCCCTTGGGTTTACGCGGTTTGGACATTCTTCTCTATTCTTGCTCGTCGCCGGAGGCCTTGGACTCAGGATTGCCCCCGAGATCGCGCTGCACTTCCGGAGATTTCAGCAGCTGGTCGATCTTCTTGTAATTGTCGAAGCTGGTATCGTCACGGAAACGCACTTCGGGCATGTATTTCATTTGCCGCAACTGGCCGCCGAGGCGGCCGCGAATGTATTTCGCATTACGGTTCAAAGCCTCGATCACCGCTTCGTGGTCCGGCAGACCGAGCGGCGTGACATAGGCGGTGGCAATTTTCAAATCCGGAGACATGCGGACTTCCGACACGGAAATCACGGTCTTTTCGATCAGATCGTCGCGCACTTCGCCGCGCTGGAGAACCTGCGTAATGGCGGCGCGTACCTGCTCGCCGACGCGCAGCATCCGCTGCGAGGGCGCGGAAGACGTTGCTTTGCTCATTCTTGTTTTTCTTTCTTCTCATGTCCGCTTCGATACTGATCCTATCAGAAAGATCGTCGTTTGGCGCGGGCAGGCGTGCTCCATGCCTTTTTGGCGCCGAAAGGTCAAGCTTGGGACATTTTTCGCCCCCGTCTGCCGGAGCGACAAAATGCAGGTAGCAACGCTCGCTCATCAAACATTAGGGATCAGCACGGGCACCCTCTTGACGAAAAACTGAAAACAGCCAATTTTCATGGTGTCTTCGCGCGCCTTTACCGAGCCCGCGAAAGAAACCTGGTGCCGGGCCCCTCTGGCGAGAGTTTTTACGGCGCTCTCGCGATGTCGGTACCGCCTGCAAAACAGCCGGCGGATTAACAACGTCATGACACAATCCCAAATCTTTGGGATGGATGCCGCGTGCGGCATGTCCATCTCCTCCATGCGTCTTCTCTCCACCAGGGGGACACACGCATGAGCCAGTCCACATCATCCACGCTCGGCTATTTCCGCTGGGCCTTCATCGTTACCGCGCTTGGTCTACTCCTCGGCGGCTTCCTCGGCTGGCAATCGACCGGCACGATCAGCGGTACAGCGACGATCTTCTTCATCTGCGTCGTGCTGGCGGTTCTGGAAATCTCGCTCTCCTTCGACAACGCCATCGTCAACGCCAACAAGCTGAAAGACATGACCCCGGAATGGCAGCATCGCTTCCTGACCTGGGGTATCCTGATTGCCGTGTTCGGCATGCGTATCGTCTTCCCGCTGTTGATCGTCGTGATCGCTGCCCAGATCGGGCCGATCGAGGCAATCGTTCTGGCGGCAAGCCAGCCGGAAGAATATTCGCGCATCATGCATGACGCGCATCTGCCGATCGCAGCCTTTGGCGGCACCTTCCTGATGATGGTGGGCCTGTCCTACTTCTTCAATCAGGAGAAGGACGTGCACTGGATCCCGTTCCTCGAAAGCCCGATGGCCCGCTTTGCCGGCATCAAGGGTGTCGAGATCGCCGTAGTGCTGTTGTTGATCCTGCTCTTCTCGCGGCTTTTGACCGGTGAGGATTCGGTCACCTTCGTCTATTCGGCCATCTATGGTCTCGTGACCTTCCTGATCGTCGAAGTGATCGGTGGCCTGCTCGATGCGCAGCAGAAGACGATGTCGGAAGCCGCAAAGGGTGGTCTCGGCGCCTTCATCTATCTGGAAGTGCTGGATGCCAGCTTCTCCTTCGATGGCGTCATCGGCGCGTTTGCGCTCACCCACAACCTGTTCATCATCGCGATCGGCCTTGGCATCGGCGCCATGTATGTTCGCTCCATGACGATCATGCTGGTCGAAAAGGGCACGTTGACGCATTACCGCTATCTCGAGCATGGCGCCTTCTATGCCATCCTCATCCTTTCGGTGATCATGTACGTGCAGACGATGTTCCACATTCCCGAGGTTATCACCGGCCTTGGCGGTGCGACCCTGATCGGCATCTCGCTGTGGTCGTCGATCCGCTACAACCGTCGCCACGTCGAACAGGACAAGCGCGAGGGCACGCTGGATCGTCCGGTGGAACCGGCGACCAACCAGATCTGATCCAGATCGATCGGTATTTTGACAACCAAAGCCGCCGGACATCGTTGATGTCCGGCGGCTTTTTCATGTCAGCGGTCAAGCAGCGCGGTTCAAGCCGGATCGGCGCGCGACCACGCGTTCTGCGAACAGCAATGTGTCGTAGATCAGCACCGCCAGTGCCGCGACGACCACACCACCCTGCAGAATGAAGGCGAGATTGTTGGACTGCAGGCCGGCAATGATCACCTCGCCGAGCGTGCGGGCCGCTACCGTCGATCCGATAGTGGCCGTGGCCAGGCTGATGACGATCGACAGGCGGATGCCGCCGAGGATGAGCGGAAAGGCCAGAGGCAGTTCGACCTTGGTGAGACGCTGCCAGCCGGTCATGCCGGTGCCGCGCGCGGCCTCCATCACCGATACCGGCAATGTGGTGAGGCCCGTCAGGGTGTTTTCGAAGATCGGAAGCAGTCCGTAAAGAAACAGCGCGATCAGCGTCGGCCATTCGCCGAAACCCAGCATCGGTACCGTCAGCGCCAGCACGGCGACGGGTGGAAAGGTCTGGCCGATATTCACCAGACTGCGCGACAGCGGCAAAAATTCACGACCGGATTCACGTGTGACGAGGATGGCCAATCCGACGGCGACGATGGTGGCGGCAACGGTGGCCGCAAAGACCACCGTCAGATGCGAGATGGTCAGCGACAGAAGGCTGGACTGTACATAAACCGGCGGCCCGCCGTTTTCCGTCAACGGCTGGAGCAGCGGCGCAAACCATTGTGGCATGACCAAAAAGGTCACCAACAGCAGAAAAACAATTAGCCGGATAATTAACGGCAAGCCAATTCTCATTCCGGCCTCGCCCGCTTCAGGAGGCCATCGACGGTGACCCGGCCGATAACCGCACCGTCCCTATCCGTGACAGGCAATGCGGAACGACCGGACCAGAGCAGCTCGGCCAAAGCATCCCGCTGGCTGATATCGGAGGCGATCGCCGCCCCTTCCGCAGGTCCTGTTTCGATTGCGGCCTCGACACGGTTCAGCGACAGAAGACGAAATGGCCGTTCTGCGGTGCCGATCAACGAGGCGACGAAATCGGTTGCCGGATTGGCGAGCATTTCAGCCGGCGTCGCATATTGCAGCAGGCGCCCGCCATCCATGACAGCGATCTTGTCGGCAAGGCCAAAGGCCTCTTCCATATCGTGGGTGACAAGGATGATGGTGGTACCAAAGTGTTTCTGAATGGCGAGCAGATCATCCTGCGCCTTGGCGCGAATGACCGGATCGAGTGCGCCAAAGGGTTCGTCCATCAACAGCAGGTTCGGCTCGGCAGCAAGCGCGCGGGCGACACCGACGCGCTGGCTCTGACCGCCGGACAGTTCGTGCGGAAAACGTGGGCCAAACGATGTTGGATCGAGTTGAAAAAGTTTGAGAAGCTCTTCGACACGCGCCTTGATACGCTCCTGCGGCCAGCCGAGCAGCTTTGGCACGGTGGCGATGTTGTCCGCGACGGTACGATGGGGAAACAGGCCATGCCCCTGAATGGCGTAACCGATGCGGCGGCGCAGTTCGTGCGGGGCAATGGCGCCATTGTCCTCACCATCGATGCGGATGGCACCCTTGGTTGGCTCCACCAGCCGGTTGATCATGCGCAACAGCGTGGTTTTACCCGAACCGGAGGTGCCGACGATGACGGTGACGGATCCCGCATCGACCGTCATCGAGACGTTATCGACCACGGTGACGTCGCCATAGGCCTTGCTGATGCCATCGATCTCGATCATGCGGTCGCTTCCTTTCCGGCAGTAGGAGCCGTCCTGTTTGTCGCATTTGCCGGTGCTGTCAGCTCCACAACGGCATCGAGAATGACTGCCGCTGCAAAAGCCAGTGCTACCGTTGGCACCGCGCCGAGCAGAACCAGATCCATTGCCGTCTGGCCGAGCCCCTGAAACACGAAAACGCCAAACCCGCCGCCACCGATCAGGGCCGCGATGGTGGCAAGACCGATATTCTGCACGAGCACGATACGAATGCCGGTGAGGATGACCGGAAAGGCAAGCGGCAGTTCCACCTGAACCAGCCGCTGCCGATCCGTCATGCCGACACCGCGGGCGGCGTCATTGGCATCGCGGGGCACGCTAGCCAGACCTCCCACCGTGTTGGCTACCATCGGCAGCAGGGAATACAGAAACAACGCCACGAAGGCCGGCGCCATGCCGATGCCGCGAATGCCGAGATCGGCCGCGCCCGGCACAGTGGCCGCCACCCATGACAGCGGGCCGATGAGGATACCAAACAGGGCGATCGACGGAATGGTCTGGACGACATTGAGAAGGTTGAGAATGACAGAGCGGATGCGTGCGGCGCGATGGCAAAAGATGCCAAGCGGGATACCGATCAGCGCCGCAACGGCAAGAGATCCGGATGCCAGTGTCAGGTGCCGCCCCGCCTCCATCCAGAACGTGTCGGCGCGCGAAACATATTCCTTCATGAGCGACAGGCCGCTCCACAGGTCCGAGGTCAGGATCAGTGTTATTGCGGCAGCAGTGGCTGCGAGAAAAGCGATGCGTAACCATGCAGTCGGCCGCATGCGCGCCAGCGAATCCGTTGCCAGCAGGGCGAAAGCGGCACCGAGCATCCAGAAACCGGAGCCGGGTGAGACGCGGGCATAGGTATTGCCTGCCGGCGTCAGAAAGGTCGCCGCACCACCGATGGCAATTGCGAGACCTGCCAGCACCACGAAACTGGTCACCAGCCGAACCAATATCGGCAGGCGCAGAAGCGCGAGGACGATGCCGACGATGACCAGCGCCATCAGAACCATGCCGAGCGAAGGCGGCAGGGCGGAAAGCAGGGAACGCCCCTCGCCCTGCACGATGCGGTTGGCGCGAAACAGCGCAAAGGGCGCGACGAGGCCATAAGCAGCGATCAGGGCGACCACCACTCCGACCCGGTCGATCCGGCGCAAGTCAAGCCTCACAAGTCAAACCTCATGCGTTTTCCTGCTCTTTGCCGGCTGGCGCTTCTATCGGCTTACTTCAAAAAACCATTCGTCTTGAGAAAGTCGTCCGACACTGCCTTGGCCGGTTCACCACCCAGCTGAACGCGACCGTTCAACTCCTGCAGCGTGACGAGATCGAGCTTTTCGAAGACGGGCTTCAGCAGGCTTTCGATCTGCGGATTTTCCTTCAAGACCTTTTCGCGGATGATCGGCGACGGCTGGTAAACCGGCTGCACGCCCTTGTCGTCTTCCAGCACCACAAGACCGGACGGCGCGATGCCGCCATCTGTCCCGTAGACCATGGCCGCATTGGCACCGCTGGTCTGGTTGGCGGCGGCGGCGATGGTGGCGGCTGTATCACCACCCGAAAGAGTGATCAGTTGTTCCGGCTTCAGGGTAAAGGCGTAGGTCTTCTGGAATGCCGGCAGGGCTGCGGCGGAATTGACGAATTCCGAAGAGGCGGCGAGTTTGACTGTGCCGCCACCGGCAACGTATTTGCCGAAATCGCTCAAGGTGACGAGTTTGTTGGCATCCGTCACATCCTTGCGCAGCGCGATCGCCCAGGTGTTGTTGGCCGGCGATGGTGTCAACCAAACGATCTTGTTGGCATCGTAGTCTAGCTTCTTGGCCTGCTCATAGGCCTTGGCGGCATCGTTCCAGCCGGCGTCACCACCGCTCTTTTCGAAAAAGAAGGCCGCATTGCCTGTATATTCCGGGTAGATATCGATTTCGCCAGCGGTGATCGCCTTGCGGACAACGGGTGTTGCACCGAGCTGGATGCGGTCGGCCGTCTTGATTCCATTGGCATTCAGAACCGAAAGAATGATGTTACCGAGAACACCGCCTTCGGTATCGATTTTCGATGATACGACGACCTGCGCCTGAGCCTGCCCGAAGGCGAAGGAGGCGGCGAGAAGCACCCCGGCAAATTTTGTCATCATGCGCATGAAAACTATTCCTTCCCTCAGGGGCTCGTTCAGCGGCCCGGTTGTCGCTCAGTATCATTCGACTACGGAAACACGTTTCCGTCTCGGCATGGTTTTGCAATTAGGTCGCGGCTTGCGAAAAAACAGGCTGCGTTACCTTAGCCTCCCGAAAAAGCTCCGCACGAAAACTTGACTTTTGGTCCCAAGAATATGGTTCTATCGACGGATCGGGCAGCGATCCGTGCCACCGTTCACGGTACATGCATGATCGCCATTTGCCCTCCGATCAAGGAGACTGTCATGGATCAACAATCCAGTTCCGCCCCCACAGCGGACATGCCGCGCAAAAGACCCGAACTTCCCGCCTGGACTTTTCGTGTCGTCGAGGCTGCGGACGTGAGACCAAAATTGCGGCGGGTCTGGTTCACCGCCGAGGGCATCGAGGCACTTCAATATAAACCCGGTCAGGACGTTGTGCTGTTTCTGCCGCTCGAAAACGGCGAACTCGGCCGCCGCCACTACACGATCCGCGGCATCGACCGTGACAAAGGCACTGTCGCCATCGATTTCGTCATGCATGGCAATACACCGGGACCGAATTTTGCAGGCAACTGCAAGCCGGGCGACACGGTCGAAGTCAAGGGACCGCGTGGCCGCGTCGTGTTCAATCCGGAAGCCGACTGGCACCTGTTTACCGGCGACGAAACCTGCCTGCCGGCGATCTACCACATTCTGGAAACAGTACCGGCCGGGACGAAAGCCTATCTGTTTCTGGAGGTGCAAGGTCACGAAGACGAGGAAGCAATCACCACAGAGGCGGATGCCAATATCGAATGGCTACATCGTGGTGACGCGCATCCGGGGCCAAACAGCATCGTGCTCGATCGGCTCTCGAGCTTCGACCTGCCGCAAGGACGTGGTCATGCCTATATCATCGGCGAAACGAGCAATGTGCGGGCCCAGCGCCATCACCTGATCGCGCGTGGCCTGGGACGCGACCAGATCGCCTCGGAAGGTTATTGGCGTCCGGGCCGCAACGGCGGCCACGATCACGTCGACGACTGATAAAGCCAGACACGACAAAGGCGCCGCATATTTTTGCGACGCCTGAAACAATCCGTCCTCTCACCGATCAATGACCGCGCGGATCATCCGGCTTGTTGTCGTCGGACAGGATACGCCAGGCGGCGCCATCGAGATCCTCATACTGGCCGGAGCGCAAGGACCACAAGAAGGCGCCAAGCCCCAATGCACCCAGAAACAGCGCCACCGGTATGAGGTAGATCAGCATGTTCATGCGGTTCGAGCCCCCGGCGAGATTTCCAGTTCTGCATCCTGGGCGACTGCCCTCTCGCCCGCCCGCACATGATTCAACCGCAGCGCATTGGCGACGACGATCAGCGACGAAGTGGACATGGCGACGGCCGCGATCAACGGAGTGGCGTAACCGGCCAGCGCGATCGGCACGGCGATGACGTTGTAACCGATGGCAAGCCCGAAATTCTGGCGGATCAAGGTGCCGGCACGCCGCGACATTTCATGCGCGAAAGGCACGGCGGCAAGGCTTTCGTGCATGAACACGAAATCTGCCGCCTGACGGCCGATATCCGCAGCCGTTGCCGGCGCCATCGAGACATGGGCAGCGCGCAGGGCCGGTGCATCATTGATGCCGTCACCGACCATCATCACCTTGCGACCGCCCTCGGCAAAGGCAGATACGGCATCGGTCTTGCCGCGTGGAGAAAGATCGGACTGCCATGCGTCGATCGAAAGCCGCTTCGCAAGGCGCTCGACCACGGCCGCTCTGTCCCCCGACAGAATTGCGGTCGACATGTTTTTCGACAGAAGTTCCCGCATGGCCGCTTCCGCACCGGACCGCGCGCGGTCTTCGAAACGGAAAGCGGCAAGTTCTGCGCCATCAACCGACAGGACCACCTCGGACGAGGCCGAAGCACCGGCTGAATTTTGATCGCAGGCGAAACGGCGGCTGCCGAGGCGGTAGGTTCGACCGCCGGAAAAGCCTTGCAGCCCCTCGCCCGGCCTTTCTTCGACGCCCTCGAAAAACGGCACCGAACCTGTGTGGCGCGTGTAAAGCGTCTGCGATAGCGGGTGGCGCGAATGGGCGGCGAGACCGGCTGCCATCGACAGATGCGAGGCGTCGATTTCGCCGCCATTGAGCAGGCGCGGACGGCCGACCGTCAAAGTGCCGGTCTTGTCGAAAACGATCATTTCGACCTCGGCCAGACGTTCCATGGCGGAACCGTCCTTCACCATGATGCCGTTCCTGAACAGGCGGCCGGCGGCCACGACCTGCACGACCGGAACAGCAAGGCCCAGCGCGCAGGGGCAGGTGATGATCAGCACGGCGATGGAGATCAGCATCGCCTGTTTCCAGTCACCACCAAGAAGGCCCCAGGACAGGAAGGCCGTTATGGCAAGCAGATGGATAGCCGGCGAATAAAATTGCGCGACACGATCGGCAAGTCGGCGATAACCGGCACGGCTGCCTTCGGCGGCTTCCATCAGCGACATGATTTCCGACAGAAACGAATCCCTGGCAGCAGCCGTCGCCTGTAGGACCAGCGAGCCGGTGAGGCTGAGCATGCCGGCCTGAACACTGGCACCCTTCGTGACGGGATGTGGTGCGCTCTCGCCATTGACGATCGACACATCGAGATCGCTGGCACCGCTTTCAACAATGCCATCGACCGGGATTCGTTCACCGGCGGCAATGGCGATGCGATCTCCCGGTCTGATATCCGAAACCGGACGGTATTCGCGCACGTCATCAGCGCCGAGCACCATCGCTCCACGCGGCGACAGGCGCGCTAACCCGCTGATCGAGGCACGCGCCCGCTCCCGCATGATATGGTCGAGCGTGCGGCCGATCAGCAGGAAAAACAGCAGCGACACCGTCGCATCGAACCAGGCGTGGTGGCCGTGATGCATGGTTTCCCAAAGCGACACACCATAGGAAAGGGTAATGGCCAGCGCGATCGGCACATCCATATTGGTGCGGCCGCGGCGAATGACATTCCAGGCGGACTGGTAGAAAAAGCGGCCGCCATAGATCAGCGCTGGAGCCGCGATCATCGCCGAAATCCAGTGGAACATGTCGCGCGTCGAGGCATCGGCACCGGACCAGACCGATACCGACAGGAGCATGATGTTTGCAGCCGCAAAACCACAGACGGCGACACCGCGCAGCAGCTGCGATTTCAGCGCGTCGGCGGCTTCCTCGGCGTCGTTGAACAGATGCGCCGAATAGCCCGTGGAGGTGACGATGGTGCGGACGATCTCAACCGGATCGGTTGTCTCACCGTCAACGGATTCATGCCAGAGGACGGACACACGTTTGGTCGACAGGTTCACCCTTGCCTTTTCGACGGCCGGCATAGCGCCCAGCGCCTTCTCGATCGTGGCGATGCAGGCACCGCAATAGACGTCCGGTACGCCAAGATCAGTCTGCTTCATGCCATTGCCCAGATCACGGGCGGACAGCAGCAATTCTTCGGTGGAAGGCAATGCGCCCAGAAGATCGAGCGCACCTTCAGTCCCAGGCGCACAGCAGCTCATGACCGCTCTCCGTGGACGGCGATCCGGCGTGTCTGGTGCAGGATCGGATTGCCGCCGCGCGTCGCCACCGCCTCGATGATCCAGTGACCGGGCCGGATGTCATGCTGGGCCGTGAAGATGCCCTGCGCCTGCGGTTCCAGCGTCAGGGTAAAATCCTGACTGTCACCGACCGGCCGCCGGAATGACAGGACAAGCGTATCGGCGGCAACGGCGCCATCCGGATCCGAAACCTCGTAACGGACGGAAGTACCATCGATCTTCAGATTTCCGATCACGCCCGTGGCTGCGAGCGCGCGCTCTGCGGCAACCTTGGCGTTGAACTGCTGGCTGGCGACATAGGTGTTCGGCACAACCAGGCCGCTCCAGCTGCTCACCGCCTTATAGGCCATGAAGAAATTGACCGAAATGATGACACCGAAAAACGACAGCATGATCGCCAACATGTGCCAACCGGTCAGGGTAAAGGGCTTCTTCTCGGCGCCGATCATTTTTTTCCTCCTGGCGTGTTGAACGTGGCATTGTAGGCGTCGCTCTCATGGCTGGAGCGATCCTCGGCGATGAAGCGGAAATCACGCACCGGCGAAGCCTTTGCATCGCCATCGGGCGGTAACGTCACGAAGACGCGAAGCGCCATCGCCTTGTCCGGTTCGGCCGGAATGGCAACGATGTTGCCGGGAACATCCGTGATGCCGACAACACGCATGCTTGCCTGCGGCAGGCCGTCGAGCGACAGCATGATGGTGCGCGGCTCCGGCACCATGTTGAGAAGCCGGACCGTGTAGCCGTTGCGGATCGACCCGTCCGATTCCAGCACGAATTGCGGATTGCGGTCATGCACGACATTGAGCTGCAGCCGGTCACGCGTCAGAAGCGCATAGACCAGCCCCAGTCCGATCAGGGCCCAGATGCCGAAATAGATCAGCGTACGGGTGCGAAAGATCACCTGCCAGTGGAACTCGCGGATGCGATCAACGAAAGACCCATCGGAATTACGAACGCGGGCCGGCTCGATAGCGGTCTGGCCACCATTGGTCGCCAGCGCCATGTTGCCATCGTATTCGTCGAGCGTGGCATAGGCGATCAGGCCGCGTGGCTTGCCGATCTTGTCCATGACGTTGTCGCAGGCATCGATACAAAGCGCGCAGGTGATGCAGGCCATCTGCTGACCATCCCTGATGTCGATGCCCATGGGACAGACCGCCACGCAGGCATCGCAATCGACACAATCGCCAACCGACTGACCGCCGGCTACCCTTTTCTTGGCATGACGGCTACGCGGCTCTCCCCGCCAGTCGTTATAGGTGACGACCAGTGAATGCTCATCCAGCATGGCGCCTTGGATACGGGGCCAGGGACACATGTAGATGCAGACCTGCTCGCGCATCAGCCCGCCGAGAATATAGGTCGTGGCGGTCAGGGTCGCGACGGTCGAATAGGCAACGATCGCCGCCTGACCCGTGACGAAATCGAATGCCAGACCGGGCGCATCGGCAAAATAGAAAATCCAGGCGCCGCCTGTCAGCACCGCGATTGCCAGCCAGATCGCGTGTTTTGTCACGCGTTTGGAGATCTTGGCGAAGGTCCATGCGCTGGCGTTGAGCTTGATCTGAGCGTTGCGATCTCCATCAATAAAACGTTCGACGGCCAGGAAGAGGTCAACCCAGACCGTCTGCGGACAGGCATATCCGCACCATGCCCGCCCCACCGCCGATGTCAGCAAAAACAGACCCAGCCCTGCCATGACCAGCAGGCCGGCGACGAAGAAAAATTCCTGCGGCCAGATCTCGATGAAGAAGAAATAGAACCGTCGCGCCGACAGATCGATGAGCACCGCCTGATCGGGCGCGTGCGGACCACGATCCCAGCGGATCCATGGCGTCAGGTAATAGATCGCCAGCGCCACCACCATGAACAGCCATTTGAAGCGGCGGAAGCGGCCCTTGACGCTTTTCGGAAAGATCTTCTGGCGCTTTTCGTAAAGCGGTTCCGATGGCGGAACCGGACCGGAGCCGCTTCCGGAGCCATTCCCCGGTCCTCTGGCGCCGCCAGCGGGCTGGAGGTGGTTTGCCGTATAAAGGTTCATGGGACGATCCACTTCTTGTTCCGCCCTTTTCCCACCGCGGCCCATGGCAAACCTTGACCTAGGTCAAGTTTCGGGTGCGACAGAATTGACAAATGAGAAGGCCGCACCTTTCAGCAAAGCGCGGCCCAAGGATTGCAACAGAGAAAAATCCGCTCCGTTCCTGCTTATTCGCCACCACCCAGCGAATGGATGTAAACGGTCAACTGCTTGACGGTGTCGCTGCTCAGACGGGCCTGCCAGGCCGGCATGACACCATGTTTTGGCGCACGAACCTGTTCGGCGATTTCCGCTTCCCCATTGACCTTCAACCAGATGGCATCGGCCAGATTGGGCGCACCAAGCTCACGATTTCCCCTGGCATCCTCGCCATGACAGGAGGAGCAGTTGTCGAGAAAAATCTGCTTGCCGGGTTCGACCAAGGCAGCATTTTTTGGGGTGCCGGTCAGGCTGCTGACATAGGCGGCGACCTGACGGATTTCGTCCGGCTGCAGCATCTCTCCGAAGGCCGGCATGTCGGCAATCCGGGTGTCCGGATCGACGGCATCACGGATACCATGTGCGATCGTCTGCTGGATCGTGTCGAGATCGCCGCCCCAGAGCCAGTCGTCATCATTGAGGTTGGGATAACCGATACCACCGGCAGCACCCGAACCATGGCAGTTGGAGCAATTGACCTTGAAGGCGGATGCACCGCCGGCAATGGCAAACTGGTTCATCTGCGGATTGGCAACGATTTCCTGCAGCGAGGATTTCGAGATTTTCTCGATAATTCCGCCCTGGGCAATCTTTGCACCGGCACTTTCAGCCGCATATTCGGCTCGGCTGGAATAACCGAGAATGCCGGGTGTGGCTTGCGTCAGCATCGGCCATGCCGGGTAGAGGACGGTATAACCGAGAGCCCAGACAATACAGGCATAAAAAGTCCACAACCACCAGCGCGGCAGCGGGTTGTTCAACTCGCGAATGCCATCCCACTCATGACCGGTGGTTTCGACGCCGCTGATTTCATCGACATGTTTTTCGGCCATGGCTCAGTCCTCCTTCAGAGGGATATGCGCAGCCCTGTCCGCCGATGCCTTGCCGCCTGGACGCAGGGTGAAGAAGATGACGCCGACAAAAAACAGAGCCATGGCAAGCAGGCCCCAGCTATCGGCGAAGTGACGCATTGCTGTGTAGGTTTCCATGAGAGCCTCTCCTCAGCGATAACCGGTGGCATCGTCATAGGTCGAGAAATCGACCAGCGTGCCGAGCACCTGCAGGTAGGCGACGAGCGCATCCATCTCGGTCAACCGAGCCGGGTCGCCATCGAAATTGCCGACCTTGGCCTTGGGGTAGCGTTCCAGCAGGCCGGATGTATCGGCATCCGGATTGGCCTGTGCCTCCAGATCCGCCTTGGCGCTGGTGAGCATCTCTTCCGTATAGGGAACGCCGACGCGGCTGTTGGCCGTCAGCTCCATCGTGGCGTCAGTGACCTTGAGGTTCGTTTCCTTCAGGAAGGCATAGCTCGGCATAACCGATTCCGGCACGACCGACCGCGGATCGGTGAGATGCTGGACGTGCCATTCGTTGGAATAACGATCACCGACACGGGCGAGATCCGGCCCCGTGCGCTTGGAGCCCCACTGGAAGGGATGGTCGTACATGGATTCGGCCGCCAGGCTGTAATGGCCATACCGTTCGACCTCGTCACGGAACGGACGGATCATCTGGCTATGGCAGGCGTAACAGCCTTCGCGGATGTAGATGTTGCGGCCGGCCAGTTCGAGCGGTGAATAGGGACGCATCCCCTCCACCTTCTCGATGGTGTTTTCGAGATAGAAAAGCGGCGCGATTTCCACGATGCCGCCGATCGACACGACGAGCAGCGAGCCGACCAGAAGCAGGGTCGCGTTGCGCTCGATGAACTGATGTTTATCCATCAAAGACATGAGTTTCGTCCTTATTCGGCGGGCTGCAGGTTGGCCGAAGCCTGACCGGGAAGCCGTTCTTCGCGTTCATGGCCAAGAATGGTCATGGTGACGTTGAAGGCCATGATGATGCCGCCGGCGAGGTACATGGCGCCGCCGAGCGCACGCAGCAGGTAATAGGGGAACATGGCCGACACGGTTTCTGCGAACGAATAGACGAGGAAACCCTGGTCATCGTATTCGCGCCACATCAGACCCTGCTGGATGCCGGCAACCCACATGACGGCGGCGTAGACAACGATGCCGAGCGTGGCGAGCCAGAAGTGCCAGTTGACCATGGCAAGGCTGTAGAGACGCTTGCGGCCCCACAGTTTCGGCACGAGGAAGTAGACCGAGCCGAAGGAGATCATCCCGACCCAGCCAAGTGCGCCGGAATGGACGTGACCGATGGTCCAGTCGGTATAATGGCTGAGCGAGTTGACGGCCTTGACCGACATCATCGGGCCTTCGAAGGTCGACATGCCGTAGAAGGCAATCGCCATGACCATCATGCGCATGATCGGGTCGGTTCTGATCTTGTCCCAGGCGCCCGACAGCGTCATCAGGCCGTTGATCATGCCACCCCAGGACGGCATCCACAGCATGATGGAAAAGACCATGCCGAGCGTCTGCGCCCAGTCAGGCAGCGCCGTATAATGCAGGTGGTGCGGACCTGCCCAGATATACATGAAGATCAGGGCCCAGAAGTGGATGATCGACAGGCGATAGGAATAAACCGGACGTTCGGCCTGCTTGGGCACGAAATAATACATCATGCCGAGGAATCCTGCCGTCAGGAAGAAACCGACGGCGTTATGGCCGTACCACCACTGGGTCAGGGCGTCCTGAACGCCGGCAAAGGCGGAATAGCTTTTTACGCCCAGAAAGGAGACCGGCACCGCCAGATTGTTGACGATATGCAGCATGGCAATGGTGACGATGAAGGCGAGATAGAACCAGTTGGCCACATAGATGTGGGGTTCCTTGCGCTTCAGGATCGTGCCGAGGAAAACCAGCAAATAGGCGACCCAGACGATGGTGAGCCAGATATCGACATACCATTCCGGCTCGGCATATTCCTTGCCCTGGGTGATACCCAGAAGATAACCGGTCGCCGCCATGACGATGAAAAGCTGGTAGCCCCAGAACACGAACCAGGCGAGGCCGCCACCGAACAGGCGGGCGCGAGACGTCCGCTGGACGACGTAGAAGGAGGTTGCGATGAGAGCATTGCCACCGAATGCAAAAATGACCGCTGACGTGTGCAGCGGCCGCACACGGCCGAGCGTCAGGAAGGGCTCCAGATTGAGCACCGGAAACGCCAGTTGTAGCGCCACGAAAACACCGACCAGAAAACCGACGACGCCCCAGAAGACCGTGGCGATCGTTCCATAGCGGATGACTTCGTCGAAATAGCCGGACTGATCATCCCGGCTGCTTGCCCGGCCTGCGCCGGAGAAATCAACACGGCGCACAACGACGACCGTGCTGATGGCAAGACAGAAGAAAAGCACCCACATATGGGCGGCAAAAAGGTCATCATGGGCAAAGCCGGCGCCCAGAAGCGCAAGAAACGCCCCGGCAACCAACCCGCCAATGGTAATGGTATTGTTCATCGCGAACATCCCCCTGAAGCATATGACGGACGGCCGAACCGATGTTCAGCCGCCGCTCTCAGGCAGAAATGTCATTTGATGTGTTTAGCGACCTTGATTCAGATCAAGGTATGAGCCGCAGTTTAGAGAGGCTCTATCTTCTCTGAAGCGACAGGCGGCCATCCGCATCGACATGCGTGGTCAGATCGCGGTAATCGGCAATCGTCAGATGGCTGGTTTCAAGCGGATGCGCATGGGTGTGGCTGATCACGGCGACATCGGCGCCCGCCCCTTCACCTGCTTTGACGCCGGCCATGACGTCTTCGAAGACCAGCGCTTCGGCCGGGCTGATGCCGACACGTTCGGCACCGAGAATATAGCATTGCGGATTGGGTTTGCCGACCTTCACATCCTCGGCGGTCACCATGAAGCGCGGCTCGGTGATGCCGGCAGCCGCAAGCCGGCGCTTGGCCAGCATGATCGGCGAGGAGGTGACGATCGCCCATTTTTCCGGCGGGATCGACGCCAGAAATTCGATGGCGCCGGGGATCGGCACGACGCCTTCGACATCATCGATCTCACCCTGCAGAATGATGGCCGCTTCTGCTGCCGGGTCGACACCCGGAAGGTTTAGTTCGGTGATCGTGTCGATGCCACGCTTGCCGTGCATGGTCGGAAGGAATTTTTCGACATCCAGCCCATGGCTTTCTGCCCAACGTCCCCAGACACGTTCTGCCGACGCAATCGAGTTCAGGATGGTTCCGTCCATATCAAACAGGAAGGCATCATAGGTCTTTTGCGGCAGGGAAGCGGACATGCGGGATAACCTCGGGGGACAATGTCGGGACGTTCTGGATAGCGGGCCGCCGGGCAAGATGCAAACGCCGGCGGCGTTACTTGTTGTCGTCTCGCCAGCCATCCAGCCTTGCGCGCATCTGCCGGACGATATCGGCATCCGTTGCAAAAGCCTCTTTCGACTGGAAACCGAAAGCTGTGGCACGATCATCGGGATCTGCAAGGATTGCCCTGCGGCAGGATGCATGGACGTCGCCGACACCGCATCTCAGCAGGTGATCAACATTGTCGGGCCGCAAACCGCTACCGGGCATGATGCGGATTCGGCTGGCGGCCTTCTTCATGAGCCGGGTAATTTCATCGGCACCCTCTATCGCCGTCAGCCTGCCCCCGGAGGTTAGGATGCGCTCCATACCGAGGTCGATGGCCTGTTCGAGTGCGATATCCATATCCGGCACGAGATCAAAAGCACGGTGGAGCGTGACACCTGCCTCACCGGCAACGGTCTTGAGCCGCGCCAGCATGGCCGTATCGAGCCTGCCATCCTCTCGGCTCGCACCAATCACCACGCCGGCAAGGCCAGCCGTCAGGGCCGCGTCGATATCGGCGGCCATGGCCGCCTCGTCATCGGAGCCGAAGATAAAGGAACCGGCCCGCGGACGGACCAGCGCATGGACCGGGATCGGCGCGCGCGCTGCCAGAGCCATCAATCCCGGCGAAGGTGTCAGGCCGCCGACATCGAGCGCGGCACAGAGTTCGATTCGATCTGCCCCGCCTTCGATGGCGGCAGCGAGACCTGCCGGGCTATCGACGCAGACTTCGAGCAGAATGGTCATGCAGCGCCCTCGTTATGGCCCTCAACCCGGCCCTGTCGCGCCAGCACAGCCGCCCCCACCAGTCCGCCGTCATCCTGACGGATGGCAGGTATGACGATTGGATGGTCGAACCGGTTCAGCACGCGTTTTCGGACGGCTGCGTCCAATGCGGCAATCAATTTCGGTTCAGAGGCGAGACCGCCGCCGACCGGCACGATCGATGCACCGGTGATGTTCACCACCAGCGACAGCGGATCCGCGACCAATTGCAGGTATGCGGTCATGGTGCGATCGGCAGCCGGATCACCGCCCGACCATGCGTCAAGAATTTCATGGCTGGTGCTTTTGCTCCCATGCAGAAACTGGTGCAGACGCTCCATTCCGCGCGCGCCACCGATCGTATCAACACATCCGGACTGACCACAGCCGCAGGCGAAGCGTGGTATGAAAACCGTGTCACCGGCTCCGAAATCGACCGTCGTATTCAGCGCCGGGCCATGCCCCCATTCGCCGGTGACACCACCGGCACCTCTGATCAAACGGCCATTGATCGCCAACCCACCGCCGATACCGGTGCCCATGATGGCGCAGAAGACCACGGGATGACCGCGACCGACGCCCTCATTGGCCTCAGCAAGCGTGAAACAATCGGCATCGTTGGCGGCAAAAACCGGCCGGCCAAGAGCAATTTCGAGTTCGTTCGCCAGATGCCTGCCGGTAATGCAGGGAATATTGGCTGACGTCGCGGCACCATTTTTCGGATCGATCAGACCGGCAATCGACAGCGCCAGAGCTGCGTTGCGATGATCCGACGGGACATGCCGCACGATCAGTGACGATACGGTAGCCAAAAAGTCCGGCCACGAACCAACAGGTGTTTCGACGCGGTCGAGTATGCGCACCGTTCCGGGCTCCGGCGATGCTGCGAACTTCATGAACGAGCCGCCGATATCGATGGCATAAACCGGATCGGCCGCACCCATGCCGCCGTGATTGGAACTCTGCAACTGCGTCATTGCCGTGGGTCCAGCAGGTCACGCAATCCGTCACCGAGAATATTGAAGCCCAGCACGGTGACCATAATGGCAAGACCGGGAAACAGCGACATGTAGATGTTGAGGCCGAGATAGTTGCGACCGTCGCTCATCATCGCGCCCCATTCCGGCAGCGGCGGCTGCGCACCGAGGCCAAGAAAAGAAAGGCTGGCGGCCGACAGGATGACGGTACCGGCCGTCAGGGTGGATTGCACGATGATCGGCCCGACGGCATTGCGCAGGATATAATGCGTCATGATGCGGCGACGGGAAATGCCGAGCGACACGGCTGCTTCCACATATTCCATGCTTTTCAGCCCGAGCGTCAGGTTTCTGCTCAAGCGCGCGTAAACCGGCACGGAGAAGATGGCGATGGCAATCATCAGGTTCATCAGGCTGGAGCCGAGCACGCTGACGATGAGGATAGCGAGCACGATACCCGGGAAGGCAAACAGAATGTCCATCACCCACATGATGGCCTGATCGGCCATTCTGCTCGCCATGCCGGCAAAGATACCGAGCGGCACGCCGACAAAAACCGACAGGCCGACACTGAGAACCACTTCCAGAAGCGAGATGCGCGCGCCGTAGAGAACGCGGGCAAGGATATCGCGGCCATTGTCGTCTGTGCCGAAAGGATGCGCCCAGGACGGCGACATCATCGTCGACAGAAGATCCTGCTCGTAAGGGTCTGTCGGTGCAATGAAGGGGGCAAGGATGGCAGCCAGCACGATAAGGCCGACCAGACCGGCGCCAATGATGATGCTTCGATGTGCCATTGCCCAATAGGCTGTCCGGCACAGCGTTTGCGCCCACGATCGGCGCATAGTGGTTTCTGCGTCTGTCTGCAGGGCCATGATCAATCCAGCCTGATCTTGGGGTTGAGGACGGCGATCAGCAGCTCCGCCAGAAAATTCATCATCACCACGCCGGTAACGGCCACCAATGTGACGCCCTGGATAACGGGATAGTCGCGATAACGCACGGAATCGACCAGCAGCCGACCGATGCCAGGCCAGTTGAACACCGATTCGGTTACCACTGCACCGCCGATCAGGCTGCCGAAATTCAGGCCGATGATGGTGACAATGGGGATCATGGCATTGCGCAGCGCATGGCTCCAGTAAACCGACCCCGGTGCCAGCCCTTTGGCGCGCGCGGTGCGGATATAATCCTGCGCCAGCACCTCGATCATGCTCGAACGTGTCATGCGGGCAATCACTGCGGTCGGCAGAACGGCGAGCGTTACCGAGGGCAGGATAAAACTCTTCCATGACGCGGCGCCGAGCAGCGGCAACCAGCCAAGCCCCACCGAAAACGTGTTCATCGCCATCAGCGCCAGCCAGAAATTGGCAATGGAGGCGCCGACGATCGCCAGCAGCATGACGGCCTGATCCGGCCAGCCATGTCGATAGATCGCACCGATCATGCCGGCGGGCACACCGATGCTGATCGCCAGAAGATAGGCGCAGATGGCGAGCCCGATCGTATAGGGCATGCGCTCCGTGATCTCTTCGACCACCGGCAGTTTTGACTTGATCGACAGCCCCAGATCACCCTGCACGGCATTGGCTGCAAAATCCGCATATTGGACGACCAGCGTGCGGTCGAGCCCCAACCGCGTACGCATGTTGTCGACCGCTTCCTGCGTTGCCTCGGGTCCGGCCATCAGGCGTGCGGGATCGCCCGGAAGCGCCCGGATGGCGAGAAAAACCAGCAATGACACACCGATCAGGATCAGCGGCAGGGCCAGCAGTTTTCGGAGAATATAAGCTTTCATGCGCTTTCTCGGCAAAGAGGCGGTCGGGTTTTCCCGACCGCGATCTCATGCCCTACTTGCTGGCGTCTTTGACCACGACGAGACCACCTGGAATCATCCAGGCCCCGCTGACATTGGAGCGCGTCGCATAGAGATCCTGCTTGGTATAGAGCAGCACGTGCGGCGCCTGCTCGTTCACGAGCTTCTGGGCCTCGCCATAGATCGCATTGCGGGCCTTTTCATCCAATGTGGAAGCAGCCTTGTCGATCAGATCATCGAGTTTCGGATCGGAAAAGAAACCGAGATTGGCACCGGCCGGAGAAGCGCTCTTGCTATAATAAAGCGGGCGAAACTGCAGATCGGCGCCACTGACACCGGAAGACCAGGAAGCGATCGATGAGCTGATACCTTCCTTTTCCTTGCCTGCAGGGTCGAGGAAGGCGGCCTTCGACCAGACACCACCCTCCATGCGCTTGACCTCCAGCTTGACACCGGCCTTGGCCCACATGGCCTGCAGCAGTTCGCCGATGCGGGCTTCCTGCTCCTGCACGATCGTGGTCATCGAAAATCCATCGGGATAACCGGCTTCGGCCAGCAGCGCCTTTGCCTTGTCGATATCGTATTCATAAGGCGCCAGCGACTTGTCATAGCCGGGAGTGACGGGGGCAAGCGGCGAATTGGCCGGTGTCGCATAACCCTGCATGAACGCGCGCACCAGACCTTGGCGATCCGTCGCATAATTCAGCGCCTGACGGACTTTGACATCATCCAGCGGCTTCATTTTTGTATTCAACGACACCCAGAATACCGCCGAACCGTCAGAAGCGTTGACGACCATGTCGGGATTATTCTTGAGCTGGTTGGCAAAGGCTGGTGGTAAGGGATTGACGATATCGGCATCCCCCGTCTGCAGCGCCATGCTCATCACGGATGTTTCGGCAGTCCATGTCCACTTGATCTCGTCCGCACCTTTCGGCGCACCGCCCCACCATTCGGTGTTTTTTGTCTGCAGCACATATTCACCGGACTTGTATTCGGCGAGCTTGTAGCGGCCGGTGCCAACAGCCTTTGTTCCGATCGTGCCGGCAGCATCCGCCGTCGGGCTGACAATCAGGCAAGGTCCGGTGGACAGAAGCGCGATGAAGGCCGGATATTTTGTCTTCAGCTTGAACTGCACGGTTGAGGAATCGATCGCTGTCACGCTGTCCAGAAAGGTGCGCAGACGGCCGCTGGCGGCGAGACCGCGCTTGGTATCGAGATGGCGGGCAAAATTCTTCACCACGGCATCGGCATCGAAAGGCGTGCCGTCATGGAATTTCACGCCGTGACGCAATTTGAACGTCCATAGCAGACCGGATGCATCGGCCGTCCATTCGGTCGCAAGCGCCGGACGCAGAGAGAGATCCGGGTCGCGGCGCACAAGCCCCTCGTACATCGGATCGAGAACGGCTGCCGTGTAGGTGGCTGTCTGGTCACCGGGATCCATGGAGCGCGGCGCTTCGCTTTGCATGACCGTCAACGTGGCGGCCGCCGCGATAGCCGGCATTGCAAATGGCATGGACAGACCAACGGCAAGGGCACAGCCCAGAACCAGACGGCGGCGATGTTTATTGTCGATCATATTCATCCGTTCACCCTCTTGTTTTTCACTTTAAGCGGCGCACCGCCTTAGATCATTTTTGTTATTTATTGCCGTTGATTTGTTCATTTTGTGAACTTAGTGTCAAGTCACTCGTTTCCCGGACAACCAAACCATGCTCACCGCCTCCCACCGCCAGCTTCTGCGTGTCATCAGTGAATCCGGCCCCTTGAGCCGGACGGAGATGGCTGTCGCATTGGGTTTGAGCAAGGCGGCAATGAGCGGGCTTGCGCGGGATTTGATCGATCTGGGTGTTCTGCATGAGGCCGGTACGATCTATGGTCGGGGGCGCCCTTCGATACGGCTGGACCTGCAACCGGAATGGGCATTTTTTGCCGGCATATCGCTCATTCAGGATCCGGCACCGATGATCCTCTGCGATCTCGGCGGCAAGGTTATTGCCCAGATCGACATGCCGCTGTCGCGCGATCCGCAGACAATTGCGAGACTGATTGCCGAGCGATTGCCGGATCTGTTCAAGGCTCACCCGCATGCCGCCGCAAAGATCGGCGGTATCGGCATTGCCCTTTCCGGCTTCGTCGACGAGCGTCAGGCAACCTGTATCCAATCGACGCTGCTCAATTGGCAGGGCGTGCTTCTCGCGCAGATCATTCGCGAACATACAGGCATAGACACGTTCATCGAGAACGACGCCAAGGCGATTGCCGTTCATGAGAAACTTTTCGGCAGTACCCGCGACCAGCAGAATTTCAGCGTCGTCTCGCTCGGCGATGGCATCGGCTGCGCCCATGTGATCGACGGCAGGCTATACCGTGGGAACCATGGCGGCGCCGGCGAGATCGCTCATTGCACGGTGGAACCGGGCGGCGCACCCTGCCGCTGCGGCAAACGCGGTTGCCTGGACACTATTGCTTCCATGAACGCCATCAAGGAGATGGCGCGCGCCGAGGGTTTTGCCTGCACCTGCCTGTCCGATATCGAGAAGATCGCTTCAACCGGCAACGCTGCGGCGATCAATATTCTGCACCGCGCCGGCTCGGCACTGGGGCTTGCCATCGCCAATCTCATCCAGATGAACGACCCCGGGCTCATTCTCATCACCCATACCGAAGACGGCCTGCAGGGCCTTTTCGGAACCGTCATGCAGCAGGCAATCGAAACCAATGTCCTGCCGCGCTATGCCGGGCAGACGCCGATCCGTCTGCGCCGTGTCTCCAGCGATATCTGGGCGCGAGGCGCTGCCAGCATTGCAGCCCATAACTTTCTGATCGGCCCCAATAGCAATTGAGCATCATATCGAGGTTTCCCATGCGCATTGCAGTCGGCGGCATCCACATCGAATGCAGCACCTACAACCCGGTTCTCAACGAGGAGAAGGATTTTCGCGTCACCCGCGGCGAAGAGCTGAGCAAAGCGCCCTATTTCGCCTTTCTCAAGGATTATGACGCCGAATTCCTGCCGACCATTCACGCCCGCGCGATTGCCGGCGGCCCCGTGGCGCGGGTCACATATGAAGCCTTCAAGGCCGAGTTTCTGGAACTCCTGAAGCCGCTTCTGCCGCTCGACGGGCTTTATCTCGCCATGCATGGCGCCATGTATGTGGAGGGAATGGAGGACGCCGAAGGTGACTGGATTTCCTCCGCACGCGAACTGGTCGGACCTGATTGTACCCTATCGGCGAGCTACGACCTGCACGGCAATGTCAGCCAGCGTATTCTCGACGCCCTCGACATGTATTCCACCTACCGCACCGCGCCCCATATCGACGTCGAGGAAACCATGCGTCGTTCGGTATCAATGCTGGTTCGCAGCCTGAAGACCGGAGAAAAACCGATCATCGTGTGGGCACCAATTCCAGTCGTACTGCCGGGCGAGCGCACCAGCACGGTCGATGAACCGGCAAAAAGCCTTTACGCCATGCTGCCGGAGATCGACGCCATGCCCGGGGTATGGGATGCATCGCTGATGGTCGGTTACGTCTGGGCCGACGAACCGCGGGCAAAAGCCTGCGCGATCATGACCGGGACCGACCGCGCCGTTCTGGAACGCGAGGCGAAACGTGTGGCTCAGGCTTACTGGGATGTACGCGAACAATTCATCTTCGGTTGCGAAACCGGTTCCATTCAGGAATGTGTCGATAAGGCAATCACCAGCAGTACAGCTCCCGTCGTTCTGGCAGAATCCGGTGATAACCCGACCGGTGGCGGCGTGGGCGACCGGGCCGAGGTTCTTGCTGCGCTGATTGCCGCCAATGCGCAGGGCGTCATTTTTGCCGGCATTGCGGACAGAGCCGCAACAGAGGCCTGCTACGCGGCCGGTATTGGTGCCGTGCTCGACCTTTCAGTCGGCGCATCATTGGACGCGATCAACAGCAAGCCAATTCATGTCGGCGCAAATGTCAAATTCCTGTCAGAGGCACAAGATCCTGCTGACAGGCAGGCCGTGGTCGTGATTGGCGGCATCGAACTTGTGCTTTCCGCCAAGCGACGTCCGTACCATTATCTCGCGGATTTCGTGCGTCTGGGACTCGATCCGCACGGCGCCAAAATCATCGTGGTGAAGTCGGGATACCTTTCCCCCGAACTGGCTCCAATCGCCAATCCCAATCTGATGGCGCTGTCTCCCGGTGTGGTGGATCAGTTCGTGGAGCGACTTTCCAATGACCTTCGAAACCGGCCTACCTATCCATTCGAGACCGATTTTTCCTACACGCCCCAGGCTTTGTCGACGGGGCGTTCGATCAACCGCTGAAAGAGTTG